>QHRW01000013.1:0-24499 GCA_003220265.1 Candidatus Rokuibacteriota bacterium | reverse complement strand
CTAGGGTGCCCCTACCCAACAATCGGGAAGAGGGGAACCCTTCTAGGGTGCCCCTACCCAACAATCGGGAAGAGGGGAACCCTTCTAGGGTGCCCCTACCCAACAATCGGGAAGAGGGGAACCCTTCTAGGGTGCCCCTACCCAACAATTTGGCGATCATACGCCGAAACGCGCGATGGAGAAGGGACTCAGGTCGGACGCGGGGGGCTTGCCGAGCATCTGGCCGGCCACGAGCTTGGCGCTGTAAGGCCCCAGCGTGAGCCCCGTCGGCCCGTGCCCGGTGACCAGGAACACGCCGGAGACGCCGGGTACGGGGCCGAGCACGGGCAGCGTGTCCGATGTCAGCGGCCGCAGCCCGACGCGGATCTCGCGGATCTCGGCCCCGGCGAGCCCCGGCGCCACGCGCAGCGCCTCGTCCAGCACCTCGCGGACGCCGGCGCTGGTGGTATGCGGCGCGAACCCCGAGCCCGTCTCGCGCGTGGCGCCGGCGGCCACGCGGCTGTCCGGCCACGCGACCAGGTAGTGGTGGTGGAACGCGCTCACCATGGGCCAGCGGCTCGTGTCCGTAGCGCGCAGGCCCAGGTGGATGATCTGTCCGCGCTGCGGCGCCACCGGGATCGCCACGCCGAGCTGGCGGCCGAACGCCTCCGTCCACGCGCCGCCCGCGATGGCGACTCCGCCGGCGGCGATGGTCTCGCCGCCGACCACGACGCCGCTCACCCGATCGCCGTCGCGCACCAGGCGCTCCACGCTGCCGTCGCGGACGACGAGCGCGCGCGCCCCGGCGGCCGTGCGCAGCGCGCGGTTGAGCAGGCGGCCGTCGACGCGCGCGGCCACGCGCGAGTAGATGGCGCCGTGCACGCGCGCGAGCGGCGGAAACAGCTCGCGCGCCTCGGCGGGCGAGACCTCGTGCAGGTCCTCGCGTGTGGGCCGGCCGCGACTGCGCTGGCGCTCGCCGATGATCCGGCGGGCGCGCTCGAACGACTCGATCTCGTCGTCCGAGGCGGCGACGACCAGCTTGCCGCAGCGTGCGTAGCCCGTATCGCCGGACTGCTCCTCGCTAAGCCGCTCGATCAGCGCCGGATAGTCCTCGACGGCGTCGGAGGCCAGGCGGAACCAGGCGTCGGGATCGCGGCTGTTCGTCTCCGGCGAGAGGATGCCGGCCCCGGCGTCGGTCGCGCGGCCGACATCGGCGCGGTCCACCAGCAGCGTGCGCGCGCCGGCGGCGGTCAGGTGGTAGGCGGTGGCGGTGCCGAGCAGCCCGCCGCCGACGACGATCGCGTCGAAGGCCATGGCGGATTCTAACGCTTGACGGTAGCCCGCAGCCGGGCGATGCTCCCGCCACCGTTCAAAAGGGGGAGATCATGGGCTGGAAATCTTCGATCGTCGCCGCCACCCTGCTGGCCGTCGGTCTCGGCGTGGCTGCCTATGCGCAGCAGCCGGCGCCGCCGCCGTTCGCCACCACCAAGGTCGACGGCACCGAGAACGTCTACATCTTCCGCGGCGGTAATCACCAGTCGATGTTCGTCGTGACCTCGGCCGGTGTCATCGCCACCGACCCCATCGGGTACGGCCGGCCGCAGATGGTGCAGACCTACGTGGACGAGATCAAGAAGGTCACGAGCCAGCCGATCAAGTGGGTCATCTACAGCCATCACCACTTCGACCACATCGCGGGCGGCAAGCCGTTCAAGGATGCCGGCGCGAAGTTCCTGGCCCACAAGCGCGCGGCCGAGCGCCTGAAGCAGATCAACGATCCGCACACGGTGCTGCCCGACGAGACGATGGGCGACAAGAAGACCGTCAAGCTCGGCGACACCACCCTCGAGCTGACGTACCTCGGGCTCAATCACTCCGACAGCTCGATCGTCATGCGGCTGCCGAAGGAGAAAATCATCTTCGCGGTGGACTTCATCCCGGTCGGCACGTTCCCCGGCCGCGGCATGATCGACGCCTACCCGCTCGAGTGGGAAGACTCGATGAAGAAGGTCCTGGCGATGGACTGGGACCGGCTGATTCCCGGCCACCCCGGCCAGCCCGGCGGGCGGCTCGGCACCAAGGACGACGTGCAGCAGCAGCTGACGCTGATGCAAGAGGTCTCCGCCGCCGTGAAGACGGAAGCCCAGGCCGGCGGCTGCTGGGACCGGGTCGAGAAGGAGATGAAGTTCCCGAAGTACGAGAAGTGGCCGGGCTACGAGGCCGGTCTGCCGATGGTCCTGCGCCGCTACTGCGGCCTGTGGGGCCGCGGCACATGAAGCTCGGCCTCAGCATCGGCTACTCCGGCGCGGAGCTGAAGCTGCCCGTCGACAAGGTGCTCCTCGCGGAGCGCCTTGGCTTCGACTCCGTGTGGACGGCCGAGGCGTACGGGTCGGATGCGATCACGCCGCTGGCCTACCTGGCGGCGGTGACCAGGCGCATCCGGCTCGGCACCGGCATCATGCAGCTCGCCGCGCGGCCTCCGGCCACGGCCGCGATGGCAGCGGGCACGGTGGACGCTCTCGCGGGCGGCAATCGGGTGATCGCGGGCCTGGGCGTCTCGGGCCCGCAGATCGTGGAGGGCTGGTACGGCCAGCCGTGGGGCAAGCCGTACTGGCGCGTGCGCGATTACGTCGCGATCATGCGCAAGGTCTTCGAGCGCAAGGATCCGGTGAGTCACGAGGGCCGCGAGATCTCGCTGCCGTACACCGGCCCCGGCGCGCTCGGGGTCGGCAAGCCGCTCGTCTCCATCCTGCACATGAACCCGGGGCTGCCGATCTGGCTGGGCACCGGCACCGAGGCCATGGTGAAGCTGACGGCGGAGATCGCCGACGGCTGGCTGCCGCTGGGCTTCGTGCCGCGGCTGATGCCGATGCTGCGGCCGTGGCTCGAAGAGGGCTTCCGCCGCGCGGGCGGCGGCAAGGGCTTGGCGATTTCGAGATCCAGGCGCGCGCCGAGGTGACCATCACCGCCGACGTCAAGGGCGCGCTCGCGCGGCAGAAGCCGCGCGTGGCGCTCTACGTCGGCGGCATGGGCCACCGCGACAAGAACTTCCACAAGGAGATGATGGTCCGCCGCGGCTTCGGCGACGCCGCCCAGCGCATCCAGGAGCTGTACCTGGCCAGGCGCAAGGATGAGGCGGTGGCCGCCGTGCCCGACGAGTTCTGCGACGAGATGTCGCTGGTGGGCCCCGTCGCGCGGATCCGCGAGCACTACCGCGCGTGGGCCGACAGCGGCATCACCGGCCTCACGCTCGTGACCGACCAGCCCGAGGCGATGGAGTTGATGGCAGGCCTGGCGCGATGAGCGCCCCCGCCACCCCTTGCCTTCACGGGCCGGATAGCGAATAGTCTCCGCACTGCGACCAGGGGAAGGAGCCGACATGGCACGCCTGACGATCAACGGTAAGACGAGCGAGGTGAACGTCGACCCCAGCACTCCGCTGCTGTGGGCGATCCGGGAACAGGTCGGCCTGACCGGTACCAAGTACGGCTGCGGCATGGCGCTCTGCGGCGCCTGCACGGTGCACGTGGACGGCAAGGCGACGCGCTCGTGCGTGATGCCGGTGTCCGCGGCAGTCGGCAAGAAGATCACCACCATCGAGGGGCTGGCCACCAACGGCACGCTGCACAAGGTCCAGAAGGCGTGGGTGGACAACGAGGTACCGCAGTGTGGCTACTGCCAGGCGGGCATGATCATGGCGGTGGCGGCGCTGCTCAAGGACAAGCCCAAGCCCACCGACGCCGACATCGACAAGTCGATCACCAACATCTGCCGGTGCGGGACGTTCCAGCAGGTGCGCGAAGCCATCCACGCCGCGGCGAAGGCATAGGGGGCGGCCATGACCACGAAGACGCCGAAGCTCAATCGCCGCTCGTTCCTCGTCGGCACCGCCGCCGTCGGCAGCGGGCTCGTCCTCGGCCTGAAGATCCCGTTCGGCACCAGCGTCGTCCGCGCGCAGGACGGCTCGCCCGAGATCAACGCCTGGGTGGTCATCCGCCCCGACGACACCGTCGTGATCCGGGTCGCCCGCTCCGAGATGGGGCAGGGCACGCTCACCGGCCTCGCGCAGTTGGTGACCGAGGAGCTCGAGTGCGACTGGTCGAAGGTGACCACCGAGTACCCCACGCCCGGCCAGTCCGTCGCGCGCAAGCGCGTGTGGGGCGACTTCTCCACGGGCGGCAGCCGCGGCATCCGCAACTCGCATGAGTACGTCCGCAAGGGCGGCGCCGCCGCGCGCATCATGCTCGTGCAGGCCGCCGCCAACGGCTGGGGCGTGCCGGCCTCCGAGTGCTCGGCCGCCAACAGCGTCATCACGCACAAGCCGACCGGGCGCACGACAACGTACGGCAAGGTGGCGGAAGCCGCCGCCAAGCTGCCGGCGCCCGCCGCCGCCGAGGTGTCGCTGAAGGACCCGACGGAGTGGAAGATCATCGGCAAGCCGGTGAAGCGGCTGGACACGCTCGGCAAGGTGACCGGCGCGCAGGTCTACGGCGCCGACCTGAAGCTGCCGGGCATGCTCAACGCTTCGATCAAGGAGTGCCCGGTGTTCGGCGGCAAGGTGAAGAGCTTCGAGGCCGACAAGGTCAAGGGCATGCCGGGCGTCAAGCACGTGGTGCAGGTGCGCGACACCGCCGTGGCCGTCGTCGCGGAGACGTGGTGGCAGGCCAAGACCGCGCTGGACGCGCTGCCGATCGTGTGGGACGAGGGCCCGAACGCCCAGGTCTCCAGCGCCACGATCGCCGAAACGCTCAAGGCCGGCCTCGACGCCGAGCAGGCGTTCGTGCGGAATCAGAACGGCGACGTCAAGACCGCCATCGCCGGTGCGGCGAAGAAGGTCGAGGCGGTGTACGCCTACCCCTTCCAGAACCACGCGCCGATGGAGCCGATGAACGCGACGGCCAAGTACACGCCGGAGCGCTGCGAGGTGTGGGTGCCGACGCAGAACGGCGAGGCCGCGTTTGCCGCCACCACCGCGGCCTCGGGGCTGCCGGCCGACAAGTGCGAGGTCTACAAGATCAACCTCGGAGGCGGCTTCGGCCGCCGCGGCGCCTTCCACGACTACGTCACGCAGGCCGTCCTCATCGCCAAGCAGATTCCCGGCACGCCGGTGAAGCTCTTGTGGACGCGCGAGGAGGACATGGTTCAGGGTCGATATCACCCGGTCATGCAGTCCAAGCTGGTGGGCGCGCTCGATGACAAGGGCAACCTCACCGGCCTGCACATGCGCCTGTCCGGGCAGTCGATCCTCACGGCCGTGTTCCCGCAAAATCTCCAGGACGGGCGCGACAACCTGACCTTCCAGGGCCTCGATCCGAGCGGTGACTTCGCGTTCGGCTACAGCGTGCCCCATCTCCTCATCGACCACGCCATGCGCAACACCCACGTCCCACCCGGATTCTGGCGCGGCGTGAACATCAACCAGAACGCGATCTTCCTCGAGTGCTTCATGGAGGAGCTGGCGCAGGCGGCCGGCAAGGACCCGCTGGAGTTCCGGCGAGCGCTGATGAGCAAGCATCCCAAGCACCTGGCCGTGCTCAACGCGGTGGCCGACCGCGCGGGCTGGGGCAAGCCGGCGCCGCAGGGCGTGTCTCGCGGCCTGGCGCAGATGATGGCGTTCGGCAGCTACGTGGCCGCGTGCGCCGAGGTCTCGGTGACCGGCGGCGACAAGATCAAGGTGCGGCGCATCGTGTGCGCGACCGATCCCGGCTACGCCGTCAACCCGGCGCAGATCGAGCGGCAGATTGCCGGCTCGTTCGTCTACGGGCTGTCGGGTCTCTTCATGGAGGAGTGCACGGTCAAGGACGGCCGCATCGAGCAGACGAACTTCCACACCTACGATTCGATGCGCATCGCGCAGATGCCGAAGGTCGAGTCGATCATCATGCCGTCCGGCGGGTTCTGGGGCGGCGTGGGCGAGCCGACGATCTGCGTGGCCGCCCCGGCGGTGCTGAACGCGTACTTCGCGGCCACCGGCAAGCGCATCCGCACGTTCCCGCTCAAGAACCACGGCATCACGATGGTCTAGCACCGTGGGGAAGGCTCTCGCCGCGGCGATCGGGCTCGCCTCGATCGCCGCGGCCGTGACCGCGCCCACCGCCTTTGGCCAGCCGCCGCCCGGTGCGGCGGCATGCTCCGGCTGCCATCCCGCTTCCGCACGCGTGACCTCGCCGGTGGTGCGCCTGGCTGGCCTCGAGCGCGACGCAATCGTCCGGGCGATGCAGGGGTTCCGCTCGGGCCAGCGCGCCGGCACGGTCATGGACCGGATCGCCAAGGGGTTCACCGACGACGAGATTCAGGCCCTCGCCGCCTGGTTCGCCGCGCAGCCCAAGGGAGGGGAAGAGGGGAACCCTGCTAGGGTGCCCCTACCCAAGGGAGGGGAAGAGGGGAACCCTGCTAGGGTGCCCCTTCCCAAGAAGTGACGTTCACTCGCCGCCGGTTTCTCGGTCTCGCCGGCTGCACCGCGCTCTTCCCCGCGCCCGCGCGCGGCCAGGGCGCGGGCCCCCGCGTCGTGGTCGTCGGCGGCGGGTTCGGCGGCGCCAGCTGCGCCCGCGCGCTGCGCCAGCTCGATCCGCGCGTCAGCGTCACGCTCGTCGAGGCGAGCGCGACGTTCACGGCCTGCCCGTTCAGCAACGCGGTGATCGGCGGCCTGCGCGAGCTGAGTGCGCAGCAGTTCACCTATGCGCGCGTCGCCGCCGACGGCATCACGCTCGTCCCCGCGATGGCGACGGCCGTCGACCCGGCCGCGAAGTCGGTCACGCTCGCCGACGGCACGCGGCTGCCGTACGACCGGCTCGTGCTGGCGCCGGGCATCGACATCCGCTGGGGCGCTCTGCCGGGCTACGACGAGGCGGCCGCCGCCCTGATGCCGCACGCCTGGAAAGCGGGCGAGCAAACGCTGCTGCTGCGCCGCCAGCTCGAGGCGATGAACGACGGCGGCCTCGTCGTCATCGCTGCGCCGGCGAATCCGTTCCGCTGTCCGCCCGGCCCCTACGAGCGCGCCAGCCTGATCGCGCACTACCTCAAGACCAAGAAGCCCAAGTCCAAGCTGATCGTGCTCGACGCCAAGGACGCCTTCTCCAAGCAGCGCCTGTTCCAGGCCGCGTGGGCGGAGCTCTACCCGGGCCTGCTCGAGTGGGTGCCGCTGTCCAAGGGCGGCGCCGTGACGTCCGTGGACGCCGCGACGCGCACGCTCGTGACGGATTTCGGCAAGCACCAGGCGAACGTCGCCAGCGTCATCCCACCGCAGAAGGCCGGGCGCATCGCCGAGGCCGCCGGCGTCACCGATCGCACCGGCTGGTGTCCGATCGATCCGGTGACGTTCGAGTCCACGCTGCAGCGCGGGATCCACGTCGTCGGCGACGCCGCCATCGCCGGCGCGATGCCGAAGTCCGCCTTCGCCGCGAACTCGCAGGCCAAGAGCTGCGCGGCCGCCGTCGTCACGCTGCTCGCGGGCGGCACGCCCGCGGCCCCCAAGCTGATCAACACGTGCTACAGCCTGGTCGCGCCCGACTACGGGATCTCGGTCGCCGGCGTGTACGCGCCGTCGGGCGGCCAGCTCGCCGACGTCCCCGGCGCCGGCGGCGTCAGCCCCGCCAACGCGCCGCGCGCGACGCGGGCGGCCGAGGCCGTGCTGGCCGAGGCGTGGTTCCACACGATCACCGGCGAGGTGTTCGGGTGAGACTGGCGGCCGCGCTCGTCTCCGTTGCCTGTCTCGTGGGCGCGGCGCACGGCCAGGACGCCATTCCCGAATCCCTCACCGGCGCCAAGGGCGATCCGGCGCGCGGCCGGGCGATCGTCGCCAACCGCCAGGTCGGCCTGTGCCTGCTCTGTCACGGCGGGCCGTTCCCCGAGGAGCGCTTCCAGGGCGAGCTCGCGCCGGACCTGAAGGGTGCGGGCGCGCGCTGGTCGGAAGGCCAGCTGCGGCTGCGCATCGTGGACTCGAGCCGGATCAACCCCGCGTCGATCATGCCGGCGTATCATCGAACCGATGGGCTCACGCGCGTGGCGCCGGCGTTCCGGGGCAAGCCGATCCTGACCGCCGAGCAGATCGAGGACGTGGTGGCCTACTTGACGACGCTGAAGGACTGAATGCCGCTTCGCACGACGCGCCGCGAGTTCCTGCGCGCCGCCACTGCCGGGATGGCGGCGATCGTGGCCGTGCGGCCGGCCGCGGCCACGCCGGCCGCGATGCAGGACGCGATCGGCGCGGTCGTCGGCACGGCGCGCGTCACGAAGGGCCGCGTGAAGCTGGAGCTGCCGCCGCTGTCGGAGAACGGCAACGCCGTGCCGCTCACCGTCAGCGTCGAGAGCGCGATGACCCCGGCCGAGCACGTCCGCGCGATCCACGTCTTCACCGAGAAGAACCCGCAGCCCGACGTCGTCAGCGTCCGCCTGGGGCCGCGGGCCGGGCGCGCGCGGGTGTCCACGCGCATCCGCCTGGCCGACACCCAGACGGTCGTCGCGATCGCCGAGCTGAGCGACGGCTCCTTCTGGTCGGCCGAGGCGGCCGTCGTGGTGACGCTCGCCGCGTGCCTGGAGGAGACCTAGCCGTGGCGGAGACGCTGATCAGCGTGCCGCCGCGCGCCCGGCGCGGCGAGATCGTCGAGATCAAGACCCTGATCTCCCACCCGATGGAGACCGGCTATCGCCGCAGCCAGCTCGGCGCGCGCATTCCCCGCGACATCATCCGGCTGTTCGTGTGCACCTACAACGGCGCGGAGGTCTTCCGCGCTGCGCTGCACCCGGCCATCGCCGCCAACCCGTTCATCACGTTCTCGACGGTCGCCACCGAGACCGGCACGCTGACGTTCCACTGGACCGGCGACAACGGCTTCTCGGTGAAGGAGACCGCCGAGATCCGCGTCGAGTAGGGTGCTGCGGCTCGCGGCGGCGCTGGGGGCGCTGGGCCTGGCCGTCTCGGCGCTGGCCGCCGAGATCCCGAGCGCCGAGCGGCGCTCCGGCTACGACTTCATGAGCCGTGAGACGCGCGCCATGCAGGACGACGACACGGCCAACCCCGCGATGCTGTGGGTGCTCGAGGGCGGCGCGCTGTGGAACCGCAAGACCGGCGCCGCCGGCCGTGCGTGCGCCGACTGCCACGGCGACGCCCGGGCCAGCATGAAGGGCGTGGCCGCGCGCCACCCGGCGTTCGACGCCGGTCGCGGCCGGCCGGTCAGCCTCGAGCAGCGTATCAACGCCTGCCGGGTCGAGCGACAGCAGGCGCCGGCGCTGGCGTACGAGAGCCGGGAGCTGCTGGCGTTGACCGCGTTCGTCGCCCGCCAGTCGCGCGGCCTGCCGATCGACGTCGCCGTCGACGCGCGCACGCAGCCGTTCCTCGACGCCGGCCGCGCCTTGTGGGAGCGGCGGCAGGGCCAGCTCAACCTCGCCTGCCGCCAGTGCCACGACGAGAACTGGGGCCACCGGCTCGCCGGCAGCGTCATTCCGCAGGCGCATCCGACGGGGTACCCGCTCTACCGGCTGGAGTGGCAGGCGCTCGGCTCGCTGCAGCGGCGCTTCCGCAACTGCTTGATCGGCGTGCGGTCGGAGCCGTACGAATACGGCGATCCCGCGCTGGTGGACCTCGAGCTCTACCTGAAGTGGCGCGCGCGGGGCATGCTCATGGACGCCCCGGCCGTGCGGCCGTGAGCGCGTAAGGCCGTAGCCCTGAGGCCGTAAGGCCGTACCAAAGGTATGATCGCCCCGAGGGAGGCCCGATGACGACCGCGATCCGCCAGATCCACCCGGTGTTCGTGGGCGAAGTCTCCGGCGTCGATCTGACGCTGCCGCTCTCGCGCGACGAGGTCGCCGCGATCGAGGCGGGGATGGATCGCTACGCGGTGCTCGTCTTCCACGACCAGAAGATCACCGACGAGCAGCAGATGGCCTTCAGCCAGAATTTCGGCAAGCTCGAGGACGCGCGCGGCGGCAACATCACGAAGCCCGAGGACAAGCGGCTGCAGGTCGGGATGAACGACGTGTCCAACCTGGGCAAGGACGGCCGGCCGCTGCCCCGCGACTCTCGCGAGCGCGCCTTCAACCTGGGCAACATGCTGTGGCACTCCGACAGCTCGTTCCGCCCGATCCCGGCCAAGTACTCGCTGCTGTCGGCGCGCGTCGTGAACCCCGTGGGCGGCAACACGGAGTTCGCCGACATGCGGGCGGCCTACGACGCGCTGGACGCGGCGACGAAGGCGGAGATCGAGGCCCTGGTGTGCGAGCACTCGCTGATGTACTCGCGCGGCTCGCTGGGGATGCTCGACTACTCCGACGAGGAGCGCGCGATGTTCAAGCCGGTGCGCCAGCGCCTGGTGCGCACGCACCCGGTGACCGGCCGCAAGTCGCTCTACCTGTCGTCGCACGCAGGCGCCATCGTCGGCCTGCCGACGGCGGAGGCGCGCATCCTGCTTCGCGACCTCAACGAGCACGCCACCCGGCCCGCGTTCGTCTACGTGCATCGCTGGCGGCCGTGGGATCTCGTCATGTGGGACAACCGCCAGATGATGCACCGCGTGCGCCGCTACGACGACACGCAGCCCCGCGACATGCGGCGGACCACCGTCGCGGGCGCGGTGGCGGCTACTTACTTGGGGGGCCCCGATATGGCCCCCCAAACCCCCCAGGCGGCTCGGAGCGCCCCGGCGTAGCCGTGGCGCTCCTCGACTCCGATCCGGCGTAGCCGGGGCGCTCCTCGGTAGCCGGGGCGCTCATCGGTTTCGGCTACCAGCGCGTGGCGACGCGGCGCGGCTCCTAGCGCTGGTCGCGATGCGCCTGGACGTCGTCGTGGCGGGCCAGCAGCTTGACGAGCACCAGGCCGGCGACGAAGCCGCGGGGCGGGCGCGCCGTCAGGTTTGCAGGTCGCCGACCGCCGCCGACAGCGCCTCGAGCTCCGCGCGCCACGAGCGCGGCGCGATCACCGGACGGAGCACGAACTTCGAGAAGCCCACGTCGATGAAGCGCTGGAGGCGCTCGCGCAGCGCCGGCCAGCCGACCGGCGTGAGCTCGACCGAGCGCGGCCGGCGCGCCGCCATGAGGCGTGCGGTGGCGGGATCGATCGGCGCGCTCGCGTAGCCGATGCTCATGCCGAAGTGCTCGGGGCTGATCGAGCGCCCGGCGCGCGCGGCGGCCTCGTCGATCACGATCCGCCCCGCGGCCGCTTCCTGGGGCGTGCACAGCGAGGGCAGCCAGCCGTCGGAGAGCCGTCCGCAGCGCTCGAGGGCGGCCGGGACCGTGCCGCCCAGCCAGACCTCGAGCGGCTGCTGCACCGGCAGCGGCGAGAGCTTCACGTCGCGGAACGTGCCGGCGACGCCCGCGTGGCTCACGGTCTCGCCGGCCCACAGGCACCGCAGCAGCGGCAGCGCCTCGTCGATGACGGCGCCGCGCTGCTTGGGCTCGACGCCGATCGCCTCGCGCTCCGGCGGATAGGTGAGCCCGGGCACCAGCGTCACCAGCAGGCGGCCGTGACACAGCACGTCCAGGCTGGCGAGCTGCTTGGCCAGCCGGACGACGTTGCGGCCGGGCAGCAGCATCGTGGTCCCGAGCTTCACGCGCGGATTGCGCGCCGCCGCCCACGCCAGGCCCACCGAGGGGTCGAGCACGGGCCCCGTCAGCACTTCCGACAGCCAGAGCGAGTCGAAGCCCAGCTCGTCCAGCCCCGTCACGATCTCGGCCAGCGCCTCCGGTGTCGAGGCCGCCGTGGCCGCGCCCACGCCGATGCGGATCTTCATGTCAGACGACCTCCAGCCACTCGAACCACACCGGGTGATGGGCCTTGTACCACTCGAGCACCGTGCGGATCTTCGCCTGCTTGTCGCGCGAGAGGACCATCTCGTTGATCCGCTCGAAGCGCACGCGGATGCGCTCGCCGTCGTGCTCGAGCGCCTGCGGGATCATCGTCTGCAGCTCGTTGCGGATGCGCCCCGAGTCGGAGATCTTCACCGGCCGGGTGGCGTGATCGACGCCCGAGAGGAAGCGCACGAGCAGCGGGCTGAAGATCTGGCGCGTCGTCTCGAACGGCTCCATGAGCCGCAGCGTGAAGGTGATGCGGCTGGACGCCTTGCGCGTGGCCAGCCGCGTGGTGACGCGGTAGACGCCGTCGGCGACCTGCGTGACGCCGGACGCGCCCGTGTAGGGGTCGTCGCACATGTAGCCGACGCTCGCCAGCACGTGCCAGTCCTTCTCGGGCAGGAAGTCGTCGGGCTGGAGCACCTGCTTGCCGCGCGGCATGTTGGAGGCCGCCGCCTCCTCGATGGCCTCGGCGTACGTCCGCACCTTGCCGGCCTCGACCTGCCGGCCGCCGGCCAGCTCGGCCAGGCGCTGCGCGAAGTCCGGCGCGGAAGGATCGAGCTGCATCAGACGGGCCTCGGCGTCGCACGGCAGCTCGAACGACGGCGAGAACATCGCCATCGTGGAGTGAACGTCGAGGACGTCGGAGAGGCTGGCCGCCTGCATGGCCTCCGCGGTGGCGGCGTAGCCGTCGCAGAGGAACACGTGGGTGGCGCCGGCGCCGTCCTTCCAGCTCCCGACGAGGAACGTGGGCGCGTACGTGCCCGAGTCGGTGAAGACTTCGAGTCCGGAGGGCGCGCGCCAGCCGTCCTCGACCAGGTGCACGCCGAGGCGGTCCCACTCGTCCCAGAGCTTGCCGAGCCGGTGCACGCGGCTCTTGCCGCGCAGCGTCCACACGTGGATGTGCTCGCGGCGGATGCCGGGGTAGGCGGCCTCGATCGCCTCGGCCACCTGCTTGCGGGGCGTGCGGTAGTCGAGCAGCACGGAGGCCTGCTCGGCCGCCTGCGCGATGCGGGCCGGTACGGTGAGGCAGCCCATGTACGACTCGTACGGGCGCGACAGGCGCAGCGGCGAGTCGAAGAGGTGGAAGACGGCCATCGGCCCGGTGGGCTTGCCGTCGGCGAAGCGCGAGGTGTTCTCGAGCGTGTCGACGGCGGCGCCCCAGAGCGTGATGCCGCGGCTCTGCAACCAGCCGTAGAACTGCTCGAACGTGTGGCCCGGCTCGTTGAGCAGCCGCCGCACGCGGCGATCGACGGTGCGGGCCAGCTCGGGTCGCGCGTAGACGCGGCCGAAACCCAGCATCGGGTTGGCGCCCATCTCCGGCGACTCGCCGGCCTTCGGCATCAGGCCCTCGCCGAGACACACCATCAGCGCGTGGTTCTCGGGCAGCGTCCGCGTGAGATGCCAGAGGCCCTCGCTCATCACGTAGGCGCTGACGGCGTCGGCCGACTTCTTGACCTGGTTGACCGTGGCCTTGTCGCGGCCGGCGCCGCCGCCGTAGTCGCCGAACAGGCGCGTGCCGAGCGCGGTGGCGGCGGAGGTCATGGCCAGGCAGCGCGCGATGCCGCGCGGGGTGAACGTGTGCGCGGAGACCGGCTCGGCCTGGGCGCGCTCGACCTCGACGTCCTCGAGCCACAGGTGGAAGCGCAGCAGCACCGGGCGCGTGTCGAACGCCCACTGCGCGACGAGGTTGCCCTTGTCGATCGGGGTCATGGTCATGGTGCCGCCATTTTAGTGCACACCGGCAAGGACCGAGGGCAGAGTCGTCAGGACCTCCCGCAGGCAGCGGCGCACGCGCGCGAAGTTCTCGGCAGCCTTCTCGGGCACGCCGCCCTGCGTGATGACGGCGATGAGGTCCTCGCGCGAGGTCGTCATCAGCAGCGAGGCGTTGATCTCGAGCTGGATGGCGTGCACGCGGCTGTGGGGGCGGCCGTAGCGGGCCACGATGTTGCCGCCCGTGTAGCCGCTGACGTTGTCGTGCACCTCGAAGCCGTGGCGCGTGAAGATGCCGGCGACGGCGGCGGCCAGCGCGGGCGCGCACGTGGCCTCCCGGCAGGTGCCGATGATCACCTGGTGCTCCTTCATCCGCCGCGGGCTGCCGGTGTGGCCGTCGAGGAGGATCGCGTAGCCGTAGGCGCGGTGCAGGTCGCCGAGCAGCGCGTCGAGCGTCGCGTAGTACGGATCGTAGAGCGCCCGCAGGCGCGCTTCCAGCTCGGCCGGCGCCAGCGGCCGCGCGAAGATCGGCACGTCGCGCATCGTGTGCGTGCGCACCACCCCGCGCCGCGAGCGCACCTCGCCGCCGTGCTGCTCGAAGTCGTCCCGCCGGCGGTTCACGTCCACGAACATGCGCGAGTACGGCGTGGCCAGCACCGTGGCGCCGTGCTCGTGGAGATCGCCGTAGAGATCGTCGGCGAAGGTGTCGGCGAAGCCGTAGGCGAACGTCTCGAACCTGGGCTCGCGGTAGTCCTCGGGGGTGACCTCCGGCAGGGGCTCGGTGCCGTAGTGGGGGACGCTGACCAGCACGGGCGTGCGCTTGCCGGGCGCCGGGTGCCGGACGATCGGGAAGGATCGCTCCATCGCACCCGATTCTAGTATCTTGCGGTGACGGATGCGGATCGGCGTGAACCTGCTCAACTTCGGGCCGGGCGTGAGCCCGGACGGGCTCGCGGGCTGGACCGAGCTCGCCGAGCGCCTCGGCTATCACTTCGTGATGATCTCCGATCACGTGGCGATGACGCCGGACGTCGTGGCGCGCTATCCCGCGCCGTTCTACGATCCGTTCGTCACGCTGGCGTGGCTGGCCCGGCTCACGCGCCGCGTGGAGCTCGGCACCACGGTGGTGATCCTGCCCTACCGCCATCCGCTGCACACCGCGCGGCTGGCGGCGAACGTCGATCGCCTGTCGGGCGGGCGCTTCATCTTCGGCGTCGGCGTGGGCTGGGCCCGGCAGGAGTTCGAGGCGCTCGGCGTGCCGTTCGAGCGCCGCGGCGCGATGTCCAATGACTACCTGGCCGCGATCAAGGCCGCGTGGACGAGCGACCCGGCCTCGCACGCCGGGCCGTTCGTGGCCTTCCGCGACGTCCACACCGGGCCGCGCCCCGTGCGCGCGCCGCATCCCCCGATCTGGGTCGGCGGCGCCAGCGATGCGGCCATGCGCCGCGCGGTCCGCCTCGGTGATGCCTGGCACCCGATCCGCGTGCGGCTGCCGTGGCTGCGCGACACGGGGCTGCCGCGGCTGCGGCAGATCGCCGACAAGGAGGGGCGCCCGGTGCCCGCGCTCTGCCCGCGCATCCGGCTGCGCATCACGGAGACGGCGCTCGCCGACGAGCAGCGCATCGCCGGCGAGGGCAGCCTCGAGCAGGTCCGCGCCGATCTGCAGGCGCTCGCCGGCCTCGGCGCGAGCCACGTGCTGCTCGACACCTATACGGACGACCCCGAAGCTACACGCCATCACGAGACCGCGTGGCGCATGCTGACCACGCTCGCCGAGCAGGTGCTGGACCTGCCGGGCGAACGGCTTCGATGACGGGACGCACGCGCGCGGCGCGCGCGCGCCGCGAGGCCGAGGAGCTGGCGCGCAGCGCGCGGTTCCTGACCGAGACGCTCGACATGACGACGGTGGGCCGCCGCGTGGTGGACAGCGTGCGCGCGCTGTTCGAGGTGCCCGCGGCGGGCCTGCGGCTGCGCGAGGCCGACGGCGCGCTGGTGCTGGTGGCGGGCTCGCCGGCCGACGGTCCCTACATGCCGGCGGGCCACCGCGCGGCGCCCGACTTCGCCTTCTACCGGCTCGTGGTCGAGTCCGGCCAGCCGCTGCGGATCCCGGATCTCCTGGGCGACCCGGCGGTGAGCCTGCCCGACGACGTGGCCGAGCGTGCTCGCGCGTCCGGCGCGCGCTCCGTGCTGGCCGTGCCGCTGCGCGTGCAGGAGCGCATCACCGGCGTGCTATCCATCGCGGCCGCGCACGGCCGCGCCTTCTCCGACGAGGACGTCGCGCTGCTCCAGGCCTTCGCCGACCAGGCGGCGCTGGCGATCGAGAACTCGCGCAGCCACGCGGAGGTCCTCCGCCGCCGGCAGGAGGCGGAGGAGCTGGCGCGGATCGCCGGGCTCGTCAGCGAGACGCTGAGCGTGGCCACGGTGGGCGAGCGCATCGTCGAGGGTGTCCTGGGCCTCCTGGGCGTCGAGAGCTCGGCGCTGCGGCTCCTCCAGCCCGACGGCCAGCTCGTGGCCGTCGCCCTCGGCGGCCGCGCGAAGGCGTACGCGGGCGCGCGCAGCGGCGTGCCGCTCGGCGTCGGCCTCATCGGCGCGGCGGCGCAGGAAGGCCGCCCGACGTGGACCGCGGATTTTCGCAGCGACGCGCGCTTCACGACGAGCCCGGAGATCCGCGACCGGAACGTCGAGGCCGGCATCGTGGCCGGCCTCGCGGTGCCGCTGCGGGTGTCGGGCAAGGTGACGGGCGTGCTGTCGGTGGGCGGCCCCACGCCGCGCCCGTTCACGGAGCGGGAGATCGCGCTGCTGCAGGGCTTCGCCGACCAGGCGGCCATCGCCATCTCCAACGCGCAGACCCAGGAGGCGCTGGCCTCGCAGGCGGAGCGGTTGCGCATCCTGCACGAGATCGACCGCGCGCTCATCGCCGAGCAGGCGCCGGTGGCCATCGCCGAGGCGGTGGTCTTCCCGCTGCGCGACCTGCTCGGGGTGCCGCGCGTCATCGTGAACCTGTTCGACCTCGCGGCCGGCGAGGTGGAGTGGCTGGCCGCGGCCGGCCGCCGCCGCCAGCACCTGGGACCCGGCGTGCGCTATCCGCTGCGCCTGGCCGGCGACGTGGAGGCCTTGCGTCGCGGCGAGCCGCAGATGATCGACGTGCGCTCGCTGCTGCCGAGCCCCGACGCGGAGACGCTGCTCGCCGCCGGGCTGACCGTGTACATGGTCGTTCCGATGATCGCCGGCGGTGAGCTGATCGGCTCCATCAGCGTGTGCCACGAGTCGGGGCCCTTCGGCGCCGAGATCGTCGGCATCGCCCAGGAGGTGGCGACGCAGCTCGGCATCGCCATCGCGCAGGCGCGCCTGCACGAGCGCGTCACGCGGCAGGCGGCGGAGCTGGAGCGCCGCGTGGAGGAGCGCACGCGCGAGCTCAGCGCCGCCACGGCGGAGGCCGACCGCGCCAACCGGGCCAAGAGCGAGTTCCTCTCCCGCATGAGCCACGAGCTGCGCACGCCGCTGAACGCTATCCTCGGCTTCGGCCAGCTCCTGGAGATGGACGCGCTGGCGGGGCGGCAGGGCGAGAGCGTCGAGCACATCATGCGGGCCGGACGTCACCTGCTCGGCCTGATCAACGAGGTGCTCGACATCAGCCGGATCGAGGCGGGACGGCTGCAGCTCTCGCTGGAGCCGGTGCCGGTACGGGAGACGCTCGGGCAGGCGCTGCAGCTCGTCACACCCATGGCGGCCTCGCTCGGCATCGCGGTGCGCCTGGACACGATCGACGAGGGCCTGCACGTCCTGGCCGACCGGCAGCGCCTGCAGCAGGTGCTCCTGAACCTCCTGTCGAATGCGATCAAGTACAACCGTGCGCGCGGGACGGTGACCGTCGCGTGCGAGCGCGTGGCGGAGAGCCGCGTCCGCATCGCCGTGACCGACACCGGCGAGGGGATCGCGGCCGACAAGCTCGCGCGGCTGTTCGTGCCTTTCGACCGCTTGGGCGCGGAGGCCACGGGCGTCGAGGGCACCGGGCTGGGGCTGGCCCTGTCGAAATCGCTCGTGGAGGCGATGCGCGGCACGCTGCGCGTGCAGAGCGCGCCGGCGACGGGCAGCACGTTCGCCGTGGAGCTGGCGGTGGTGCCGGCGCCCCGCGCGCAAGACGGCGCCGCCGCCGAGCGGCCGGCGGCGGCGGCGCGCCCGCGCACGATCCTCTACATCGAGGACAACCTGTCGAACCTGCGCCTGGTCGAGAGCATCCTGAGCCGGCGGCCGGGCCTCACGGTGCTGTCAGCGATGCAGGGTCGGGTCGGCCTCGACCTCGCGCGCGACCATCGCCCGGACCTGATCCTGCTCGATCGCCACCTGCCGGACGTCTCCGGCGAGGAGGTGTTCCGCCTGCTGCGGGACGATCCGCGCACGTGCGCGATCCCCGTCGTCATCCTCAGCGCCGACGCGCTCGCGAGCGGCATGCGGCAGCTCCTCGACGCGGGCGTGCGCGCGTACCTGACGAAGCCGCTGGACGTCCGCCAGCTCCTGGCCGTCATCGACGAGAGCCTCGAGGCGACCGAGGAGCGCCGCCCGTGATCGTCCACCTGGTCGACGGCACCTACGAGCTGTTCCGCTACTTCATGTCGCCGGCCGCGGCGTTCGAGCGGAGCACGCCCGAGGCGCTGCGCGCGGTGCGCGGCGTCGCCGGCTCGATCCTCGGCATGCTCGAAGGCGGCGCCACGCACCTGGGCGTTGCCACCGATCACGTCATCGAATCCTTCCGCAACACGCTCTGGCGCGGCTACAAGACGGGCGAGGGCATCGACCCCGTGCTGGCCGCGCAGTTCGAGCCGCTGGAGGAGGCGCTGGGCGCGCTCGGCGTGGTGGTGTGGCCGATGGTGGAATTCGAGGCCGACGACGCGCTCGGCGCCGCGGCGGCGATGGCCGCCGCGGATCCGCGCGTCGAGCAGGTCGTCGTCTGCACGCCCGACAAGGACCTGGCGCAGTGCGTGCGCGGCGGGCGCATCGTCCAGCTCGATCGCCGCACGCGCGAGACGCGCGACGAGGCCGGCGTGGTGAAGAAGTTCGGCGTGCCGCCCGCCTCCATCCCGGACTGGCTCGCGCTGGTCGGCGACACCGCCGATGGCTATCCCGGGCTTTCCGGCTGGGGCGCCGTGTCGGCCGCGACCGTGCTCGCGCGCTATAGACACCTCGAGGCCATTCCGAAGCTCGCGCTGGAGTGGGACGTCTCGGTGCGCGGCGCCATGCGACTGGCCACCACGCTGGCGGAGCAGCACGAGCAGGCCCTGCTGTTTCGCCGCCTCGCCACGCTGCGCACCGACGCGCCGCTGGGCGTGGACGTGGACGGGCTGCGATGGAAGGGGCCGCGGCCGGCGTTTTCCGCGTGGGCCGAGCGCCTCGGCGCGCCGGCGCTGCACGAGCGCGCCGCGCGAGTAGCGGCCGCGCGCGGCGCCTAGCGCATCAGACGAACGTCAGCGGCTCGACGTGGGCGTCGCCGCGGGCGAACCGCGCCAGGTCCAGCGCGGCCGCGCCCATGGTGACGGCGCGGCCGTGCACGAGCATCTCGGCCATGAGCTGGCCGGCGATGGGGCCGTGCATGAAGCCGTGACCGCTGAAGCCGGCGACGACGTGCAATCCCGCGACGCCGGGGACGGCGCTGACGATGCCGGTCTGGTCCGGCGTCATCTCGTAGAGGCCGGCATACGCCCGAAGCAGGGCGGCGTCGGCCAGCGCCGGCGCGCGGTGGACCGCGCGCTCGACCACGCCCGCCTCCAGGCTTCGATCGACCTCCGTGCTGAAGCTGTCGGGCTCGTCGCGGCGCCCGTGGCCGAGCAGGAGGCCGGCGCCCTCGCGCCGCAGCGAGAAGTTCCGGTGCGGATCGATGATGAAGGGCGTCGCCGCCGGGATCCGCTCGGCGGGAAACGGTGCGGTCATGAACTTGTGACGCCGGTGCGGCCGCACGGGGATCTCCACGTGGGCGAGCTTGCCCACCACGCCCGACCACGCGCCCGTCGCGATGACGACCGCGCGCGCCTCGAAGTCGCCGGCCGCCGTGGTGACACCGGTCACGCGATCGCCGCGGCGCAGGAATCCGCGCACCTCGTGCTGCTGCTTGATCACCACGCCGAGCTCGCGCGCGCGGGCCGCGATGGCCGTGGCGCAGAGGTACGGGTCGGCGTAGCCGTCGCGCGGCGTGTACGTCGCGCCCAGCAGGTCGCCGGTGTTCAGATACGGGCACAGCTCGTGCGTGGCGGCCGCGTCGAGCAGCTCGACGTCGACGCCGAGGCTCCGCTGGAGCGCGACGCTGCGCCGTGCGGTGGCCAGCTCGGCCTCCGTCGCGATCAGGATGAGGTAGCCGTGCTGGCGGAACTGGGGATCGACGCCGAACTCGTCACGGAAGCGCTCGTAGGTGACGATGCTGTGCGTCGTCAGCTCGATGCCGAGGCGGTTGGCGTACTGATGGCGGATGCCGCCGCTGGCGAGGGCGGTGGAGCCGGAGCAGACGGTGTCGCGCTCGAGGACGATGACGCGCCCGGCGCCGAGCCGCGCCAGGTGATAGGCAGTGCTCACGCCCATGATGCCGGCGCCGACGACGACGACCTCGGCGGTCTCGGTCACGGCGGGGGACTGACGACGTTGATTGGCCGCGTGGCCGCTCGCCCGTTGGCCGCGTTGCCCACGGCCTCGGGAATCGCGTCTGCCACGTCCGCGACGGCAGACAGCACGTACGAGCCCTGAGCGAGGTCAGCCGGCACGGCGACGACGGCCGGCGTCGCGAAGCTCGTGACGGCGGCGAGGCCCTGGAGGTCCCTGAATCCCACGAGGACGCCGGCCCCCGGCGGGGGCGCGGGGTCGGAGACGGGCGCCAGGAAGAAGCTCACGCGGAACAGCCCGGCGGGCGCGGTGCCGGCGTTGCGGACGGTGAACGACAGAGTCATCGGCCGGCCTGCGGTCGCGGTGGCGGGACCGGCGATGGCGGGCATCGTGAGATCCACGAAATCGCCGATCTCGATCGGCAGTGCCTTCGTGTTGTTGGCCTCGTCGCTTTCGATGACCTCGTCGAGAGCATCGGCGCGGGCGATGAGGAACGCGTTGCCCACCGTCGCCGCGGCCGGAATCGCGAGCCTGGTGACGACCGCCACGGCCGCGCCGGGGCCCAGCATTGGGATCGCGCTCGCCGGCGCCAGCTCGACATCGAGCGGATCGAAGGCGTCGTCGGTGGACAGATAGAACTTCAGCGTGGACGCGGGTGCCATGCCGGGAGACATCGCGGCGTTCCTGACCGTCGTGGTGACGGTGACCGTGCCGCCGCGCGCGGCGCGTGCGGGTGAGGGTCCCGTGAACCGGGAGACCTGGAGGTCCGGTCGGATCACGTTGACGGTCCTGATGGCCACGCGGCCGTTGGCCGCGGCGTCGTCACTGGCGCCCAGCTCCGGAATCGTGTTGCCCGGGTCGGCGACGGCCGAGAGCGACGCGGGCCCTTGCGGGAAATCCGCCGGCACGTTGACGGCCAGCGTGGTCGCGAGGCTTGCGCCGGTGGCGAGGGCTGGAATTTCCTTGAACCCCAGCTCCACGCCGGCGCCAGGCGCCGGATCGACGCCGAGTGCCATGAACACGCTCACGCGGAATCTACCGACCGGCGCCGTGCCCGCGTTGCGCACCGTGAACGACGCGGTCATCGGCCGGCCGGTGGCGGCGGCGGCCGGCCCGGTGACCGCCGTGATCTGAAGGTCCACGAAGTCGCCGATCTCGATGGGAACGGCGAAGGTGTTGTTGCTCTCGTCCCCCTCGAAGATCTGCTCGAGCGCATCGGCGCGCGCGATGAGAAATTTCGAGCCGGGCGTGACCGAGGGCGGAATCGTCAGCGTCGGCGCGGCGGAGAAGGTCGCGCCCGGCGCCAGGCCCATCGTCTGCACCGCCGGCGTGAGCTCGACGTCGAGCGTGTCCGGAAGATCCGACAGGTAGAACTTGACCGTGAAGGGTCCCGCCGTCGCCGGCGCGACGGCGAAGTTCTTCACCGTGACGTCGTTGACGGCCAGCGTGGTCGCGAGGCTTGCGCCGGTGGCGAGGGCTGGAATTTCCTTGAACCCCAGCTCCACGCCGGCGCCAGGCGCCGGATCGACGCCGAGTGCCATGAACACGCTCACGCGGAATCTACCGACCGGCGCCGTGCCCGCGTTGCGCACCGTGAACGACGCGGTCATCGGCCGGCCGGTGGCGGCGGCGGCCGGCCCGGTGACCGCCGTGATCTGAAGGTCCACGAAGTCGCCGATCTCGATGGGAACGGCGAAGGTGTTGTTGCTCTCGTCCCCCTCGAAGATCTGCTCGAGCGCATCGGCGCGCGCGATGAGAAATTTCGAGCCGGGCGTGACCGAGGGCGGAATCGTCAGCGTCGGCGCGGCGGAGAAGGTCGCGCCCGGCGCCAGGCCCATCGTCTGCACCGCCGGCGTGAGCTCGACGTCGAGCGTGTCCGGAAGATCCGACAGGTAGAACTTGACCGTGAAGGGTCCCGCCGTCGCCGGCGCGACGGCGAAGTTCTTCACCGTGACGTTGCGAACGGCCAGCGTGCCGCCGCGCGCCGCCCGCGCGGTGGCCGGGGCGACGCTGGCCTCGAAGCGCGTGATCTGCAGATCGGGCCGCACGACGGCGATCGTGGTGGCCGTCACCTTGCCGTTGGCGGCGGCGCCCTCGGTGATCTCGGGCACCTGGCCGTCGGCGTCGGCGACAGCCGACAGGTAGAACGCGTTCGCGCTGAGGTTGCCGGGAACGTTGATGACGGCGCTCGTCGGCAGGCTCGCGCCGACCGCCAGCCCGGTGAACGCCTTGAAGCCGATGCCGACACCGTCGCCCGGGGCTGGCGGCGGCGTCGCGGCCTCGGCCAGGAAGAAGCTCACACGGAAGCCGCCGGTGGGCACCGGCGCGGTGCCGGTGTTGCGCACGGTGAACGAGACGGTCAGCGGACGCGCGACGGCCATGGTGCGCGGGGCCGAGACCGCGGTGATCTCGAGGTCGGGCAGGAAGGGCACCACCTGGACCTGGGCGAGCGCGGTCTTGCCGTTGTTCGCGGCGTTCGTGCCGTCGTCGCCGTCACCCACCTCCGGCACCACGCCATCGGGGTCGGCCACGGCCGAGAGGAAGTAGGTCGCCGGTGGCAGGGCGGGCGGGATCATCGCGCTCGTCGTCACCATGGTGCTGACGTTCGCGGCCAGGCTGGTGGTGATGCCACGCGTCGCGATGCGCTGGCCCGAGCCCGGCGCATCGGTGCTGGAGAGATAGATGCCGATCGCGAAGGCGCCCGACGCCGCGCGGCCGACGTTCTTCACCGTGGTGTCGATGTTGATCGTCTTGCCGACCACTCCTCGTGCCGGCCCCTTGACCGCGACCATCTCGAGATCGGGGCGGATGATCTCGACCTGCGTCGTGGCCGTGGCGCCGTTGTTGCCGTCGTTGGACTCCACGACGACGTTGTCGGCATCGACCACCGCGGAGACGAAGTAGAGGCCCGGCGCGGTGGTCGGCGGCACGGTCACGACGGTCGCCTGCATCGACTCCGCGCCGGCGGCGAGCGAGACGATCGTTCGCGAGCCGAGGAGGACTCCGGCCCCCGGCGTGTTGCTGTCGGCCGACATGTAGATGTCCACGCGGAATGAGGGCTCGGCGAGCTGATCGCCGATGTTCCGCACCCTGGTCGTGACTGACATCGTCCGTCCCGACACGCCCGTGGCAGGCGGCGTCACCCCGGAAACCATGAGGTCGGCCGGACCCGCGAGATCGAACCGGAGCACTGAACCGGTGAAGAGGCTGATCAGGTAGAGCTCGCCGTTCTCGTCGACGCCGAACGAGCTAACGTTGCCGATGACGCCGGGACCGCCGATCTCGGCGGTGTGCTCGCGCAGATCGACCGCCTGGGCCTCGCCCGTGACCGGATCGACCTCGAGCGCGATCGTCCAGATGCGCTTCTGCACGAAGTCGGCGAAGAAGTAGCGGCCGACGAACTCGGGCCCGAGCGCGGTCCCGCGATAGACGTACCCGCCGGTGATCGACGCGCTGCCGCCGGGGCCGTGGTTGTACTCGTGGATGGGATTCGTG
The DNA here is from genome assembly GCA_003220265.1 of Candidatus Rokuibacteriota bacterium. GTDB lineage: Bacteria > Methylomirabilota > Methylomirabilia > Rokubacteriales > CSP1-6 > AR5. The sequence goes on along the minus strand of QHRW01000013.1, from coordinate 946 downwards.
AGCGGCAGGTACGCGGGGGGCAGCGACGTGACGTTCGAGTGATTGCCCTCGCGATTGCGCCAGCCGTAATTGCGCCCGCCGCCGCTCGCGGGGGGCTCGAAGTCGACCTCCTCCCACTGGCCCTGGCCGACATCGCCGATCAGCAGCGCGCCACTGCCGCCGCGGGCGACGTCGTCGAAGTTGAAGCGCCACGGGTTGCGCAGGCCGAAGCTCCAGATTTCCTTCAGCACGGCCTTCGTGGTGCTGGGCAGGAACCCATCCGCGAACGGGTTGTCGGGCGGCACCTGGTAGCCGTTGAGGTCGGCGTCCGGCACGTTGACGTCGATGCGGAGCATCTTGCCGAGCAGCGTCAACGGATTCTGGGCGTTGTGAGGCGGATCGTTGCCCGCGCCGCCGTCGCCGAGGCCGATATAGAGGTAGCGGTCAGGCCCGAACACGATGTGGCCACCGTTGTGATTGTTCTCGGGGTGAGGGATGAATCTCCTGCCGTCCGGCCAGCGGAGGTCCATGCGAGACGTCATGTCCGCGACGAGCGGGTTGGCAGCCGAGCGCCGGAACCTGGCAACGACGATGCCACCCCCCGCTCCCGTGAAGCATACGAAGAAGCGTCCGCTGGGCTCCGTCTCCGGCGGGAACGCGGGCTCGAACGCGATCGAAAAGAGCCCCCGCTCGCCGCCCGCGAGCACTACGCCCCGCAGATCGAGGAAGTCGCCCGCCAGCGTGCCGTTCTGCACGACGCGGATGCGGCCGCCCAGCTCGACGACGAACTGCACCGTCGCATCGTTCGGATCCTGGACGATCGCGACCGGGAGGCTCAGCCCGGAGAGGTGTGGCCGCAAGCGGAGCTCCGCCTCGGCGGCGCCGGCCGACATCACCAGCAAGAGCAGTGATACAACCGACCGCGACACGCTCACGGTGCAATCACGATACGGCAGCCCTGGCAAAC
>QHRW01000166.1 GCA_003220265.1 Candidatus Rokuibacteriota bacterium | reverse complement strand
ACGCGCGCGCCGTAGAGCACGCGGCTGTAGACGTCGCGCCCCAGGGTATCGGTGCCCATCCACACTTTCACCACGCGCGGCCGGCCGTCGTCGGCGCGCACCGTTCGCTCGGCGCCGGGCCGCTTGTTGCGCACGGTCGGATCGATCTGCGCCGGATCGGTCGTGGCCAGCAGCGGGGCCAGCAGGCCGATGACCACGATCAGCGCGAAGATGCCGCCGCCCAGCACCGTGCTGCGATTGCCCAGGCGTCTCAATAGCGAATCCGCGGATCGAGGAACGTGTAGGAGAGATCGACGAGCAGGTTGATCAGCACGTAGACGACCGAGAAGAGCAGGATCACCGCCTGCACGGTCGGGTAGTCGCGCGCGAGCACGGCGTCCACCGTGAGGCGGCCGAGGCCGGGGATGCTGTAGACCGACTCGGTGACGACGACGCCGCCGATCAGCACCGCGATGCCGACGCCGATGACGGTGACGATCGGCACCGCCGCGTTGCGCAGGACGTGGCGCAGCATTACGGGCAGCTCGGCTAGCCCCTTGGCCCGCGCCGTCCGCACGTAGTCGGCGTTGAGGACCTCCAGCACGCTGGCCCGCGTGATGCGCGCGATGAGGGCCACGAACACCACGGCCAGCGTGATGCTGGGCAGGATCAACCGCACGAGGAAACCGCCGAGGCCGTCGCGCAGCCGCTGGTAGCCCTGCACCGGCACCCAGGCCAGCTCGATGGCGAAGAGATAGATGAGGAGGTAGCCGATCACGAACACCGGCACCGAGAAGCCGAGGACGGAGAAGCCCATCACGAGCCGGTCGAGCCACGTGCCGCGCCGCCACGCGGCCAGCACGCCGAGCGGCACCGCCAGCAGCACGGTCAGCACGATCGTGGAGGTGGCCAGCGCGAGCGTGGGCTCGACGCGCTCGGCGATGAGCTCGCTCACCTGCTTCTTGAAGAAGAACGACTCGCCGAAGTCGCCGCGGGCCAGCCGGCCCAGCCAGATGACGAACTGCTCGGCCAGCGGCCGATCGAGCCCGAGCTTCTCGCGGATGGCCGCCACGTCCTGCGAGGTGGCATTGTCGCCGGCGATGATGGCGGCGGGATCCCCGGTGGTGAGGCGCAGCAGCATGAAGACGACGACCGCCACCACCGCCATGACGGGGATGGTGGCGATCAGTCGTCGCCCGATGTACGGGAGCAATCCCTACGCGGTTGCCGCGTTCACTTCTTGGTGACGTTCCAGAAGATCGTCACCGGCGCCTCGAGCACGCCGTCCACGTTCTTGCGCAGCGCGAAGGCGCCGTACCACTGGCCGAGAGGAATGTGCGTCGGGTACTGCGTCTCGCGCACCTGCACCGCCTCCGCGATGGCCTTCTGCTTGGCCGGGTTGGCCTCGCGCGCGAACTGGTCGCGCAGGCTCTCGATCTCCTTGTCGCACGGCCAGCCGAACATGGCCTTGTCGCAGGAGGCGTTCATGAAGCCCATCATCACGGGGTTCAGGATGTCGGCGGCCACCCACGAGGTCAGGAACGCGTGCCAGCCGCCCTGCGCCGGCGGGTCCTTCTTGGCCCGGCGGGCGACCAGCGTCTGCCAGTCCATCGAGACCATGTCGACCTTGAAGCCGCCCTTCTCCAGCAGCGACTTGGCGACGGGCGCCAGGTTGGTGAGGACGGCGAGGTCGGTGGAGTGCATCAGCACGATCGGCGTGCCGTCGTAGCCGGCTTCCTTGAGCAGCGCCTTGGACTTCTCGAAGTTCGACTCCAGCAGCCCGTCCATGCCCTTCGTGCTCGACAGCGGCGAGCCGCACGGGAAGAAGCCCTTGCAGGTCTTGTAGTACGCCGGATCGCCGATGACGGCCTTGAGGAAGTCCTCCTGGTTGAACGCGTAGAAGACGGCCTGGCGGACCTTGGCGTTGTCGAAGGGCTTCGCCAGCGCGTTGAAGCGGAACGTGTACTGGTTGCCGAGCGGGTTGCCATTCAACAGGCGGACGTTGGCGTCGGCCTTGAGCACCGGGTAGAGGTCGTGCGGCGGCGACTCCAGCATGTCGACCTCGCCGGCCAGCAGGGCGTTGATCGCCGTCTGGTGATCGGGGATCCACTTCCACTCCACGCGATCCACCTTCACCACCTTGCCGCCGGCCAGGCCCGAGGGCGCCTCCGCGCGCGGCTTGTACTTGTCGAACTTCGCGTAGACGGCCTTGTCGCCCGGCTTCCACTCGTCCTTCTTGAAGACGAAGGGGCCGGAGCCGGTGAAGTCGGAGATCTGCGTGTTGGGATCGGTGTCGGCCACGCGCTTGGGCATCATGAACGGCACGTTGGAGGACGGCTTGCCGAGCGCGCCCAGCACGAGGCCGGTCGGCTCGTTGAGCGTGATCTTGAAGGTCTTCGGGTTGACGACCTGGATGTCCTTGACGAAGCCCATCATCTTCTGGCCCATCGAGTCCTTGGCCGCCCACCGCTTGATGGAGGCCACGCAGTCCTCGGCCGTCACCGGCTTGCCGTCGTGCCAGAGCATGAGCTGGTCCTTGCTCACCTCGGACTTGTCCACCATCTGCGGCTTGATCTCGCCCTTGGCGTCCATGGAGAACAGCGTGTCGTAGATCAGGTAGCCGTGGTTGCGGACGATGTAGGCGGTGGTCCAGATGGGATCGACGATCTTGAGATCCGAGTGCATCACCACCCGCAGCGTCGTCTCGGCTGTCGCGGGCGGCGCCCAGACGACGGGGCCGGTGACGAGGCTCGCGACGACGGCAAGAGCGACGAGACAGCGCTGAAGACTCATGGACTCCTCCTCGAGCGGGCCGGATGACACGACAGCGTGGGTGGGCAAGGTGTACCGCAGCCGCCGCAACCTTGTCAACGCGCGGGCCGTCGACGGCGATGCTAAGATTCCGCGGGGAGATAACGCGATCATGGATCAGTCGATCTGGCGCTGGGACGCCACGGCCGTGGCCGCCGCCATCCGCACCGGGAAGATTTCCAGCCGCGAGGCCACGCAGTCGGTGCTGGCGCGCCTCGAGGCCGTCAATCCGAAGCTCAACGCGGTCACCGTGGTGCTGGCCGAGCAGGCGCTGGCCGCGGCCGACCGCGCGGATGCCGCCCGCAAGCGCGGCGAGACGCTCGGCCTCCTGCACGGCGTGCCGGTCACCATCAAGGAGAACGTGGACCAGGAGGGCGCCGCCACCGCCAACGGCGTCGTCGCCTTCAAGGACGTCATCGCGACGACCGACAGCCCGCAGGTGGCGAGCTGGAAGCGCGCGGGCGCGATCATCGTGGGCCGCACGAACACGCCGGCCTTCAGCCTGCGCTGGCACACCGACAACGACCTGCGCGGCCGCACCTTCAATCCGTGGCATCGCGAGCGCACGCCCGGCGGCTCCAGCGGCGGCGCCGCCGCCGCGCTCGCCGTGGGCATCGCGCCGCTCGCCCACGGCAACGACCTCGGCGGCTCCGTGCGCTATCCCGCCTACTGCTGCGGCGTGGCCGGCATCCGTCCGACGCTGGGCCGCCTGGCCGCCTACAACGCGACCGTCACGGAGGAGCGCCCCGTCGGCATGCAGCTCATGTCGGTGCAGGGCCCGCTCGCGCGCCGGGTCGCCGACGTGCGGCTGGGGCTCGCCGCGATGGCCACACGCGATCCGCGCGATCCGTGGTGGGTGCCCGCGCCCCTCGACGGCGCGCCGGTGGCCCGGCCGATCAAGGTCGCGCTCAGCGCCGATCCGGGCCGCGCCGGCGTGCACCCCGACGTGGCCGCCGCCGTGCGCGCGGCCGGCGTCGCGCTGGCGGAGGCCGGCTACGCGGTCGAGGAAGTCGAGCCGCCCGACGTGGCCGGCGTCGCTGCCTGCTGGTCGGCGATCGTCATCAACGAGATGCGTCACGTCACGCAGCCCTACATCCGCAAGCACGGCGGCGTGGACATCAACCGCTCGCTCGACTTCACCCTGGCCGGCACGCCCGACGTCGATCTCGCCGGTTACATGAAGGCGCTGGGCGAGCGCACGAAGCACGTGCGCGACTGGATGCTGTTCCTCGAGCGCTATCCGCTCGTGGTCGGCCCCGTGTCCACCGAGCCGCCGTTCGAGGTGGGCTTCGACACGACCAGTCAGAAGCGCGCGGAAGAAGTCTCGCGCGCCCAGCGCCTGCTCGTCGCCGTCAACCTGCTCGGCCTGCCCGCGACGGCGGTGCCCGTCGGGCGCACGGGCAACGTTCCGCTCGGCGTGCAGGTCATCGGCTCGCGCTACCGCGAGGACCTCACGCTGGACGCCGCCGAGGTGATCGAGGCGCGCCACGGCCTGCCCACTCCGATCGAGCCCGCGCCCTGATGGCCACCAAGTCCGCCGTCCGCACCGACAAGGCGCCCGCGCCCTTCCAGGGCGCACCGTACTCGCAGGCCATCCGCTGCGGCGACTTCGTCTTCGTGTCGGGACAGCTGCCGCTGTCGCCGGCCGGCGAGGTCGTCGGCACGACGATCGAGGAGCAGACCGAGCAGGTGTTTCGCAATCTGAAGGCGATCCTGGAAGCGGCCGGCAGCGGCCTCGGCAAGATCGTGAAGACGACGGTCTTCCTGGTGGACTTCGCGGACTTCGCGGCGATGAACGAGGTCTATCGCAAGCACGTCGGTGACGTGCCGCCCGCGCGCTCGACCGTGTCCGTCAAGGACTTCGCGCGCGGCGCCCGCATCGAGATCGAGGCGATCGCCAGCGCCTGACCGCACGGCGCCTACGTGGGCAAGTCCTCCAGACGGGTCCCGTGACCCGTCCTGAACGCGGCTCGGGCTTCCGCCACTCGCTGCAGGAACTCGGGATGGTGTTCGAGCCGGTAATCGAACCAGTCTTCTTCCGTCTCGAAGCCGATAAGCACACCGGCCGGCTTCCCGTGCCGCGTGATGAGAATATCCTGCGACTCTGCGAGACGGAGAAATCTCGAGAGATCGTCTTTCACCTCAGCCAGCGGAACCCGGCGCATCCGGCGTGCCGTGGTCGAGGAGCCAGCGGGCGGCCTCTTCCTTGGTGACGACCGCGAGGATTTCGACGGCTTCAGTCGTGACGTCATAGAAGACTCGCACCTCCCCCACCCGAAGCCGATACTGTGGCTGACTCAACCCACGCAGGCGCTTGATCCGGCTCTTACTCACGCGAGTCGGTTCATGGCGCAAATGACGTTCGAGCGCGTCTCGGACCTCAGCGCGCCGGAAGGCCGGCAAGGCCCGGAAAGCTCGGACAGCTTCCGGGGCCAGGACGACCTCGTAACGCATCTAGCCAGAATATAGCCAGATTGAATCTTGACGTCAATTCCGACGAGCGTGGCTGGCGCTGCAGGCAGTGCCAACGCAGATCACCCCGGTTTCCGCGCCAGCGCGGCCACGTGCACGAAGGCCCAGATGGCGTCGGGATGGCGGGCCCACGCGCGGAAGGCGGCCGCCATCGCCTCGACGTCCGCGCGCGTGGCGAAGCCGTACTCGACGGCGCGGCTGCCCATCGGCGACGTGAGCAAGCGCTCGGCGTAGGAGTCGCCCCACTCGATGGTTTCCTCCGGCGTGGCGTAGCACCAGGTGGAGGCACTGATCTCGACGCCCCCGACGCCGGCGGCATTGAACAGCGCGCGCAGGTGCCGGCCCATGCGGGGCTCGCCGCCGTTGCGATACCACGTCTTGAAGTGCATCTCGATGAAGCGGTCGATCCACGGATCGGCCGGCCAGTACGTGGCCGTACCCCAATCGACGTCGCGCACGGCGACGAGGCCGCCAGGGCGGAGGACGCGCAGTATCTCGCGCAGCGCGGCGGCGGGCTCGCGCAAGTGCTGGAAGACCTGGTGCGCGTAGGCGACGTCGAACGAGCCGTCGGCATAGGGAAGCTGGTAGACGCTGGCCTCGTCGTAGCGCAGGTTCGTGACGCCGCGAGCAGCCGCCTCCTCGCGCGCTGCCGCCAGCGTCTCCCGCGAGAGGTCCACGCCCACCACATCGCCGGGCGCGACGCGCTCCGCCAGCCCCCGCGTGATGCTCCCGGGGCCGCAGCCGACGTCGAGCAGGCGCATGCCGGGCCGCAGCGTGGGCAGGAGAAACGCGGCGGCCTCCTCGGCAGTGCGCTTGCCGTGCTGGCGCACGGTGGCCGGGGCATGCCCGTGCGTGTACGTCTCGTGCTTCAGCGGCTCGGCGGTCACGATGGCGCTCCTGCCGGGGTCCCCCCGACCGGCAGCGCGAAGTGGTCGGCGATACGGCGCGCGACCGCCTCCGCATCCAGCGTCGAATTGTCGACCTCGAGCGTCTCTCGCCACGCGATGGCCGACGTGAGGTTCCACCGCCCCAGCGCGCTCCGCAGCCAGTCGACGCTCGTGATCTTGCCGAGCCCCTGCCGCTCGCCGGCCATCACGCGCCGCTCGTGGCTCGCGGCGTCGCAGGTCAGCCGCGCGAAGAGCACCTCACCGCCATGCCGCTCCACGGTTTCCGTCATGCGCCTCACGAATGCGTCGTCCCCCGGGTTGGCATACACGAACGTGAACACGAGCCCCGGCAGCCGCTCGCGTGCGGCCGCCTCGAACGTGGCGAGCCGGATCGTCTGCATCAGGTCCAGGAACGGCGGCGACGGGAAGTCGAATATGGCCCTGACCAGGTTGAAGCTCAGGTGATTGTGGAACACCCGGAAGCCGGTGAGATTCCCCAGGGCCAGTGCGGTGGTGAGCTTGCCGACGCCGGGCGCGCCGTAGATGACGACGAGCTTCACGAGGCGGCCACGGGAGACGCGAGCCGGCGAGCGGTGGTCACTTGCAGGTCAGGCACTGCCGCTGCATCAAGAGCTTCTCGAGGCCGCCGGCCGGCTGCAGGCGACACTCGGCCAACTCGCGCATCGCTTCCGCCTCCGGAACATGCTGGAGGCGCCACTCGGTCACGATCATGGGGTACTGGAGGCGCTGCTCGACCCCCAGTCGATAGAAGTACGTGCGCCCGGCCTGCCAGCGCACCGGCGCCTCGAGAGTCTTCATCCCGAGCGTCACGTCGACGGGCCACTTCTGCTTGAGCGTGTAGTTACCGGCGGGGACGTGGAACCACGTGTAGCCTTTCTGGGTCAGGTCCACGATGTTGACGTCGTCCACGTAGAAGTAGGCGTCGCGCGTCTTGAGCCCGGAGCCTTCGAGCCGATAGATGTAGACGAGCGCGTCGCCGACGGCCGGAATCGGGGCCGGTGTGTAGACGGCGCCGGTGGCCACACACCCGGCCAGGAGCACGACGCCGGCGACGACGGTGGCCCACCTCATGACGACCGCACGAGGTCCATGAGCCGGCCGAGCGTGGCCAGGCGCGCCTCCAGCGACGGGCCGGCTGGATCCACGCGCAGGGTGGTGATGCCGGCCTCGCGATAGACGCGCACGCGCTCGCGCACCATCGCGTCGGTGCCGAGCAGGTTGGCCTTCAGCGCCATCTCGTCGGGGACGCGCGCGGCCGCCTCATCGCGCTTGCCGTCGAGCCACAGGCGCTGCACCTCGGTGGCGGCGTCGGCAAAGCCCGCGCGCTTGAAGGCGTCGTTGTAGAAGTTGTGCTGGCGCGAACCCATGGCGCCCAGCGTGAACGCCAGCCCGGGCTTGCGCGCGGCCAGCAAGCGCTCCACGTCGTCGCCGAACGCGACGGCGCCGCCGGCCTGCAGGTCGAGCTGGCTCAGCGAGCGTCCGGCGCGCTTGGCGCCGGCCTCGATGTGATCGAAGAAGATGCGCGCGTGGTCGGGCATGAACGACGTGCCGAGCCAGCCGTCGGCGATCTCGCCGGTCAGCTCGAGGCCGCGCGGCGAGAGCGTGGCCAGGTAGATCGGAATGTCGGGGCGCGGCTGGGCGGAGGAACGCAGCGCCTTGCCCTCGCCGCCCGGCAGCGGCAGCTCGTAGACCTGGCCCTTGAAGGCCACGCGCTCGCCGCGCGTGGCGCGGCGCACGACCTCGACGATCTCGCGCATGCGCGTGAGCGGGCGATCGAAGCGCAGCCCGTGCCAGCCCTCGATGACTTGCGGCCCGCTGACGCCCATGCCGAGCACGAAGCGGCCGGCCGACATGGAGGCCAGGCTGAGCGCCGTCATCGCCACCAGCGCCGGCGTGCGCGTGCCCGCCTGCATGATCCCCGAGCCGAGCCGGATGCGCGAGGTGCGCGCGGCCATGAAGGCCAGCGGCGTGGCGGCGTCCAGGCCCCACGACTCGTGCGACCACACGAAGTCCACGCCCAGGCGCTCGGCCTCGGTCACGTAGGTCGCGGCCTGCTCCCAGTCCTCGTTCGCCTCCAGGCGCAGGCCGACGCCGACGCGCATCAGAGGGCCCCGGCGACCTGGGTGAGCTGGCCGGCGTGGTCGAGGTCGTGCAGCCGCATGAACAGCAGCGTCTCGCGCCAGTTGAGCGCGCCGAAGAACGGATGCGGGATCGTTGCCTCCAGCCGCGCCATCGGCGGCGCGCTGCGCACGCGCTGGAAGAGCGCGGTGCGATCGCGCTCGAGCAGCGCCCACCACTCCTCGAGCGGGCGCGGCCGCGTGTCGCGCGCCGCCGCATCGCGCGGCGCGCCGGGCGCCTGCCCATCGAGGATGCGCACGATGGCGTCGCCGAAGTGCCGGCCCGCCTCCACCACGTGGGCCATCACCTCGTTGGCGCTCCACTCTCCGGCCGCCGGCGGCTCCGTGAAGCGCGCGGGCGGCACGGCGGCGGCCGCCTGGCGGAGCTGGGCCATCGCCTCCTGCACCTTGCCGATGATCTGCTCGGGCGAGAGCTTGGCGCCCTGCGCCGTCAGGTAGCCGCGGACGCGGAGGGACTCTTCGCTGGTCATGGCCGGGACTTCAGCACGAACTTCTGCGCGCGCTTGCCCGTGTCGACCTCGGTCGTATAGATGTTGCCGGCGGCGTCCACGGCCATGTTGTGGACCCAGTGGAACTGGCCGGCCTGGCGGCCGTTGCGCCCGAACGTGCCGAGGATGCGCCCGCTCTCGCGCAGCAGCATCCACACGTGATTGTTCTCGCCGTCCGCGTTGTAGAGGTGCGTCTGCGCCGCGTCCTGCGAGAGATCGACGTCCCAGGTGGAGCCGCCGCCGCGCGTCTCCGGCGCCACGATGAACTCCTTCACGTAGGTGCCATCCTTGCGGAAGACCTGGATGCGATTGTTCTGACGATCGCACACGTACAGGAAGCCGTCGCGCGAGAGCCGCACGCAGTGCACGGGATTCTTCCACGGCGTCACGGTGGGATCGCCCGGCGGCCGGCCGTTGGCGCCCCAGTGCCGCTTGTAGGCGCCCGTCTCGGCGTCGAAGACGATGACGCGATGATTGCCGTAGCCGTCGGCCACGAACAGCTCGCGCGTGGCCGGATCGACCACCATGCTGGCCGGGCGGTTCAGATGCGCGGTGTCGCTGTCGTTGCCGACGATGCCCGGCTCGCCGATCTTCATCAGGAACTTTCCGTCGCGCGTGAACTTCAGCAGCATGCCGTCCTTGGGCCCGTTGCCGGCGACCCACACGTTGTCGCGGTCGTCCACGTAGATGCCGTGCTCGTTGTCCGGCCACGGATGGCCGGGGCCCGGGCCGCCCCAGGCGCGGATGAAATTCCCGCCGGTGTCGAACTCCAGCACGGGCGGGGCCGGCTTGCAGCAGAGCGAGCGCGGCGGCGTCAGCGTGGCGCCGCGCTCGTCCTCGGTGAGCGACTTCGGGCGCTGCACGACCCAGACGTGATCGCCCTTCGTGGCGACGCCGGCCGCCTGCCCCATCAGCCAGCTGTTGGGCAGTGGCTTGGGCCAGAAGGGATCGACCTCGAAGACCGGCGCGTCCGAAGCCGCGGCCCAGGCGAGCAGCTTGATCGCCGCCACGAGGATCACTGCACCGACACCCGCCAGCGCGCCGCGTCTGAGCATGGCTGCCTCCCTTGCACGTGCGGTCGCGAGCTTAGCGACGGACTGACGGAGCGTCAAGGACGCGACGGCGTGGGTGACACGATGACATGCAACGTACGCCGACACGGCCCAAGTACCTTTCGTTGTTGCGACGCGGCCGTGGCACCCCCCGTGCACACCGACGGCCGACGGAGGACACCATGAACCGACTGATGCTGGTTGCCGTGCCGATCGCGCTCCTCACCGGTGGGTGCGTCGCCCGCGTCGTCGCCCCGGCACCGCGTGTCGTCATCGAGCCGGCCGCTCCTCCGCCGGCGGTCGTCGTGACGCCGCAGCCGGTCTACGTGACGCCACCGCCGCAGCCGGTGTACATCACGCCGCAGCCGGTCATCGTCCAGCCGCCGGTGCTCGTCGCGCCGCCGCGGGTGGTGATCGTGCCGGGCACGCAGGTCTACACGGTGCCGACGGCCAGCTACAACGTGTTCGTGTACGGCGGCCACTACTACAGCTATCATCACGGCACCTGGTTCCACGCGCCGCGACACGGCGCCGCGTGGACGCCCGTCGCGATCGCCCAGGTCCCGGCGCCCGTCCGCGCGGTACCCGTCAAGCACTGGAGGATCCCGCCCGGCCAGGAGAAGAAGCTCGAGAAGGCCGAGCGCGATCGGGACGACGATTGCCGCGGCCACGGCAAGAAGGGCAAGTGCTGATAGCGCCCTGATCGCGACGTAGTGCTATCCTGCCCGGCTATGGACACCACCACGAGCCGGGCACGGGACGTCGCGTACCAGCTTCACCCCTTCACCAACCTCGGCCGCCACGAAACCGAGGGACCGCTGGTGATCTCCAGCGGCAAGGGCGTCTACGTCTCCGACGAGTCGGGCCGCGAGTACCTCGAGGCCATGGCCGGCCTGTGGTGCACGTCGCTCGGCTTCGGCGACACGCGCCTGGCCGAGGCAGCGTCGCGCCAGCTCCATCGCCTGCCCTACTACCACCAGTTCGGCGGCAAGGCCAATGACGTGGCGATCCGGCTGGCCGAGCGGATCGTCAAGCTCATGCCGGTGCCGATGTCGAAGGTGTTCTTCAACAACTCCGGCTCGGAGGCCAACGAGAGCGCGGTCAAGCTGGTGTGGTACTACAACAACGCGCGCGGCCGGCATCGCAAGAAGAAGATCATCTCGCGCCAGCGCGCGTACCACGGCACCACGATGGTGGCGGCCAGCCTCACCGGCCTGCCGGCCTCGCACCGCGACTTCGACCTGCCGATCCCGCAGGTGCGGCACACCGACTGCCCCTACTGGTATCGCTACGGCCACGCGGGTGAGAGCGAGGAGCACTTCGCCACGCGCCTGGCCGAGAACCTCGACTTGCTCATCCAGCGCGAGGATCCCGACACGGTCGCCGCCATGATCGCCGAGCCGGTGATGGGCGCCGGCGGCGTGCTGGTACCGCCCAAGACGTATTTCGAGAAGGTGCAGGCCGTGCTGAAGAAGCACGACGTGCTGCTCATCGCCGACGAGGTGATCTGCGGGTTCGGCCGCACCGGCCGGATGTTCGGCAGCGAGACGTTCGGCCTCAAGCCCGACATCATGACGATGGCCAAGGCCATCACCTCCGGCTACCTGCCGCTGTCGGCCACGGTCATCTCGGAGGAAATCTACCGCGCGTGCCTCGGCCAGAGCGAGAAGCTCGGCGTGTTCGCCCACGGCTACACGTACACGGGCCATCCGGCCGCGTGCGCCGTCGCGCTCGAGGTGCTCGACATCTACGAGGAGCGCGACATCGTGGGCCACGTCCGGCGCCTGGCGCCCCGGCTGCAGGACGGACTGCGGCGGTTCTCCGATCACCCGCTGGTGGGCGACGTGCGCGGCGTCGGGCTGGTGGGCGGGGTCGAGCTGGTGCCCGACAAGCCGGGGCGCGGCACCTTCGAGCCGCTCGGCACGGCCGGCGCGCTGTTCGTGGCGCGCGCGCAGGCCAACGGCATGATCATCCGCAACCTGCAGGACACGATCTCCGTCTGCCCGCCGCTGATCATCTCCGAGGAGGAGCTGGACGAGCTGCTGCGCCGGTTCGGCAAGGCGCTCGAAGAGACGGCCGAGGCCCTGCCCCGCCGCTGATGGCCCGCGCCCGGGCCGCCGGTCACGCACTCGGCGACGCCCTGCGCCGCATCCTCTGCATCTCCGCGCACCCCGACGACAACGAGTTCACGATCGGCGGCAGCGTGGCGCGCTGGGCGCGCGAGGGGCGCCACGTCACGTTCTGCCTGGTCACCACCGGCGGCGCCGGCGTCAACGAGCACACGCCGTCCAGCGATGGCCTCATCCCGATCCGCGAGCGCGAGACGCACGCCGCCGCCCGCATCCTGGGCGTCAAGGACGTCGTCTTCCTCGGCTACGTGGACGGCACGCTCGAGCCCACGCTGGCCATGCGCCGGGATCTCACGCGCGTCATCCGCCGCGCGCGTCCCGACGTGGTGGTGTGCAGCGATCCGACCGTGCGCTTCTACGGCAACGAGTACATGAATCACCCCGACCACCGCGCGGCGGCCAGCGCGGCGCTGGACGCCGTGTTCCCGTCGGCGGAGACGGGCGCGATCTTTCCCGAGCTGCTGGCCGAGGGGCTGAAGCCGCACAAGGTCAAGCAGGTGTTCATCGCCGGCGCTCTCGATCCCGACGTGTTCGTGGACATCTCCCGCACGCTGGGTGCCAAGGTCCGCGCGCTCAAGGCGCACCGCTCGCAGGTGGGCAAGGGCGAGTGGGTCGAGCAGCTCCTGACGGCGTGGGCCGTGCGCGACGGCAAGCGCGGCGGCGGCCTCCGCCACGCCGAGGCCTTCAAGCGGATGGTGCTCGGATGACCTCCGTCCGGCTTCAGGGAGCGACCGTCCTCATCTCTGCGAACGAGGTCGCCGATCGAGGCCAAGTAGCCAAGGACGCTGACTCGTTCAATGTGGACTGGTGGCGGGGCGGCGTCGCGGCCAGCACCCAGCTCACGTTGCTCTGACTGGCCGAGCTCTCCTATGCCTAGCGGTAGGCGGCGATGAGGTCGTCGAACGCCTGCATCTGGCCACCGCGCGCAGAGGAAGGGACCAGGATGACGGTGCGGATACCGGCGGCGCGCCAGGCGTCGACGCCGTCGCGGACGTCCTTGGCGGAGCCGAACAGCGTGACGTCGGCGAGCCAGCGGTCCGACATGGCGGCGCGGACGCCGTCGTCGTCGTTGCGAGCGATGGCCGCGCGGATGGCCGTCATCTCCTTCTCGTAGCCCGCCTCGATCCAGTAGTTCTGGTAGTTCGGCAGCTTCACATACGACGTCAGCGTCTTGCGGTTGACCGCGGCCGCGGCGGCGCGGTCGTCGGAGATGCACGTGGGGATCATGTCGCCGAGGAAGAAGTCCGGATTCGAGCGCGCCCGCTCTGGCAGGTACGACAGCGACGTCGGCATGTGCGAGCGCGCGCCGTTGGCCCACACCGCGCCCTCGGCGATCTCGCCCGCCAGCTCGACCATGCGCCGGCGCAGCGTGGCCAGCACGAGCGGCGGCAGCGTGCCGACCTGCGACGCGGCCGCGCGGACATCGGAGACGAACTTGCGGATGTCCTCCAGCGGCTTGCACACGTTGAGGCCGAGCCGCTGGTGCATCGGCCCGTGACTCACGCCGATGCCGAAGCGGAAGCGGCCGCCCGACAGCTCGTGAACGACCGCCGCGGTCTGCGCATAGTCGAACGGGTGGCGCGTGTAGATGTTCGCGATCG
>QHRW01000012.1 GCA_003220265.1 Candidatus Rokuibacteriota bacterium | reverse complement strand
GAACGTTGCGCCGGCCGCGACGGTGGCGAAGCGGTCGTAGGCGAACGGTGTCGCGCTCACCGGCGGCGTGGCGCCCACGATACGCGCCGCCATCATCTCGCCGACGGCGGGCGAGAGCTTGAAGCCGTGGCCGCTCATGCCGGCCGCCACCCAGAAGCCGTCCAGCGGCGTCTCGTCGAGGATCGGCATCCAGTCCGGCGTGATGTCGAAGGCACCCGCCCAGCCCCGCCGGTAGCGCGCCTCGGCCAGCCGCGGCATCGCGCGCGCCGTGCGCTCCAGCGCCTCCTCGGCCTCGTCGTGGCCCACCTCCGCACCGAGGCGCTCGGGATCCATCGGATGCTTCGTCTCGTCGTCGGTCAGCGAGCCCGTGAGTGTGAGGCCGCCCGTCTCCGGCCGCGCGTAGGCGCCGCCCGCGAGGTCGAGATACACGCGGTGCGGCGGGCCGAAGTCGGCGTCACGCTCGACGACGAAGACCGGATGGCGGCCGACCACGATCGGCAGCTGGACGCCCGCCATCCGCGCCACCTCGGGCGCCCACAGGCCGGCGCAGTTGACGACGACCGGCGCGTCGATGCGCTCGCCGCGCGTGGTCTCCACGCCGCGCGTGCGCGAGGCGCCGGCGTGGATCGCCGTCACGCCGACGCCCTGCTCGATCGTCACGCCCCGCCGCCGCGCGGCCTCGGCGAAGCCCAGCGTGACCGACGTCGGATCGCCGTAGCCGGAGTCCGGCTCCCAGAGTACGGCGCCGAGCCCGGCCGGATCGATGCGCGGCTCGACCCGCGCGACGTCGGCCGGGTTCAGCACCTCGGCCCGCACGCCGAGCGCGCGCTGGCGGGCCACCGAGGCTTCGAGCGTGGCGCGCATGGAGGGCGCGACAGCGATGAGGCAGCCGCACGCGACGTAGCCGGAGTCCCCGCCGACGGCGTCCTTGAACGCGCGAAAGACCGCCAGCGAGCGGACCACCATCTGCGTGGTCTCGGGCGTGGGATAGAGCTGGCGCACGATGCCGACCGAGAGGCCGGTGCCGCCGGAGGCGAGCGCGTTTCGCTCGAGCAGCAGCACGTTGCGCGCGCCGCGGCCGGCCAGGTGGAAGGCGATCGAGGTCCCGGTGACGCCGCCTCCGACGATGACGACGTCGGCCGTGCGGCTCACGGGACGGCGGCGAGGATCCCGGCGGCTTCGAGCTCGGTGACGATGCGGACGTGCTCGCCGGGACGCACGGACCCCTCGACGACGACGCGCGCACAGACGCGGCTCCAGCCCGGATGGAGCTTCTGCGAGACGCGGCTGTAGCCGCGGTCCGTGAAGAGCGGTGCCAGATTGAAGCAGGGGCTCGTGTACTTCGTGACCTGCAGCAGTACGCGCTCGCCCAGGAGGAGATGGACGTTGGGGACGACGGCGGACCAGTCGAGGCCCTCGGTCGTCACGTTCTCGCCGAGGGCGCCGGGCGTGACCGCGTGGCCCTCGGCAGCGAGGTCGTGGATCGCCTCGAGGGGAAACAGGCACACCGCGCGGTCGGGACCGCCGTGATGCTTGAGGTTGCGCTGCGCGTCGCCCTCGAGGCCGAGCCGCGTCACCTGCGCTTCGGCCACGGCGCGCTTGGGCACCCCGCCCGGCGAGACGCTGAGCTGGACGATCGAGCCCTTGTCCGAGAGTGTCACAGGCCCGATTGTACGCGAGGCACGGCGTCAGGCGGAGCGGCGCCGGATCATCCGCTGGATGGTGGCCTCCAGCACGACCTCGTCGCGCTGGTTCAGGACCCGGTGCTTGTAGGTCACGATGCCGCGGTCGGCCTTCTTCGTCTCGCGCTTGTCGGCCACCTCGACCTCGACGCGGATCGTGTCGCCTTCCAGCACCGGCGCCACCACCTTGAGCTCGCCCCCGAGCCACGCCATGCCGGTGCCGTGGATGAGGCCGGTCTGCATGACGAGACCCTCGGAGAGGGCGAACGTCAGCGCGCCCGGCGCCGCGCGGCGGCCGAAGACGGACTCGCGCTTGACGAACTCCATGTCGAGGAACAGCGGCTCCGTGAAGCCGCACGCGTTGACGAAGTTGACGATGTCGGTCTCCGACACCGTGCGCGCCAGCGTCCGGTAGACGTCGCCGAGCTTGTGGCCTTCGAAGTCGATACCGTCTGTCTTCATGTCTGGCTTTTATCGTCGGGGGGTGAGCGACGGCCGCTCCCCCCCGACACCCCCCCACCCGGGACCGCCTTCGGCGGTCCGTTTCGAAGGTGTCGTCATTTCCCGGTGTATGTTCGGAGGGTCCATTCGGAGTTCAGTCATTCGCCGAGATAGGCGCGGCGGACTTCGCTGTTTTCGCCTAGCGCGGCGGCGGTGCCCGAGAGGACCACGCTGCCGGTTTCCAGCACGTAGCCGCGGTTCGCGATGCTGAGGGCCATGGCGGCGTTCTGCTCGACCAGCAGGATCGTGGTGCCCTGACGGTTCACCTCGGCGATCGTCTCGAAGATCTGCTCGACCAGCACGGGGGCCAGGCCCATCGAGGGCTCGTCGAGGAGCAGGACCTTGGGCCGCGCCATGAGCGCCCGGCCGATGGCCAGCATCTGCTGCTCGCCGCCCGACAGCGTGCCGGCCACCTGTGTCAGGCGCTCGTGGAGCCGCGGGAAGAGCGCGAACACACGCTCGAGGTCGGCGGCGATGCCGCCGTCGGCGCGCAGGTAGGCGCCCATCAGCAGGTTCTCGCGCACGGTGAGCCGGTTGAAGATGCGCCGGCCCTCCGGCACGTGGGCAATGCCGCGCGCGACGATCTCGTGCGGCGCCACACCGGTCAGCGGCCGGCCCTCGAAGCTCACGCGACCGCGGCGCGGGGCGAGCAGCCCCGAGACTGTCTTCAGCGTGGTGGTCTTGCCGGCGCCGTTGTTGCCCAGCAGCGCGACGATCTCGCGGTCGCGCACCTCCAGGGAGACGCGCTTGAGCGCGTGGATCTCGCCGTAGTAGACCTCGAGGTCCTCAAGCGCCAGCACGGCCGCTCCGCGGCGCGCTCGCCCGCCGGCCCAGGTATGCCTCGATGACGCGCGGGTCGCTCTGCACCTCGCGCGGCAGCCCCTCGGCGATCTTCTCGCCGTGGTCCAGCACCGTCACGCGATCGGAGACCTCCATCACCACGCGCATGTTGTGCTCGATGAGCAGGATGGCCAGGCGGAGGTCGCTCACCAGCCGGCGCAGCAGCGCCATGAGGCTGGTGGCCTCGCCCTGGGTCATGCCGGCGGTGGGCTCGTCGAGCAAGAGCAGCGCCGGCGTGGAGCCGAGCGCGCGGGCCAGCTCGAGCCGCCGCTGCTCGCCGTAGGGCAGGTTGCGTGCGACCTCGTTGGCCTTGGCGGCCAGGCCCACGCGCTCCAGGAGCTCGAGGCCGTGCCGCCATAGACCGCGCTCGCTCTCGCGGAAGCGCGGCGTGCGCGCCAGCGCGTCCCACAGGCCGGCGCGCACGCGGGCATGCATGCCGACCAGCACGTTCTCGATCGCCGTCATGTTGGCGAAGAGCCGGATGTTCTGGAACGTGCGGCACACGCCGAGCGCAGTGATCTCGTCGGGGCGCAGGCCGACGAGGGGCGTGCCGCGGAAGCTCACGCGGCCCTCGTCGCAGGCGTAGACGCCGGTGAAGACGTTGAAGAGCGTCGTCTTGCCGGCGCCGTTGGGGCCGATGATCGAGGCGATCCCGGAGTCGAGCCGGTAATCGACGCCGTGGACGGCCAGGAGACCGCCGAAGCGCTTGGTGACGCCGACCGCCTCGAAGAGCGCGCTCATGAGGGCGGCGCGGCCGGTGGCGTGCCCTCACCGAGGTGGGCGAGCTCGCGCTGCCGCCGCCGCGCGGGGAAGAGCCCCTGCGGCCGCACGATCATCATGACGACCAGGATGATCCCGAACACCATGCGCTCGTACTTGGCCGGCTCCAGCTGGGTCGGCAGGTTAGCCAGGTTGTAGCCGAGGATGGTGGTGCCGGCGTTCTTCAGCTCGTTGAGCCAGAGCGACAGGCCCTTGAGGACCTGGATGTTGAGCACGGTCACGACGGTGGCGCCCACCACCGCGCCGGGAATCGATCCCATGCCGCCCAGGATGACCATGGCCAGCACGCCGATCGACTCCAGGAAGGTGAACGACTCGGGATTGATGAAGATCTGCTTGGCCGAGAAGACCACGCCCATGACGCCCGCGAAGGACGCGCCGCACGCGAAGGCGAGCAGCTTGGAGCGCACCAGCGGCACGCCCATGGCCTGCGCGGCCAGCTCGTCCTCGCGCATCGCTTCCCAGGCGCGGCCGATGTGCGAGTCCTCCAGGCGGCGATTCACGAGGATCACGACGATCACGATCAGCAGCACCAGGAAGTAGAAGCCCTGGTTGTACTCCACGAAGTACGGCAGCGGCGGGCGCGAGATCGGCGTGAGGCCCTTGGGGCCGTTCGTGATGTTGATCGGCTTGTCGAGGTTGTTGGCCAGCACGCGAATCACCTCGCCGAAGCCGAGCGTGACGATGGCCAGGTAGTCGCCGCGCAGGCGCAGCACCGGCAGGCCGAGCAGCACACCGGTGATCGCGGCCACCAGCAGCCCGACGAGCAAGAACACGTAGAACATCCAGGCCGGCAGCGGGAAGCCGCCGCCGAAGATGACGTTGCCGTGCGGCGAGCCCACGATGGCCCAGGTGTAGGCGCCCACCGCGAAGAACGCGACGTAGCCGAGGTCGAGCAGTCCCGCCAGGCCGACGACGATGTTGAGGCCCAGCGCGAGCGCGGCGAAGATGCAGACCTGCGTGGCCACCTCCAGGTAGTAGCCGTTGCGGCCGCCGATCACCGGCATCATCACCAGCAACCCGAACGCGAGCAGCGCCGCGCGCAGCCACCACGGCACGCGCGCGACGTAGATGGCCAGCAACGCGCACTGGAAGACCAGGAACGCCAGGATCGAGCGCGGATAGATCCAGACGGCGGCACCGCCCAGCGCCAGCAGGGCGATCGACGCCGCCGCGTGGGTCACGCGCGCTCTCGCACGACTTCGCCGAGCAGGCCCTTGGGGCGGAAGATCAGGATCAGGATGAGCACCGAGAACGCGAAGATGTCCTTGTACTCGGCGCCGAAGGCCCCGCCCGTCAGCAGCGACAGGTAGGACGCGGCGAACGCCTCCAGCAGCCCCAGCACGAGGCCGCCGACCATGGCGCCTGGAATATTGCCGATGCCGCCCAGCACCGCGGCCGTGAACGCTTTCAGACCGGGAATGAACCCCGTGTACGGATTGACGAGGCTGTACTGAACGCCGAACAGCACGCCGGCGGCGCCGCCCATGGCGCCGCCGATGAGGAACGTGAGCGAGATGATGCGGTTGACGTTGATGCCCATGAGGCTGGCGGCGGCCTGGTCCTCGGCCACCGCGCGGATGGCGGTGCCGATCTTCGTGCGATTGACGAGCGCCCACAGCGCCCACAGCATCAGCAGCGCGGCGGCGATGACCACCACCGACTTGAGCGGGATGTCGATCGTGGAGGTCAGGTCGTAGCGGCGGTTGAGGACGTCGAGGGTCGGATAGACGAGATTGAAGGCGTTGCGCCAGATCGACTCGAACAGGCGGATGGCGTCCTGCAGGAAGAACGACACGCCGATGGCCGAGATGAGCGGGATCAGCCGCGGCGCGTGGCGCAGCGGCCGGTAGGCGATGCGCTCGATGCTGACCGCCAGCAGCCCGCTGGCCGCCATGCCGGCCACCAGCACCAGCAGCAGCACCGGCAGCCACGGGATGGCCTCCAGCAGCCCGGCCGACTTCAGGCCCAGCAGGATCTCGACGCCGACGAACGCCCCGACGATGAAGATCTCCGAGTGCGCGAAGTTGATGAACTCCAGCACCCCGTACACCATGGTGTACCCCAGCGCGATGAGGGCGTACATGAACCCCAGGAGAATGCCGTCGAGGAGAACTTGGGGAAAGATGGTGACGAGCAGCTGAAGGTCCATCGGGATGAGACGGCACAAGCGCGCCACGGCGGCAGCGGCGGCGGGGGCCCGGCCGGAACCCTTAAACTTCTGGCCTAGGGTTCCGGGCGGGTCCCCGCCGCTGCTGCCGCCGTGGCGTGACTCGCGCTATTTCTTCGCGGATGGGGCCGCGATCGTGAGTTGCTTGACGATCTTGTTCTCGCCCCACTTCTCCGGATTGTCGCTGGCGACCTGCAGCACGAAGTAGAGGGCCTTCTTGCGGTCGCCCTTGCCGTCGAACTCGATCTCGCCCGTGATGCCCTTGTGCTTGACCTGCCGCACGGCCGCCGACACGGCCTCGCGGCTCGGCAGCTTGCCGCCCTTGGCCGCGGCCTCGATCGCCTTCAGCGCGATGGCGGTGGCGTCGTAGGCCTCGGCCGCGTACGGCTCGGGATTCTTGCTGAACTTCTTCTTGTAGTCGTCGACGAAGCCCTTGGCGCCGGTCAGCGCCGAGGCGGGACCGGCCGCCGAGGTGTAGTACATGCCGACGACGGCCTTGCCGGCGATCTTGGTGAGGTCCGAGGAGTCCATGCCGTCGGGGCCCATGAACTTTGCCTTGATGCCCTTCTCGCTGGCCTGCTTGAAGAACGGCGCGCCCTGGTCGTAGATGCCGCCGAAGTAGATGAGGCTGGGGTTCTTGGCCTTGATCGGCGTCAGGATCGGATCGAAGTTCGACTTCTCCTCGGTGCCCTCGAAGCCCGCCACGTTGAGGCCCTTCTTCTTGGCGTCGTCGCGGAAGAACTCGGCCACGCCCTGCCCGTAGGTGGTCTTGTCGTGGACGATGTAGACGCTCTTGGCCTTCACGGTGCCGGCGGCGAACTCGGAGCCCACCACGCCCTGCACGTCGTCGCGGCCGCACACGCGGTTGACGTTGCCGTAACCGCGGTCGGTGACGGTGGGGTTCGTGTTGGCCGGCGAGATCATCGTGAGGTTCGTTTCCTTGTAGACCTCCGACGAGGGAATCGCGACGCCGGAGTTGAGGTGACCGATGACCGCGAGAATGTCCTTGTCCGCGATGATGTTCTTGGCGTTGGCCACGCCGACATCGGGCTTGGCCTGATCGTCGAAGGGCACGAGCTCGACCTTGAAGCCGGCCTTCTCGAGGTTGCCCTTGAACTTGTCGATCGCGAGCTGCGTGCCGAGCTTGATGCCTTCACCGAGCGCGGCCTGCCCGCCGGAGAGCGGGCTCTGTGTGGCGATCTTGATGGTGCCCTTGCCCTGGGCCTCGATCGGAGAGGCGCCCGGCAGCAGGGCGACGGCGAGCGCCAGGGCGAGCACCAAGCCGCCGCGGAGGGTGACATGCTTCATGGGAAGCCTCCTTGATCGTCGAATCAGGAATTTACGCGCCGCCAATTATAGCGGCGGCCGGGAGGGGGTCAAGCCCCGCGCGCCCCGGATGAGGGCGACAAACCGCTCGGCGGCCACGCGCGGATCGTCCGCCGCGCACACCGCCGAGATCACGGCGACGCCGTCGGCGCCGGCCGCGATCACCTCGCGGACGTTGTCGTGGGTGATCCCGCCGATGCCTATCAGAGGAACGCGGATCTCCCCGCGGAGTTTCCGCAGGAGGTCGGTCCCGACGAGCTCGAATTCCACCTTGCTGCGCGTCGCGAACATCGAGCCGACCGCGATGTAATCAGCGCCGTCGGCCTGCGCCGCGCGCGCCTGGGCCACGCTGTGGGTGGAGATGCCGAGGATCATCCCCGGGCGCAGCAGCGGACGGGCCGCCTTGGCCGGGAGATCGTCCTGGCCCAGGTGGACGCCGTCGGCCCCGACCGCGAGCGCGAGGTCGACGCGATCGTTCACGATGAAGGTCGCTCCCGCCGCGGTACAGCGAGCGCGCAACCGCTCGGCCAGCGGCAGGATGCGGCCCGACGGCCACTCCTTCTCGCGGAGCTGGACCAGGCGGCAGCCGCCGGCGACGGCGGCGTCGAGCAGCTCCACGAGATCCCGGCCGCGGGCGACGGCCCGGTCGAGGATCACGTAGAGCGAGGGATCCATTCAGCCGGCGATGAGGCGGGCGCTGTCCACGCTGCTGAAGCCGCCGTGAACGAAGGCCGAATCCGCCAGGACCTTGAGCTGGAACGGGATCGTGGTCTTCACGCCTTCCACGACCGTTTCGGCCAGCGCGCGCTTCATGCGCTCGATGGCCTCGGCGCGGTCGTGGCCGTACACGATCACCTTGGCCAGCAGCGAGTCGTAGAAGGGCGGCACCACGTAGGGCGCCATCAGATGACTGTCCACGCGCACGCCGTAGCCGCCGGGGGCGATCCACGCCGTCACGCGGCCCGCGCTGGGCGCGAACGTCACCGGGTCCTCGGCGTTCACGCGGCACTCGATGGCGTGCCCCTCGAAGCGCACGGCGTCCTGCCGGTAGCCGAGCGGCTCGCCGGCCGCCACGCGGATCTGCTCGCGGATGAGGTCGATGCCCGTGACCATCTCGGTGACCGGGTGCTCCACCTGGATGCGCGTGTTCATCTCGATGAAGTAGAACTCGCCCGTGCGCGCGTCCACCAGGAACTCCACCGTGCCGGCGCTCGCGTAGTTCACGGCGGCGGCGGCGGCGAGGGCGGCCTTGTGCAGGCCGGCCCGGGTCTCCGCGGGCAGCACGGGCGCCGGCGACTCCTCGATGAGCTTCTGGTGGCGGCGCTGCACCGAGCAGTCGCGCTCGCCCAGGTGCACGCGCATGCCGTTCTTGTCGCCGAGCACCTGCACCTCGACGTGGCGGGCCTCCTCGATGAACTTCTCGCAGTAGATCTCCGAGGAGCCGAAGGCGGCGCCGGCCTCGGCCTGGCACGCCGCGAACGTCTGCGCCACTTCGGCCCGTCCGCGCACCACGCGCATGCCGCGCCCGCCGCCGCCGGCCGCCGCCTTGAAGATGACGGGGAAGCCGGCGGCCTCGGCGATCTCACCCGCCTCGGCCTCGTCCTTGAGCGGCAGCTCGCTGCCGGGCACGACGGGCACGCCCGCCTGCTTGGCGATCACGCGGGCCTGGGCCTTGTCGCCCATCAGGCGGATGGCTTCCGGCGAGGGCCCGATGAAGGTGAGCCCGCAGCCGCGGCAGATCTCGGCGAACGCGGGATTCTCGGCGAGGAAGCCGTACCCCGGGTGGATCGCCTCGCTGTCGGTGACGACCGCGGCCGAGATGATCCCGGCGATGTTCAGGTAGCTGCCGCGCGCCTCGTCGGGGCCCACGCAGATCGACTCGTCGGCCAGGCGCACCGGCAACGACTGCGCGTCGGCCGTGGAGTGCGCGATGACGGTGCGGATGCCGAGCTCGCGGCACGTGCGGATGATGCGCAGCGCGATCTCGCCCCGGTTGGCGATGAGGATCTTGTGGAACATCTCAGGCGCCCGTCATCCGCCCAGCACCCGGCGCCACCGGTCTTCCAGCTCCGCCAGGCGCAGGCCGTAGACCGCCGGCACCGCTGCCTCGATCGTCTCGCGGATCAACGCGCGGTCCGTTCAGCCCTGGGGATCGATGAGGAACAGCGGCTGGCCGTATTCCACGGCCTGCCCGTTCTCGACGAGGACCTTGGCGATGCGCCCGCCCACCTTGGACTCGATCTCGTTCATCAGCTTCATCGCCTCGATGATGCAGAGCACCTGGCTCTCCTTGACCACGTCGCCCTCGTTGACGAACGGATCGGCCGTGGGCGAGGGCGCGCGGTAGAAGGTGCCGACCATCGGGGCTTCCAGCGTGACCAGCGCGGGCGAGACCACGTCGGCCACCAGCGGGCGCTCGGCCGGCGAGGCCACCGACGGCGCCACCGGCGCCGGGGCGACGGCCGCCACCACGGGCGCCACGGCGCGCTGGACGCGCACCCGCACGTCGCCGGACTCGATCTCGACCTCGGAGAGGCCCAGCTCGGACAGCACGCCGGCCAGGCGCCGGGTGAGCTCGACGATGCGCTCGTCGCCGGCGGGCGGGGCGGCGGGGCGCGCGGACTGCGAGGCGCGCGCCATCAGCCGGCCGTCGCCACGCGCCCGAGATAGTCGCCGGTGCGCGTGTCCACCTTCACGACGTCCCCCTCGTTGAGGAAGAGCGGCACCTGCACCACCATGCCCGTCTCCAGCGTGGCGGGCTTGGTGCCGCCCTGGGCGGTGTCGCCGCGCACGCCGGGGTCGGTGCGGGCGATCGCCAGCTCCACGAAGTTGGGCACGTCCACCGCGACCGGCGAGCCGTCGATGTAGAGGACGTCCACCTCGATGTTCTCCTTGAGGTAGTCGCGTGCGTCGCCGACCTCCTCGGTCGAGAGCGAAAGCTGATCGTAGGTCTCGGTGTCCATGAAGTGGTAGCGATCGTCCTTGTAGAGGAACTGCATGTGCTTTTCCTCGTACTCGACCAGCTCCACCTTCTCGCCCGAGCGGAACGTGTTGTCGATGACCTTGCCCAGCCGCATGTGCTTGAGCTTGGTGCGCACGAAGGCGCCGCCCTTGCCCGGCTTGACGTGCTGGAAGTCCACGATGGCGTACGGCTGGCCGTCGAAGACGATGCGCAATCCCTTCTTGAACTCCGCGGTCGACACCTGCATCGGACTCTATCCTCTCCGTCGTGAGCGGGCGCGCAGCGCGGCTTCGAGCCGCTCGCGCGCCTCGGCGTTGTCGGGGGCCCGCCGGACGACCCGGTTGAGCACGAGCGCGGCCTCCTCGGCCAGGCCCTGCTCCAGGCACAGCGTGCCGAAGGAGAGCGTGGCGAAGGTGTCGTCCCCCAGGATCCGGACCAGGCCGGCGCCGTCGCCGGGCATCACCGCATCGGCGCGGAGCACAGAGAGCAGCCCCTTCGACTCCCGATCGCCGGGATCGAGCTCGACGACCTTCTCGAGGTGGCCGACCGCCGCGTCGAGACGGCCCGCCCGGCGCTGCACCTCGGCGGCCAGACGGTGACATTGTACGTCCTTCGGGCTGGTCTGCAGAATGGCGCCGAGCTCGGCGAGCGCGGCGTCGAGCTGCCCCTCGGCCACGAGCGTCTTGGCCAGGATGAGCCGGGCCGTGGTGTAGTGCGGCCAGCGCCGCAGTCCCTCGCGGCAGCAGAGGATGGCGTCGCCGGTGCGGCCGCCCTTGCGATAGAGATCGGCGAGCTGGGCGAAGGCCAGCGACTCGGGATCGCGTGCCAACCGCTCTTCGTGTCGCCGGATCGCGTCCGCGAGCGCGCGATCGTCGCCCCCGGACGCCTGCATGTCGGGATCATACGGATCGTCCGTTTTCAAAGTCAACGCCGCGCCGCACGCTCGGCCAGCTCGGCGGCGCGCGGATCGATCGCGCGCAGCGCGGCCAGCTCCCGCTCGGCGCGGGCACGGTCACCGAGGGCCACCACGGCGCGCGTCAGGCCGTACCGCGGCGCCGCCGCGCGCGGCGCGCGCGTGATCGCGCGCTCGAAGTAGGGCACGGCGGCGGCGACGTCGTCGGCGGCGACGAGCGCGAAACCCATCTCGGTGAGCGCACCGACGTGGTCGGGGCGGCGGCCCAGCGCCGTTTCGAGCCGGCGGCGCGCCTGCTCGGGGTGCCCGGATTGCGTGAGCGCGGCGCCGAGCCGGCTCTGGAGATCGACGTTGTCGGGAAAGGCTTCCACGGCGCGCTCGAGCTGCGGCACGGCCTCGGCGGGCCGGCCCAGCCATACCAGCACGAGGCCCAGGTCGGCCCGGTAGTCGCCGACGTCCGGGCGGAGCACGACGGCGCGCTGCATCGGCGCGATACCCGCGGCGGAGAGGCCGGCAGCGTGCAGCGACGCGCCCAGACGGTTCTGGCACTTCGCGCATGCGGGATCGACGCCGGTCGCGTGCGTCCACAGCGCGACGCTGTCGTGCCAGATCGCGGCGTGCTGCCACGAGAGCGCGGCCAGGCCGAGGAGCACGACGACGGCGGTGGCCGCCACGAGACCGCGCAGCCGAGGCGTGAGCGCGGCTGGGCCCAGCGCGAGCGCGCAGGCGCCCCCGCCGAGCAGCGCGAGGCCCATGCACGCCAGGTACGTGTAGCGGTCCGCCGCGAGCTGGGGGCCGGCCTGGATGGCGAGCCCGCCGACGGGCAGCAGCGTGATGACATAGGCGACCCACACGGCCAGCGGCGCGGGCCAGCGGTGGCGCATTGCGAGCACGATGAGCGTCAGGACGATCGGCAGGATCAGCCCCAGGAGCAGCCGCCCGTCGCCCAGGGTCCAGCGCGCGGGCAGCTCGTAGAGCGGGCTCAGGCCCTGGGGCAGCACGGTCTTTTCGAGATAGAAGACGAGGTTGTGGCCGAACACTGCCGGCCGCACCCACAGCGGATACTCGGCGAGCGTCTTGATCTCGGCCACCAGCTTGGCCGCGGCCACTGCGCCCGCGCCCGCGATCACCACGTAAGGCACCTTCTCAAGCACGCGCTTGCGCCAGTGGCCGGTCAGCCGGCGCAGCGGGTAGGCGTCGAGCACGAGCAGGACCGCCGGCAGCGACATCACGATGGCCTTGGACGTCATCGCCAGCGCGTAGGTGGCGATCGAGAGCGCGAGCCAGCGGCGGCGCGTGCCCGCCGCGGCGTCGGCCGCGCGGAGGTACGCGAGCACGGTGAGCAGGTAGAAGAGCCCGGAGAGCACGTCACGGCGCTCGCTGATCCAGAC
Organism: Candidatus Rokuibacteriota bacterium; assembly: GCA_003220265.1. Classification (GTDB taxonomy): domain Bacteria; phylum Methylomirabilota; class Methylomirabilia; order Rokubacteriales; family CSP1-6; genus AR5. The sequence continues at coordinate 10,465 of QHRW01000012.1, read as the reverse complement.
GACCGACTCCACGCGCAGCGGGTGCACGGCGAAGACGAGCGCGGCCACCACCGCCCCCGCCTGGATGGCGCCTTCGGCCGCCTGCGGCTGGGCGCGGGCCAGCAGGCGCGCGGCCACGAAGAAGAAGACGGCCGCGGCGGCGGCGTGGAGCAGCAGGCTGGTGAGGTGATAGCCGAACGGCGCCATCCCCCACAGACGAAAGTCCGCGGCGAGCGTCAGCCACGTGAGCGGCGCCCAGTGCCCGGACCACGCGCTGGTGAGCATCCAGCCGAGCTGGGCCCGGCCGAGGCCGCGATAGTAGGGGTTGTTCAGGAAGTTGTAGTGGTCGTCCCACTCGACGAAGCCCGCCCGCAGCGCGGGGGCGAACGCGGCGAAGGTCGTCGCGGCGACCGCGAGCGCGAGCAGGCGGGAGCGGCTCACCGGGTCGCCGCCGCGAGCTCGCCGATGACGGCGCGCACCTCGGCGGGCGGTACGTCGTAGACGACGCGGAACTCGCCCAGCCGCGGCGCCAGCACGAACGGCACGCGGCCGTCGCGCGCCTTCTTGTCGTGGGTGATGGCGGTCAGCGCCGCCTCGACGTCGAGACCGCCGGCGCGCACGGGCAGGCCGACGGCGGCCAGGAGCCGCTCCTGGCGCGCGGCCGTCGCCGCGTCGGCCAGTCCCAGCCGCGACGCCAGGCGTGCTTCGGCGACGATCCCGAGCGAGACCGCCTCGCCGTGCGTCCAGCGCGCGTACCCGGTGGCGGCCTCGAGCGCGTGGCCGATCGTGTGACCGTAGTTGAGCGCGAAGCGCAGCTCGCTCTTCTCCTCCGGGTCGCGCTCGATCACCGAGGCCTTCAACCGGCAGGAGCCGCCGATGACCCGGTCGAGCACATCGAGCTCGCGCGCCAGCAGCCGCGCCGCGTCGCGCTCGACCTCCTCGAAGTAGCGGCGCTCCAGCACGATGCCGTGCTTGACGATCTCGGCCAGGCCCGAGCGGAAGTCGCGGTCGGGCAGCGTGCGGGCCACGGCCGGATCGACGACGACCAGCCGCGGCTGGTGGAACGCGCCGATCAGGTTCTTCGCCTTCGGATGGTCGATCGCCGTCTTGCCGCCGATGGCGGCGTCGACCTGGGCCAGGATCGTCGTCGGCAGCGTGACGAAGTTCATGCCGCGCATGTAGGTGGCGGCCACGAAGCCGGCGAGATCGCCGACGGCGCCGCCGCCGAGGCCCAACACGGTCGAGGTGCGGTCGAGACCGGCCGCCAGCAGGCGGTCCCAGCAGTGCTCGGCGACCGCCAGCGTCTTGGCCGTCTCCCCCTCGGGCACCTCGATCACTGTCACCGTGAAGCCGGCGCGCTCCAGGCCCGCGGCCACGGCGCCGCCGTGCAGGCGCAGGATGCCGGCGTCCGTCACCAGCGCGGCCCGCCGGCCGACGCCGAGCGCGCGCAGGCGCTCGCCGACCGTGGCGAGCGCGCCCGGCTCGACGACGATCGAGTAGGAATGGCTGCCGAGATTGACGGGGACGATCATCAAGAACCAGCCCGGCCGCTACCGGCGGCTCGGATCGATCGGGAGTGTTGCGGCGCTACGAAGCGCCGTTCCGGCGCCCGGACTGCGGCCGGCTGCCGCGGTCCGAACGAGGAGGCGCGGGCTCATTACCGCTGGGGAATCGTGTTCGGGACCGACGCGGTGGCGGCGTCCCGCCGGATGATCGACGGGGTGATGAAGACGACCAGCTCGGTGGAGACGTTGCGGTCGCCGCGCTGCTTGAAGAGCCAGCCCAGCAGCGGGATGTCGCCCATCAGCGGCACCCTGCGGACCGCTTCCTCGCTCTCGCTGTTCGTCACGCCGCCGATGACGAGCCGCTCGCCCTCCTTGATGAGGACCTGCGTCTCCGCCTTGCGCTTGTTGATGGCGGGCGGCTGGCCGCCGCTGGCGCCGAGGTCGACGGTGGCGCCGCGCGAGTTGTTCTCGACCAGCACCGACATCTTGATGCGGTTGGTGTCGCCCTCGCGCACCACCGTCGGCGTCACTTCCAGCTTGAGCACGGCCTCCTTGAACTGGATCTGGGTGCCGGCCGAGCTGACGGTCGCGTACGGGATTTCTTCACCCAGCGAGATCGTCGCCTTGTTGTTCTCGACGGTGACGATCTCGGGACGAGCCAGCGTGCGCGTCTTGCCCTCGCTGCGCAGCGCTTCGAGCGCGAGGTTGAGGTTCAGGCGGCTGCCGACGATGCCGAACGCGATGCCCGCCGTGCCGGCCGTGACCACGCCGGGCAGGATCGAGCCGATCGGCAGGTTGATCAGGTTGCCGCCCTGGGCCAGGCCGGTCGTGGCGCTCACGGGCAACACCTGGCCCGTGGGCGTGCCGATCATCAGATTCGAGTTCGGGAGATTGCCCAGGCCGGTGGCGCCGATGCCGCCGCTGCCCGTCGTGTTGCCGGCCGAGCTCGTGAAGCCGCGGCCAACCAGCGTCCCCTGGTTGTTCGTTGCCACGCCGCCGCCGCCCCACTGGACACCGAGGGCGAAGAGATCGTTGCGCGCCAGGATCTCCATGCGCGCCTCGATCTTCACCTGCGGCAGCGGGATGTCCAGCTTGTCGCGGATGAGGGCCTTGATGCGCTCCAGGTCCGCCGCGTAGTGGCGGATGAAGAGGGAGTTCGTCGGCTTGTGCGCCTTGATGGTGATGCCCTTGGCCAGCACCTCCAACGACGGCGACGGAGGCGGCCCGGTCGGCACCTGGCCGGGGCCGAAGAGCTGCGAGAACGGCGGCGCCGGGATCACGCCCGGGCCCGACGTCGGCGCGGCCGGCGCGCTGCCGCCCTGGAGGCCCAGGATGCCCTCAAGCGTGCGGGCGACTTCCTCGGGATCGGCGTACGAGAGCCGGATCGTCTCTTCCTTGAGCGGGCCGCGCGCGGCCTGCTCGGCGGCCGCCTGCTCGGCGGCGAGCTGGCGGGCCGCCGCCTCCTGCTCCTTCAGCTTGGCCTCGGCCAGCTTGGTGCGGATCTCCGTCTCCGACTTGACCTTGGCCTCTTCGAGCTTGGCGCGCGACTCGCGCTCCTTGGCGAGCTGGTCCGAGCTCACGATGCGCAGGACGTTGTCGCGCTCGACCTTCACGAGGCCGCGGGCCTCCATGATGGTGTCGAGCGCCAGGTCCCACGGCACGTTGCGCAGCGTGATCGACATCTTGCCCTTCACGTCCTCACCGATGACGACGTTGCGGCCGCTCTCGGCGGCGAGGATGCGCAGGAGGTTGACCACGTCGGCGTCCTTGAAGTCGAGCGAGATCAGCCGCGAGCCGTTGGTGACCGGAGGCAGCGCCACCGGCGTCGGCGCGACGGCGGCGGGTGGCGCGGCCGGAGCCGTGGGCGCGGGCTGCGGCACCTGCGCGGGAGACGGGGGCGCGGCCGGCGCCGGCGGCGGGGCCTGCGCGGGCGTCGGCACCTGCGCGATGCGCGTGGGGTCGGACGGCGCGGTCTCGGCGACGGCGGCCGGCGGCTTCGGCGCGCCGGCGGGCGACCTCGGCGCCGCCGACGGCGACGGGGTGGTCAGCTTGGCGGCGGCCCTGGGCGCCGGCGCGGCGGGCGCGGGCTTGGCCGCCTCCGCCTTCTTGGCCGGCTCCGGCGCGGGCTCGTTCGCGCGGGCGGTGATGGCCGTCGTGGGGATGACGATCGCCAGCCCGTCGCTCTCCTCGCGGATCGCGTAGCCGACCTTGCGCGTGAGCTCGATCACCAGGCGCGCCACGTCCTTCTTGTACTGGCTGCCACGCACCTGCTTGACGGGCTCCGGGCCCACCGCCAGCGGCGTCTTGCGCCAGCCGTAGGTCGTGTTCTCGAAGTCGATGACGAGCCGGTTGGGACGGTCCATCAGCTCGGCCTGGTACTTCGCCTCGCCCGACGTCTTCACGATGATCGTCACCGAGTCCGGCTGCGTGGTGACGGTGACGTCCTGGAGTCGCACGTCGGACGCGGCCTGCGCGCCAGCCACCGCTCCCGTCGTGAGCAGCACGGACAGCGCAATCCCGAACGATTGCCGCGCGAACCCCAGCCGTCGATCTGTCATTTAGTTGACCGCCAGTTTGAGGACCACGCGGTTAGTGGGAAACCCCGGCTTGGCGCCGACGGCGAAGACGACGCTGTCGACGGCGATTTCCAGCAGGCGACCGTCGCCGAGTGTGTCGCCCGGCCTCAGGATGTAGCCGATGCCGTCGGAGGTTTCGATGAGCGCGAGCGTGGTTCGCGCACTCCGCACGATCCCCGTCAGCTTCGTCGTCGAGACATCGAGGCCCCTCGGCCCACCGATCAGGTCCAGCGCCTGAAACGGATCGCGCCGGCCCTTGGGATCGTAGGCGGTGCCGGAAGCCTGGGGGACGGGCGGCATCGTGACGAACGGGGCTGGCTGTGCCGTGCCTGGGGCCGGCTGTGCCGTGCCCGGGGCCGGCTGCCCCGTGCCCGTGGCGCTCTGCCCTGTGGGCGGGGCGCCCTGCGCAGTGGGCGCGGCGCCCTGCGCCGCCGGCGGTGCCGGCGTCGGCGCTGGCGCGGCCGCGGGCTTCGGGGCCGGGGCCGGTGCTGTGGGCGCCGCGGTCACAGGCTTCGGCGGCAGCGGCGCGGCACCGCACGCCACCAGCGCGGTGCAGAGGACGCTGAGCCCGGCCAGCGCGACGATCGGCTTCACGAACGCCCGTCCGAGGACGGCAGCGAGGCCGTCGGCTTGGCCGGCGCCGCGCCCGGCTTGGCCGGCGGCGGCGGCGGCGTGGTGCGGTACATGTACGTCGCTAGCGTGAGGTCGGCTTTCATGGAGTCCTTCGACTTCGTGAGTCCCGTCATCTTGAACTCGTTGACGTTCACGAGCCGCGGCAGGCCGGCCACCCGCTCGAAGAACTTGGCGAGCTGGTGGTAGCTGCCCTGCGCGGTGATGGTGATCGGGATCTCGTTCACCACGTCTTTGGGCACCGCCGGCTTGGGCTGGAACAGCGAGACGCCCAACCCCGACTGCTCGGCCGCCGTCGAGACCGCGCGGTAGAGCGTCGGCGTCTCCTTCTCGGAGGGCAGCCGGTCCTTCAGCAGGGCGAGCCGCTTCTCCAGCTCGGCGATCTCGCGCCGGAAGCGCTCAAGCTCGGCGACCTGGGCCCGCGCCGTGTTCACCTCGGCGGTGACCTGCGTGCGCTTCACCACCAGCGCGTCGATGCGCACCTGCACCGGCGAGAGGAGCAGGAAGTAGCTGACCGCTGCGATGGCGACGACGCCGACCAGACCGAGGACGACCTTGGGGAGCTTGGGCCCGTCGATGAAGTTCTGGATCGGCGGCGGCAGGGCCATGTCAGATCTCGAACTTGCACGTGACTTCGAACGTCACGAGGCTCGGCGTTTTGTCGATGGCCTGGCGCGAGACGACGATGTCGACGTCCTTGAACTTGCCGCTGGCCTTGAGGTTGGACATGAAGTCGGAGACCGCGGTAGTGGAGAACGCGGTGCCGTTGAGCTTCAACTGGGCGTCCCGTTGCTCGAGGCCGGTGATCCAGAGGTCGGTGGGCACGGTGTCGGCGAACGCGTCGAGGAGGGCGATGGATCGGCCCTGGCCGCGGGTGAGCTCCTCCAGGATGTCCACCCGCCGCTTGACCTCGCCGAGCTGGCCCTTGACGTTGGCGCCGGCGCCCAGCGTGGCCTTCAGCGACTGCAGCTCGCGGGCGAGGCGATCCACTTCGGCGGCGATGCGCGTCTCCTCGGCCACCAGGCTCCACCAGTAGACGCCGATCCCGCCGACCGTGGCCACGTAGACGATCGCGAACACGACGCCGAGGTTGAGCGGCGGCAGCGACAGCGAGAAGGCCGGCCCGCGGCGACGCGCTTCGACCGGGGCGAGGTTGATCCGGATCACTTGCCGGGGCCTGCGCGGTGACGTCCTCTTCGTAGGCCGACGCCACCTCGATGCGCTCGAAGGGGCGGGCCAGCTCCACGGGGATGCCCCAGTTGGACGACAGGTACTCGTTGAGGCCGGGCAGCTGCGCGCAGCCGCCGGCCAGCACGATCTTGCCGATGCGCTCGGACTCGGCCGTCGAGGCGAAGTAGTCGAACGTGCGCTGCACCTCGAGCGAGAGATCACGCGAGACGGCCTCCAGCGGCGGCACCAGCGTCTCCCACTTGACGCCGACGTCCTTGCCGACCTTCGCCGCTTCCGCCTGCTCGAAGGCGATGCTGAGCCGTTGCGCGATGGCCTGCGTGTAGTTGTTGCCGCCGAACGGAATGTCGCGCGCGAAGATCGTGGCGCCCTTGCGCAGCACGTTGGTCTTCATGATGGAGGCGCCGATGTCGATGAGCGCCACCGCCTCGTCGTCTCCGCCGGGGAAGTTCGCCTCGAACTGATTGCCCAGCGCGAAGCCGTCCACGTCGACGATCGAGGGATTGAAGCCGGCCTGCTCGACGACGGACATGTAGTCCGTCACCTTCGCCTTCTTCACGGCCACCAGGATGAGGTCGAGCTGGCCGTTGGCCTTGCCGACCGTGTGGTGGTCGATGAACACCTCGTCGATGGCGAACGGAATGTGGTGCTCCGCCTCGAGCCGCACGACGTCGTCGATTTCCTTCGGGGGCACCTCGGGGATCTGGATCTTCTTGATGATCAGCTCGCGGCCGCAGATGGAGATGACCGCCTCGTTGCCCTTCACGCCCGCCTTGCCCACGGCTTCCTTGATCGCGTCGGCCACCGTCTGGGGGTCATTGATGGCCCCATCGGTGACCGTGTCGTTCGGCAGGGAGACCATCCCGAACCCAGTCACGGTGTTGTTGCGGATCTGGACTACCTTGACCGCGCTGGACCCGATATCCAGGCCAAAACTGTCGCTCTGTTTGCGGAAGAGCCTGTTTAACAAGTCATTTTACTCGCTAGGTTAGTAGTATAGGTTTCCTGTCGTTCCCGGCCAACGTTTTCCGCGATACGAGGCTTGGGGGTGCGCCCAACTCGCAGCCCCAGAGGGTCGGCGCCCCATCCGTGACTACTTGCCATCCGGGGGGAAGTCGTCCCGCACGCGCACGCTGTTCTGCGGGGTCAGGTCCACGGAGGCTTCCTGACCGGCCTCCACGGTCACGCGCACCCGCCAGAGCGGCTCGCCCGCGATGCGGTTGGTGAGCCGGTAGGTGCCGGCGGGCACGTTCCTGAAGGCGAAGCGCCCATCGGCGTCGGTGCGCTGGACGATGTGGACGTCCTTCGTCGGCGTCTTGTCCAGGCCCTTGAGGAAGAGCTGGAGCCGGGTGAGGCTGACCGGCGGTTCGCCATCGGTCCACGAGACCTGGCCGCGCACCGAGCTGCTGCCCCGCTCGGGATCGCCCGCGTTGTTTGCGGCCTCGGTGCTCTCGCCGGAGGCGCCCGCGGCGGCCACGAGGACGCCAGCCGCGGTGAGCCAGTTGCGGGCCGCCTGGCCCTCCGGCGTGCCGGGGGCGTTGGCGACGACCCACTGGAACTCCCGGATCGCCTCGTCGCGCAGCTCGAGGTGCGTGGCGGCGACGGCCAGCGAGTAGTGCAGGCGCAAGTCGCCGGGCTGCTTGACGATCGCCTCCCGCAACAGACGTGAGGCCAGGACCCAGTCGCCCTTGTCGAAGGCCTTCATCGCCTCCGCCACGGCGTCGTACTCGGCCTTGGACGCAGGCGCGGGGCCGCCGCAGGCGCTTAGCGCGACGGCCAGCAGCAGGAGGGCGAGGAAGCGGCGCACGGTCAAATGTTTCGGAAGCGCACGCGGCTCTCGGCCACCGCGTGCTGATCGCCGGCGGTGCCCGTCCCCGCGCCCCGCTCGGTCTGGGTCCGGATCTGGATGCGAATCTCGCGGATGTTCGCCAGCGTGTTGTTGAGCGCCCCGCTGCCGTTGTAGCACCAGATCTGCAGCTGCTGCACGCCGCCCACGACGGTGTCAGTCGTCGCGGCCCCGACCGGCGGCGTGGTGGTCTTACGCAGGCAGAGGGTGGTCCCTTCGCAGGGACCACCAGGGCCCGCCAGCGTGTACACCACGGCGGCACCGCCCTGATCGGTGAAGGAGATCGACGTGCCGCCGCCGGTGGCCGGCGGGGCTCCGGTCGAGCAGTTGTTGTCGATGGCCGTGACCACCTGCGTGGTGCCCGTCGCCGGCAGCGCCGAGCGGATGTCGGTGATCATCATGTCGAGCGCGATCCGGGCGTTCTGCTGGACCTCCACGCGGGCGGCGCCGGTGAGGTAGGCGAGCTGGCCCTGCCGCTGCAGCGTGAACAGCGCGGCCATCGTGAAGCCGAGGATGGCGCAGACGATCAACAGCTCGGCCAGGGTGAAGCCGCGGGCGTCGCGGACGAAGCGCTTCACTTCTGAGCCACCAGCCACTCGATCCGGACCGTCTTGGGCACCGTCGATGCCCCGCCGCTCGACGTCAGCGGCGTGTACGTGACGGTCACGGTGACGAGCCGCATGCTGCCGCTCGTGACGCCCGCGCACGGCGTGGCGGCGCAGTCGGTGACGCGCACGATCCGGGTGTACTGGCGATAGCCGCTGACGCCGACACCCGCGGTCGCCTCGTCCGGGAACTGCGTGGCGGCGGGATTGGCGGCGCCCACGCACGTGGCGCCCGTGGGCGTGGGCTCGGGGATGGCCACCGTCGACACGCCGAGGCAGTCGACGGCCGGTGTCGAGGTCCAGGCGGCTGCCCGCGCCCGCTCGACCATCTGCTCGCCGAGGAACGTCGCCGTGGAGAGCTGGTTGCCTTCCTGCACGCCGTAGCTCGAGACGGGGATGACGACGGCCAGGCCGATGAGCCCGAGGCCGATGATGGCGATCGCCACGAGGATCTCGGCCAGCGTCAAGCCGCGTTCGTTGAGTAGCATGGTTGGCACCTCGCTCGTGATCACTGGATCTTGACCCGTCCGGTCGTGGCCATCACGACGTTGATCGTTCCGCCCTGGCTCCGGGTGATCGTCAGCGTCCCGTTGGCCGTGCACGGTCCCGCCAAGGAAGTGCCGGCACCGAGGTAGCTGAAGCACAGGTTGTTGGTGCCGCTCAGCGTGAGACCGGTGTTGAGCCGGATATAGCCGGCGGAGTCCGTTTCGGCGCCGGTCCAGGCCGCGGCGCCACACGTCCCGACGTGATACTGCATGCCCGTCGAGTCGATCGTGACGCAGACCGTCGTGTTCAGCCGGATCGCCAGCTGACGCGCGCCGTTCAGCATCGTCACCGTCTGCTCGGCGGCGCCGCGCAGCACGGCGGAACGGTAGTACGTCCACAGCGGTGGAATGGCCACGCCCATGGTGACCGCGACGATGGCGACGACGACGATCAGCTCCGCCATCGTGTAGCCGCGGGCGCCGGTCAGGAGCCGCCGAATCCGCTGAGATACCACCGCACCATCCTTTCGCCCCAGAAGAGCCCGACCGCGCCTCCTGCTGCAAGGAAAGGACCAAACGGTAGTGGGTCCTTGCGGCCGCGAAGGCCGGAACCCATCAGGAGTGCGGCGAGAATGCCGCCACCGATAGCGGAAACGAAGAGGCTTAACAACAAGACCTTCCAGCCCAGGAATGCCCCGAGCATGGCAGCCAGTTTGATGTCCCCACCGCCCATCGCGTCCTGACCGGCTAGCCAGGAACCGACCACCGCGATGGCGAGGAAGACACCACCTCCGACCACTATCCCGAGTACCGAGTCCAGCCAGGACACACGTCCAGTCGCCAGATTGGCAAGTAGACCTGCCAGAATGCCGGGCAGCGAGATCGCGTCGGGGATGATCTGCCGCTCGAGGTCGATCAGCGTGATCGCGACGAGCGCGGCGAGCAGCGCCGAGGCGACGGCCGCGTCCAGCGTCGGGCCGAACGCCAGCGCGGCGGCGCCGAAGAGGGCACCGGTGACCGCCTCCACGAGCGGGTAGCGCCACGAGATCAGCATCGCGCACGCGCGACAGCGGCCGCGCAGCGCGAGGAACGAGATGACGGGGACGTTGTCGTGCCAGGCGATCGCCGCGCCGCAGCCGGGGCACGCCGAGCCGGGGCGCACGAGGCTGCGGCCCTCGGGCAGGCGGGCGATGACGACGTTCAGGAAGCTGCCGATCAGCAAGCCGGCGACGACGAAGGCGGCGATGACGATCATGTGGTCAGGAGCGCCCTTTCCCCGAAATGATCCCGGCGGCCGGAAGGCCGGCCGCCGGGAGTACAGCCATCAGACCGAAAAACTCCTCAGGGGCAGGTGGCGCCGCCGTTCGAGTTGGCGGCCGTCGAGTCACCGGAAGCGCACATCTGGAAGGTGCCCGTCGCGCCCGCGTCGTAGCGGTAGGACGTGCCGTTGCCCGTCCAGCCGGCCGGCAGCGTCGGCATCGCATTCAGGAACGGACCACCCACCTGGTTCTGCGCGTTCGTCTGCTGCACGAGCAGCGCGGGCGACAGCGGCTTGTCGGCCTGCGCGGCGTTGGACGTCGGGCAGGTGGCAGCGCTGCTCGCCGGGTCCGGCAGGGCGCCGCAGTGCGCGGCGAAGATGCTGACGGCCGAG
>QHRW01000122.1 GCA_003220265.1 Candidatus Rokuibacteriota bacterium | reverse complement strand
CAAATCGCGCGGCAGCTCGGCCGCCACCCGAGCGTCACGAGCGTGAGCTGGGAGACCGCCGGCGAAGCCCACCTGGATTAGTGGATCACGCGTCGGCGGACAACGCCGCCGGCCGATCGCCGGCGCCGCGCGGCGGCAGGACGAGGTACGAGAGCAGCCAGCCCACCATACCCGCGAAGACGACCATCCCGATCCACAGGTGCGCGGTATAACCGATGCCGACCGTCGCCGCCAGCGCCGCGAAGTACGAGGCCTGGAGCAACACGGCCAGCGCGCCGGCAAACCCCCGCAACGCCCGTGGCCGCGCCGGCGACGGTTGCAGCGCCGCCCGCAGGACGTCGCCGGCCACGGCGGCCGCGACCATGAAGAGCGCCGGCACCAGGGGATAGGGGCCGTGGTCGAAGAGAAATCCCGTGGCGATGCAGTCGAGGCCGACGACGATGGTGACTGCGCCATAGGGCAGCCGGCCCTGGCGCAGGAGGAGTAGCAGCGGCGCGACCAGGATGACGGTGGTCAGCAGCATGCTGACGATGCCGAGCTCCGTGATGTCGTGCGTCGCGCGCCCGGCGGCCCACAGGTTGGCGATCGGATGGGCGATCTGCGTGAAGAACGTGAGGTTGGCGACGAGGCACGCCAGCGACAGCATCATCGGCACCTCGTCACGCCAGCGGCCGGCCGGACGCCGCAGCGCCGCGCGCAGCGGGCCCGACGTCATGAAGGCCACGCCGAGGGCGAGCAGGGCGTGCGCGGGGCTCAGCAGCGCCTCGACGTCGGCCTCGAACCCGAAGACGCTGTGCCAGGCGAGGTCGAACGGCCCGCCGACGAGCCACAGCGTGACCCCGGCCAGCGAGAGCGCGTAGCCGTCGGGCATCACCGACCAGCCGCGGGCGCCCTTCACGAAGCCGTACGTCGCGCGGCCCACCAGCAGCGACATCATCGCGAAGAACCCGGAGTAGAGCACCGCGTGCCAGGGCGTGAAGAACGTCTCGTCGACGCGGCCGTGGCTGTGCGCCCAGCCGTCGAGGTACACGCCGCCGAGGAACAGCAGCGAGAGCCCCGTGGCCGCCCAGTCGAACCCGGAGGCGCGCGGAGCGGGCCGTGGCGTGGTGGTCATCGACGTCGTGACTCCTTTCGGCGCGCATGCCGGCCGCGGGCCGGGACGAACGCGCGGGTGACGAGGGTGAGGGTGGTCTGTCGCGCGGCGCGGTCGTCGAGGCCGCCGTGGCGGTCGCGGTGCCGGTGCATCGCGAACCAGGCGACCGTCTCCAGCACGAAGCGCGCGGCGCCCGCGGCGCTCGGCACTCCCTGGAAGACGCCCGCGTCCATCCGGCGCTTGATGTAGCGCTCCAGCTTTTGCAGCAGGCGGCCCCGGACGTCGGCGTAGAAGACCTGCGCCAGCTCCGGCCACTCGAGCGCGGACGTCTCGAGGACGACGATGCCCTGCCACGCGCCGGCGATGCGGTCGTAGAGGGCGGTCACGACCGCCTCCACCTCCGCGCGCGGATCAGCGGGGCGCGCCCGGCGGAGGGCGGCGTCGAGCGCGGGCAGGACGCTGTCGGCGGTCATCCGCTCGCGCAGCCGGGCCAGCGTGGCGCCCGGCGGGGGAGTGGGCACGGGCAGGCCCGGCACGGGCGCGCGACCGTTGCCGGAGAACGCGCGGTCCACGACCAGGTGGAAGAGCGCCTCCTTGCCGGCGACGTAGCCGTAGAGGGTGCCGGGCGCCACGCCCATCGCGCGGGCCACGTCGGACATCTGGGCCCGCCGGTAGCCCTTCTCGGCGAAGACGCGCATGGCAGCGGTGACGAGCTGGTCGAGCCCCTGCGGCGGCCGGCGCCTCATGGCCGAAATAATAACTGAATCGTTCATTCAGTCAAGCCGCCACGCCCGACGCGGGGCGCGCGCGCTCAGGGACAGGTGGCGGCGCCGCGCGAGTCCGCGACCACGCCGTCGCCGGCGGCGCACACGCGCGGGCCGCGCTCGGCCTCGACGACGTACGCATACACGCCGCCGACGCCCGACCAGCCGCGCGGCAGCCGCGGATGAACTCGAGGGCCGCTCGGGCCTGGAGGCCGCGCGCGCTCCGCTGCGCCGTGAGGAGCGCGCGCGGCACGGCGCCGGTCTGGGGCGTGGTGGCCACGGGACAGTCGGTGCCGTCGGCGCCGGCCGCCGGCGGCCCGCCGCAATGCGCGGCGTACACGGCCAGCGCCTTGCCGAGCAGCAGCACGTCCCCCTGCGCCTTGGCCACTCGCGCGCGCCGCTCCACGTTGGCGTAGAGCGGCAGCGCGGCGAGGGCGGCGAAGGCGGCGGCGAGGACCCAGGCCAGCCAGGGTCGCCACCCGCGCGTGCGGCCGGGCGTCGAGCGCAGCCGGCTCACGCCCCACAGCAGCGGCCAGGTGACGACGTAGGCGGCGGCGCCGAGGACCGCGAGGTAGACGGCCCACGTGACCACGAGGGTCAGCGCGTCCGCGAGCACGCTTTCAGCGCTCCTGCAGCAGGGTCTCGACGTCGTTCAGCACCGTGCGCGGGTGCAGGAACGTGGAGTCGTAGATCTCCCGCACGACGCCGGCGGGGTCGAGCAGGAAGACCTTGAGCACGTGGGAGATCTCGCGCTGCGGCGCGCCGTGGCCGCGCGACGTGGTGGCGCGCACGTCCTGCCCGAACCCGTCGAGCAGCGGGGCCACGGCGGCGGGCGAGCGCGTGGTGAGGAACACCCACGGCACACGGCCGGGAGTGGCGCGGCGGCCGGCGTAGCCGCGCATCGCGGCCGGCGTGTCGCGCTCGGGATCGAAGGAGAGCGTGACCAGCCGCACGCGCTCGCGCAGCCGCGCGCTGTCGCCGACGGCGCGCCGGACGGCGTCGAACACGGGCAGCGTGCGGGGACAGCCCTCGGGATCGACGCACGTCGTGTAGATCAGTGCCAGCAGCGTGATGCGCTCGTGAGTGAACCGTGCCAGCCGCTGCGCGCGACCGTCGAGGTCGAGCACCTCGCCATCCGGCGCCGCCATGATGCGCTGGAGCGTGTACGTGCCGGGCGCCGGCGGCTCGAACGACAGCGGCGGCCCGGCCGGCTCGTGAGCGCGGGCGGGGGCGGCGGCGAGCCAGAGCAGCAGCGCCGCCGCGCCCGCGCGCCTCACGACGACTTGAGCGACTTCGACCCGAGCTTCATGTGGTGAGCTCGTCCGAGCTTCTCCTTGGTGAAGTCCACCTCGAAGACCTGCTTCAGCTCCTTACCATCCCAGGCGAAGCCGCGCAGGAACTGCTCGTTGTCGGCGCCGCCCTTGTCCCAGTTGGCCAGCAGCGACGAGGTGATGTAGACGCGCTTGCCGTCCCAGCTCTGCGAGATCATGTTGACCTGCTTGCCGGTGACCTTGCTGTACGTCTCCTTCGGCGCCTCCGGCGTGCTGAGGTCGAAGTAGCGCGTGGTGCCGTCCATGAACGTGTTGACCCACAGGCCCTTGCCGTCGCGCGTGATGCTGATGTCGACGGGCAGCGGGATCTTGGCGGGGTCCGCGATGGTACCGACTTCTTTCGCTTGCCACTCGCCCTTGTCCTCCTTGACGAGCCACAGCTTGGAGGTGAGCGCGGCCGCGGTGATCGCCCAGTTGTCGCCGGCCTTCGGCGACCAGCGAATCTCCAGCGGCGCGCCGGGCACCGCGAAGATCTTGCGCGGCTTCATGGTCTTGAGGTCCCAGGCCACCATGGTGTTGCCGAACTTCTTCATCGCCTCGGGGTCCTTCACCACGTCGCCCAGCGGCCGCATGTAATTGTCGTAGCCGGTGAAGCTCGAGGTGAGCAGGACGTTCTTGCGCGGATTCACGGCGAGGTCGTAGCCGTAGCCGTCGCCGCCGTTGGTGGTCGGCATCGGGTAGGACGTGACGAAGTCCCCCTTGTTGTTGTAGAGGGCGATGCCGGTGACGCCGCCCTTGTCCTTCGTGTTGGAGAGCGCCTGCACCAGCATGCGGCCGGGCAGCGCGTAGTAGGTGTGCGGTCCGAGGTAGCCCGTGCGCTCGGCCATGTCGCCGATGGTCCGCACGAGCTTGGGCTGGGCGGGATCGGTGGCGATGTCGAACACGTAGATCTTCGGCTCGGCGAGGCCACCGGCCCAGATGAAGCGGCGGTCGTCCGTGAGGCCCATGTGGTGCGCCTCGCCGCGGCCGCCGACGGAGACGGCGCCCACCACCGTGCCATAGCGCTTCGACTTCGGGTTGACGTCGATCGTGACGAGCTTGTCGGAGCCGTCGCCGACGCCGTCCACGCCGAGCGTCCACACATAGACGTAGTCTTCCTGACCCTTGATCAGCTTGGCGATGTAGGGCGAGTTGCACGTCTCGTCGGCGCCGGCAAGCTCCACGCCGGTGACCGCGGCGGTCACGAGCCACACGAGGGCGAGGCCGACTCCGAGCACACGAAATGACGTCATGCCAGTCTCCTTTCGAAGCAGGGCCGCGTCAGGCGCCGCACAGCTCGGCGACGACGCGGGCCACGAGCAGGTTGGCGAGCAGCACGGGCGCGCCGGTGAGCGCGCGCAGCTCGTCGCGCGTCTTGCGGTTGAACCCCATGCAATCCAGCACCACCAGTCCCGCCTCCGCCTGGCGGAGCGCGGCGGCCACACGCGCGAGGGCGGCGGCGTCCTCGTGCTCGTACGGCGAGAGGGGGATCACGACCGGATCGAAGCCGTCTCGGCGCCAGCGCGCCTCGGTCTGGGGGACGTGCGGCACCGACGGCGTCAGCACGCCCAGGCGGCCGGGCCAGCGCATGCCGCGCAGCGTCCCCAGGAGCACCGGCTGCGGCTGGATGAGCGCCCGTGTCGCGCGCAGCGGAGGAAAGGCGCCCGTGCACAGCAGCGCCGTCAGCGTGGCGCCGCCGCGCTCCAGCGCGGCGATGCGCGTCTCGACGTGGCCGACGATCTTCTGCTTGCCGAGGAAGACGGCAGTGCCGTTGCCCAGGCGCGTGACGAGGATCTCGTCGTCGCCCGTGGGCGCGAGCGCGGCGATCTCCGCGCGGCTCAGCCCGTCCAGCGCGCCCGCCTCCCGGACCTCGACATCGGGGCCGATGACGGCGGCCATCTCGGGGACGATGTCCACGCGTGGCGATTGCCCGATCGTGACCAATCCAATGACGGGCCGTAGTTCGGCCGGCACGACGCCTCCTTTATAGAACGTGCAGCAGGGGACGGGTGGTGAGCGCGTCGGTCTTCCAGAAGCCGGTGTCGGCGAACCAGCCGCGGGCCTCGTCGGCGTCGGCCGTCTTGACCAGCGCCCACGTCTGCCCGTCCTCGAAGAAGCCGCCCAGGTGCACGCGCCCGGCGCCGCGCAGCTCGATGAGCGCGAACTGCGCCATGTCGTGCTGGACGACCGGGCCCTCCACGATCGTCGCGCGCCGGGTGCCGTCGAGCACCACCGGGATCATCTCCCACGGCTCGACGAACTGCGTGAACGAGCGGGGCTCGTAGCGCGTCCACACGCCGCCCAGCCAGTAGGGATCCTCTTCCATGGCGTGCTTGATCTGTCCCGGCTGCTGCAGCCGGTAGATGATGTCGGCGGTGCGCCCGTCCACCGAGGGGCCTCCGCCCAGGCAGATGCCGGCCGCGCGCAGGCCCTGCAGCCGCTCGATGTGATGCCGGCGGTGCGGCTCGCGCTTGCTCACGTAGTCGTCGACGGTGGTCACGCCGATCTGGTAGACGATCACGCCGGCTCCTCCCGGGCCCTTATGCTACCCGACGCCGGTGTGCCGTGGGCGAGGATCAGGACGACGGCCACAGCGAGTCGGGGACGAGCGCGAGGTCGGGGAACGGAGCGAGCGACGCGGCGGTGTCCCGACGAAGACGATGTCCGGCTCCACGATCGTCGTCGGCGCCAGGATGACGGTGATGAGCGCGCGTCTGATCGCCATTCGTGACGCTCCGACCCGGATTCTACGATACAGGGTGGCCGTCGGCCGCGTGGTACCGTGGACAGGATGGACGCCGTGGAGCGCTTTCGCGCCCGTTATCCCTTCCCCCTCGACGACTTCCAGCTCGAGGCCGTCCGCGCGATCGCCGCCGATCAATCGGTGATCGTCTCCGCGCCGACGGGCGCCGGCAAGACGCTGGTGGCCGAGTTCGCCATCCAGCAGGCGCTCGAGAGCGGCCGGCGCATCGCCTACACCACGCCGCTCAAGGCGCTCAGCAACCAGAAGTTCGGCGACTTCACGCGCGCCTACGGCGAGGACAAGGTCGGCATCCTCACCGGCGACGTGAAGGTCAATCCGCACGCGCCCGTCCTGGTCATGACGACGGAGATCCTGCGCAACGCGCTCTACGGCAGCGGGCTCGAGAACCTCAAGTACATCGTGCTCGACGAGTGCCACTACATGGGCGACGAAGGCCGCGGCACCGTGTGGGAGGAGATCATCGTCTCCGCCCCGCGCGAGGCGCTGCTGGTGGGGCTGTCGGCCACGGTGGCCAACGTGAAGGAGATCGCCGACTGGATCTCGATCGTCCACCGGCCGATCGTGCCGATCTACCACCCGCACCGGCCGGTGCCGCTGCACTACTTCATCGCCGACCTGGCCGGCGACGTGCACGACATCGCCGAGGTGCGCCGCGGCCGCGCGCACGTGGTGGGCGACGAGCCGCGCGGGTCCGATCCCCACGAGCGCACGCGCTGGTACACCCGGCGGGTCGTCGATCCGACCACGATGATCGAGGCGCTCGAGCAGAAGCGCTGGCTGCCCGCCATCTACTTCATCTTCAGCCGCGCGGGCTGCGAGCGCGCGCTGGAGGACGTGCTCACGGAGGGCAAGCCGCTCATCACGCGCGAGCAGCGGCAGGAGGTCGACGAGTCCATCGCGAGCGCGCTGGCCGACCAGCCGGCGCTCGGCGAGTCCACGCTGAGCCAGTCGGTGTTCCGCGGCCTGCGCCTGGGCGTGGCGCTGCACCACGCCGGCATCCTGCCGGGCCTGAAGCGCCTCATCGAGACTTTGTTCGAGCGGGGCCTCTGCAAGGTCGTGTTCGCCACCGAGACGATGTCGCTCGGCATCCATATGCCGGCGCGCGCCGTCGTGCTGCAGGGGCTCACCAAGCGGACCGATCGCGGCTTCCGCTCGCTCACGCACAACGAGCTCACGCAGATGGCCGGCCGCGCGGGCCGCCGGGGCATCGACCCCGAGGGGCAGTGCGTGATCGCGCTCGACGCGCGCGACGGCCTGGAGGACGTGCTCAAGGTCGTCGACGGCTCGCCGGAGCCGATCGAGAGCCGCTTCAAGCTGGGCTACGGCTCGGCGGCCGCGCTCATCGCCACCGGCGCCGAGCCGGACGTCATTCGCAAGCGCATCGAGTCGTCGTTTGGCCAGTACCAGAATCTCAAGCGCATCCGCGAGATGGAGCAGGAGGTCCAGGGCCTGGAGACGGCGCTGGCCGAGGCGCGGCGCTACGAGGCCCCGTGCGGCGACTTCTCGCGCATCGGCCGCTATCGGCGTGCGCGGCAGGAGGCGGACGCGCGGCGCCACGCGGCGGGGCGGGGCGGCGGCCGCCGCGGCGAGCGCTCGCCGGTGGAGGCCGAGCCCGGACGGCTTGCGCTCGTGCGCCGCAAGGGCGCGCCCAGCCTGGCCATGATCCTGCGCGTGCACGCCATCCGCGGCCATCGCGTGCTCTTCGACGCGCTGCTGCCGCACGGCGCGGTGGTGCGGCTCAAGAGCGGGCTCCTCAAGCGGATCTTCTGGGCCACGCCGCCGCTGCACGTGCCGAGGGATCTCATTCAATCCTCGCAGGGGCGGGGCGACGGCCGCCACGACGGCCGCGGCCTGCGCATCCTCACCGAGCAGCTCGCCGCCCTCGACCCGGCGCAGCTCATGGAGCAGGAGCGCACGCACGGCCCCGAGGCCACGCTGACGGCGATCGAGTGTCATCGCTGCCCGTGGGGTGCCACCGCGGCGTGCGATCGCGCCTCGCGCGAGATCGAGCGCCTGGAGGAGCGCCTGCGCCAGAAGCGCTCTGGGCTGGAAGCCGTGCGCGGCGCGTACTGGCAGGAGTTCTTGGCGGTCGTGGAGGTGCTCGAGCAGTTCGGCGCGCTGCACGGCCGCGAGCTGCAGCCGAAGGGGCGCGTCATCGCCGGCCTGCGCCACGACAACGAGCTGCTGGTGGCCGAAGCCGTCTGGCGCCGCCTCTTCGACGACGCCACCGTCGCCGAGGCCGCCGCGCTTTGCTCGGCGCTGCTCGAGGAGTCGCGCTCGGGCGAGCCGATGATCGCCCGCAACTTCCTGAAGCGGAACAACAAGCTCCGCCGCAAGATCGACGGGCTCATCGCCATCGCCGATGCCGTGTTCCAGGCCCAGCGCGCGCGGCACCTGGCCATGCCGATCAGCGTGCAGCCCGGCTTCATGCCCGCCATCTACCGCTGGGCCTCCGGCGACGACGACTGGTCGGGCATCGTCGAGGGCTCGTTCGGCGGCCACGAGGGCGACCTCATCCGCGCGATGCGACGGCTCATCGATCTCCTGCGCCAGCTCGCCGACAGCGCGGAGATCCCGGTGGCCGTGAGCCGCATGCTGGCGCAGGCCGCCAAGGTCGTCGACCGCGGCATCGTCCTCGAGAGCGCGCTGATATGATCACCTGCACGTTCGAGGACGGACACGCCGCGCGGCTGCGGCACGTGGTCGTGCACGCCATCGTCGAGCGGGTGGGCGCGCTCCTGCTCGTGCGGCGGGCGCCGCATCTCAGCGAGGGCGGCAGGTGGGGCTTGCCGGGCGGGTTCCTGGACCGCGACGAGCGGCTCGTCGACGGCGTTCTCCGCGAGCTGCGGGAGGAAACAGGCTGGACGGGTGAAGTCCGCCGGCTGTTCCGCATCAACTCGCGCCCGGACCGGCCGAGGGAGGATCGGCAGAACGTCGCGGTCGAATTCGTGATCGAGCCGCTCGCGCAGGTGGGCACGCCCGATTCGGAGTCGACGGCCGTGGAATGGATCCCGATCGAGCGGCTGCCCGCGCTCGACTCGCTGGCCTTCGACCACGGCGAGACGGTGCGCTTGTACCTCGCCGCCCGCGACCGGCCGGACCGGGCGCCCATCCTCGAGTGACCCGGCCGGCAGCGTTGCCGGCGTAGCCGGGGGGTCTGTTATGCTGGCGCGCGTGACGTCTCGGCCCGGCGCCCGGTGTGTCCTCCCGATACTCGCCCCGCTCGTCGTCGCGTGCGTCCTCCTGCTCGGCGCGTGCGGGTTCCTGGCCAAGCAGCGCGAGGTCGAGCAGCGCAGCACGCAGGGGCCGACCGCGCAGCAGATGTTCAACCTGCGCATGCTCACGCAGAACGGGCGCGAGCCGAGCTTCGAGGAGCGGCGGCAGTGGGACGAGCAGATCGAGCAGCGGATCGGCGCCTACCTGCGCGAGCATCCCGAGAAGGCCAACGCCCTTGACGTCTCCACCTTCCGCTTCCTGCGCCAGTCCGCCGTCGGCATGGACAAGGACCAGATCCTCATCCTGCTCGACGCCCCCATGGCGGTCAGCCTGGACCAGAACCACATGCAGCAGCTCGCGCGCCGCTACTGGCCGGCCATCCAGGGCAACGCCACCGAGGTGTGGATCTACCCGCTCGGGTGGAACCTGTTCTTCGCCGGTCCGCGTCTCGTCGACATCACGCAGTACGTCGCCCCACCCAAGTAACTCCGGAGGCCCCATGATCCGCTCACGTGTCGTCGTCACCAAGCACACGCCGCTCGCCGCCCACGCCATGGTGGCCGCCGAGCATCCGCGCGGCGCCGAGGTGGGCGCCGCCATCCTCGCCCGCGGCGGCAACGCCGTGGACGCCGCCGTGGCCACCGCCTTCGCGATGACGGTGGTGGAGCCGTTCATGTCCACCATCGCCGGCTCCGGCACGATGCTCGTCCACCTGGCCAAGCGCGGCGAGACCGTCGCGCTCAACTTCAACGGCGTGGCCCCCCTGGCCGCGCACGAGACGATCTACAAGATCGTCGGCGGCGTCTCGGACGGCCTCTTCGCGTGGCCGCGCACGGAGAATGCCGCCAACGAGCACGGCCACCGCGCCGTCGCCGTGCCCGGGTCCGTCGCCGGCCTGTCCCTGGCCCTGGAGCGCTACGGCACGATGACGTTGCGCGACGTCTTGGCCCCGGCCATCGCGCTGGCCCGCGACGGCTTCGAGACCGACTGGTATCTCGCCCTCAACCACGCCAAGTTCGTGCAGGAGCTCTCGGCGTACCCGGTGACGGCGAAGAATTACCTGCGCGACGGCGCGTGGATCCATCGGCCGGCGGGCATGCTCGCGGCAGATCGCGTGCGCTATCCCGATCTCGCGCGCAGCCTGGAGCTGATCGCCAAGGACGGGCCGGACGCGTTCTATCGCGGCGCCATCGCGCAGGCCATCGTGGACGACATGGCCGCCCACGCCGGCCTCATCCGGCGCGAGGACCTGGCCGGCTACCGCGTCATCGTGGAGCCGGCGCTGCACGGGCGTTATCGCGACGTGGACCTGGCCTTCTCGCCGGGCGCGACGGGCGGCGTCACCGCGCTCGAGATCCTGAACATCCTGGGGCAGTTCGCGTCCGCGCGCGTCGGCTGGCAGAGCGTGGAGGGTCTGCACCTGCGCGCCAGCGCCATCGCGCGGGGCTTCCGCGATCGCTTCGAGTACCTGGGCGATCCCGCGATGGTGAAGGCGCCGTGGGAGCGCCTCGTCTCCACGGAGCACGCGCGCGGCGCCGCCGCGGAGATCCGGCGCAGCAAGCCGGGGCGCACGAAGCCCCCGCGCGCGAGCGAGGAGTGCACGACGCATCTGTCAGTCGTCGACAAGCAGCGCAACATGGTGTCGCTCACCAACACGGCGGTGTCGCTGTGGGGCTCGCGCGTGGTCGTGCCCGGCACCGGCATCCTGCTGAACAACGGGATGATCTGGTTCGACCCCGAGCCGGGCAAGGCCAACTCCGTCGCCTCCGGCAAGCGCGGCCTCGTCAACATGGTGCCCGCGCTCGGCTTCCGTCGCGGCGCGCCGGCCTTCACCGTGGGCGCCCCCGGCGGCCGCGGCATCATCTCGGCGATCCCCCAGGTGATCGCCAACCTCGTCGACGGCAGGGCGACGGCCCAGGCCGCCGTCGAGGCGCCGCGCGTCCACACCGAGGGCGCCGAGGTCCTGGTGAGCACGCGGGTCGGGGACAAGGCGCTGGCGGGGCTGGCCAAGAAGGGCCACACGGTCGCGCCCAAGGACGAGTCGTACTCCACGTTGAACTTCGCGCGCCCGGTGGCGATCCGGCTGACCGCGCGCGGCCTGGAGGCCGGGTGCGAGCAGTACAGCGCCGCCTCGGCGGCCGGATACTGAGAGGAGGAGCATGGCGATCGAGAAGTTCGTCCTCGTTCATGGCGCCTGGCACGGCGGCTGGTGCTGGGCCAAGGTGGCCCGCCTGCTGCGCGACGCCGGCCACGAGGTCTACACACCGACCTTGACCGGTCTCGGCGAGCGCGCCCACCTGGCGCGGCCCGAGGTCGATCTCGAGCTGCACATCCAGGATCTGGTCGCGATGCTCGAGGCGGAGGAGCTGCGGCAGGTCACGCTCGTCGGCCACTCTTACGCCGGCTTCGTCATCACCGGCGCCGCCGCCCGGGTCGCCGCGCGGATCGGTCACCTGGTCTACCTCGACGCGTTCGTGCCGGAAGTCGGCAAGTCGCTGCTGGACTACGTCGGCGACCGTGCGGCCGCGATGCGGGAGGCCGCCTCCGCCCATGGCGAGGGCTGGAAGCTGCCGCCGTTTCCGCCCGAGCGGTTCGGCGTCACCAGCCAGCGCGACACCGAGTGGCTCACCAAGCACCTGGTGCCGCAGCCGCTGGGCACGTTCGAGCAGCCGCTGCCGGCGGCCGGCGGCGACAAGCTCAAGCGTACGTACGTCTACTGCTCGAAGCCCGCGATGGGCGCGTTCGACCAGTTCGCCGAGCGGCTGCGCGACGACCGCAAGTGGACGTTCCACGACGTCAAGACCGGCCACGACGCAATGATCACCGCCCCCGGCGACATCGCCAAAATCCTCATGGGTAAGTAACGCCAAACAGGAGGGAAAGACGAGCATGGCGCTCGAAGAGAAGGTGATCGCATCCTGGAAGTATAAGAAAGGCGCGCTCGATCCCAAGACCGCGTTCCTCTGCTACCTGGCCGCGAACCTCGCGGTCGGCAACACCCACTGAGCCAAGCGCGACCTGGCAGGTGCCAGGAACAGCGGAGCCAGCGAGGACGAGGTGCGCGAGGCCATCTCGTTCGCGATCCGGGCCAACGCGGCCAAGGCGCACGCGGATATCCTGAGCGTGTGGACGGAGCGCGCCGGCTGAGCCGGCGCGCCCTCGGTCAGGCCGCCCGGGCCACGGGCATGTGGTCCTGGCGCCGCTGGCCCCGGAGGCGAAACGCCAGGGCGACGCGCAGGATGCCGAAGACGACCGAGTAGGCGCCGATCCAGCAGTTCTCGGCCAGTCCGGGGACGTCGAGCGTCTCCCGGAGCTCCACGAGCCCGTTCATGGTGCAACCGGCGCGCCGAGCAAACGGGAACGTGCGGGCCGACAGCTATATGCCGCCTGAAGGCGCACGAGCGCATCTGGCCGGTACCCGGGTTGCACCATCGGGGGGAGTCATGACCCTGTCGCTCGCCGACTTCCACAACGAGGTGCTGCCGGGGTTCCGCCGGCACCCGGCCAACATCGTGCGCGGCGGCGTCAACGGCACGCCGACGTTCTTCGTCACCGCCGCGCGGCTGTCGGCGTGATGGAGCTTCCGAGGCCACGGCGCGACATCGAGCTCACCCTCCGCGTCAACGGCGCGGAGCGTCCGCTGACGCTCGACGCGCGGACGACGCTGCTCGACGCGCTCCGCGACCACCTGCACCTCACCGGCACCAAGAAGGGCTGCGAGCTGGGGCAGTGCGGCGCCTGCACCGTCCTGCGCGACGGCCGGCGCATCAAGGCTTGCCTGACGCTGGCCGCGATGCAGGCGGGCGCCGAGATCGTCACGATCGAGGGGCTGGCGGCCGACGGCGCGCTCCATCCCGTGCAGGCCGCCTTCGTGGAGCACGACGGCCTGCAGTGCGGCTACTGCACGCCGGGGCAGATCATGTCGGCGGTCGCGCTGCTGCGCGAAGGGCGCACGGGATCGGACGACGAGATCCGCGAGTTCATGAGCGGCAACCTCTGCCGCTGCGGGGCTTACACCAACATCGTCGCCGCCATCCGGCAGGCGGCCGACCGCGCCGCCTGAGCCCATGGTGCCCTTCGCCTACGCAGCGGCGGCGAGTGCGCCGGCGGCCATCCGGCACGTGGCCCAGCGACGTGACGCCGAGTTCATCGCGGGCGGCACCGACATGCTGCAGCTGCTGCAGGACGGCGTCCGCTCGCCGTCCGAGCTGATCGACATCAACCGGCTGCCGATGACGGCCATCGAGGTGGGGCCGAAGGGCGCGCGCCTCGGCGCGCTGGCGCGCATGGCCGACGTGGCCGACGATCCCCGCATCCGGGCCGAGTTTCCCATGGTGGCCGAGGCGCTGCTGGCCAGCGCCTCGCCGCAGGTGCGCAACATGGCGAGCATCGGCGGCAATCTGCTGCAGCGCACCCGCTGTCTCTACTTCCGCGACGTCGCGACACCGTGCAACCGGCGCGCGCCGGGCACGGGCTGCCCGGCGCTCGACGGCGAGAACCGGCTCAACGCGATTCTCGGCGGCAGCGTGCACTGCATCGCGACATATCCCGGCGATCTCGCCGTCGCGCTCGTCGCGCTCGATGCCGACGTGCACATCGACGGTACGCGCGGCGAGCGCACGATCCCGGTGGAGCGGCTGCACCGGGTGCCCGGCGACGCCCCGCACCTCGAGACCGTGCTGGAGCCCGGCGACCTCATCACGGCCGTGACGATTCCCGCCGGCGCGGCCGCGCGGCGCTCGCACTACCTCAAGGTCCGCGACCGGGCGAGCTTCGAGTTCGCCCTGGCCTCCGCCGCCGTCGGGCTCGAGGTGGACGGCGGGACGATCCGCGCGGCGCGCGTGGCGGTCGGCGGCGTCGCCACCGTCCCGTGGCGCCTGCGCCACGTCGAGGAGGCGCTCGTGGGCCGCCCGCTCAGCGCCGACGTCATTCACGAGGCCGCCCGGACGTCGAGCGACGGCGCCGAGCCGCGCGGGCGGAACGCCTTCAAGGTGGCGCTGCTGCCGCGCACCGTCGAGCGCGCGCTGCGCACCGTGGGAGGGCTCGCATGAGCGGAAGCATCGGCCGCCCGGTGAGCCGCGTGGACGGCCCCGCGAAGGTCACGGGCGCGGCCCGGTACGCGGCCGAGTTCGCGCCGGTGGACGTGCTGCACGTGGCGCTGGTCGGGAGCACCGTGCCGAAGGGACGCATCGCGGCGCTCGACACGCGCGCCGCCCAGAAGGCCGCGGGCGTGCGTGCCGTCATCACGCATCTCAACGCTCCACGCCTGCCGTACCGGCCGTTCGACGAGCGTCCCGAGGTCGATCCCTCCGTGGGCGAGCCGCTGCGGGTCTTCCAGGGGCCGGAGGTCCGCTTCAGCGGCCAGCCGATCGCCGCGGTGGTGGCGGACACGCTCGCCCAGGCGCGCCACGCCGCCGCCCTCGTGGGCGTGACGTACGCCGCGCAGGCAGCGACGACGACGTTCGAGGGCGGGCGCCGCCGCGCGCCGAAGGCGGGGGGCGGTGAAACGCGACGCGGGGCGGCGGTGCAGGCGCTGGGCAACGCCGCCGTCACGGTGGACGCGGTCTACGTCCATCCGCGCGAGCACCACAACGCGATGGAGCCGCACGCCACGGTGGCGCTCTGGGAGGGCGAGCGCCTCACGCTGTGGGACAAGACGCAGTGGGTCAACAACGACGCGGTCGAGATCGCCCACGTCTTCGGCCTCCCCGACGATCACGTGCGCGTGATCTGCCCCTACGTCGGCGGGGCCTTCGGCTCCGGGCTGCGGACATGGCCGCATGTGACGATCGCCGCGCTGGCCGCGCGCCTGGTCGGCCGGCCCGTGCGCGTGGAGCTGACGCGCCGCGAGCTCTACACCTCCGTCGGCTTCCGTCCCCACACCGAGCAGCGCGTCGCGCTGGGCGCCCGCCGCGACGGCCGGCTCACCGCGCTGATTCACGAGGCGACGGCGCAGACGTCCGCCTACGAGGAGCACACGGAGGAGACGCTGTCGCCGGCGCGCGTGACCTACGCCTGCCCGAACGTGCTCACGCGCTACCGGCTCGTCGAGATGGACGTCAACACGCCGACCCATATGCGGGCGCCCGGCGTGGCCACCGGCCTCTTCGCCCTCGAGTGCGCCATGGACGAGCTCGCGGTCGCGCTCGACATGGACCCGCTGGAGCTGCGCCTGGCCAATTACGCCGAGCGCAACGAGGAAGACGACCTGCCGTGGTCGAGCAAGGAGCTGCGGGCGTGCTACCGGATGGGGGCCGAGCGCTTCGGCTGGAGCCGGCGCGCGCCGGCGCCGCGCTCGATGCGTGCTGGGGCGTGGCTGGTCGGCTACGGGATGGCGACCGCCCTCTATCCGGCGTACCGGTCGGAGGCGTCCGCCTCGGCGACGGTCTTCGCCGACGGCACGGCAAGCGTGCGCAGCGCGGCCTCCGACATGGGGCCCGGCACCTACACGGCAATGACGCAGGTGGCCGCCGACGTCCTCGAGCTGCCACTGGACCGCGTCCGCTTCGAGCTGGGGGACACCGCGCTGCCGAAAGCCCCGGTGCACGGCGGGTCGATCACGATGGCCAGCGTGGGCACGGCCGTGCAGGCGGCCTGCGAGGCCGTACGCGCCAAGCTCGGGGCCGCCAACGGCCGGTCCTATGCGGAGGCGCTGCGCGAGCACGGCGTGGACCGCATGGAGGCGACGGCACACGTCGAGCCGGGCGACGAGTCGAAGCGATTCTCGAGCTGGGCCTTCGGCGCCCTGTTCGCCGAGGTCCGCGTCGACGTCGATCTCGGCATCGTGCGGGTGCCGCGCATCGTCGGCGCCTACGACGTCGGGCGCGTCGTCAATCCCACCACCGCCCGCAGTCAGTGCCTGGGCGGCATGGTGGGCGGCCTCGGCATGGCCCTGCTGGAGCAGGCCGACTGGGATCCGCGCTTCGGTCGCGTGATGAACGCGAACTTTGCGGAGTACCTCGTGCCCGTCAACGCCGACATCGGCGAGCTGCAGGTGCTGTTCGCGCCCGGCGACGACCGTCGCTTCAACCCGCTCGGCGCCAAGGGGCTCGCCGAGATCGGCCTGTGCGGCGTGGCGCCGGCCATCGCCAACGCCGTGTACCATGCCACCGGCCGGCGCCTGCGCACGCTGCCGATCACCCTGGAGGCGGTGCTGGTATGACTTCGACCGCTGAGATCACCCTCGTGCGCTGCCCGTCCTGCGGCGCCACCAACCGCGTGCCGGTCGCCAACCTGCGTGCCGGCAAGCGTCCCGTGTGCGGGCGTTGCAAGACCCCGCTGCCGCTCGAGGCGGCGCCCGTCACGGTCACCGACGCCAACTTCGCCCGCGAGGTCGAGGCCTCGCCGGTGCCGGTGCTGCTCGACATGTGGGCGCCGTGGTGCGGACCGTGCCGGATGATCGCGCCCATCATCGAGCAGCTGGCCGGCGAGCTGGCAGGGCGCGTGAAGGTCGGCAAGCTCAACGTCGACGAAAACCCGTCCACCTCGGCGCGCTTCAACGCGCGCAGCATTCCCACGCTCCTCGTGCTCAAGGGCGGCCGGGAAGTCGACCGCATCGTCGGCCTGCAGCCCAAGGCCGAGATCGCCCGCCGCGTCGAGCGCGCCGTGGCCTGAGGGCCCACCCGGGCCGTCAGCCCCGCGGTACAATCCGTCAGGCGAGGAGGCCGCGATGGCTGAGGTGACCCTGACGGCGGCGTTTTCCAGCATTCCGGGCGGCGATGCCGAGGCGATCAAGCGGCTGCTGGTCGAGACGGTCGAGCAGATCGCGCGCGACGACGGCTCGTTCCAGCGCGCCAAGCTGGTCTTCACGGAGTCCGACGAGCGGTGCGGCCTCACGGCCGAGCTGGACGGCGTGAAGAAGGAGGGCGTGCCGCTCGCCATCGAGCTCGACACGCTGGAGGACGCGCAGACGTCCGCCGGCGCCCGCGCCCAGCTCAAGGAGTCGCTCCGCCTGTACTTCCGGAAAGTGCAGGGCAAGTGACCGACGCCGCGGGCACGCTGGTCTACTTCTATCGCGACTGCGTCTTTCGCGTCTCCGACGGCGTGCAGCCGCCCAAGGCCGGCTCGCTCTTCTTCTGCCGCCACCTCGACGTCCGCGCGGGCGAGCGCATGCTGGAGATCGGCGCCGGGCTCGGGTTCGCCGCCGTGCTGGCCGCGCGGGCCGGCGCCCGTGTCGTCGCCACCGACGTCGTGCCCGGGGCGGTGGAGGCGATGCGCGCCAACGCCGCGCTCAACGGCGTGACGCTCGACGCGCGCCTGGGCGACTGCTACGCGCCGGTGCGCGATGAGCGCTTCGACCTCGTCTGCAGCAACCCGCCGCAGATGCCCACGCCGCCCGACCGCGAGCGCCACGACGCGACCGCCGCCGCCGACAACGGCGGGCCCGACGGCTGGCGGGTCCTGGACCGCGTGATCGCCGGCGCGCCGGCGCACCTCGTCCCGGGCGGCCGCCTGGTGTTCACGATCTTCGCCTTCCTCGGCTGCAAGACGGCGCTCGCCAAGCTGGACGCCGCCGGGCTGACGCCGCGCATCGTCGCCAGCGAGGTGCAGACGTTCCCCCGGATCGGCTACGAGCGCCTCGAGCACCTGCGCGCGACCGACGCCGAGGCGACGCTGCCGTCCGGCCTGCCCGACCGCGTGGAGCGCTTCGTCGTCGAGGGGCGCCTGGGATGAGGACGCTCATCGTCAACGCCGACGACTTCGGCCTCACGCGCGGCGTGAGCGCCGGCATCCTGGCCGCGCACCGCCACGGCATCGTGACCAGCACCACCGTGCTCGTCACCGCGGACGTCGATCGCGAGCAGCTCGCCGAGGCGCGCGACACCGGCCTCGGCCTGGGGCTGCACGTGAATCTCACGCTCGGCAAGCCGCTCACGCGCGGGCGCTCGCTGGTCGACGACGGCGGCCGCTTCGTCCGTGATGCGCGGCGCGCCGCGGCCGCCGCCGACGCGCGCGACGTCCGCGCCGAGGTGGAGGCGCAGGTCGCGCGCTTCGAGCGCCTGGTGGGCCGCCTGCCCACGCACCTCGACAGCCACCACCACGTGGGCCTCTATCCGCCCGTGCGCGACGTGGTGCTCGACGTCGCTCGGGCGCTCGGCGTGGCCGTGCGCAGCCAGGACGCCGCGGCCCGCATGCGCGCCCGCAGCGCCGGCCTGCGCACGACCGATCACTTCTTCGGCGAGTCGGGGCCCGGCGCCTACTGGTCGGCGGCGCGCACGCTGGCGCACCTGCGCGCGCTGCCGCCGGGCGTGTCGGAGTTCATGGCGCACCCCGGCCGCTTCGACGACGATCTCGGCTACAGCCGGTTCGGCCGCCAGCGCGAGGTCGAGCTGGCCGGCCTCGGCGGCCCGGCCGCCCGCGGCGCCGCCAGCGCGCTCGGCATCATGCTGGGGACGTTCGCGGAGCTTTCGGGAGGCCTGCCGCGATGACGAAGGCGGAGCCGGTCGTGCTCGCCGTGGACGTCGGGGGGACCACGATCGCCGCGGGCGCCGTCACCCAGGCGGGCGAGGTGCTGCTCGAGGAGCGCGCGCCGACGCACCGCGACGGCCCCGGCCGCGCCATCGAGTGCCTGATGTCGCTGCTCGAGCGCGTGCGCGACGGCGCCGAGCGCCAGGGCCACGCGCTCACGGGCATCGGCGCGGGCGTGCCGGGGCCCGTGGACACGGCGGCCGGGCGCGTCGCCGAGCACGTGCCGCACGTGCCGGAGCTGGCCGGACGCGCGCTGGCCGCCGAGCTGCGCGAGCGCTTCGGCCTGCCGGCCTTCGTCGACAACGACGTCAACGCGCTCGCGCTGGCCGAGTGGCGCTTCGGTGCCGGCCGCGGCGCGCGCTCGCTCATCGTGCTGGCGCTCGGCACCGGCCTCGGCGCCGGCATCGTCCTCGACGGCCGTCTCGTGCGCGGGGCCTCCGGCTTCGGCGGCGAGCTGGGGCACACGCCGGTGAAGTTCGACGGCCCGCCGTGCTGGTGCGGCGGCCGCGGCTGTCTCGCGCTCTACGCGAGCGGGCGGGGGATCGGCGAGGCCGCGCAGGCGCGCGTGGCCGGCCACGCGGACGCCGCGCTGCTGCGCGCCGCCGGCGGCGATCTGCTCGCCATCACGGCGCCGCTGGTGTTCCGCCTCGCGGCCGGCGGCGACCCGGTCGCGATGGCCGTGATCGAGGAGGCGTGCCAGGCGCTGGGCGCGATGATCGGGACGCTCGTCAACGGGCTCAACCCTGACGTCGTGGTGATCACCGGCGGCGTGGCGGCCTCGCTGGCGCCGCTGGAGACGCGCATCCTGAAAGCCGCCGGCGAGTACGCGTTTCCCCGCGCGCTGGCCACCACGCGCGTGACGATCGTGCCCGGCGACAAGCGCACGACCATGCGCGGCGCGGCGGCGCTGGTCTTCTACGAAACGGCTCGAGGCGAGGAGGAGCGATGAAGGCGATCACGTTCCACGGCGTCAGCGACGTGCGGGCCACCGACGTGGCCGATCCCAAGCTGGTCGAGGCGACCGACGTGATCGTGCGGATCACCACCAGCGCGGTGTGCGGCTCCGACCTGCACCAGTACCACGGCCGCGGCGGGGGCGCCCTCGTGCAGACGGGCGCCATCATGGGCCACGAGTTCATGGGCGGGATCGAGGAGGCCGGCGCCGCCGTGCGCGGCGTGCGCACGGGCGATCGCGTGGTGGTGCCCTTCTCGGTGTCGTGCGGGCAGTGCACGTGGTGCCGCCGCCGGCTGCCGACCCAGTGCACGACGACGGGCCGCGCCGTCTTCGGCGGCCGCTTCGGCCACGTGTGGGGCGGCGGCCAGGCCGAGCGCATCCGCGTGCCCTTCGCCGATCACCTCTGCGAGAAGGTGCCGGCCGAGCTGAGCGACGACGACGCGCTCTTTCTGGGCGACATCCTGTCGACGGGCTACGTCTGCGCGGAGAACGGCGGCATCCGTCCCGGCGACACGGTGGCGGTCTTCGGCGCCGGGCCCGTGGGGCTACTGGCCCTGCAATCGGCCCAGCTCTTCGGCCCCGCGCGCGTCTTCGCCGTGGACCGCGTGGACTACCGCCTGGCGCTGGCCGCGGAGCTCGGCGCCGAGCCGGTGAGCCTGGACCGCGGCGATCCCGCCGAGCAGCTCCGCGCGCTCACCGGCGGCCACGGCCCCGACGTCGCGCTCGAGTGCGTGGGCCACGAGACCCCGTTCACCCAGGCCATCCAGGCGGTGCGCCCCGGCGGCACGGTGTCGTCGGTGGGCGTCTACGTGGAGACGTCGATGGGCTTTCCCGCGCGCGAGGCGTTCTTCAAGGGCCTCACGCTGAAGATGGGCATCTGCAACGCGCGTAACTACATGACGCCGCTCTTGCCGCTGGTGCAGCGGAAGAAGCTGCAGCCCGCCCGCATCGTGACCCACACGCTGCCGCTCAAGGACGCGCCGCGCGGCTACGCGATCTTCGACGCCAAGCAGGACCGCGCGATCAAGGTGATGCTGAAGCCCTAGTTGCGCGGGGCGGTCGTCTCGGGGCCCTCGTCCTTCAAGAGCCGGTCGAGGATCGGCGCCAGGCGGCGCACGGCGCCCTCCCCGGTCAGGCGAGCCACCATCTCGCCCCGGCGGTTGATGACGACCGTGTACGGCGTGCCCTTGAAGCCGAAGCGATTGCCGAGATTGAGGCGCGGGTCCATCGCGACCGGGTAGGTGACCTTGTTGGTGCGCACGAAGTTGCGCGTGTCGAGAACCGTGTCCTGCACGTGGATGGCCACGATCTCCACGTCGCGGTCGCGATAGCGCTCGGTCACGCGGTTGAGGGCGGGCGACTCGTTCGCGCAGGGCTTGCAGTACGAGGCCTGGAAGCGCAGGACGATGATCTTCTTGCCGATGAGCTCCTTGGAGTCGATCGTGCGGCGGCCGTCGAGCGTCTTGACGCGGAAGCCGGGCGCGGCCGGCGCCGCCTCGGCCCCGGCCGCGACTGCCAGGAGCAACGCGACTGCGAAGAGGCGGCGGAGCATGGCGCTATAGTAGACCCAATGCGCGCGCTCGCGATGGCCTGCCTCCTGGTGCTCGCGGTCGTCCCGCTCGCGGGCGCGCAGAACTTCGCGCCCCAGCCGCCGCCGCCGCCGCGCGTGGGCGCGCCCGCCGCCACCATTTGCAGCACCGACTGGGGCTGGTGCCCGCTGCAGACGCTCGCGGCGCCCGGCGGCGGCTGCTACTGCTTCGTCCCGCCCCGCACGTGGCTGGCGGGCTCGGCGCGCTACTGGCCCTACGA
The DNA here is from genome assembly GCA_003220265.1 of Candidatus Rokuibacteriota bacterium. Classification (GTDB taxonomy): domain Bacteria; phylum Methylomirabilota; class Methylomirabilia; order Rokubacteriales; family CSP1-6; genus AR5. The sequence continues at coordinate 31,793 of QHRW01000122.1, read as the reverse complement.
GGGCCCCGTCAGCCCCTACCTGAATCCGCACACGGGACCGCCGTCGACCATTCGGTGAGCGCGCGCCCGGGCCACGCTCGCGGTCGTCGGCGGCGGGTATAATGGCGCGGTGAACGATCTCGAGCACGCCCTCCGCCGTGTCGTGCGCGGCGACGTCCGCTTCGACGCGGCCTCGCGCCTGCTCTACTCCACCGACGCCTCGATGTACCAGGTGGAGCCGCTGGGCGTGGTGATGCCGCGCGACGCCGACGACGTGCGGGCCGCCGTCGAAGTGGCGCGCCAGCAGAAGGTCGCGCTGCTGCCGCGCGGCGGCGGCACCTCGCTGACGGGCCAGACGGTCAATCGCGCCCTCGTGCTCGACTTCACGCGCTCGATGCACCACGTGCTCGAGGTCAACGCCGAGGAGCTGTGGGCGCGCGTGCAGCCGGGCGTCGTGCAGGACGAGCTCAATCATCACGTCCACTCGCTCGGCTTGCTCTTCGGGCCCGACACCTCGACGTCCAATCGGGCCACGCTCGGCGGCATGATGGGCAACAACTCGGGTGGCTCGCACTCCATCGCGTACGGCCTGACCGTGGATCACGTCATCGAGATCCACGGGCTGCTCGCCGACGGCACCGAGGTCGTCTTCGGCGAGGTGACGCCCGCCGAGTTCGAGGCCAAGTGCCGGGTGCCCGGGCTCGAGGGGCAGATCTACCGCGAGGTCGCGGCCATCCGCGAGACGTACGCGGAGGAGATCCGCGCGCGCTATCCCAAGCAGTGGCGCCGCGTGGCCGGCTACAACCTCAACGAGCTGCTGGGCATCGGCGTGCGCCCGCATTCCTACGCGGGCGGCGGGAACGGCGCCGAGCGCAAGCTGAGCATGGCGCGGCTGGTCGTCGGCTCCGAGGGCACGCTGCTGACGATCCTCGACGCCAAGGTGCGCCTGGTGAAGCGGCCCAAGGCCACCGCGCTCTCGGTCATCCACTACGACGACATGCAGGAGGCGCTCGAGTCCTCGCAGTCGCTGCTCGAGACGGGCCCCTACGCCGTGGAGGTCACCGACAAGGTCATCCTCGACCTCGCGCGCGCCAACATCGAGCAGTCGCAGAAGATGGGCTGGGTGCAGGGCGACCCCGCCGCCATCATGATCGTCGAGTACACCGGCGAGACAGAGGCGGAGGCGCGGGCCAAGGTGGAGGCGCTCGAAGTGCGACGGCAGCGTGCTGGCTTCGGCTACACCGCCCACCACGCCTTCGACGCTGCCGAGCAGCGCACGATCTGGGGACTGCGCAAGGCCGGGCTCGGCCTGCTGCTCGGCATGAAGGGCGACAAGAAGCCCATCGCGTTCGTCGAGGACACCTGCGTGGAGCCGCGCCATCTCTCGAAGTTCGTGCCGCGCTTCAAGGAGATCTTCGCCAAGCACGACACGGTGGGCGCCTATTACGGCCACTGCTCGGTCGGCTGCCTGCACATCCGGCCGGTCATCGACCTCAAGGTGCCGCGCGGCATGGAGCAGGTGCGCGCGATCGCCGACGAGATCACCGCGCTCGTGGTCGAGTTCGGCGGGACCATCTCCAGCGAGCACGGCGACGGCCGCGCGCGCAGCCCCTTCCTCGAGCGGATGTACGGCCCGAAGATGATGGAGGCCTTCCGCCGGCTCAAGCGCGCGTTCGACCCCGAGAACCGGCTGAACCCCGGCAACATCGTGGACTCGCCGGGCATCCTCGAGAACCTGCGCTACGGCGTGTCGTACAAGACGTGGGAGCCGGCGACGCTGCTCGATTTCTCGTCGCAGGGCGGCTTCGCGGCGTCCGTCGAGATGTGCAACGGCGTCGGCGTCTGCCGCAAGAAGCTCGAGGGCACGATGTGCCCCTCGTACATGGCCACGAGCGACGAGGAGCATTCCACGCGCGGCCGCGCGAACGCGCTGCGCAACGTCCTCAACGGGCGGCAGGCGCCGGCCGAGTTCACCGGCAAGCGGCTCTACGAGGTGATGGACCTCTGCCTCGAGTGCAAGGGCTGCAAGGCAGAGTGCCCGTCCAACGTGGACATGGCCAAGCTGAAGTACGAGTTCCTCCACCACTACTACCAGGCCAATGGCTTGCCGCTGCGCAACCGGCTCTTCGGGCGCATCGAGCGGCTGAGCCGCCTGGGCTCGCGCATGCCCGGCCTCGTGAACGCCGTCTCCGCGCTGCCCGTCAGCCGCTGGCTGCTGGAGAAGGTGGCGGGGATCGACCGGCGGCGGCCGCTGCCCGCGCTGGCGCACGAGACGTTCACCGACTGGTTCGCTCGGCGGACGGCCCCGCCGGCGACGCGCGGCGAGGTCGTGCTCTTCCACGACACGTTCGTCACCTACAACACGCCGGAGATCGGACGCGCCGCCGTCGAGGTGCTGGAGGCGGCCGGCTACCGCGTCGCGCTGATCGATCGCAAGTGCTGCGGCCGGCCGCTGATCTCCAAGGGCATGCTCGCCGAGGCGCGCGAGCACGCGGCCTGGAACGTGGCCCGGCTGGCGCCGTATGCCCAGCGCGGCGTGGCGATCGTCGGCCTCGAGCCCTCGTGCCTGCTCACGCTGAGCGACGAGTACGTCGATCTGCTGCGCACGGACGAGGCCCGTGCGGTGGCCAAGCAGAGCGCGCTGCTCGAGCAGTTCCTCCTGCGCGAGAAGCAGCGCGGGCTCGACCTGCCGTGGGCGAAGCACGGGCGCCAGGCGCTGCTCCACGGCCACTGCCACCAGAAGGCGATGGTCGGCACCAAGCCGACGGTGGCCGCGCTCACGTGGGCGGGCTACAGCGTCAGCGAGGTGGATTCCGGCTGCTGCGGCATGGCCGGCTCGTTCGGCTTCGAGCGCGAGCACTACGACATCTCGGTCGCGCTCGGCAACCGCCGGCTGGCGCCGGCCGTCAAGGCCGCCGCGGCGACGACGACCGTCGTCGCGCCCGGCATCTCCTGCCGCCAGCAGATCCAGCACCTGGCCGGCCGCCGCGCCCTGCATCCGGCCGAGGCGCTCCGCGAGGCGATGGCCAAGTGAGCATGATTGTGCGAGGCGCAGCCGAAGGCGAGCCGAGCCTGTGAACGAAGAGATCCTGTTCAATCCGCTGCTGCCGGAGTTCCACGCGGATCCCTATCCGTTCTACAAGCGGCTGCGCGAGAAGGAGCCGATCCACCAGAGCCCGTTGGGCTTCTGGGTGCTGACGCGCTACGAGGACTGCGTGGCGGTCCTGCGCGATCAGCGCTTCGGCCGCGAAGAGTTCCAGCAGATGCTGACGGCCGTGTATGGCGACGAGACCGAGAAGCCGGCGCTGCCGCGCTCGATGCTCTTCCGCGATCCGCCCGACCACACGCGGCTGCGCGCGCTGGTCAGCAAGGCCTTCACGCCGCGCATGATCGAGACGATGCGCGAGCACATCCAGGAGATCGTCGACCGCCTGCTCGATCGCGTGCAGGACGCCGGGCGCATGGACGTCATCGAGGACCTCGCGTACCCGCTGCCCGTCACGGTCATCTGCGAGATGCTCGGCGTTCCCGTGGCCGACCACGCCTCCATTCGAGGGTGGTCGGCCGAAATCGCGCGGAGCCTCGACGCCATCGGCCTGCCGTCCGACGAGGGCATCGTGGAGCGCGGCCGCAGGTCGCGCCGCGCGCTGGCCGACTACTTCCGGCGGCTGGTGCCCGAGCGCCGGGCCCGTCCGCAGAACGACCTGCTCTCGGGGCTGCTCGCCGCCGAGGAGCACGGCGACAAGCTCTCGCCGGACGAGGTCATCGCGATGTGCCTGCTGCTCTTCATCGCGGGCCACGAGACCACGGTCAACCTGATCGGCAACGGCACGCTGGCGCTCCTGCGCCATCCCGAGCAGCTGAAGAAGCTCCGGGCCGAGCCCTCGCGGATCGGCAACGCGGTGGAAGAGCTCCTGCGCTACGACAGCCCCGTACAGCGCACCGCCCGTATCACCACCACCGAGGTGGAGCTGGCCGGTCAGCCGCTGGCCAAGGGCACGATGGTCATCACCGCGCTCGGCGCCGCCAACCGCGACCCCGCGCAGTTCGCCGATCCGGATCGCCTGGACGTCACTCGCAAGGATCCCCGCCACATCTCGTTCGGCTTCGGCATCCACTTCTGCCTGGGCGCGCCGCTCGCCCGCGTGGAAGGTCAGCTGGCACTCGGCACGCTGCTGCGCCGGGCGCCCAACCTCGCGCTCGCGGAGTCGAAGCTCGAGTGGCGCGAGTCCTCCGTGCTGCGCGGCCTCAAGCGGCTCAACGTCACGTTCTGACGCCGTCTGAGCGGGTGTACAACGGAAGGCGTGGACCGTGAGCGCGCCCGTCTGCGTGACTTGAGCCGGCGCCTGGTCCGGCTGCACGGCCTGCTGCTCGACCGCGAGCGCCAGGCCTACGAGCGGCGGCACGGCGCCATTCTCCCCGGCAGCCTCTTCAACCTGCTCCTGCACGACCCGCAGTTCGCGTGGCTGCGCGCGCTGTCCGGCATGGTGGCGCGCATCGACGAGCAGGTGGACGCCGACGGGCCGCTCGTGCCCGAAGCGGTCGAGCGGTTGTTCCGGGAAGCCTACCGGCTGCTCAAGTCGGACGACCGGAGCGCGTTCCACGACAAGTACCGCGACGCGCTGCAGGACTCGCCCGACGTCGTGATGGCGCACGCCGACGTCAGCAAGGTCCTCACGGCCTAGCCTCCGAGGTCGAACGCCGCCTGGAACCGCCGGTAGCATTCCAGCGCGTCGCCGTACTTGCGGTGTCCGGCGGTGTGCTTGGCGCAGGCCAGCAGCAGGCGCTCGCGATCGTGCGCGTGCGTGTGCAGGTAGTCCTCCAGCAGGCAGAGACCCAGCTCCTGGTTGTGCGGATCGTTGCCGAGCTTGGTGGCCGCGTTGGCCAAGATCTCGATCAGCGCGGGGCGATCGAAGCCGGCCCGCAGGTAGAACGCGGTCAGGTCCACCGACTCGTCGGCGCGCAGCGCGAGCAGGGTGGCGTCGAGCCGCTCGAGGAGCTGGCCGGCCGACAGCGAGGCGGCGCCCGGCGGGGTGGTGATGGCGCGGCGGCCGTTGTCGGGCGTGTTGGCCTGGTGCTCGGCGCCGTGGTTGATGAAGGATGCGGCCACGAAGAGCAGCTCGAGCCGGTGCGGATGCTGGAAGGTGTCGTAGAACCAGCCGACCGTGTTGCAGTACTCGTAGCCGTGCTGCGCCATCGAGAAGTTGTTGGGCGCGCCCGTGTCGAGGATGACCTGCGCGGCGGCCACCTGGATGGCGTCCAGGATCCGGCGCGGCCCGCGGCCGGCCGCGAGCAGCGCGACCAGCGCCTCGATCACCGACCATTCGCGCCCGCGCGTGATGACGTCGACCAGCATCGCCTCCTCGGCCGCCGTGAGCGGCGAGGCCTGCGCCAGCAGCGCTTCGTCGCGCCCGTCGAGCAGGTTCTGGACGACGTTGCAGCCCATCTCGTAGGTCGAGTACCAGCGCGGACCGACGGCGATGTCGGGAACGCCCGCGTAGAGCGCGCTGTGCGCACGCTCCCAGCCGAGCGCCTCGCCCAGCTCGATGGTGGCGCGCGCGCGATAGGCCTTGTGACCGGTGGTATAGGAGCGGTTGTGGAGCATCCGGTCCTGCACGTCGATGAGCCCCGCGAAGGCCAGCTGCGCCAGCGCCGCGCGGCGGATCGACAGATCCTCCATCAGCCCGAGGAACACGCGATACGAGGTCAGGACCTCGCCGCGCTGGACCAGCGTCAGCCAGTGGTTGAGCCGCTCGCGCGGCGCGCCGTCCGTCTTGAGCGGGGCCTGATCGGGCCAGTGGATCTCCGGCGGCGGCGGCGCCTGGTCGACGGAGATCTCGTAGAGACGCGTGTAGTGACCGGGCGCGCGCCCGAGGAGCTGGTTCCACGGGTCGAGCCCCGTGGGCATGTACCAGACGGTCTGCGCCATCGGCAGCCAGCGCAGCGCGGGGCTCACCAGCCTCATCAGCGGCAAGCCCACGCGCTCGCTGAGCAGGCAGTGATCGTTGTTCACGAACTTCACGAGGCCGTCGTCGAGCCGCTGGTGGTACGGCACGTGGGTGTAGGGCGCGTGGATGCGCACGGTCTCGCCCACGAGCTCGGTGACCGAGCGGCCCTGCTTGATGAGGCCGTAGAGCGCCTGGCTGGCGCCGAGCTGGTCGCGCGCGACGATGCGCTCTTCCAGGCGCGCGTAGTCGGCGACGGGAATCGGCTCGCGCGCGGCCTCGGACGTCGTCGTCATGGCGTGACCTCCACGAGAGTGCGGGAACGCAGTATAGACCCTGTCGCCGCCGGCGCGGTAGGTCGGCATGCGATCATGATCGGTGCATGACCCTCGTGGCCGGCGCCCTCGCGGTCCTGGTGGCCGCGTTCGTCAAGGGCGCGGTCGCCTTCGGCTTCCCGCTGGTCGCCACGCCGCTCCTGGCCCTCGTCTTCGACGTCAAGACGGCGGTGGCGGTCTCCATCGTGCCCAACATCGCGATGGACAGCGTGCAGCTCGTGCGGCGCGGCGAGGCCCTCGGCACGCTGCGCCGCTTCGCCTCGCTGATCGCGGGCAGCATCGTCGGCATGTGGCTGGGCACGCTGTTGCTGTCGATCCTGCCGGGCCGCGTGGCCACGCTGGTGCTCGGCCTGTTCGTGCTCGCCTTCGCGGCGGTCAACGCCTTCGGCGTCACGCTGCAGCTGCCGGTGGGGTGGGAGCGCTGGCTGTCGCCACCGGTCGGCGTGCTGGCCGGGATTCTCGGCGGGCTCACCAACGTGCCGGGCACGCCGATGGTGCTCTACTTCGTCGCCCTCGGCCTCGACAAGTACGAGTTCGTGCGGGCGGTGGCGCTGACCTTCATCGTGGCGAAGGTGGTCCAGCTCGGGGCGGTGGCGTGGTACGGCTTCCTCGATCTCCGCCTGCTCGCGATCTCGCTCGCCTTCAGCGTGGTGGCCCTGGCCGGCTTCGGCGTGGGCCAGCGCCTGCAAGACTGGCTGCCCGCCCGCGCCTTCAACCGTGCGGTCCTCGCCTTCCTGGTGCTGATCGGGCTCGGGCTCGTGGTGCGCAGCCTGTAGGCACCGCGCGCGGCTTGACCGATGGGCGGGTTCTTGGGTAGAGTCCTTCGCATCCCCGTTCGGCCACTCGCGCCAGAATCCGTTTCCGCCGTCTGAGGAGGAACCGTGAGACTACGACAACTGTGCACCGTGCTGCTCGTCGCGGTCGCGCTCGGCCCGCACGCGGCGAGCGCCGCCGAGCCGAGCGGTGGCGAGAAGCGCATCGCGCTCGTGATCGGCAACGCCGACTACGCCGCCGGCCGCCTGGCCAACTCCGTGCTCGACGCGCGCTCGATGGCGGAGACGCTGCGCGAGCTGGGCTTCGAGGTGCTCGCCTACGAGAACACCGGGTACCGCGAGATGCGGCGGGCGGTGGCCGAGTTCGGCGAGCGCCTCACGGCCGACGGCGTGGCGCTGTTCTACTACGCCGGCCACGGCATGCAGGTGAACGGCAAGAACTACCTCGTGCCGATCGACGCCGAGATCAAGAGCGAGCGGTTCGTGGCCGCCGAGGCGCTCGACGCCGACGGCGTGCTAAACCACATGCAGGAGGCCAAGACGCGCGTCAACATCGTCATCCTCGACGCCTGCCGCGACAATCCGTTCACCACGCGCTTCCGCGGGCTCGCGCGCGGCCTCGCCTTCATGCCGGCGCCGGCCGGCACCTACGTGGCCTACGCCACCGGCCCCGGCAGCGTGGCCGAGGACGGCGAGCCCGGGCGCAACGGCATCTACACCGGCGAGCTGCTCAAGGCGCTGCGCGAGCCGGGGCTGCGCATCGAGGACGTCTTCAAGCGCGTGCGGATCGCCGTGCAGGCCCGGACCGAGAACCGCCAGAACCCGTGGGACGCCTCCTCGATGACCGGTGACTTCTTCTTCAACGCTTCCGCCTCCACGCCGTCGCTGCGTGCGCGCGAGGAGGTGCGCCTCGAGCACGGCGAGCTGGCGCTGACCTCGACGATCGACGGCGTGGAGATCTTCGTCAACGACCAGCGCGTGGGCGAGACGCGTCGCGGCCGCGTGCTGGTGATCGACCGTCTCGGGGCCGGCTTCTATCGCGTGCGGGCGCAGCGGCCCGGCTACCGGCCGTGGACGCGCGAGGTGCAGGTGGCGCTGAACGAGCGGGTGGAGGTGGAGATCGAGCTGGAGCGCTAGGAGGTCAGCAGCGCGAAGATGCGGCGCACGAGCTCCTCGTGGTCCTCGACGTTGTGGGGGAAGAGGCCGAACTCCTTCACCTCCGTGAGGTCGAGCGTGCGGAAGGGCTCGCCGCTGCGCAGCGTCTCGAAGGCGAGCCCCTGGAAGCACGAGCGTCCCGGCTCCGGCCGCTCGCTGACCAGGATGAAGTAGAGCTGCGGCCACTGCCGGCGCGCCATGAAGAAGATCGATTTGTCGCCGCGCTGGTTCTCGACCGAGATGAACTGCTCGATGGAGGGCCGGTACTTGACCTCGATGAGGAAATCGCGCTCCTCGCCCTGCGGCGACGTCTGGAGCACCCGGAAATCTGGCGAGAAGTCTTCACGACCGAAGCGGAGCGGCAGCGAGAGGTTGGAGCGGAACGGCCGCACGTCGTAGCGCGCCCGGCGGAAGATCGACTCCACCAGGGCTTCCGCGATGCGGCTCTTGGCCTCGAGAAGATCCATCCCGCCTCCTGCCTGGAGCGCAAGTCCTCGTCAGAATGCGGCTTGACGCCATAGTAGTATCATTCACCCAGCCCGCCAAACGGGCATGAAAACCCTTCAAGGAGGCTGCCTGCATGGACGTATCGACGGAAACGGGACTGACCCGCCGCCAGATCCTCGTGGCGGGATCGACATTTGCGGGCTACGCGATGAGCGTCGAAACCGTGCTGGCCCAGGCCATCAAGACGGACACCGACGGGCTGGTGGCCGGCGACCAGGTCGTGCCGGTGGGCGGGGTGAACGTGCCCGTCTACGAGGCGCGGCCAGCCACCGGCAAGGACCACCCGATCATCCTGGTCATCTCGGAGATCTGGGGCGTCCACGAGTACATCAAGGACTGCACGCGGCGCTTCGCCAAGGCCGGCTATTACGCCGTGGCGCCCGAGCTCTTCGTGCGGGAGGGCGGCGTCGGGCAGATTCCCAACGTCCAAGACGTGCTGAAGATCGTCCTGGCCCAGAAGCGCGAGCAGACGCTCGGCGACCTCAAGGCCGCCGTCGACTGGGCCAAGAAGCGGCCGGGCGTCAAGGCCGATCGCGTCGGCGTCACCGGCTGGTGCTGGGGCGGCTCCACGACGTATCAGGTGGCCGCGACGAACCCGGACATGAAGGCGGCGGTCGCGTGGTACGGGCCGCCCGGCCGGCCGTACCAGGGCGCCGGCGGCCCGGTGACCGGCTTCGATCTGGCCAAGGACATCAAGATCCCGCTGCTCGGTCTCTACGGCGAGACGGATCAGAACCCGAAGCCGGAAGACGACAAGAAGTTCGAGGAGATGCTCAAGCAGCACGGCAACAAGAACGTCGAGATCGTGATCTACCCCGGCGCCGGCCACGGCTTCCACGCCGACTACCGGCCGTCCTACAACAAGGAAGCCGCCGACGACGCCTGGAAGCGCTGCACGGCCTGGTTCGCGAAGTATCTGAAGGCCTGAGTTTCACCCGCTCCGGCGGCGGTGTGTCTTGACGAAGCGCGCGATGCAGTCGCGCAGCGGCTGGCTCACCGGGACGTCGACGACACGGTCGAGTGGCACCCACTCGGCCGCGTCGTGCTCGTTCGAGAGACGCACGTCGCCGCCGCGTGCGCGGCAGTGGAACGCGATGCAGATCGCCTCCTCGCGGGCGGGCCCCCGGTAGTAGTGGAAGGTATCCACCGGCCCGACAACGTCCACGTCGAGCCCCGTCTCCTCGCGCGCCTCGCGCCGCACCGCGTCCTCGGGCTCCTCGCCATACTCCACGCGCCCGCTGCCGCACTCCCATTCACCCGGCGCGTGGTCGCGGTCGGGGCCGCGGCGGATCATCAGGAGACGGCCGTCGCGCTCGATCAGGAAGGCGACGGCGACGATGAACCGTGCGGAGGACGGCACTCAGCCGCCCAGGCGATCGACGAGCGCGCGGGCCCAGGCCATCCGGGCGGGGTCCATCACGAGCTTGTCGGCGAAGGGCTCGCCGAAGGGGCGCGTGGCGTCGATGCCGAGCTTGGCGGTGACGCCGCGGTCGTCGGCGCTGGGATCGAGCATGGCGCCGAGGCTGCCGCCGATCACCACCAGGTCGCGATCGGCCTGCATCCGCGTGGCGACGGCCCACATCACGTCCGACTCGTCGAAGACGTCCACGTCGTCGTCCACCACGATCACCAGCTTCAGGTAGTGGTCCACGCCGAGCACGATGGGGATCACGTGCTTGGCCTCGCCCGGCCGGCCCTGCTTGATGGCCACGTACGCGCTGAACGACGACGTCCCCGACAGCGGCACGTGGACGGCGCTGACGTTGGGGATGACGCGGCCGAGCGCGTTGTAGATCTCCGCCTCGCGCACGAGCCCCAGCGTGGTGATGTGATCGCCGGCGCGGCCGGAGCCGATCGACTGGAACCACGGCCGCTCGCGCATGGCGATGGCCTTGGCCACGAACACGTGCTCGGTGGAGCGGCGCGAGAAGTAGCCGGTGAACTCACCGAAGGGCCCCTCCGGCTCGCGCACGCCGGGCAGGATCTCGCCCTCGATCACGATCTCGGCCGCGGCCGGCACGTGCAGGTCGATCGTCGCGCACGGCGCGATTTCCAGCGGCTCGCCGAAGAGGCCGCTGACGACCTCGAACTTGCCCACGTCGGCCGGCGGGTAGGCCAGCGAGCCCATCGACACCAGCGGGTGCAGGCCGAGCGCGATCGCGCACGGCAGCGCCTGGCCGCGGGCCTCGGCGCGCCGCTGGTACTCGAACATGCGACGCCGCGAGTGCAGGCTGACGCCCATCCGGTCGCGCCCCTTGAGCTGGAAGCGGTGATAGCCCTCCGTCTCCACGCCCGTCGCCGGATCGCGCGCCACCAGCATGCCGGCGGTGAGATAGCGGCCGGCGTCGCCGGGGAAGTAGGAGGGGATCGGCAGCCGCGCGAGGTCGAGGTCGGGACCCGTGAGCACGTGGCGGCGGAACGGCGGATCGGCGACGACGACGGGCTTCAGCGTGTCCTTGATCCGCCGCGCGTACTCCAGCGCGAGCTGGGAGGCCGGCACGCCGAGGGCGAAGGCCAGCGCCCGCCGGCTCGCCACCACGTTGCAGACGATCGGCATGTCGAAGCCGCGCACCTGCTCCAGCACGAGGATCGGGAAGCGCCGCCGGCGCTCGTACTCCAGCACGAGGGCCATGATCTCGAACTCGGTGGAGACCGGCTCGGTGATGTGAAGCACTTCGCCGGGGAAGGCCGAGGCGTAGGCGGAGACGAACGAACGAAGATCCTGGTGGCTCATGCTCGCCTCAGAAGTGGAAGTGGGCGCCGACGCCGATGGACTCGATCTTGTTCTTGAAGAACTGGCCGTTGGGGGAGCGGCCCAGGAAGTACTCGAACAGGATCTGCATCTTGCGCGAGGCCAGCACGCCGTCGATCTCGATGCCGGTCCTCAGCGAGAGGTCGCTGCTCCAGTGGTTCTCCTCGCGATGCTGCACGTCGATGGCGGCGATCGGCCGCCAGCCCTTGCTACGACCCGGCCACGGGCTGGCCACCTCGGCGCCGTACTGGATCGACCACGGGCGCAGGTCCGGCGGGTCGGTGTCGAAGATGTAGCCGAAACCGGCGTAGAGTCGCAGCCAGTCCCGGAATTCGTACGACACCTTGGCGTCGATCCCCTCGTAGCTGAGGTTCACGCGCTGGGCCTTGGTGCGCAGGAGGAACTCGTCGCCGAGATGGCTCGACTGGTGGAAGACGCGCAGCAGCGCCGACAGGTCGCCGTTGCGGTAGCCGAACGGGATGGCCACGAAGTAATCGGCGTTGATCAGGTCCTTCGAGAAGGCGTCGAGATCGAAGATCGCGAAGACGCCGGCCTGGATGCCGAACTCCCACCACGATTGCCAGAAGCGCTCGCGGATGAGGGCGAAGGTCTCGCCGAAGCTGACCGCGGCGACGTCCCGCAGGCTGGGATCGCGCAGGAACGACTGGTAGGCGGCCGCGAAGTGCGGCCAGCGCGGGTCGGCGACGAGCGGCTTGAACAGCGTGCCGCCGGGCAGCAGGCCCGTCTGCCAGTCGGCCAGCACACGCGGCGGCGTGCTCGCCGTCTCCGGCGCGGGTTCTGCCGGCGCGGGCGCGGGGGCGGACGCGGAGACGGCCACGGCCGGCGGGGCCGCGCCGCGCGTGATCTCGCCACGCGATGCCGTGGACGGCGTGATCTCCACGCGCGAGACGCCGCGGATACTTTTCAACAGCGCCAGCGCGCGCTCGCGGTCGGCGGCGGCCACGTCGTCGGCGCTCACCGTGAGGACGCCGCCGCGCACGCGAAGCGAGGCGGCCGACACGCTCAGCTCGCGCTCGAGCACCGCGGCGGCGTAGCCCTCGAGCCAGCTGTCGGAGGGCGGCGCCGCCACGGCCGGCGGCGCGGCGCCGAGGGCCAGGAGGATCGCGAGGCCGGCCAGGGCGCGGCGCACGGCTCAGTCCACCATCGCGAAGAAGCGGGCCGGCGCGCCTTCCGTCTTCGCGATCTTGTAGAACGGCGCGGCGAAGTCCACCCGCCGGCGCGGCAGCGCGCCCAGGTTGGTGAGGCCCTCCATGATGACGACGCCGGCGCCCAGGATCACGCGATGCATGGGGAAGTCCTCCGACGAGAAATCGGGCAGGCGCGCGCAGTACTCCTCGAAGAAGTCGAAGCCGATGTTCTTGGCGCCCTTGGCCACCAGCCACTCCGCCGTCTCCGGCGGGCAGTAGGGCGACTGCGTGAAGTAGTCGGGCCAGGTGCCGTACATCTTGTCGGTCCAGTTCGTGCGCAGCAGCACGATGTCGCCCCGCTTCACCGCGTCGGCGCCGCCCCGCTTGAGGTCGTCGATCGTCAGCTTGTGGTTGGCGCCGGCGAACGAGCAGTCGACCATGAGCGCCTCGCCCATCACCTGGTCCAGCGCGATCTCGGCGGTGGTGATCCCGTCCTTGAAGACGTGCAGGGGGGAGTCGATGTGCGCGCCGGTGTGCAGGCTCTGGTGGACGCTCGAGACCTGCCAGAAGCCGGGCCCGCGACGGTGCGGCGTGATCTCGAGCTTCATGTTCGTCGAGGGCGGGCTGAGTGTAGTGTCGTCGACGGTGACGGAGAGATCGATGTAGCGCTTCATGCGCCCTCCTGGGATGAGCGGACGGATCGTGCGCGCGTGACGAGGCGGCCGATGACGGCCGCGAGCTCGTCGGGCGCGACCGGCTTGGCGATGTAGGAGTCGAACCCGGCCGAGAGGATCTTGATGCGCTCGGCGACGCCGCCGTAGGCGGTGACGGCGATGGCGGGGATGCGATCGCCGCGGGGCACCTGGCCGCCGCGGAGCTTGCGGATCAGCGCGTAGCCGCTCTCGTCCGGCATCTCGATGTCAGAGACGACGACGTCGGGCTCCCAGTGCTGGAGCTGCGCGATAGCCGCCCGCACCGAGCGCGCGGTGCGGACGACGGCACCGCCCTGCCGTAGCATCTCGGCGAAGAGGTCGAGCGCGTCGGTGTCGTCGTCCACCACCAGCAGCGCGACGCCGCCCAGCGCCGCGGCCAGGGCTTCCGGCCGGCGCGTGGCCGCCTCGCCTCGCTCGGCCGGCGCCTCGGCGTGCAGCATGCGCGGCAGCTTCACGGTGAACGTCGCGCCCTGGTCGGGGCCGGCGCTGGTCGCCTCCACCGAGCCGCCGTGCACCTCGACCAGGTGCTTGACCAGCGCCAGGCCGATGCCGAGCCCGCCGTGCGCACGCTGGCTCGAGCTGTCGGCCTGCCGGAAGCGCTCGAAGATGTGCGGCATCACCTCGGCCCGGATGCCCTGGCCGGTGTCGGTCACCATGATCTCCACGTGCGAGTTCACGCGCGCCACCCGCACCTGGACGCGGCCGCCCCGGGGCGTGAACTTCAGCGCGTTGGACACCAGGTTCCACACGATCTGCTGCAGCCGGTCGGCGTCGCCGGACACGGGGCCGGCGCGCGGATCGAGCACCGCCTGCAGCTGGATGCCCTTGGCGTCGGCGGCCGGCCGCACGGCGTCGAGCGCGGCCTCCACCACGGTGGCCGGCTCGACGGGCGCGACGTCGAGCCGCAGCTTGCCGGTGACGATGCGGGAGACGTCGAGGAGGTCCTCGATGAGCTGGAGCTGGGCGCCGGCGTTGCGCTCGATCACCTCCAGCGCGCGCGCCGACGTCTTGGCGTCGAGCACGCCGGTGCGCAGCATGCGCGTCCAGCCCAGCACGGCGTTGAGCGGCGTGCGCAGCTCGTGCGAGAGCGTGGCGAGGAACTCGTCCTTGAGCGTGTTGGCGGCCTCGGCCTCGGCCCGCGCGCTCTGCTGGCGCTCGTAGAGCCGGGCGTTGTCGATGGCGGTGGCGACCTGGGGCGCCAGCGCCGTCACGATCTCCTCGTCGCGCGCGGTGAAGACGCCGGGCTCGGGATGGCCGAAGAAGAGGCCGCCGATCACCTCGCCCGAGCGGGCCACCACGGAGACGGCCAGGTAGCTGCGCACCGGCAGGTGGCCGGGCGGCATCCCGTGGTACGGCGCGCTGCGGCCGTAGCGCGGATCCTGGGTGACGTCGTCGATGCGCACGGCGCCGTCGCCGCGAAACGTCGGCGCGAAGAGATCCGTGTTGCGGGGCAGCGGGAACTGGGAGAACTTCTCGCGCGGCACGCCGGAGATCGCGTAGAGCGTGTACGACTCGCCGCGCGCGTCCACGACGTTGTAGAAGAAGGCGCCGAAGGCCGCGCGGCACAACCGCGTGCAGGCGTCGGTGACGCCTTGCACGAGCCGCTCGAGCGTGAGCTCGGCGACCAGGAGCTGGCCCGTGTGGTGGATGGTCTCGCGCGTCTCGCGCTCCTCGCGCGCGGTCCGGGCGGCGTCCCGAAGGGCCCGGCTGAGATCGTTCACCTCCGTGATGCTGGTGATCACCGGCGGCGGATCGGTGCCGTGGCCGACGTCGCGGGCGGCGCGGGCCAGGCCCGTGATCGGGCGTGTGAGGCGCTGCGCGAACGCCACCGCGAGGCCCACGCCGAGGACGAGCATGAGCGCGCCGGCGCCGGCGATGCGCCAGAGCGAGCGCCGCAGCGGCGAGTCGATGGTGTCCGCGGGCGCGCCCAGGGCGACCGTGAGGCCGGTCGCCGGCGAGCGGCTGAACGCGGAGTACGTGTGCGTGCCTTCCTTCGTGAGTCCGCGGTACCAGCCCTCGCTGGCGCGGGCGCTGGCCTCCAGGAGCCGCTCGGAGGCCGGCTGGCCCAGGAACTGCTGCTCGTTCCTGGTCCGCGCCACGATGACGCGCTGCCGATCGAGAATCGTGCCGATCCAGTCGGACGGCAACCGCTGCTCGAGCAGCACGTCGCGCAGCTCGGACGTCGGCACGATGCCGGCCAGCACGTACCGGACGGCGCCGCCGCGCGCGACCGGCACGCGGATCGCAAAGAGCCGCGTGCCGCCCTCGCCGCCGAACGACTCGCCGATCGAGGGCCGCCGCGCCGCCACCACCTGCGCCACGTCGCCGATCTCGGCCCTGAGGTCCGGCAGCCGCGTGCCGAACGGCCGGCGCAGATCGAGCAGCGTGGCGCCGGCGGAGTCGGTCAGCACGAGCGTCGTCCACTCCTGCTGCATCGCGCGCAGCGCGGCGGCCTGCTCGTAGAACGCCTTGAGATCGCCGGCGTCGAGCGCCTTGGACGTCGCCAGCGATTCGAGCGCCGAGGCCATCGAGGTGACCTCGCGCTCGACGGCCAGCGACAGCGCGCGCGCGGTCTCGGTCAGCGCGCGCTCGGCGCGCGCCCGGTCCTCGCGGTGCACTTCCAGCACGATCCATGTCGTGAATCCCAGCAGCGGCAGGATCGTGAGCGCCGCCAGGATGATGAGATGCCGGCGAAGCGCCATCAGCCGGTCAGCGCATTCCGCATCCGCTCCAGCCCCTGGGTGAGCAGGGTTCGCGGGCAGCCGAAGTTCAGGCGGACGAAACCCTCGCCGCCCGGCCCGAACATGCGGCCGTCGTTGAGCGCCACCCGGGCGCGCTCGAGGAAGAACGTGTAGGGGTCGCCGCCGGGGATGCGGGCGCCGCGGCAGTCCAGCCAGGCCAGGTAGGTGGCCTCGGCGGGCGCCACCGTCACGCCGGGCAGCTTCGTGCGCACGTAATCCACGAGGACGTCGCGGTTGGCGGCGAGGTAGGCGAGCAGCGCTTCCAGCCAGTCGTCGCAGTCGCGGTAGGCGGCCACCGCGGCGGTATGGCCCAGCACGTTGGGCTTGGACATGAGGTCGCCCATGGCCGTGGTCAGCCGCTCCCGCAGCGTCGCGTTGGGGACGATCGCCACGGCGCACTTGAGCCCGGGTAGGTTGAAGGTCTTGCTCGGCGCCATGAAGGTGATCGTGCGCTGCTCGACCTCCGGCGAGAGCGAGGCCATCGGCACGTGCTGGCGGCCATCGAGCAGCAGATCGCAGTGGATCTCGTCGGCGACGATCCAGAGATCGCGCTTCAGGCAGGCCGCCGCCATGCCCTCGAGCTCCGTGCGACCGTAGACGCGGCCCACCGGGTTGTGCGGGTTGCAGAGCACGAAGGCCCTCGTGCGGGGCGTGATGGCGGCGGCGAAGGCGTCGAGATCGACCACGTAGCGCCCGCCGCCGTCACGCGCCAGCACGTGCTCTTCCCGCACGCGCCCCAGGTTGCTCCCGGCGCGCAGGATCGGCGGATAGGCCGGCGTCTGCAGCAGGATGCCCTCGCCCGGCGCGGCCAGCGCCCCGCACGCGAAGTTGTTGGCGACGTTCACGCCGGGCACCAGCACGACGGCCTCGGGGCTCACGCGCCAGCCGTAGCGCTTGGCCACGCGCTCGGCGACCGCCTCCGGCAGCTCGGGATGCTCGGTGAGGTAGCCGAAGAAGCCGTGGGCGACGCGCGCCTGCAGCGCCGCGAGCACCGCGGGCGGCGAGGGGAAATCCATGTCGGCCACCCACAGGGGCAGCACGTCGGGGCCGAACTTGTGCCACTTGTTGCTGTCGCTGGCGCGGCGGTCGATGACGCGGTCGAAGTCGAAGCCGGCGGTCATGGGAGCGAATCCTCCTGGCGGTTGTCAAGCTAGCCGTGCTCTCGCGTGCGCGTCAAGCGTAGTAGTATTTGGCGCCGGGAGGCGGATTTCGATGGAACAGCGGACGCTCGGACGCACGGGCCTGAAAGTCGGCGTGCTCGGATTCGGCTGCGGCGACGTGGGTGGGCTCATCGTGCGCGGCACGCCGGCCGAGCGGGAGCGCGCCGTGTCGCGCGCGCTGGACGCGGGCGTCAACTACTTCGACACCGCCGCCTCCTACGGCAACGGCGAGTCCGAGCGGAACCTCGGCGCCACGCTGCGCGCCCTGCGCGTGCGGCCGTACGTCGGCACCAAGGTCCGGGTGTCGCCGGAAGCCACCGACACCGCGGCCGCCGTCATCGGCGGCGTGGAGGCCAGCCTCGAGCGGCTCGGCATGGATGGCGTCGACCTCGTCCAGCTCCACAATCCGATCCTCGCGGACGGCGCCGCCACCGGCCGCAGCGGGCTGCCCCTGCGCCGCGTGATGGACGAGGTGGTGCCGGCGCTCGAGCGCCTGCGCCGTCAGGGCAAGACGCGCTTCATCGGCGTCACCGCGCTCGGCGACACGCCCGCGCTGCACGCGCTCCTCGACGCCGGCGTGATCGACACCGCGCAGGTCTGCGTCAATCTCTTGAACCCCACGGCGATCGTCACGCCGCCCGCCGGCTTTCCGGCCCAGGACTTCGGCCGCCTGCTCGATCGCGCGCAGCGGGCCAGCGTGGGGACCATCGCCATCCGCGTCCTGGCGGCGGGCGCGCTCAGCGGGACGGTCAGCCGGCATCCGATCGCGATGCCGAAGGTGGCGCCGATCGCCTCGGGCGACGACTACGCGGAGGACGTGGAACGCGCGCAGCGACTGCGGCCCCTCGTCGACAAGGGCCACGCCTCCACGCTCATGGAGGCCTCCATCCGCTTCGCGCTCACGCATCCCGGACTGTCGACCGTGCTGGTGGGAACCTCGGAGCTGGCGCACCTGGACGCCGCGCTGGCCGCGGTCGAGCGCGGCCCGCTGCCGCCGGCCGCGCTCGAGCTGCTCGACGGCCTGTGGACAGATCTCGCCAGAGGGACCGCGCGATGAAGCGCCTCGCTCTCATCGCACTGGCCGTGCTGCTCCTCGCCTCGGCGGCCGAGGCCGGTGTGACGCGTCTGGAGATCACGCGGCGGGAGCCGTTCGCCGGCGGTCAGCCCTTCGGCACGGCCGGCGCCTACGAGAAAGTCGTGGGGCGCTTTCACGGCGAGCTCGACCCCGCGCATCCGCTCAATCGCGACATCGTCGATCTGGACGCGGCGCCCCGGAACGCGCGCGGCCGGGTGGAATACTCCGCCGACTTGTATGTGATGAAGCCGGTCGATCTCGCGCGGGGCAACGGCGCACTCCTGTATGACGTCAACAACCGCGGCACCAAGCGGGTGCTCGTGCAGCACAACAGCGCGCGCCTGGCCGACGACCCCACGACCGCCGAGGACGCCGGTAACGGCTTCCTCATGCGCCACGGCTTCGTCATCGTGTGGAGCGGCTGGATTCCCGGCGCGCCGGCGAAGCCGCACGACCTGCGCGTGCAGGTTCCGGTGGCGCGTGGTGCCTCCGGCCGGATCACGCAGACGGTATGGGACGACTTCCAGTTCAACACCGCCGCCGTCACGCAGGCGCGCGTGACGTTCCCGGCGATCGACCGCGCGGGCGCCACGTTGCAAGTGCGCGAGCGCAGCGAGCAGGCGCCCATCACGCTGCCGGCGAGCGCGTGGGAATTCGTGGACGACACCACCATCCGGCTGCTGCCGGCCGGCACGCCGTTTCGAATCGGCGCGCTCTACCAGCTCGTCTACCGGGCCGCGGACCCGCCGGTCTCGGGCATCGGCTTCGCGGCCACGCGGGATCTGATCGCGTTCCTCAAGCACGAGCGCGCCGACGCGGTCGGTGCCGCGAACCCGCTGACCGCCGGCGGCGCGCCGGCCGTGCGCCGCGCGGTCGCGCACGGCACGTCGCAGAGCGGACGATACCTGCGTGATTTCCTCTACCAGGGCTTCAACGAGGACGAGGCCGGCCGCATCGTCTTCGACGGGATGAATCCCCACGTCGCCACCGGCCGCATGTTCCTCAACCAGCGCTTCGCGCAGCCCAATCGCGGCGCCAGCGCGCTGTACCCCGACCAGTCGTTTCCGTTCGCCTACGAGACCCAGACGGACTCGCTCACGGGCCGGCGGGACGGGATCCTCGCGCGGTGCAGCGCGCGCGGGAATTGCCCGAAGATCATCCACACGGTCAGCTCAAATGAGTACTGGTACGCCGTGCACTCTCTGGTGACGACCGACACCCTGGGCCGGACGGACGGCACGCCGCCCGCGAACGTGCGCATCTACCACGTGGCCGGCACCCAGCATATCGGCGGCCGCGGCGGCGCGATGCCCAAGGGCGTGTGCAGCCTGCCGTCGAATCCGACCGACGTGCGGCCTGTGCTGCGCGCGCTGACGCTGGCGCTCGACGCGTGGGTGAAGGACGGCACGGCGCCGCCGGCGAGCCGCTACCCGCGCCTGGACGACCGCACGCTGGCGACGACGGAACAACTCGGCTTTCCTCGGCTGCCTGGCGTCGAGACGCCGGCCGGGCCGATCGTGCGCCGCCGCATCGACTACGGCGGCGAGTGGAGCCGTGGCATCTTCACGCGCGTGCCGCCCGAGCCGCTGTCGCCCCCGTATGTCTCGCTGGTCCCGCGAGTCGATGCCGACGGCAACGAGGTGGGCGGCCTGCGGCTGCCGGACGTGAGCGTGCCGCACGCCACTCTGTCTGGCTGGGCGCTCCGCGCCGCCGGCGCCGGCAACGCCGGCGCGATCTGCGGCCTCGACGGCTTCATCCTGCCGTTCGTGCGCACCGCCGCCGAGCGTCAAGCCACCGGCGACCCGCGGCCATCGCTCGAGGAGCGCTATCGCGACGGTGCCGACTACGTCGCGCGCGTGCGCCAGGCGGCCGCGGCGCTCGAGCGGGAGCGGCTCCTGCTCGCCGAGGACGTCCAGCGCATCGTGGACGAGGCCGGCGCCCGGTGATCCTCGACGAGATCCTGCAGGCCCTCGGCGCCTGATCCCGGTAAAGGAGAGTTGCGCATGCGCAAGATGCTCGCGCTGTTCCTGCTCGCGCTGATCACGGTCGTGTTGGTGGTGGCGGCGGTGCCCACGGCGGCCCAGAAGGGCCCGATCAAGATCGGCATGATCGTGTCGCTGAGCGGCCCGCTCGCCGCCAACGGCAAGGACATGGTGAACGGCTACGAGATGTTCTTCGAGCAGGTCGGCTACAAGATCGCCGGGCGCGAGATCAAGTTCTTGATCGAGGACGACGAGGGCAAGCCGGCCACCGGCCTCACCAAGATCCGCGGGCTCGTCGAGGGCCAGGGCGTGCACTTGGTGACCGGGCCCGTCAGCGCCGGCATCGGCTACGCCGTGGCGCCGTACATCGACGCCAGGAAAGTGCCGGCGCTGTTCCCGATCGTGGCGGCCGACGACCTGACGCAGCGCAAGCGGAGCCCCTACATCGTGCGGGTCGGCTGGGCCAGCTCGCAGCCCTCCCATCCGTTCGGCAAGTGGGTCTACGACAACCTCAAGTACAAGCGGATTGCGGTGATCGGCTACGACTTCGCCTTCGGCTGGGAGGTCGTGGCCGGCTTCCAGCGGACGTTCGAGGAAGCGGGCGGGCAGATCGTCCAGAAGCTGTGGCCGCCCCTCGGCACCGCGGACTTCGCGCCGTACATCAGCCAGCTCAAGCGGGATGCCGACGCCGTGTTCGCGCAGTTCTCGGGCGCCGACGCCCTGCGCTTCGCCAAGCAGTACGACGAGGCCGGCCTCAAGGCCAAGCTCCCGCTGATTGGCGGCGGCACCTTCACCGACGAGCACGTCCTGCGCACGATGGGCGACGAGGTGCTGGGCGTGATCACGCCGCTGCATTACTCGGCGGCGCTGGAGAACGCGGCCAACAAGAAGTTCGCGCAGGCCTACGAGGCCAAGTTCAAGCAGGTGCCGTCGTACTACTCGGAGGGGACCTACGTGGCCGGCCTCGTGCTCAAGGCCGCGCTGGAGGCGACGGGCGGCGACATCGAGAGCGCCGACAAGTTCCTGGCGGCCCTGCGCAAGGTGACGCTGACCGACATCCCGCGCGGGCCCATCCGGTTCGACGACTTCGGGAACCCGATCATGAACGTCTACGTCCGCAAGGTCGAGCGTGTGGGCGGCCGCCTGCAGAACACCGTCATCCACACCTTCCCCAACGTCTCCCAGTTCTGGACCTACAAGCCCGACGAGTACCTCAAGGCGCCGGCCTACTCGCGGGACTATCCCCCATGCAAGCATTGCTGAGCGCGATTCGAGGGGGGCCCCGGGTTTCCCGGGGCGCCCCGAGTGATTGGGGGCTTGGGGGCCATTTCGGGGCCCCCATCTCATGAAGGTCGGCATCGTGGGGGTCGGGCTGCTGGGGGACGCGATTGCGTCGCGGCTGCGAGCGGCGGGGCACGCGGTCGTCGGCTTCGACGTCGTGCCGGCCACCCTCGATCGCCTGGCGGCGCGCGGGGGCACGCCGGCGAAGTCCGCGGGCGACGTCGCGCGCGCCGCCGAGGTCGTGTGCACGGTCCTGCCCTCGCTGGCCACCGTCGAGGAGGCGATCCTCGGCGCTCACGGCATCGTCGCGGCGGGACGGGCGGGACAGACGATCTTCCAGATGAGCACGATCTCGCCGTCGTTGACCGAGCGGCTGGCCCGCGAGACCTCCGCGCGCGGCCTCGTCTTCCTCGACTGTCCCATCAGCGGCACCAGCGGCATGGTGGCGCAGGGCCAGGGCGTGATCTTCGTGGGCGGCGACCGCGAGCCCTACGACCGCTACAAGCCGCTGCTCGAGTCCATCCTGCCGCGCGCCGTCCACGTGGGGCGCGCCGGGCAGGCCATGGTGCTCAAGCTCGTGGCCAACCTGCTGGTGGCCCTCAACAGCGCGGCCACGGCGGAGGCGATCAACCTCGCCCGGCAGAGCGGCCTCGATCCGCAGATCGTGCTCGACGTGCTCAGCACCGGCGCCGCCACCTCGCGGATGCTGGAGGTGCGTGGGCCCCTGATGATCCGCGGCGAGTTCCCGCCGCAGATGAAGCTCGACCTCTTCATGAAGGACCTGCACCTCATCCAGGACGCGGCGAAAGCGGCGGGCGCGCCGCTGCCGCTGACCGACATCGCCGAGCGCCTCTACGCGGCCGCGCTGGCCGCGGGCCATGGCGGCGACGATCTCGCGTGCGTCATCACCGAGCTGGAGCGCTCCGCCAAGGGAGGCAAGTCATGACCCAGACGCGCCGCAGTTTTCTCAAGCAGGCCGGCCTCGCCGGCACGGTCGCGGTGAGCGGCGTGACGGCGCCCGCGCTCGTCGCCACCGCGCAGAACGCCGGGAAAGCCGGCGGCGACGCCATGCCGCGCGGCCTGACGTTCGTCACCGTCAAGCGGGGCGGTGAGTCGTCGCTGGGCGTCAGGACCGAGCGCGGTGTGCTGGACGTCAAGCGCGCCGAGGCCGCGCTCAAGCTGAAGGCGCCCACCACGATCGACGACGTCCTGCAGGGCCGCGGCTCGGCCGACGCGCTTGCGCGGCTCGTCGCGCGCGCGCAGAACGGCAAGGGCAGCGACGGCCTGTTCCTGGCCGAGGGCGCCTTCGAGTACGGCCCCTGCGTGACGAGTCCCGAGAAGATCGTCTGCATCGGGCTCAACTACCGCAAGCACGCGGCGGAGACGGGCAACCCGGTGCCGAAGACGCCGATCCTGTTCAACAAGTACAACAACGCGCTCACCGGCCACCGCGGCGTCGTGAAGGTCTCGCAGGAGCCGGCCGAGAAGTTCGACTACGAGATCGAGCTGGTCATCGTGCTCGGCAAGACGGCCCGCAACGTGAGCGAGGCCGACGCGCTGTCGTACGTCTTCGGCTACTGCACCGGCAACGACCTGAGCGCGCGCGATCTGCAGTCGCGCACCAGCCAGTGGATGCTCGGCAAGACCTTCGACGGCTCGGGCCCCGTCGGGCCCTATCTGGTGTCGGCCGACCAGGTCCCCGACCCCAACGCGCTCACGCTGGAGCTGAAGGTGAACGGCGAGGTCCGCCAGTCCTCCAACACGGCGGACATGGTGTTCGACTGCAAGGCCCTGATCGCCTACATCTCCAGGCACATGACGCTGCGCCCGGGTGACATCATCTTCACCGGCACGCCGGAGGGCGTGATCTCCGGCTATCCCAAGGACAAGCAGGTGTGGCTCAAGCCGGGCGACAAGATCGCCGCGTCGATCGAGAAGCTCGGCACGCAGGAGATCACGCTGGCGTAGCGCGCCGGCCGCAGGATGCGCGGTCGCGGGGCCGTGGTGCGCTACACTCGTCGGGTGCGCACCGGGCTCGCGATCGCGCTGCTCGTGCTGCTGCAGGGGGTCATGACGCCGGGCGGCGGCATGAGCACGGGCGACATCAGCAAGGACGACTACCGCCAGCAGCTGCCCACCCAGAGCCAGACACCGCACACGGCCGAGCGCGCGTGCACGACCCAGGCGGGGATCTGCCGGGTCGCCGATCAGACGCCCCCGGGCCAGCCGTGCTACTGCCTGGCCGCGGGCGGCGGGCGCCTGGATGGCTTCGTGATCGCCTGGCGCTGGGGCCGCGTGCCCGTCGACATCAAGTAGTGCTCGCCACGCCGAGATAGCGCGACTTCACGTCCTCGTCGGCCAGCAGCGCGGCCGGCCGGCCCGA
The DNA here is from genome assembly GCA_003220265.1 of Candidatus Rokuibacteriota bacterium. Lineage (GTDB taxonomy): Bacteria > Methylomirabilota > Methylomirabilia > Rokubacteriales > CSP1-6 > AR5. The sequence goes on along the minus strand of QHRW01000122.1, from coordinate 7,864 downwards.
GTACACGATCTGGCCGCGGTTGAGGACGTGGACGCGGTCGGCCACCGACGCGGCCATCGGCAGGTTCTGCTCCACCAGCAGGATCGACAGCCCGGCGCGCTTGAGCTCGGCGATGACGCGGCCCACCTCGCGGACCAGCAGCGGCGCCAGCCCCTCCGTCGGCTCGTCCATCAGCAAGAGCTCGGGATTGCTCATCAGCGCGCGGCCGATGGCCAGCATCTGCTGCTCACCGCCGGAGAGCTTGTTGGCGCGATTCTGCGCGCGCTCGGCCAGGCGCGGGAAGAGCGCGTAGACTCGCGCCATGTCCCACCGTCCTGTCCCCCCGCGTGCGACGTCGAGGTTCTCGCGGACGCTGAGCGAGGCGAAGACGCGCCGGCCCTGGGGCACCAGCGCCATGCCGCGCTCGACGCGGCGAAAGGGCGCCCACGCGGTGACGTCGTTCCCCTTGAAGCTCACGCGCCCGCGGCGCGGCGGCGAGAAGCCGACCACGGAGCGGATGAGCGTGGTCTTGCCCATGCCGTTGCGGCCGAGGATGGCCACGACCTCGCCCGGCGCCACGTCGAGCGAGACGCCGTGCAGGATGTGGCTGTCGCCGTAATAGGTGTGGACGTCGCTCACGTCCAGCATGGGCTCAGGCACCCAGGTAGATCTCCCGCACGGTGGGATCGGCCTTGACGGCCTCGCGCGGGCCGTCGGCGATGACCTTGCCGTAGTGGAGCACGGTCACGTGCTGGGCGACTTCGAGCGCGATGTCCATGTCGTGCTCGATGATCAGCAGCGTGATGGCCGGATCGAGGCCGCGGAGCAGCGAGGTCATCAGGTGGGCTTCCGCCGAGGACAATCCCGCGGCGGGCTCGTCCAGCAGCAGCACGCGAGGGCGACCGGCCAGGGCGAGCGCGATCTCGAGCTGGCGCTGCTCACCGTGCGAGAGATGGCGCACGGCGCTCTGCGCGCGATCCTCGAGCCCGACGGCGCGCAGCGCCTCGCGGGCACGCGTGTCGAGCTCGCCGAAGCCGCCGCGCGGGCGCAGCATCGAGAACTTCGCCGGCGTGAGGGCCTGGGCGGCCAGCAGCGCGTTCTCGAGCACGCTCAGGCTCGGGAAGAGGTTGGTGATCTGGAACGTGCGGGTGAGGCCGAGCGCCGCGCGGCGGTGCTGGGCCAGCCGCGTGACGTCGTCGCCGAAGAGCGTGATGCGCCCGGCGCTCACCGGCAGCGCGCCCGCGATGAGATTGAAGAGCGTCGTCTTGCCGGCGCCGTTCGGCCCGATGAGCGCGCGCCGCTCGCCCGGGCGGACCGTGAGCTCCACGTCGTCGACGGCGCGGAGCCCGCCGAACCACTTCGACACCTTCTCCAGCCTCAGCGCCAATTCGAGGGGTGCCCCGGGTTCCCCGGGGCGCCCCGAGCGCTGGGGGCTTGGGGGCCATGTCGGGGCCCCCATGTTCACTGGCACGCCTTGCAGGGCGGGTACTCGCGCGCGTAGAGCGGTTGCTTGAGATAGTCCTCGGCCTTGTACTTCCAGAACTGGCTCACGGCCGGATAGCTGGTGATGACCGTGTTCTGCAGCTTGCCGCCCACGCGCTCGACCTTGCGGATGTAGATCGTCTGCACCGGGTTGCCGTGGGCATCGACCGAGAGCGGGCCGCGCGCGGTGTCCTTGATGTCCACCTTGCGCAGCGCGGCCAGCAGCGCGGCGCGGTCTTCCGCCTTGCCGCCCACGGCCTTGATGGCCTCGGTGATCCAGCGCATGTTCGTGTAGGTCGCCTCCGAGTAGTACGAGGCGATCTTGCCGGCCCTGGCCTCGAACGCCCTGGCGAACTTCTGGTTGGCCGGGCTGTCGATGGCCTGCGAGTAGTGCAGCGCGGTCAGCGTGCCGAGCGCCTCGTCGCCCATCTGCGGCAAGACGGACTCGTCGGTGGTGGTGCCACCGCCCAACAGCGGCAGCTTGCCGTGCAGACCCGCCTCCTCGTACTGCTTCATGAACTGGAGCGCCAGCCGGCCGACGAAGAGCGCCAGCACCGCGTCGGAGTCGCGCTTGATCTGGCTCAAGAACGGCGCGAAGTCGTTGGTGTTGAGCGGCGTCCAGATCTTCTGAACGATCTGCCCGCCGCCTTCCTCGAAGACCCGCTGGAACCCGCCGACGGTCTCGTAGCCAAACGCGTAATCCATGCCGATCGTGGTGATCTTCTTGTACTTCGTGTTCTTCAGCACCCAGTCGGCGAACGGGTGCATCGGCTGGCTGGTCGTCCAGCCCGTGCGCACGATCCACTTCGCGGGCTTGCGCTGCGTGATGTCGTCGGCGGCGATGACCGGATAGGTGGCCGGGATCTGGGCGCCGTCGATGAACGGCTGCAGCGCGTAGCCCACGTTGGCGAGCAGGCCGCCGGTGAGGAGGTGGACCTTGTCCTGCTCGACGAGCTTGCGCGACTTGTTGAGCGCGGTGGACGGCTGGCCCTCGGTGTCCTCGACGATCAGCTCGACCTTGCGGCCGGCGACCTCGCGCTTGATCTCGTCGAGGAACAGCTCGGTGCCGTTGACCATGTCCTTGCCGATCTGCGCGAAGGGACCGGTCAGCGGCGCCAGGAACCCGATCTTGATCGGCGCGCCCTGCGCGGCCGGCGCCGGCGGCGCCAGCAGGGGCGCGACGAAGGTGGCGAGCAGGAGGACGGTAAATGCACGCGTGCGCATGTTAGAAGCTCCTTCTTGGAGAGGGGCACCCTCGGAGGGTTCCCCTCTTCCCCTCCGTGTCATCGGTTGCGGCGAAAAGCCCCCGGCACGCCGCGGGGGGCGAAGAGGATGACGCCGATGTAGACGGCGCCGAGGATCAGCAGCCAGCGCTTGGTGTAGACGCTCACGAAGTTCTTCAAGAAGACGATCAGCGCGGCGCCCAGCGCGGGGCCGGCCAGCGTGCCCGGGCCGCCGAGGGCGACCATCAACAGCGTCTCCACGGAGGTGACGAGCTGCACGTCCACGGGGCTCACGAAGCCGTTGTAGTAGGCCCAGAACACGCCGGCGAAGCCCGCGAACGCGCCCGACAGGACGAAGGCCAGGTACTTGTGCAGCCACACGTTGTAGCCGAGCGCGCGCATGCGGGAGTCGCTCTCGCGGATACCCTGCAGCGTGAGACCGAACGGCGAGCGCACGAGCAGGCCCAGCAGCGCCCACGCCACGAGCGCCGCGACGAGGACGACGTAGAAGAACGGCAGCGGCGCGCCCATGCTCCAGGGCAAGCCCAGCTCGGGGCGCGGCACCCCGGCGATGCCGTTGTCCCCCTTCGTCATCGAGACCCAGCGGAAGGCCAGCCCCCACACGACCATGCCGAGGGCCAGCGTGATCATCAGAAAATAGGTGCCGGTGGCGCGAATCGCGAGCAGGCCGAAGACCGCGGCCGTGAGCGTGGCCAGCACGAGACCGGCGACGAGACAGACCAGGAAGCCGCGCTGGTAGTCGGTGGCGAGGATGCCGACGGCGTAGGCGGCCACGCCGAAGTAGGCGGCGTGGCCCAGCGAGGGCAGGCCGGTGTAGCCGAGCAGCACGTCGAGGCTCATGGCCAGCACGGCCACGATGGCCGCCTGGGTGAGCAGCGTCAGGGGATACGCCGAGAGCAGCGGCGCGACGCCGGCCGCGGCGATCACGGCCACCAGCCCGATGACGATGCCGCGACGGTCTTTCATGTGCGGCCGAACAGTCCCGTCGGCCGCAGCGCCAGGATGAGCGCCATCGGCGCAAACAGCGTGAAGTAGGCGAGCTCGGGAAAGAGCGCCTTGCCGAAGTTGTCGAGGAGACCGACGAGCAGGCTGCCCACCATCGCGCCCGGCAGGCTGCCGAGCCCGCCCACGATGATGACCACGAACGCGTAGGGCAGGATCTCGAAGTCGAGGCCGGGATACACGCCGAGGAAGCCGCCCCCGATGCCGCCCCCGAGCGCGGCCAGCAGCGCGCCCAGCGCGAACACGCCGAGCGACACGGTCGGCACGCGGATGCCCACGCCCTGCGCCATCTCGGCGTCGTCGACGGCGGCGCGGATCATCGCGCCCACCCGCGTGCGATCGAGCGCCAGCCACAGCAGCGCGCCGATCACCACCGCCACCGCCATGATGAAGATGCGGTACTTGGGAAAGCGCAGCGCGCCGGCGGTGACCACGCCCTGCAGCCACGACGGCAGCGGCAGCGAGTAGGGATCGCCGCCCCAGATCAGGAGTGCCAGATCCTGGAAGATCAGCGCGAAGCCGACCGTCATCAGCACCTGGCCCAGCGTCTGGCCGGCCAGGCGGCGCAGGAAGAGGCGCTCCATGCCGATGCCGACCAGCGCGATGGCCACGGCGCCCGCCAGCAGCGCGAGGGGGAAGGTACTCGTGCGCCAGATCACCGAGAGCGCGATGTAACCGCCCAGCAGGAAGTAGGAGCCGTGCGCGAGGTTCACGATGCGCATGACGCCGAAGATCAGCGAGAGGCCGCTGGCCAGCAGGAAGAGCAGCGCGCCGTACGAGAGCCCGTTGAAGGTCTGGACGATCCAGAACTCAACGGTCACGGGTGTCTCAGCCGAGTCGCAGCAGGCGGCTGGCGGTGGCGCCGAGGATGCGGCGCTGATCCGCCCGGCCGAGGCGGACCAGCGACTTGGTGACGATGTCGACGGGCCGTGTGTACCCCATGTCGAAGCAGTAGTCGCTGCCGAGCATCACGCGGTCGGCGCCGACGGTGTCGATGAGGAAGCGCAGCAAGTGCGGCGAGTGGCTGATGGTGTCGTAGGTGAAACGCCGCAGGTAGCTCTCGAACGGCTTCTTGGCGACGCCCTTCGTCTCCGGCCGCACGCGCTGCCCGTGAGTGAGGCGTCCCATGAGGTACGGCAGCGCGCCGCCGGCGTGGGGCAGGCACACCTCGAGCTTGGGAAAGCGATCGAGCACGCCGCCGAAGACCAGGTGGGCGGCGGCGATCGCCGTGTCGAAGGGATTGCCGAGGAAGTTGTTCAGGTAGAACTTCGACAGCCGCCCGCCGGCCCCGATCACGTTCAGCGGGTGCAGCAGCACGGGCAGCCGGGCGGCCTGGCAGCGCTCGAAGATGGGCGTGAAGGCCGGGTCGGACAGCTCGCGGTTGTTGATGTTGGTGCCGAGGTAGACGCCGCGAATCCCGCGCAGCGACTTCACGCGCTCGAGCTCGGCCACCGCCGCCGTCGGGTCCTGCATGGGCAGCGTGGCGCACCCCACGAACCGGTCGGGAAACGCGGTGTGCGCCTCGTGCATCGCGTCGTTGACCGCGCGGGCCAGGCGCGAGCCCGTCGGCCCGTCGGCGAAGTAGACCATCGGCGCCGTCAGGGAGAGCGCGTGGACGTCGACCCCGGCCTTGTCCATCGCCTTGCGGCGCCGGTCGAGGTCCCAGTAGGACGCCTCCAGCGGAAACGTCCGGTTGCCCTTCATGTCGATCACCGGGCCGGCCGAGTGGCTGCGATCGACGCGCGCGCCGAAGGGCGCGCCGACCTCGTCGATGAGCCGAAAGAACGACTCGGGGAAATAATGCGCGTGCACGTCGATCGTCGCCGGCTTCACGGGGCGAGATTGTACTATAGCCGGGCAGGTGAGACGGCCGCCCGGGCCCCGGGTCGGAGGAGGTCACCGTGAAGCTCCCGCACGAACGCTTCGACTATTCCGCGATCGTGGACCGCCGTCCCTGGCGGCTGCCGCGCGGCGCGCGTATCGCGGTGTGGACGATCGTCAACGTCGAGGAGTGGGACATCGAGAAGCCGATGGCCCGCCAGTACCTCACGGCGCCGCAGGGCGTGAGCCTCGTCCCCGACGTGCCGAACTGGGCCTGGCACGACTACGGCATGCGCGTGGGCTTCTGGCGCCTGCTCGAGGCGCTGCAGGCGCGCAAGGTCCCGGCCACCACGTCGATCAATGCCAGCGTCTGCAACCACTACCCGCGCGTGGCGCGGGCCATGCTCGAGGCCGGCTGGGAATTCATGGGCCACGGCGTGCGGCAGGGCGCGATGCACCTCTTGCCCGACCAGCGCGCGGCGATTCGCGAGGCGGTCGAAATCCTCACGAAGTTCACCGGCAAGAGGCCGAAGGGCTGGCTCGGCCCCGGCCTCACGGAGACGTGGGAGACGCTCGACTACCTGGCCGAGGCCGGCATCGAGTACGTCTCCGACTGGGTCAACGACGACCAGCCCTACGAGATCCGCACCACGCGCGGGCCGCTCGTCTCCGTGCCCTACACGCTGGAGCTCAACGACATCCCGATGATGGTGATCCAGCACCACGAGTCGACCGCGTGGGTGCAGCGTTGCCGCGACCAGTTCGACCGCCTGTACGCCGAGGGTGCGAGGCAGCCGCGCGTGATGGCCATCGCCGTGCATCCCTACATCCACGGGGTGCCGCACCGGATCAAGTACTTCGAGGCGGTCTACGACTACATGCGCAAGAAGAAGGGCGTGTGGTTCACGACGGGCGAGGCCATCGCCGACTGGTATCGCACCGGCCGGAAGGGCTGATGCCGCTCGTCGCCGCCTTCGCCTGCCCGCACACGCCGCAGCTCCTGGTGCGGCCGCCCACGGAGGACCGCGCGCTGGTCCTGCGCGTGCACGCCGCGCTGGCGGAGGTCAAGCGCCGGCTCACGGCGGCGCGCCCGGACGTCATCGCGCTGATCGCCGGCGACCACATCGAGGGCTTCTTTTTGAACGCGGTGCCGGCCCTCGCCGTGCACGTCGGCGCGCGCGCGGCCGGCGAGTTCGGCCGCTACCGCTACGCCTTCGACGTGCACGAGCCGCTGGCGCGCGCCATCGTCGAGCAATCCATCGAGGCCGGCTTCGATCCGGCCTACACGCAGGACGTGCCGCTCGACTACGCGTTCTACGTGCCGCTGCACTTCGCCATGCCCTCGCCGCCGGTGCCGATCGTCCCGCTCTACGTCAACGTGTACCTGCCGCCCCAGCCGACGCCCCGACGCTGCCACGCCTGGGGCCGGGCGCTGCGGGCCATCGTGGACGCGCGGCCGGAGCGCGTGGCGCTCGTCGCCTCCGGCGGTCTCTCGCACTTTCCCGGCACCGAGCGCTACGGCGCGCCCGACTTCGACTTCGACCGCGCGCTGCTGGCCTCGCTGGCGGAGGGCCGTGGGGCCGAGACCGCGCGGCTCACCGGCGAGGAGCTGGACAAGGCGGGCAACGTGGAGCTGCGCACGTGGATCACGCTGCTGGGCGCGCTCGGCGAGGCGCGCGCCGAGGTGCTCGCCTACGAGCCGTCGTGGCACCACGGCAACGCGGTGGTGGCGTGGCCGGTATGAGCGACGTTCACTACTTCTTCCCGCCGGCCGCCGCCTATCCGCTCAACCGGTTTCTGTTCGCGCTGAAGTCGGACGCGGCCGCGCGGGCGCGCTACGTGGCGGATGCCCAGGCCACGATGCGCGACTACGGCCTCGACGAGGCGACGCGGGCGGCCCTGGCCGGCTTCGACCGCGATCGCCTCGTGGCGCTCGGCGCGCATCCCTACCTCCTGTTCATGGCGCAGGTGCGGCTGACGATGGAGCGGGAGCCGGCAAACTTCGAGTACTTCTGAGCAGGCTCCCAGCATGGCGCGTCGCCGCCATGCTGGAAGCCTGCCGCGCGAGGTCGGTTACGGACAGGTTGACGTGAGCTTGCAGCGCCGGCCCACCATGTCGATCACGTGCTCGCTCTCGTTGCCGCCGATGAACCCATGCGTGAGCCCATCGGGATGCGCGGCCAGCCGGAAATGGTCGAACGGGAAGCGCCAGACCCGCGGCAGGCCGTTGCCCGTGTCGGGATCCACCGTGGCGGGGTCGATGCACTGCCAGTAGATGGCGCCGGGGTCGGACGACGTGTAGTTGGCGCACTGCGCGGCGCGGTCGGCGGCCGGCA
>QHRW01000011.1 GCA_003220265.1 Candidatus Rokuibacteriota bacterium | reverse complement strand
CGATCGGTCCACGCGGGGATGTGCAAGAGCTCAATACCATCCAGATAGGGGATCTCGGGGTCCCAGTAGTTCGGGTTGCGAACCATCACCCATTTTTCAGCGACCTTGCGCTCCTTGAACATGAACGCGCCGGTGCCGGGCGCGATCACCTTGCGGAGGTCCTGGTTGTTCTCGTCCAGGGCCTTCTTGGAGTAGACGATCATCGACGAGGGGGTGAAGAGCTCGAGGAAGTACGGCTGCGGCTCCTTGAGGACGAACCGCACGTTGAGGCGATCGATCGCCTCGAGCTTGGCCACCGCCGAGAACTGGTCCTTGTAGATGCTGGCCATGCCCGCCGGCGGGAAGATGATGCGCGAGAACGTGGCCACCACGTCGGCCGAGCTGAACGCCGTCCCGTCGTGGAACTTCACCCCGTCGCGCAGCTTGAAGGTATACGTCTTGCCGTCCGACGACACCTTCCAGCTCTCCGCGAGATCCGGGATGATCGTCTTGAGGCCGTCCGCGGGATTGAAGCGGACCAGGTTGTTGTACATCTGGCCGAGCACGAAGCGGAACGCGCCCTGGTGCACGTCGAAGTGCGCCACCTCCGCCGGCCCCGCCCACTTGAGCACGCCCCCGCGCTTGGGGTTCGGCTCGGCCGCGTGAGCCCGATCGGAGCGCGCCGCGGCCGTGGCCGGCCGCTTCAGCCACCCCGCGGTCAGCGCGGCACCGGCGGTCGTCGCGGCGGCCGTCTTGAGGAACCGCCGCCGATTCACTTTTCCGCCGAGTCCGGGCTGATCCATGTCGCGAGCCCTCCTTTGGGTTGGCGCGCGGCTACCGTACGCGCGTGGTCAGACGATCGTCAACCGAAGGTCGACGGGCCACGTGTCCATCCGGGAACCGTTCAGCCCTTCCGGTTCTTCGGCCAGAGCTGCATCACCTGTCTCAGGATCGCGAACTCGCCGAGATGGTAGGCGTTGTGGTCGAGCGCGAGGAACGCGCAGCGCAGGACCGATTTGTCGTTGGCGAACGGCACCGGCGCAAAGATGTCGACGCGGGGATCGCCGAGCATCGTGTCCATCCGGTCGAGGTCTTTCCTGATCGCCGCGATCGTCTTCTTCCATCCAGCGGCGTCCGTGGTGGCGGCCGGCGCGGGCCAGTAACCGTCGGGCCACGACGGGGAGACGTGCTTGGCGTTCTGCACGTAGTCGAGCAGGTCGGTCTGCGCGATGCGGATGTGCTCGAGGATGTGCCAGAAGCTGAACGTCACGTTCGGCGCCTTGTCGTTGATGTGCTTCACCGGAAAGTCGGCAACGGCCTCGTCGAGCCCCATGTGCGCGGCTTCCTCGGTGAACACCTCGTGGATCAACGCTTTCGGATCGCGCTTGGCGGCCATTGGTTCTCTCCTCGATCGCCTCATTCAGGGATAACGGCGCGGCAGGCGCGCGAGGCCGTCGTAGAGGTGGATGGTCGAGCGCATCGCCTTCACCCAGTCGCCGAGGTGGAGGCTCTCGTTCTCGGAGTGGGCCTGGGTGTTGGGATCGGCCACACCCATGAGGATGCACGGCGCGCCCTTCAGCAAGTCGGCGAAGGGCTGGACGAAGCCGATGGTGCCGCCCGCTCCGACCATGGCCGCGTCCTTGCCGAAGCCGGCCTTGAGCGCGGCGCGTGCCGCCTCGAACGCGGGCCCCTCGGGATCCGTGGTCCACCACGGTGTGGTCCCGGTGACGGAGGCGGTGATCTTCACGCCGTAGGGCGGCCTGGTGGTGAGCTTCTTCACGATCAGCCGGCCGGCCTCGCGCGCGTCCATGCCGGGCACGGTGCGGAGCGAGAGTCGCGCGCGCGCCGCCTCGATGATCTGGTTGGACGAGCCGTGGAACGGGCGCGCCTCCAGCGCGATCACGGTGAGGGCGGGTCGCGTCCACTGGCGTTCGAGCAGGGAGTACTGCCTCTCGCCCCAGAGCCGCACGCCCGGCAGCATGCCGGCGTCCTTCTTGAACTTGGCCTCCGACAGCGGGAGCTTGCGGATGCGCGCGAGCTGCTTTGCGCTCGGCCGCGCCACCTTGGCGTAGAGGCCGGGGACATTGAGGGCGCCGTTCGGCTTGCGGAGGCCGGCGATCATCGCGCAGAGGATCTGCACCGGGTCGGGCACGGGCCCGCTGGAGCCCGAGTGCAGCGGCTGATGGAGGCCCTGCACCTCCACCTCCACCTGACAGAGGCCGCGGAGCTGATACACCAGCGCGGGGTGTCCCACGTCGTAGTTTCTGGTGTCGGTGAGGACGATGAAGTCCGCGGCCATCTTCGCCTGGTACTGCTGGAGGAAGCGGTCCAGGTTCCTGGAGCCGATCTCCTCCTCGCCCTCGATGATGAACTTCACGTTGAGCGGCAGGGTCTTCGCGGCACCGAGATAGGAGCCCACGGCGGCCACGTGAGCCATCACGCCGCCCTTGTCGTCGGCGGTGCCGCGCCCGTAGAGCCGGCCGCCGCGCTCGGTGGGCTCGAAGGCGGGCGAGAGCCACTTCTCCGCACGCCCGGGGGGCATCACGTCGTGGTGGCCGTAGAGGAGCACGGTGGGCGAGCCCGGGCGGTGCAGCCAGTCGCCGTAGACGTAAGGGTGCACGCCAGGGATTTCCAGCACCTCCGTGTTCTCGACGCCGGCATCCCGGAGAGCCTGCGCCATCGCCTGCGCGGAGCGGCGAACCTCGTCGGGGGGAAAGCCCGCCGCCGACACGCTGGGGATGCGGCACAGGGCCACGAGGGTCTCCCGCCAGTGATCGAGCCGTGCGTCGAGATCGCTGAGCGCTTCCCGCACCATGCCGTTCGTCGTCGCCATGCTCACGCTCCCACCATGGCGCGGAGCTTCGCGCCGTTTCCCTTGAACCCGTCGAAGAGGATCCTGAACCGATACGCCGGAGTAGTCCAGAATGATCCCGAGTTGTGTGGCTCGGACGTCAGGCCTTCTCCCGTGTTCTTCGCCTCGCCTGTTGCCGATGAACACCGATGCGCCCGATGGTTCTGACACAGTTCTGACACAACGCCGCCCGGCGCGAGGGATCATCGTGTGGCTCTCAGACCGGGACGACCACCTGGGTGCGGGAGCGGACCTGCGGCGCGAACTGGTACCAGCCACGCATGGCGCGAAATTCCGGGGTGGCGATGGCAGCCGGGCTATCGAGCTCGTAGATCGTCGTGTAGATCCGGCGCGCCGTCCGCTCGGTCTTGCCGGACGCGGTCTCCGAGATCTCACCGGAGGAGACGTAGCGCCGGCCACGCCTTACCCCGGGGCATCTCAGCGCATCCGGTAGGTGAACCGTGTCGTACCACCGATTCCATTCGGCCTCGATCGAGGCGTCGACCTCGGCGGTGACGATCAGCAGACACTCGGCGAACTGGGACATGGCGTGCTCCTCCTAAGATGATCGCGCGGGCGTCATCCCAGTGGCCGGCCCAGCGCATCCGTATGTGTATCACGAGGCACCTCCCGCGGTCGCTGGGCTACCATGGCCCGCGAGGAGACGATTCACATGCGACTGCCGCTCGAAGACGTCACCGTCATCGATCTGAGCCACGCCCTCGCCGGCCCTTTCTGCTCCACCATGCTCGCCGACTTCGGCGCGCGGGTGATCAAGCTGGAGCCCAAGGGTGCCGGCGACATCGCGCGCGCGTGGGGCTCGCCGCTGCCGGGCGGCGAGACTGCGTACTTCGTGAGCCTGCACCGCAACAAGCAGGGGATCGAGGTGGACCTCAAGCATCCGCGGGGCAAGGAGCTCTTCTTCGAGCTCGTGGCGCGCGCAGACGTCGTCCTCGAGAACTACCGGACGGGCGCGCTCGAACGCCTGGGCCTGGCCTATGCGACGGCGCGCAAGCACAACCCCGGCATCATCTACTGCTCGGTGTCCGGCTTCGGCCAGGACGGCCCCTATCGTGATCGCGCCGCGCTCGACCTGATCCTCCAGGCCGAGAGCGGCATGATCTCGGTGACGGGCGAGGAAGGCGGCCGGGGCGTGCGCGCGGGAACGTCGATTGCGGACATGACGGCGGGCATGTACGCGGCCTTCGGAATCATGCTGGCGCTGCGGGTGAAGGAGCGGACCGGGCGGGGCCAGGCCATCGACGTGTCCATGCTCGAGGGCCAGCTGTCGCTCCTCGGCACCATGATCGGCGGCTTTCTCGCCGACGGCGAACTGCCTGTGCCCATGGGCACCGCCTACAAGGCTTTGCTCCCCTATCAGACGTTCCGCACCAAGACTCGCGATCTCGCCCTCGCGGTGGGCAGCGAGAAGCTCTGGCAAATCTTCTGCCCCGCGATCGGTCGACCGGAGCTGGCGCACGACGCGCGCTATCGCCGCAACGCCGACCGCGCGAAGAACCGCGCCACGCTCATCCCCCTGCTCCAGGACGTCTTGCTCACGAAGACCTACGAGGAGTGGGAAGACATCTTTCTCCCGAAGGGTATCCCGTTCGGTGCCATCAACAACATCGCGCAGGTCGTCGCGCATCCTCAAGTGCAGGCTCGCGGCACCCTCGTGGAAATGGAGCACCCGCGTGCGGGCAAGGTGAAGATGGTGGGCGCCCCGGTGCGCCTCTCCGAGACGCCGGGCTCGGTCCGCACACCGTCCCCCATGCTGGGCGAGCACACGGCAGAGGTGCTGCGCGAGCTCCTCGGTATGAGTCCGGAGGCCGTGGCCGCCTTGCGCGACCAAGGTGTCATCGGGGGACCCCCGCGCCCGTGAGACGCTCTTAGGGTTTCAGCTCAGCCGTGAGAGGTACTGCTGGACGAAATCGCAGCCTACGCTCTTCACGTAGGCCTCGGTGAGGCGCCGCGTGATCGGCCCGGGCACGGCACCGTCGGCGATGCGCGCGCCGTTGAGCGAGCGCACGCCGCAGATGCAGAGGCTCGTGGAGGTCAGGAACACTTCGTCCGCGGTCACCGCGTCGTAGACATCGAGGTCGCGCTCCTCGCTCGGGATGCCGAGCTGGGCGGCCAGGTCCAGGACCATCCCACGGCTCACCCCAGGCAGCACGTACTGCTCGCGCGGAGTGAGCATGCGTCCCTCGCGGACCACGAAGATGTTGCTCCCCATGCCCTCGCACAGGTTGCCGTGCTCGTCGAGCATGACGGCCCAGGCATCGGGGCTGTGCGACTTCACTTCCTTCTCGGCCAGGATCAGGTTCAGGTAGTTGTGCGTCTTGGCTCGCGGACTCACCTCAGCGGGGGCCACCCGGCGCCCGGAGGGGATGACCACGTCGATGCCGTCGCGAAACTGGCGCGCGCGTGCCTTGAGGGGCAGCGGCGTGCAGTCAACGATCACCTGCGGCCCCGTGTTCGCCCAGCCCTCGTCGCCGATGGCGTCGACCCCCCGGCTGATCCGCCAGGCCACCCACCAGTCGCCAGCGGCGGCGCGCAGCGCCTCGTTCCTCTCGACCACCTCGTCGGCGATGGCGATCATCTCCTTGGGCTCGAGCCCGCAGTCGATGCGCAGATAACGCAGAGACCTGAAGAGGCGCTCGACGTGCGCTTTCACGCGGAAGGGCTGCCCGTTGAAGGTGCGTCATGTCGAAGCACCCGTCGCCACGGTTGAAGCTCCGATCGCGGAAGGGGATCACGACGTCAGTCTCGGGCACGAGCTTCCCGTTGAACCAGGCGGTCCGGGTGGTCATGGGCGGGGCCTCCTCTCGTCGACGGATGGTCGGATGGACGGTCTGAGGGGATCATCCGGCACGAAGCCCCGCCGGGTCAACCGGGGCAGCCCGCCCGTCGCCGGTCGCTGTCATCGCTCGCATCTCAAAGGGCTTGTTCGGGACGGGATTGAACCGCCGACACCAGGATTTTCAGATCTAGAACACGATCGCCGGAACTGCGCGTACAGTCTTGCTGCGGAACACCAACCTCAGTTGGTCATCGTAGTCTGGAGTGATCGAGAATGCTCCCGAATGAGCCCCAGTTGGGCACACTTTGGGCACACCGCGAAAGCTCGGTTACGTCATCACGGGATTCGATGGGGACTACGTCCTGGGAGCGTCAGGTTTGGGACAGCCAGGCTCGCCCTCGCGGGAAAGTCGGCCGAGCACGGCCCGGTGACCCCTCACGGCAACGACGGGTATGATGCCCATCGCCAACCCGTCTCGTCGGTAAAGTCGCCGAGGACGTGGGCGTCCCGCGGAGGATTCTCGAGCCGCAAGCGGTGGACGCGAAGTCGGTCGAGCTCGGAGCGAACTGCCCACATCGGCTCGGTATGAGGGAACTCGAACAGCTTCTGGGCCTTTTCGTCGCGGCTGTCGTCTTGGCGGCCGGGGCCCGCCGCGTCGGAGCGCCGTACCCGGTATTCCTGGCGCTCGGTGGGGCGCTGCTGGCATTTCTTCCCGGGGCACCGTCGATCAGCGTGCCTCCCGACCTGGCGCTGGCGCTGTTCGTCGCACCCGTCCTGCTCGACGCGGCGTATGACGCGTCGCTGAGAGATCTGAGGGACAACTGGGCACCGGTGACCAGCCTGGTCGTGGTCGCGGTCGGGTTCACGACCGCCGCGGTCGCCGTCGTGGCCCATGCGCTCATCCCGACGATGCCCTGGGCTGCGGCGATTGCGCTGGGCGCCGTCGTCGCTCCACCCGACGCCGTCGCGGCGACGGCCGTGCTTCGCCAGTTGCGACCACCCCATCGCATTCTGACCGTCCTCGAAGGCGAGAGCCTGCTGAACGACGCCAGTGCCCTCCTGATCTACCGTCTCGCGGTTGGAGCCGTCGCGGCCAAGGGCTTCTCGATCGCGGCGGTGGCCCCGACGTTCTTGCTGGCGGTGGCCGGCAGCGTGGTCACCGGCCCGGTGCTCGGCTGGCTCTTTCTTCGGGTGGTGGGACGTGTGCAGCACGGGCCGACCGCCATCATTCTTCAGCTCGTCGGCACGTTCGGCGTGTGGATGCTGGCCGAGCGCCTGGGGCTCTCGGGCGTGTTGACGGTGGTGTGCTATGCCATCGCGGTGGCGCGGACTGCGCCCGCGCGCACGCCCGCCCGGATCCGCATTCCGTCGTATGCCGTGTGGGAGACCGTCGTGTTTGCGCTCAACGTCCTGGCGTTCATCTTCATCGGGCTGCAGATTCGGCCGATTCTCGAGCGGTTCGACGCCGCGGACCGGTGGCGATACGTCGCCGTCGCGGGCGCGGTGCTGCTGACTGTCATCGTGGTCCGTCTCGCCTGGCACATGTCCTTCAATGCGGTGGTCCGGTGGCGACATCGCCGACTTGGTTTTCATCCGCCGCGGCCGATGCTGCGCCCGACCATCGGGAGCGGCTTGATCGTTTCGTGGGCCGGCATGCGGGGCATCGTGTCCCTCGCGGCGGCCATGGCGCTGCCCCCGGCGTTCCCGTACCGCGATGTCATCGTGCTGACCGCGTTCGCCGTCGTCCTCGGCACGCTGGTGATCCAGGGCCTCACGCTCAAGCCTCTCCTGCGCGCGCTCGATCTGCATGACGACGATCCGGTCGGCCGCGAGCTCACCGCGGCGCGCGAGCGCGCCTTGCGGGCGGGGCTGGCGAGCTTCGCGGATGACCGATCATCCGTCGCCGAGGTCGTCCGGCAAGCGTTCGCGGCGAGTCTGGCCGACGAACGAGCGGACGGTCACGCGGGCGCAACCACGCGCTCCACCCACAGCGACCTCTACCGTGGCGCCGTCCAGGCCGCTCGGCACGCCATCCTTGCGATGCGCGCCAGCGACGAAATCGGCGACGATGCCTTTCACCTGATGGAGGAGGAGCTCGACTGGCTGGAGATGGCGGGCGGGATGGACGTGGAGTGAAATGCCCGCCTCGCCGCCCGGGGACGTTGCTGCGAAGAGTCGGCTCAAGACGAACCTGAGGAACCGGCGGCGCGTGGTCCGCGTCACTGAGGCCGGTAGTTCAATCGCTCGTCGTCCAGGGTGTAGAGGATCGCGGCGTGGCCCATCTCGTCGGTCGTCCGCTCGCCCCACGTCACGCGCTGCGGCGGGCGGTTGGGATTGCGGGGATTGTCGGCGGAGTTGTCCCACACGGCCTTGAGGTCGATGCGCGCGCCCTGGGCCAGTCGCACCGGTGTGCGATAGAAATAGAAACCCTGCCAGTCGAAGTCCCAGTCGTCGATGTAGATCAGCGGCACCACGCGGCTGTCCGGCAGCGTGGCCCAGACCTTCATCTCGCGGCCGAGCAGGTGCATGTGCGGGTGAATGGCGATGAGCTCCATGTCGCGCCTGACGGGCCAGGTGATGTCCAGCTCGTGGCGCTTGGCGCCGGCTGGGATCGAGACGTTGGTGTCGATCACGCGTGCGAAGTGCACGCGGCGGTCGATCGGCTCCTTGGCGAAGTAGAGCCGGATGGCCGAGGCATCGGCCTCGGGCTGGGCGTCGTCGTTGTGGTAGTGCATCTGGAACACGAGCCGCGCGCCCCGCCGCACTTCGAGTCCGGCGCCGGCCGGCATGACCCACGGCCGCGAGCCGGGCGTCCATCCCCCAAGATAGCCGGCGGCGCGGAATCCCGGGCCCCCGAAGCAGGTGTAGCCCGGGCCGGGATCGCGACGGTCCAGCTCGACCGCGTACCCCGAGGTATCGATGTACGCGATCGCGTGATGCACGATCTTCCGGTTGCCCGGCACGAACTCCACACCGGTGACGTAGCGCGTCTCGGTGAAGACGTTGTTCACGACGAGACAGCGGTAGATATCGCCCGTCTGACCGGGAGCCGTGTAGACCTCCGCCGTGAGGGTGAGGTCCGGCGTCCCCAGCGGCGGCGCGTCGGCGAAGACCCGTGGGGCCGGCAGATCGTCGAGATTCCCCTGTGGCGCCCCGGCTTTCACCCAGCTCTCGATCGCAGCGATCTCGGTGGCCGACAGGCCGCGCGCGCCGTGGAACTCACCGTAGCCCGCGACGGGCTTCCAGGGGGGCATCCTCCTGCCCGTGACCACCTTGCGGATCTTCTCGCGGCGCGAGTAGGCCTGCTCCCAGTTGAGCAGCGCGAACGGCGCGATCTGGCCCGGGCGATGACACTCCTGGCAGTGCTGCTGGAGCAAGGGCGCGACGTCTCTGGTGAAGGTGACGGCGTCGGTCAGGGTGACAGCGGCGGCGCGAGCCTCGTCGGCTGACGTGTCGGTCACTGCGACCGGGCGCACCAGAGCCAGCGCGACGACGGCGGCGAGGAGGGCCAGTATCCAGGAGCGCTTCATGCAAGCCTCCGTGCGCCGGTGCGTCCCGGCCCGCCGACCATCCTACAACGATGCGGACGTCCGGGCCGGACGGCGTACGTCTGGCCGGGCGCCAGACGCATCTCCTCCTTGGGATCACGGCAGAAGATCCGGATCTCGCCCTCGAGGACGTAGAACGTGTCCTGGGTGTGGGTGTGGTAGTGCCACGGCACCTGCTGGGTGGGCGAGATCTGCAGCTCGTTGATGCGGAACCCGGGGCCGCTCAGCATGGGGCCCGCCGCTCGACCTCGTAGAGATGACTCGCGTCCTTAACGGCCTCCATACCGCCCCAGGTGCCGCATGATCCCGCCCTTCAGTCTGCAGGGCGGCTGCGCGGCGCCTTTGACGCCAGTTCTGTGCCGGGGTCGTACCAGATGGAAGGGCGAAAAGGCGAGCGCGATGGAGCCGTCGTGGTCCTTCTCAGCGCCCCAGGCATTCGCGGTATGCCCCAATGCGCTCGCGTTCAGTGATCTGACGACAGCGCACATCGAGCGGCGTCGGCCGCGCGGGCGATGGATCACCTGGTCGCGCGCTGGCCCGGCCGACTTGCTCCGGTAGCTCGGAGAGTGATACGACGGCGTTCTCCTCAAGCCCGCGGAAGTGCCCCGCCGCGCCCTCATGCATGCTGGCGCTCTCGCGGCTCCAGCCGAGCCCTTTCAGGCAGGCCTTGTACAGGCTCTCGTTCACGAGCACGCGATCGCCGTCCATCGGCACGCCAGCCTTCGTGGCGCAGGCGCGGTGATCGGCGGCGAAGCTCGTCAGGTCGGCGCCCGGCTTCGTCCAGTAGAGCTGGCAGCCGGTCAGGAAGATGGTTGCGGCGACGAGTGTTATCGCACGAGCCATCGCACTCTCTCCTTCAACGCCCTGGCGCGCGGTCTGGCTCGGAGCACCCGACCATCGGCCACCGCGTGAATCGCAAAAATCGAATGCTCCGACGAACGATAGCAGATCAGCCGATGCCACACCAAGCGTATGTGTTCGGGAAACGTGGCTATAGCCTTCTTCGCCTTTTCGCGTGTCTGACCCGCTTCGTCCCGGAAGACATCGGCCGTGTCAGCGCGACTTCGGCCGCACTGCGATCCGCAACCGCGAACGGGCTGGCGTTCCCAGGCGCGAGAGCGGCACTCACGGTCGAGAAGTCGCGCTGAAGAACTATGCGGGAAAAATGGTGGGCAGGGACGGGATTGAACCCCCGACACCAGGATTTTCAGATCTTGGTGGTGTGGGGACTACCGGGCGCTATCGGATGACATTGAGAGGCATCCCAGCCTCTTACCCAACTACCGTCACGGAACTGCGCCCGATCACGCCCGACGCCGTCCGATGGTTCTGACACAGCTCTGACACAGCGACTCACTCGATGACGCGGTCCGCATCGGACACTCCTTTCTTCAACCCTCGAGTGCCTACTTGGCCCAGGCGGGGCTCGTCCATCGGTCGGAGGTCGGACAGCATCGTCGGCACGAGTTCGGAGACGGTCGGATGAATGTGCATCGCGCGGCGGATCACCGTCCACGGCGCCTTTGCGTAACGCCTAGTGGCTTGGCGATTTCACTTTTTCTTTGGCGGCGAACTCTTTCGTCAAGGATTCCCTAAAACATCCGTTACCGATTTATTACTGAGCTGTTCGGCCAGTCCGATGATGATGCCCTCAGGGCCACGCAGGAAGCAGAGCCGGTAGATGTCCTCGTACTGCGCGATCTCGCCGACGAGTTCGGCACCGTGGCTGCGCAGGCGGGCAACGACGTCGTCGATGTCGTCAACAGCGAACATGATGCGGCGTATGCCCAGCGTGTTCGCCGGCGCGCTTTCCGGCTCGGCTCTGACCGCCGGCGGCGTGTGGAACTTCGTCAGCTCAACCCGGCTGTGGCCGTCCGGGGTCCGCATCATGGCGATGTCGGCACGGACGTCGTTGAGCCCGACGACGCGGTCCACCCAGCGCCCCTCGACCGTGGTCTCGCCTTCCAGCTCCATACCGAGTTCGGCGAAGAACGCTTTGGCAGCCTCGAGGTGGTCGACAACGATGAGAACGTTGTCCATCCGTAGCAATTTACTTTGGGTTGTCATGACGTCCATACCTTTACAAGAGTGACCCGTGGCTCGCATCCCACTCGGCTCATCAAATACCTCCATCTCGTAATAGTTCGGGATGTGCAATGCGACGACGCGGCGATCGCTGACGAAACGGTTTTGGTAGGGGTTTCTGGAGCCGTTTCTTGTACCACCTTGTACCGGATAGGGCCAAAAGGACCCCGGCCGGGCCTGACCAGATCGCACAGCAGGAAGACGTAGCCGCTTGAGTTTCACGACTATCGAGCGGAAGTAATGGTGGGCAGGGACGGGATTGAACCGCCGACACCAGGATTTTCAGATCTTGGCGGCATTGGGACTATCGGCCACTCTCCGGCAGCATTGGGAAGCATCCCAAGCTTTTGCTCTTCCGTCTTCGTTTGTTCCGATGGCGCCATGTAGCATCCGATGGTTCTGACACAACTCTGACACAATCGGGCGCGCCTGTAACTCCTCGGGATGGCTCGCGTCGGGCGACGCTGGGCGTCTCCACCCCGTAGAACGCCGCCATCGCGCGGGCCCTGCGATCGGCGATAGTTTCGGGAGGAGGCGGGTCAACACCCCGCCTCCCCGTAATGGCAATCAGCGCGCAGGCTGTTGAGTCTTCTGCCACGCAACGTACTTCGCGGTCTGTGGGTCGGTGCGCTCATAAAGCGGGCCGCGCTCCCACGCGATCTTGTCACCCTTCACCTCGTACATGAGCCAGAGGATGATCCGGTCGACTCCGGCCTTCTCCGTCAGGCCGCTTCGCAACTCCACCCGGGTCGTCAGGAGGTTACCGGACACGTAGTGCTTCAGCGTCTTCGGGCGATTCTTCGAGCTGACGCGGCGCTCCATGTCTTTCTGGATCGCCGCCTTGCCAACGCACGGAACCTCTGGGCAGACGACCGGGTTGTCGATGGCGGCGTCGTCCGTCCACAGCGCCATCGCGCCCGCGAGATCGCCGCGATTGATGGCGTCCTGGAGTTTGTCACGCACGGTCCCCGGATGCGACGCAGCCGGTGCCGAGGCGTGGACGGTGAGGAGCATGACGAGCACCATGCCGGTCCCGAGAACGAGTAGTCGTTTCATGGACTCCTCCCTGGAGTTAGAGCGTGATGGATTGACCGGGACGCTAGGCCAGGCGCTTGGTTAAGTCAATGTAGCGAACGGCGGCTGATGACTCATTTCCGCGACCAACGAAGGCCGGGGTCGAGCCGCCTTGGAAGAGCATGAAAATGGTGGGCAGGGACGGGATTGAACCGCCGACACCAGGATTTTCAGATCCTGAGCTGCTCGAGACTATCGGTCACTATCGCCCACCATTGGGAAGGATCTCAGGCTTTGCCCACCCTGCCGTTTCCGTCTATTCCCGATCGCGCCCGATAGTAGCCGATGGTTCTGACACAACTCTGACACAGCGAACTGCTTCGATCAGCTTGGTCGGCTCGACCGTGGCTGAGACCGTCGCCGACGGCGTTCATCATTCTAGGAGGTCGGGATTGGGCTACGTCCAGCTAGTGAGCAAAGGGCTCGGCGCCCGCGATGGCCGGAAACTCCGCGGCTCGGCATCGTCCGATACGTTGCCCGCCCGTCGAGATCGCTGCGGCGTGGGCAAGATGTGCGTGCCACGTTCATGCTCCGACCCCTGACGGAGACTTGATTCGGGATCCCGGAACTCCGGCAGCTAGTTGGCGCATCGTCGCGTTCCCGGACGCCTCGAGGCCGATGTCTGTCATGGGTCTCCTCGGTGTCGGGACTTCTTTTGTTCCTGATCTTGATCCCGGTTGCCGCCCAGACGGCGTCCCGGTGTGCTCAGGCGACCGCGTCGCAAGGGCCGGTGAGATTTCTGACCACAACACCCGTCCCCGACGCTCTCAATCAAAATTCTTCCTGAGTGCGCGGCGCGCCTTTCTCGCGACCGACTGCGCATTGACTTCCGCCGAGCCGGCTCCTACGATTCGCCCGCGTCGACGCCTTCGACGTCGACGTGAGGTGAATCCGAGCGCATCGCCGTGATCTGAAGGCAACCCTTACCGGAGGACGTCATGAAACTGCGGCCGATCGGAATCCGAGTCCTGATCGCCTCCCTCGTGCTGATCGCTGCGGCCGGCTGGGTGACCGGACTCCGCGCCGGCAATGCCCAGACCGGCGTCGGAGCCGCGATCTCCGCGGCCATGAAGGACGCCGAGGTCGTCGACCTCACCGTGCTGATCTCCGAGCAGCTGCCGGCGCACTGGCCGACCCACGCGCCGTTCCAGCGCTGGACGTTCAATTGGTTCAAGCCGATCAAGGGCCCGTACGGGGACAACCTCGCGCAGAGCGTGTTCCCATACTATGGCCAGCGCTACGTGATCGACGAGCATACGGGCACCCAGCTCGACTGTCCCGCTCACTTCATCCCGCCCGAAGGCAGCGGTATGCCGTTTGCGAGCCCCATGGGAAAGATGACATGCGACAAGATGAATCCGGCGCAGTGGATGGGCTCCGCGGTCGTGATTGACGTCCGCCCCATCCTGGACCAGGCGCCGAACGGCAAGAGTCCGATCATCACGCCGCAGATGATCCGCGACTGGGAGGCCAAGAACGGGGCGCTGAGGCAGGGCGAGATCGTGCTGTTCTACTCCGGCTACTCGGACAAGTACTACAAGCCCTTCCCCGAGGGTAACCGGCTCGCCTTTGACCCGCTGGTTCTGCAGAACAAGCCGGGCTGGCCGGCGCCCTCCCCGGAGGCGGTGGAGTACCTCAACACGAAGGCCATCAAGCACCTCGGCTCGGACGGTCCGAGCATGGGCCCCGTCGAGGCCGGCCAGGGCACGCACGTGGCGGGCCTGAAGCACGGCATGACGTGGGACGAGTTGCTGACGAACGTCGGCAAGCTGCCGGCGCGCGGCGCGTTCTACATTGCGTTGCCCACGAAGATCGTCGATGGCAGCGGGGCCACCACCCGCGCGATCGGCATAAAGACGAAAGGGCAGAAGGGCGTCGGAGAGTAAGCAGTCCCTCGGCTCGCCCGGGCGCAGGACGGCGTCATGGCGCCGTTCCTGCTCCTGGGCGTGCTGCTGTCGCAGACGCCGGCGACGAGGCCACTGCCATGGGAGAAGCCTCCAAGCTCACTCCGTCAGGCGCGGACGTCACCGACCCGGTGTATCGGCTACGGCTAGCGGGGCAAGATCTAGCTTTCCCCGAGGCCCGAGCTAAAAGACTCGACAACAGTCGGACAGAGAGGATGAGCAGACACTACCTGAAAGAAATGGTGGGCAGGGACGGGATTGAACCGCCGACACCAGGATTTTCAGTCCTACCTCGAGCGAGAGGCGATACAAGCAGCGGCGACGTCCTGCCACTGATTCGCGGTGTTCCGCGCCTGTCGTTCGCGGGGATTGGCGTCCGTTCGCTGGAGGTTCCCGCACAGTTCCCGCACACGCAAGCACATGCCGGCGGGTGCCCCGAGCGCCCCACCAAGCCACCTGAGATGGCGGCCGCGCCGCTCCTGCGTTTGGCGCGGCGCCGGATGGCGAGCGGCCGCGGCGCAGCTTAGTCATCGTCCTCGACCGAAGCAAAGTCAGGACACGGGCCCACGAAACTGATGGAAGGTCCGGCCGTCAAGTATCCGGCTGCGATGCTCCTGATTGCATCGTCGATCCTAATCTCGTTGCCCGTGGGGCAGAGCCGCATGACACTGTTTCAGGGCAGGCCCGACCTTCATATTCTCTAGACCGGCGACGGTACCGGTTCCGGCTGCAGCATCGGCGGGGCCGCCATCGGGATATCGACCGTGAATACGCACCCCCGGCCGGGGATATTGCGGACCGTGAGCTTTCCACCATTCGCCTCGACACCGCGCCGACTGATGGCGAGCCCGAGGCCGAGGCCGGTCCGCCTGGCATTCAGCTGCTCAAAGGGCTGGAACAACGCCTCGGCCGTCCCAGGCGGCAGTCCGCCGCACTCGTCCTCCACGTCAATCAAAATGCGGCCGGCTTGCGCGTACGCTCTCAACGACACGCAACCGCCAGCCCGGGTGAACTTCAGCGCGTTCTGTAACAGGTTCGCCACTGCGCCGGCGAGAATCTGCCGATCGGAATAAATGGCGAGCCGTTGATCGACAGCGTCGACACTCAATTCCAGCCGCCGCGTCGCGGCGTCAAGGCTCGCCGCGATCTGAACGTCCTCGATGAACTGGGCGACCGAGATCCGCTCCCGACGTTCGGGTACACCCGCCGTCAGACGGACCTCGACCAGCGCCCGGTCGATCAGGTCACGCAGCCCCGCCAGGCTACGATCTAGCACTGCGCCGGTCGCACCGGACAATCCGACGTCGCCCTTCTGAAGCGCCGAAAGGGCCAGAGTCGCCGCATGAACGAGATTCCGGAGCTCGTGCGCAAAGAACCCAAGCCGCTCATTCATTGCGCGCGTGCTTTCATCTGAAACGAGCTGTTCCCGTTGCCGCACGAACTCAGTGACCGCATCGGCAATGGCGTCGTCTAGGCAGCCATTCAAGATCCGGAATTCATCGGGCGTCACCGTCGCTCCCTGCTCAACGGCCATCTCCGTTACCGATTGGCAGAGATCGCCATAGTCATGGACGACCTGATCCACGGTGAATCCCTTCATCAAGAGCTCATTGCCGTGTTGCGCTGCACCTCTCCCGATCTCGGAATCACGCAGTGTCGGTTGAATCTCCGAGAGCGCGAACGACACTTTGCGAGCTTCTGCCAAACCTCGGGTGCGCGCGACCTGTAGCGCCGCGATCAACTGATTGAGAAAGAGCGGGATGCCATACCGTAACTCTGTGTCGGTCGGGCGGGGTGCGGGTCGCTTCTCAACCTTGGCGCGGCACCGAGCGATCAACTCTTCACGATTCGCTGTGAGAAATACGTCGAGCATGGCCCTCCTCCAGCCGCGAAGTGCTTCGAGCACCCGACTTTCGAGCACCAACTGAAAAGCGCATCGATGCCGGACACAGTACGGACCGTCGCTGCTCGCGTCTACTCGGGGGATTCCTGATTTGCTCCTCAGGGTTAGCCGGAGCACCGGGGCCGCCGTGCTGCATCGCCGCTGACTCGACGGTGAGGGGCCTTGCCCAGTTCGTGGACCGGAGGTAGTGACCCGCTCCATCGTTCCCACCGGACGCTCAGCGGCCCAGTCAGATGCGGTGATCCTTTTGGGATCTAATTTCTCGTTCTTGACTCCCAACAGCCGGCGGCGCCGGCCGGACACCCGCCGTGAAGGCAGCCCAGCTGGACCGACGCCGAGGAGCGGTGGATGCGGATGCTCGACGCGGCGCGCGGCAGCACCCGCCGGCCCACGCGCCGAGCGCTGAATCTATTCCGCTGTTCGGCGGTCCGCACGATCCTATCCTCGCAGGAGGCTGTTGCCCGAGGCGGGAGGAGGGGGCGCGCGGCCAGGAGGCCCGGGGAGAAATCGCGGCAGCAGGCCGCCCAGAAGCGCACAGCGGGCGTTCTTACCGTTCGCGCGCGGCGCAATGTTCCGCCATTTCGCATCACCGAGTGCGTGCAGGACCGCCTGGCCGAGGGGTACGCGAACGCCAGTGTCAACCGGGAGCTGGCCGCCCTGAAGCGGGCCTTCCACCTCGCCGTGGAGCAAGAGCGCCTGTCGAGCGCACCGGTCATCAAGATGCTGACCGAGGCGCCGCCTTGGCAAGGCTTCGTCGAGCCTGGTGACTTCGAGATGATCGTGCGTCACCTGCCCGACCATCTGCGGGACTTCGCTCGCTTCGGCTACAGGACGGGGACGCGCAAGGCGGAGATCGGCAAACTTACGTGGGCCGATGTGGACCGTGACGCCGGCAAGATCACCTTCCGGCATGAGCACGCCAAGAACGGGCAGCCGAGAGTCATCCCGCTCGTGGGAGAGCTGTACGCCATCATCGAGCGTCGATGGGAGGCTCGGAAGCTCGGCTCACAGATCTGTCCCCTCGTGTTCCACCGCAAGGGCCAGGCGATCCGGACGTTCAGAAAGGCCCGGGCCACCGCGTGCTCGGCTGCTGGCCATGTCGGCCTCCTCTTTCACGACCTACGCCGGAGCGCTGTCAGAAACCTCGTCGGGGCCGGCGTCGATCAGGTCACAGCCATGAAGATCAGCGGGCCAAGACGGCCAGCGTGTTCCAGCGCTACCGGACGCGCGGGCGGCGCTGGAGCGCACGGAGGCCGCCGCCAAGCTCGCCGCGGCGAGCAACATGGTCGTACTCAACCGCGCGGCGAGGTAGCCCGCGGCCTCGATCAGCCGGGGAGCCCCCAGGCTTCCCACGCAGTCTGAAAGATGCTCTCTGGCCCGTGGCAGCGAATCAGGCGGTGGTTGTCTTCGGGCCAAGTCTGCCAGTACGCGACGCCCTGAAAGCGTTTGCGGCCGGGCCAGATGACCTGGTTCGTTTCCTTCGACTGCGCGAGGGGCACCTGCCACAAGCCGCCCCCACTGACCCCACCGAACGTCGACGGAACACCGACCAGCGCCAAGTCGGCGCTCGAATCGATGTAGTCCCACTCGCCGCGCTTGAACTTCTCCCGGACGCCGGAGAAGAAGGCCCGCCCATGTACGTTGGCCATCACCGACATCTGCTCCGGCTGCGTGTCGATATTGCTTTCCTCGGCCGACATACCTGTGACCGCCCAGATGCCCCAGTCAAGTTCCCAAGGATCAGTCAGGAAAGCTTGACGCTGTTGGACCAGATCAAGAAACGTCTTGTGCGCCTCAATGCGGCCCACTGAAATTCGTGGGAGTTCTAGCAACGCGAGGTCCGGGCCAAACGCGCCGAAGTCGGAGACTAGCGGCCGGGCCACGATGTGGTCGCTATGAATCTGAAACCAGGACTCGTACGAGGTCAGCGAGAGGCCGATCGCCGGAAACTCCTCGGCTGCCTGCCAGACATGCGCGGCTGTCAACACGCAATACTTCATGTCAATTCTGACAAGCGTTCCGGAGCCGATCAGTCGGAGAGGATAGTCGCGGTC
>QHRW01000010.1 GCA_003220265.1 Candidatus Rokuibacteriota bacterium | reverse complement strand
GGCTTCGCCGGCCTCGTGCTGCCGCGCTCGGGCCTGGCGCTGCGCCACGGCGTGACGCTGCTGAACGCGCCCGGCCTCATCGACGCCGGCTACCGCGGCGAGGTCAAGGCGCTGCTCATCAATCACGGCCAGGAGCCGGTGACGCTGACCCGGGGCGACCGCATCGCGCAGCTCGTCGTCCAGCGCGTCGAGCGCGTGACCCTCGCGCCCGTCGCCGAGCTCGCGCCCACCTCGCGTGGCGCCGGCGGCTTCGGCAGCACTGGGGTGTGACCGGCGAGTAATTTCGACAGAGGCAGGGTCGCTCGCCCACGGCTCTCCCGCTCTCCTCCGCCCGCGCTCCGCCGGTATCCCCGCATGCCACCGCAGTTCGCTGCCCCGGCGCTCGGCCGGCTCGCCTCGGTCGAACCATGACGGCCTGACCGGCACAGTAAATGCTCTTTCTACCAATCCAACCGGGAGTGGAGTGTTTATGGAGGTCTCTCGCCGGAACTTCTTGAAAGTGTCCTCGGGCATCGCCGGGGGCACGGCGCTCGGCGG
Organism: Candidatus Rokuibacteriota bacterium; assembly: GCA_003220265.1. Lineage (GTDB taxonomy): Bacteria > Methylomirabilota > Methylomirabilia > Rokubacteriales > CSP1-6 > AR5. The sequence continues at coordinate 23,181 of QHRW01000010.1, read as the reverse complement.
CCTGGCCGGGCTGGGCGCCAACCTGGCTCCCACGCTGGCGCGGGCGCAGGAGCTGCGCATCAAGAACGCGAAGACGACGCCGAGCGTGTGCCCGTACTGCTCGGTGGGCTGCGCCACGCTCGTGCACACGGTCACCGGCAAGATCGTCAACATCGAAGGCGACCCGCGCAGTCCGCACAACGAGGGCACGCTCTGCCCGAAGGGCGCGGCCACTTACCAGCTCCACGTCAATCCCAACCGTCCCATGCGCGTGCTGCACCGCGCGCCGGGCGCGGCCGACTGGGAGGAGTGGGACCTCGATCGCGCCATGACCCGCGTGAGCGAGCTGGTGAAGAAGACGCGCGACGAGACGTTCATCGAGCGGCTCGACGACGGCAAGCTCGTGAACATGACGCCGGCGATCTTCTCGCTGGGCGGCGCCACGCTCGACAACGAGTGGAACCACATCCATCAGAAGCTGATGCGCGGGCTTGGCATCGTCGCCATCGAGAACCAGGCGCGTATCTGACACAGCTCCAGCGTCCCCGGGTTGGGGACACGGCTCGGTCGGGGCGCCGCCACGATGTACCCGCGTAGCATGGCCGATTCCGACTGTGTGATGGTGATGGGCTCGAACATGGCCGAGAACCATCCCGTCGCCTTCCGATGGCCGATGAAGGCCAAGGTCAACGGCGCCACGCTCATCCACGTCGATCCGCGCTTCACGCGGACCAGCGCCATGGCCGACATCTACGCGCCGATCCGCGCGGGCAGCGACATCGCCTTCCTGGGCGGCCTCATCAATCACGTCGTCAACGACCAGCGCTGGAACAGCGATCCGTTCTTCAAGACGTTCCTCCTCCACTACACGAACGCGGCCACACTGATCGGCGACGACTACAAGGACGCGGAGGACGCCGACGGCGTGTTCTCCGGCCTCATGGAGTACAAGGGCGGGGCGCCGGCGTGGCCCTACAACGGCTTCGTCGGCCAGTACGACCCGAAGTCGTGGGGCTACAAGCGCCCGGGCAGCGGCTCGAGCGCGCAGGGCGAGGCGGCCGCCAACACGGCGCGCTCCGGCGAGGTGCCCGGCCACACCGGCGAGGGCCCGAAGAGCCACGCCCCCAGCGGCAAGGAACCCACGTCCGCCACGCCGGGCGGTCCGCCGTTCGACGCGCTGGTGAAGTCGCTGCTGAAGCCGCCGGCCGAGAAGGACGAGACGCTGCAAAACCCGCGCTGCGTGTTCCAGCTCGTCAAGCGCCACTTCGCCCGCTACACGCCCGAGATGGTCGAGCGCGTCACCGGGTGTCCCAAGGAGACGTTCCTGAAGGTCGCCAAGGCCCTGCTCGATCACTCGGGGCCAGACAAGACCTGCTCGTTCGCGTATGCGGTGGCGTGGACACAGCACACGAACGGGCCGCGGGTCATCGGCTGCGCGGCGCTGCTGCAGCTTCTGCTCGGCAATTTCGGGCGCCCCGGCGCCGGGATCATGGCGCTGCGTGGCCACGCCTCCATCCAGGGCTCGACTGATATTCCCACGCTCTACCACTCGATCCACGGTTACATGTCCGCGCCGAGCGCGCTCAAGAAGCACGACACGCTGCGTGACTACCTCGCCGACGAGACAGTGGCCACCGGGTACTGGGCCAACGAGCCGAAGTTCATGGTGTCGTACCTCAAGTCGATGTACGGCGAGGCCGCCACCCGCGGCAACCAGTTCGGCTACGACTGGCATCCCAAGATCCTCGGCGACCACTCGCACCTGCCGATGTTCGTGGCGATGAACGACGGCAAGGTCAAGGGCATGCTGCTGATCGGCCAGAACCCGGCGACCTCGCTCAACGCCCGCCTCGAGCGCGCCGGCATGCGCAAGCTCGAGTGGCTGGTGGTCAAGGACAACTGGGTGCACGAGAGCGCGACCTTCTGGCGGAACGCGCCCGAGGTCAAGAGCGGAGAGGTCAAGACCCAGGACGTCAAGACCGAGGTCTTCTTCTTCCCCTCTGCCCAGATCGCCGAGATGGAGGGCAGCTTCACCAACACGCAGCGCATGCTGCAGTGGCACTACAAGGCCGCCGAGGCGCCCGGCGACTGCCGCTCGGACTCCTGGTTCACCTACCAGCTCGGCAAGCGGCTGAAGCGGCTGTACGCCGAGAGCACGGCGCCGCGCGACGCCTGCTTCAACCGCCTGGTCTTCGACTACGAGCACGGCGACGCCGCCGAGCGGCAGCGCGGCGAGCCGGACGCCACGAAGCTGTTGAAGGAGATCAACGGCTTCATGACCGACGATCCCGGCAAGCACATCGCCTCGTTCGGGGACCTGAAGGACGACGGGTCCACCACGTGCGCGTCGTGGATCTACTGCGGCGTCTTACCGGCCCCCGATCAGAACCGCGCGGCCAGCAAGCGCCCCGATCCGCCGGGACAGCCCGGCGCGCAGCTCAACTGGGGCTACGCGTGGCCGGCCAACCGCCGCATCATGTACAACCGCTGCTCGGCCGACCTCGCCGGGCGCCCGTGGAGCGAGCGCAAGAAGTGGGTGTGGTGGGACGAGGCGCAGAAGAAGTGGGTCGGTTACGACGTCCCGGACTTCGCGACGACCAAGGCGCCCGGCACGCCGGCCAAGGCCGGCGCCCCCGGCATGGACGCGCTGTCGGGCACCGAGCCGTTCATCATGAAGCCCGACGGGCGGGCCTGGCTCTTCGTGCCGAGCGGCCTCGTGGACGGCCCGCTGCCGACGCACTACGAGCCGGCCGAGTCGCCGGTGCGGAACCCGCTCTACAAGCAGCAGGCCAGCCCGGTGCTGAAGTACTGGAAGCGGCCCGACAACGAGCTCGTCCAGCCCGGCGACAGCCGCTTCCCGCACGTCATCACGACCTATCGGCTCACCGAGCACTACCTGGCCGGCGCCATGAGCCGCTGGAATCCCTGGCTGGCCGAGCTGCAGCCCGAGCTGTTCATCGAGCTCAGCCCCGAGCTGGCCGCCGAGAAGGGCATCAAGAACCTCGACTGGGTGCGCATCAGCACGCCGCGCAGCCGCGTGCGCGCCAAGGCGCTGGTCACGCGCCGGCTGCGGCCCTTCACCATCGACGGCAAGACCGTCCACCAGGTCGGCATGCCGTGGCACTGGGGCTACGAGGGCATCGTCACCGGTGACGTCGTCAACGAGCTGACCGCGCTCGTCGGCGATCCCAACGTGACGATCCACGAGGGCAAGGCGTTCGTCTGCAACGTGGAGAAGGCCTAGCCATGGCGCAGGCGATGGGGTTCTTCACCGACACCACGGTGTGCATCGGGTGCAAGGCCTGCGAGGTGGCGTGCAAGGAGTGGAACCAGCTCCCGGCTACCAACGGCGGCGCCAACACGCTCTCCGGCGACAGCTACGACAACACGCGGCGGCTCGACGGCATCCACTGGCGCCACGTGCGGTTCGTCGAGCAGTTCACGCCGGACCGCAGCCAGGGGCGCTGGCTGCTGATGTCCGACGTTTGCAAGCACTGCGTGCAGGCCGGCTGCCTCGAGGTGTGCCCGACCGGCGCCATCATCCGCACGGAGTTCGACACCGTCGTCATCCAGTCGGACGTCTGCAACGGCTGCCGCGACTGCATCGGCGCCTGCCCCTTTGGCGTGATCGACATCAATCCCGCCTCCGGCACCGCCCAGAAGTGCACGCTCTGCTACGACCGCCTGCAAGTGGGCCTGGAGCCGGCCTGCTCGAAGGCCTGTCCGACGGACTCGATCAACTTCGGCCCCGTGGCCGATCTCAAGAAGATGGCGGAGGCGCGCGTCGGCCGGCTGCACGGGCAGGGCGAGACCCGCGCGTACCTCTACGGCGCCGACGAAAAAATGCTGGGCGGGCTCAACTCGTTCTTCCTGCTGGTGGACAAGCCGGAGGTCTACCACCTGCCGCCCGATCCCAAGATGCCGACGCGGCGGCTGAAGTCGAGCACCTGGCTGTCGGTGCTGGGGGGCGTCGTCGTGGGGCTCGCCGGGCTCGTCAGCTTCCGCACCCGCGGGAGCCGGCCATGAACCCGCCGCCGAGCACGCTCTTCACCGCACCGCCCGAGTGGCAGTGGCTGATCATCTTCTACTTCTTCCTCGGCGGCATCGCGGGCGGTGCGTACGTCCTGGCCGTGCTGATCGATCTCTTCGGCGATCCGCTCGACCGCCCGCTGGCACGCCTCGGCTATCTCATCGCCTTCCCGGTGACCGTCGTCTGCGGGCTGCTGCTGATCCTGGACCTGCAGCGCCCACTCCGCTTCTGGCACATGCTGCTGCAGTCCGAGACGCTCCGGCCGATGCTCAAGCCGTGGTCGCCGATGTCGCTGGGCTCGTGGGCGCTGCTGCTGTTCGGCGGCGTCGCGTTCGTGTCGTTCCTGGCCGCGCTGGCCGACGACGGGCGGGGGCGCTGGCCTCGCCTGGCCGTCCTGCGGCCGCCCGGCGTGCTCGGCACGCTCGTGGCGCTGATCGGCGGCGCGCTCGGCTTCTTCATCGCCGGCTATACGGGCGTGCTGTTGGCCGTCACCAACCGGCCCATCTGGGCCGACACCAGCCCCGTCACGGCGGCGCGCGCGCACCAGCGTGACGGGGCTGCACGCGCTGGAGCGGTTCGACAGCCTCATGCTCGTGCTGGAGCTGATCGCGCTCGTCGCGCTGGTGGTCTCGCTCGGCTCCATGGCGCGGGTGTGGCTGAGCGCGTGGGGCGCGCTGCTCGCCGTCGGCGTCATCGCGCTCGGCATCGTCGTGCCGCTCGTGCTCTACCGGCGCTCGCTGCGGCTCGGGGACCTGAGCAGCAGCACGGTCGCCGCCGTCCTCGTCCTCGTCGGCGGCTTCCTGCTCCGCGTGGTGATCATCCTGTCGTCGGAGGGCGTGTGAGCACGCGCGCACGCGTCGCCGCCCTCGCGCTCTGGCTGGCGCTCGGCGCCGCGGGGGCCGCCTGCACGAGCCCCGAAGCGACACGGACGCGCGCCGGCGGCCCCGGCGCCGATCCCGGCAATCGGCGCGACGTGGTGCGGCTCCACGAGGGCGCCGATCCCTACTGGCGCACGCCCCGCCGCCTGGCCGAGCGCCTGCAGGCCCCGAGCGACGGGGCGCGCCAGGCCGATCGGCAGAGCCGCGGCGAGCCGGGTCCCTCGGCCTCGCCCAGGACCCGATGAGCCTCGCCTCGTCCAGCGCGGTAAGCCTCGCCGACCTCGCGCGCAGTCACACCGAGTGGCGGCCATGGCTGGCCGTCCTGGAGATCGTCACCGAGGCCGTCGGCGATCGCGCGTGGCGCCTCGCGGTGCCCGAGCCGGCTCCGCCGAGTGACGTGGCGCCGCTGCTGGCGGGCGCCACACTCACGCCCGATGCGCGCCTCGTCCGGCGCTGGGGACGGCGGCTGCTGGACACCGCGGCGAGCGCCGGCGCCACGGCGCTGGCGGGAGTCGCGCGCGCCGACGACGACACGCTCGCCGAGCTGCTGGAGTGCGGGCTCGTCCAGGACGGGGCGCGCGTGAGCGCGCTGGCGACGCGGCTGGGCGTCGAGCCGGAGGCGCTCGGCGCCGTGACCGCGGTGGCGCCGGTGCCGCTGCTGCGCGCGTGCGCGGAGCGCTGGCGCGAGCGCGTGTCGCCGGCGTGGAGCCACGGCTACTGCCCGATCTGCGGCGCGTGGCCGGCGCTGGCAGAGGCGCGCGGTCTCGAGCGCGCGCGGCGGCTGCGCTGCGGGCGCTGCGCGGCCGACTGGGGCTTCGCGTGGCTGAAGTGCGTGTACTGCGGGATGGACGATCACGCGCGGCTCGGCCGGCTCGTGTGTGATCAGGACGCCGCCGGCGAGGCAAGCCCGGCGGCCGCGCCCCGATTCGCGCGCGCCCTGACCCCGCGCGATCCGATCCGGAGCACCACCGTCGAGACCTGTCTCGCGTGCCGCGGCTACCTCAAGACCGTGACGACCCTGGGGCCGACGCCGGCGGACGAGCTGGGATTGCTCGACCTGGCGACCGTGGACCTGGACGTGGCGGCGATCGGCAGCGGCTACAGCCGGCCGGTGGGCCCGGGCGCCCCGCTTGGCGCGCGCGTGCGGGCGCGAACGGGCGGGCTGCTGAGCGGCTGGCGAGGCTGAGCGTGCGGCCCGCGGACTTCTCGCGCGGGTTGCTGGCCGCGCTCGAGGCCAGCGAGGGGCGGCGGCGCCGCCGCCAGCGCGACACCACGCCCGACGCCATCGGGCTCGGGATCAAGCGCACGCTGCTCGAGCGCGCGGTCGCCGACGATCCGGAGCCGGCGCAGTTCGAAGCCTGGCTGGTCGAGCAGTGCCTGCTCGCCGCCGACACCGCCTCCGTGGGCGGCGCGCGCGCGATGGCGCTCGAGATCTTCCACGAGTGGCGGCTGGCCGCCTGCAGCCCCGAGTTCAGCGCCTGGCTGGCGCGCGGGGCGATCTCCGACGACCGCTCGGCCTAGGCTTTCTCCGCGGCGGCGCCGGGGGCGCGACGTCGCACGATGCCGAGTGCGCCCACCAGCGCCAGGATCATCAGCGTCAGCAGGCCCAGCTCGAGCATGGCGTGGCGGAAGGTGTCCGGATCGCCCTGCGCGACGTTGGAGAGCTCGGCCGTGATGACCAGCACGCGCCGGATCCCGGCGATGAGGCCCACCACCAGGAACGGCTCCGGCACCAGGGCGTGCTCGCGAAACGAGATCTGCACGGTGTAGAGGATCTCCACGATCATGAGCACGAGCAGGAGCTGATCGAGGATCGAGACCAGCCGCCCGGCGATCTCGCCGTCGGCGACGGTGCGCACGAAGGCGACGCCGGCATTGGCCAGCAGCGCGATGGCGCTGGCGGCCAGGAGCACGCCGAGCGCGATGTAGACGACGTCCTCGACGCGCGTGAAGGCGCGAGCGACCCACTCGCGCGCCAGGTCGGGTCGCTCGGCCTTCGCCACGTCAGGACGCGCGCTGCTGCGGCGTCCCGGTCAATCCCTGATCGACGGTGTCGGCAACGGACTGCAGCGTGTCCGCGACGTTGTGCATCTGCTCGGCAGCCCGCGTCCGCACGCCGCTGGTCGCGTCGTCGACGGTCTCGCGGATCTGCTCACCGTAGAACCACATGACGGCCGCGCCCGTGATCGCGCCTACGAGAAAGCTCTTGATCACCGTTGTCCTCCGTTGGATATGAGCGCCCGGAGGAAGGAGTAGCAAACACGGTGCCGGGGACGGACGGCGCTCTAGACGATCACGCCACCCCAGCGAGCGAGAGGGCCGGCGAAGGTGGTGAGGGAGAGGAGGTGGATGCGGCCGGCGCGGGCGACGGCGGCACGGTCGTCCGGGGTGTTGTAGCCCCAGTCGGCGAGGAAGAGGCGGGCGGCCGCCAGCGCGGGACGCTGGGCCGTGGCCTCGAGAGTCTCCAGCATGTCCTCCACGAACCAGAGGCCGGCCGCGTCGGCGCCGAGCCCGGCGCGATCGGCGAGCCGCCGGAGGATGTCGGGCTTGGGCACCGGCTTGCCGGGCTCGCGGCCGATCACCGTGACCTGCGCCAGCCGCGGATCGGCGGAGGTCAGCAGCAGGCGGACGAACCGCTCGGCCTTCGTGGTCACGACCACGACCTCGATCGGTCCGCCGAGCAGCGTGGCGATCTGGCCGGCCACGCCCGGATAGAAATGGTGGTGCGCGAGCCACCCGGCGGAGTCGCGCGCGAACCAGTCGTCGCGCACCGTGTTGAGCGCGCGGCCTAGCGTCTCGGCGCTGACGCCGGCGGGCTTCATGAGCCCGGGCGCCGCCAGCCACGCGTGGCGATCCTTCAGCGCCTCGTCACCGACGCCGGCCAGCAGCGCGTGGACCAGCAGCGGCATCTCCCAGCCGCTCTCGATCAGCGGGCGCAGCGCCGAGAAGCGCGCGGCGATCCTCGCCGGGCGGCTCGAGGTCAGCGCCGGCGCCGGCCACGCGGCCACGTACGCCTGCCACGCCGTCTCGAAATATTCCGGCCGGCCGTCGCAGACGACGCCGTCGAAGTCGAGCGCGAGGATCCGGGGTGGTGTCATGGCGCGGGATTATACGCCGGCCGCGAGGATCTTCCGGTACTCCTCGTAGACTTCGGCGTCGAAGCAGACGAGGTCCACGCGCGCGGGATGCGGGCTGCCGCCGAGAAACGCGGCGATCTCCCGCACGGCGATGGCGCACGCGCGCGGCACGGGGAAGCCGTACACGCCGCAGCTGATCGCGGGAAAGGCCATCGTGGCCAGCCGCCGCTCGGCGGCCAGCGTGAGCGCCGTGCGATAGCACGAGGCGAGCGTCTCGTCCTCGCCCTCGTCGCCGCCGCGCCAGATCGGCCCGACCGTGTGGATGACCCACGCCGCCGGCAGCCGGTAGCCGCGCGTGAGCTTCGATTGGCCCGGCAGGCACCCGCCGAGCGTGCGGCATTCCGCGAGCAGCTCGGGCCCGGCCGCCCGATGGATGGCGCCGTCCACGCCCCCGCCGCCGAGCAGCGTCGGATTGGCGGCGTTGACGATGGCGTCCACCGGCAGCTCGGTGATGTCGCCGCGCGTGAGCCGGATGCGGCCGCGCGTCGCGCTCATTGGAGCGGGCCCCGCGAGGCCGGCTCGAGTCGTGGGTGGCCTGATCGAGGCCCGCGTGGCTTCATCGACCTCCCTCATGGCCGACGAGAGCGGCGTCGAGCGAGCGGCGGTCGATGCGGCGGAGCGAGCCGATCATGGCCGGCGTCAGCAGGCGACGGTGCGGCACGCCGACCAGATGCTCGGCCACCCACCACAGATCGCCCTCCGAGGTCATCCAGCCGGGCCGGCGGCGATCGAACCGGGCGAGGTTCACGGGCAGAGAATACGCGCGGAGCGTCCGGTCGCCGCGCAAGTTCACGTAGCCCTCGAAGTAGCTCATCACCAGCTCGCGCACCGTACGGTACACGGGCTCGCGGTACCGCAGCCCCGTGAAGTTGGACTTGGCGATGGCGCCCCAGTGCCCGCGCACGCGGTAGACGCACAGCACGTGATCGGTGTCCTGCACGGCCTCCAGGTCCACCAGGAGCGGCGGATGGCCCAGCACGCGCAGCGCCACCGCGGCGAAGATCGCGCCCTCCAGGCAATGGGCCGTCCCCTCGCGCAGCACGCGCCGCGGCGACCACGCGGTACCGGCGCGGTGATAGGGCATGGCGTCGAGCGCGCGCTGGACGCCGTGCGGGGAGCCCAGCGCCCGCAGCGCGCGCCGCTCGGCCGGCGTGAAGGCGCCGGCGCTCACGCGCCGTCGGCGAAGTGGATGCGCACGGGGAACCCGGGAGCCTTCTCCGAAGGCTCGCATCCGCGCCGTCATCGCGGCCGGTAGAAGGCGAGGAACGCCTTGAGCACGCGCACGCGCGCCATCCCACTCACCTCCGGCTCAGAATCCGTCCGAGTCTACCCGACTCCGGCGTCGCGAGGACGAGCGCCAGCGAGGCCCCCTGGATGGCCAGCGCGGCGGCGGTGGCGAGGGCAAAGCCGATGGCCACGCCGAGCGGCTCGATGGTCGCGCCGAGCACCACGAAGAATCCCGCGAAGGCCAGCAGGCCCAGCAGCAGCCCGCGCAGCACCTGCACGGCAGCCGCCGCGCTCGCGCGGTGCGCGAAGATCGTGAGGATGGCGGCGTAGACGGGAAACGTGGCCAGCACTCCGCTGAGCCGCGGCCCCAGCGCGGAGGCGGCGCCGGTGATCAGCAGCACCAGCGCGGTCGTGATGACCATCCGCGCCGGCAAGTCCCACGCGGGCGGCGGCGGTGGGGGCGCGGCGGCACGCGGGCGCGGCATCAATGGAAACGCCACGGCCAGCGCCGCGAACGCGCACACCGCGGTCACGCCCAGCGGGAGCACCGCGCGCTGCAGGAGCGCGGCGACGAGCACGAAGCCGAGCGTGGCCGCCCCCAGCGCCACCGGCCACCCCCGCCGCGCCATCGCCCCGTAGGCGACGCAGAACACGGCTTCGGCCAGCGCGCCGGCCAGCGAGCCGACGGCCGCCGCCGCGGCGAAGCCGGTGCCGTGGTCGAGCGCGAGGAAGAGCGCGATCGGTCCCGACGTGAGCGGCAATCCCACGAACCAGCCGCCCACCGCGGGGCCCCAACGCCGCCCCGCAAGGCTCGCCGCCGCGATCAGCAGCGGCGTGAGGACGAGCTTGAGGACGAGCGTGTCGTGCATGACGGCCGGCGGCGCCCCAGCATAACCCACCGTGGTCGCCCGCCTTTTGGCTACAATCCCGCCCGGTGTCCATCCCCTCACGAGGCGATCGTCATGTCCACGCTGAGCCGCCGCGCCAGCGCGGCGCCGCTCCGCACCAGCGTCAGCTCGCCGCTGGTCGGCATCGTGGAGGGCCAGCGCGCGCATCTCACGCTGGCCAACACCGGCGGCCGGCACGGCGCCACCAGCGCCTGCGAGGCCACCCTGGCCTTCGTCGACGACCAGCGCGGCTGCTCAAGCAGCAGGCCGTCCGCCTCGGCCCCGGGGCAGGGGGCGTTCCTGGCGCTCGACTGGAACGAGGCCGCACCGGACGACCGCGGCCGCCTGCACTATCGCGCGGTGGTCACACCGCTCAACGACGGCTGCAACGGCGCCATCGCCGGCCACGAGATGGTCGAAAACGCCACGCAGAAGACCACCGTCTTCATCGGCGTGTACGAGGAGTAGCCCGTCGCCGCGGTGAGCGAAAGCCTGCTAAAATGCCGCGCCGATGGTGGATTTCTCCGGGCGACGGCCGCGCGTGCTCGCCGTGGACGACGACCCCAGCGTCCTCGAAGTCTTTCATCTGCTCCTGGACGACGGCTATGACGTGACCGACGCGCTCGACGGCGAGGGCGCGCTGCGCCGGCTGCGCGCCGAGCCGGTCGATCTCGTGCTCCTGGACGTGCTCATGGACGGCCTCGACGGCATCACCGTCCTGCAGCACATGCGCGCGGCGGGGCTGGACGTGCCGGTGGTCGTCGTCTCCGCGCTCAACACCGCCTGGACGGCCGCCTCCGCGATGCGGCTCGGCGCCGTGGACTACGTCACCAAGCCCTTCGACGAGCGCCAGCTGCTCGATGCGATGGAGGTCGCGCTGCAGCGCGGCGCTCAGGCGGCGGACTTCCGGCCGCGGGAGGACACGGCCCGCATCCTGCTGATGGGCTGTCCCGTCGGGGTGGCGGCCGCCCTCACCGGCGCGCTGTCCGGCCACGCGCGCGTGGAAAGCGTCCCGCTCGAGGCCGTGGCGCTCGCCGCGCTGCCGCCGGTGAGCCCCGACATGGTGGTGCTCGACGTGGACCGCTCGCCCGATCCGCACGAGAGCCTGCAGTGGATCCGCTCGCGCTTTCCGCTGGCTTCCGTCGTCGTCGTGAACGCGCCGCACGCGCGCGGGCGAAACTTCGACGGCGAGGCCGACGGAGCCACCGTCCTCGCCAAGCCCGTGCCGCTGCGCGATCTGCTGGACAGCCTGCGCGCCGACCTGCGGCCGTCGCTGCGCGAGCTGCCGCACTTCAGCACGCGCGTGGTCGGGGTCATCGAATACGTCGGCGCGCACTTCGCCGCCGTCAACACGCGCGAGCTCGGACGGGTGCTGGAGAAGTCGCCCTACTACCTCTCGCGGCTCTTCCGCTCGGAGACCGGCATGACGCTCAAGACGTACGTTAATCGCGTGCGGGTGGAAGCGGCGCGGCATCTTCTGCTGGAGACGTCGGAGAAGATCGAGACGGTCGCCACGCAGGTCGGCTTCCACGACGCCTCGCACCTGTCACGGCAGTTCCTGAAGCACTCCGGCCGCCGCCCCGGCGATTTCCGTCGCACCTGGTGGGAAGACACGGCGACGTCGAATTCGCGCTGAGCCGCGTACGAACGACGAGGGGGCACGCAGATGGCGCTCGACGTGCCGTTGCTGAGAGCGGACACGCCCGGGGTGGGCAACGTTCTGCACTTCAACAACGCGGGCGCCGCCTTGCCGCCGCGTCCGGTCCTCGACGCGGTGACCAGCCATCTGGCGCGCGAGGCCGCCATCGGCGGCTACGAGGCGGCGGCCGAAGCGGCCGATCGCATCGCGGATGTCTACGATGCCGTCGCCACGCTGATCGGCGCGCGGCCGGACGAGATCGCGGTCGTGGAAAACGCCACGCGTGCCTGGGACATGGCGTTCTACGCGGTCCCGTTCCGGGCGGGCGACCGCGTCATCACCGCGCGAGCCGAGTACCTGTCGAACTACCTCGCCTTCCTGCAGATGAAGGCGCGCGTGGGGATCGAGATCGACGTGGTCGACAGCGACGCCTCCGGGCAGCTCGACCTCGCCGCGCTCGAGCGCGCGATCGGTCCCCGCACGACGCTGATCGCGATCACGCACGTGCCCGGCAGAGGCGGGCTCGTCAATCCGGCGGCCGACGTCGGCCGCATCGCCGCGCGCCACGGCATCCTCTATCTGCTCGACGCCTGCCAGTCGGTCGGCCAGCTCGCGGTCGACGTGCGGGAGATCGGCTGCCACATGCTCTCGGCCACGGGCCGCAAATTTCTGCGCGGGCCCCGCGGCACCGGCTTCCTCTACGTGCGGCGCGACACCATCGGGCGGCTGGAGCCGCCGTTCATCGATCTGCACGCCGCGTCGTGGACCGACGCCGACACCTACGTCGTCCGTGACGACGCGCGCCGGTTCGAGAACTGGGAGCGCTTCATCGCCGGCCAGATCGGCCTGGGCGTCGCCGCCCGTTACGCGCAGCGGGTGGGCATCGACGCGATCGAAGGGCGTGTCAAGGCGCTGGCGACGCTGCTGCGGCGGGAGCTCGGGAAGCGACCGGGCGTGACCGTGCACGATCGAGGCGTCGAGCTGTGCGGGATCGTGGCCTTTCTCAAGGATGGCGAAGCGCCGGCCAAGACGCGCGACCGGCTGCGCGCCATGCACATCAACGCCCACGAGGCCCGCTTGTCGCGGCTCGACCTGCCCGCCGGCGGAGTCGACGCGCTCGTCCGCGCCAGCCTGCACTACTACAACGACGAGTCCGAAGTGGAGCGCTTCGTTCGGGCGGTGGCGGGCTAGGCGCCTTCGCTCGTTTCGGTGCGCCTGCGAACCCAATCCCGCGATCGGGAAAGGGAAGACGATGAGCTCTCCCTCGGACGCCGAGGTGATCGGCCGCTCGCTGGGCGAGCCCGAGGCCTTCGGGCTGATCTACGACCGCCACGCGCCCACCGTGTTGCGCTTCCTGGGCCGCCGGGCGGGCGCCGAAGTCGCGGAGGGGCTGGTCGGCGAGCTGTTCCGGATCGCCTTCGAGCGGCGCAAGACGTTCGACCCGTCGCGCGCGAGCGCGCTCCCCTGGCTGTACGGGATCGGCTCGAACCTGTTGCTCAAGCACCGGCGCGGCGAGGCCCGGCGGCTGCGGGCGAGCGCGCGGATGGCGGCGGCTGACGAGGCGGTGGACAGGCGCGCGAGCGCCGCGGCACGCGATGCCCATCTGCTCTTCCCGCGCGTGGCCGACGCGATCGAGTCGTTGCCGGACGGCGAGCGCGAGGCGCTCCTGCTCTTCGCCTGGGAAGAGCTCTCCTACCAGAGCGTGGCCGAGGCCCTCGAGCTGCCGATCGGCACCGTGCGCTCGCGGCTCAACCGCGCCCGCGCTCGTCTGCGCGAACTGATCGAGCCGGACGGGAAAGACAAGGTGAAATCGCGATGAAGCCGGTGGACCTGGCGAGGAAGCTGCGGCGCGAGGCCGCATTCGAGCCGGCGGCGCTCGACCGGGGAAAGGCAGTGCTCATGGCGGCAATCCGGCAGCAGGTCGCGCCCAGGCGCCGGCCGACGATCGTTCCCCAGGTTCCGTATGAGGACATCAACGCGGCGCTCGCGTTCTTGGAGCGCGCGTTCGGGTTTCGCGAGATCCCGACGGCGCGGTTCGTGAGCGCCGACGGCGTGCTCCTCCATGCCACGGTCGAGTTCGGCGACAGCCTGGTCGGGGTCGGCGGGCAGGGCCACCACGGCGCGATCAGTCCCATGAGCGGGGGCGTCGAGAGCCAGTTCATCAGCGTGCAGGTCGACGACGTCGATGCGCACTATCAGCGTGCCGTCGCCGCGGGTGCGCGGATCGCCGACGAGCTGCGCGACCACTCCTGGGGCGAGCGGACCTACTGGGCGCTCGACCTCGAGGGCCACCGCTGGCGCTTCGGCCAGCCGATACGCGAGGTGCCGCAGTCCGAGTCGCGCGGGCGGCCCGGCCAGGAATGATCCGATGCGCCTGCCCGAGGCCCTCCGCTCGCTGCGCCATCGGGACTTCCGTGCGTTCTTCGGCGCCCAGACGATCTCCCAGATCGGGACCTGGATGCACTCCGTAGCCCAAGCCTGGCTGGTCCTGTCACTCACGAACTCGCCGCTGCTGCTGGGGCTCATCAACATGCTGCACTGGGGCCCGATCCTGCTGCTCGCCCTCCCCAGCGGCGCCATCGCCGACCGCGTGGCCAAGCGACGCCTGCTCATCGTCACCCAGGCCGCGCAGGCATGCACGGCCCTCACCCTGGCCACGCTGCTGGCGACCGGCGTGGTCGCGTACTGGCACGTCGGCATCCTGGCGCTGTGCGCGGGCCTGGCCAACACGCTCTTCAACGTGGCGAAGAATTCGTTCGTGACGGAGACGGTGGGCCGGGACGACGTGGTCAACGCGGTCGCGCTGAGCTCCGCGGCGTTCAACGGTGCGCGGATCGTGGGTCCCGCCGCGGCCGGCCTCGTCATCGCCAGCGTCGGCGTGGCGCCGGCCTTCGCCGTCAGCGGCGCCGGCTATCTCCTCAGCCTCGTCATGCTGGCCACGCTCCGGGCGGAGGGTCGGCCCCCGCGCCGCGCGCGCGCGACGACCATCCGTCAGGACATCGCGGAGGGCCTGGCGTACGCCCTGGACACGCCCGGCATCCGGGCGGTGCTGGGCGTGCTCTTCGTGGTCAGCTTCTGCGTGTTCAACTTCAGCATGTGGGTGCCCCTGCTCGCCAGGAACGTCCTGGGCCAGGGCGCCCAGGGGCTGGGCTTCCTCCTGGCCGCGGTCGGGGTGGGCGCCGTCTGCGGCGCCCTCACGCTCGGCACCCTCGTGCCCCGTGAGCCGCCGCTGGCCCTGCTCGACGCCGGCGCGGCCGCCGCGTGCTCGGTGCTGCTGGCGCTGTCCCTGATCGAGAGCGTATGGCTCACCGCGGTCGCCCTGTTCCTGCTCGGCTACGCCGGCGTCATCACCGCGGCCGGCTGCAACACGGCGCTGCAGCTCGGCTCGTCCGACGAGCTGCGAGGACGGGTCATGGGCCTCTTCACGCTGATCCACGGCGGTTGCTTCCCGATCGCCGCGCTCCTGATCGGCGCCGTCTCCGAGCGCTGGAACGAGGGCACGTCATTGTTCGTCTGGGGCGCCGGCGGCCTCGCCGTGCTGGCGGTGCTCATGGCCGCCCGGCACCGGCGGGTGGTCTCTACGACATGACCCTGCCCCACGGCACCGACCGGCTGGAGTCGGAGCGCCTCGTGCTGCGCCGGATCGCGCCGGACGATCTGCCCTTCTTCACCCGCATCCACGCACTCCCGGACGTCGCGCGGCATCTGTATCCCGGAGGTCGGCCACGCTCGCCCGAAGAGACGGCCGCATGGCTGCAGGCCACTCTCGCGGGCTATGCGCAGCTCTCGCTCGGCTATCTGGCGGTCCTGCGCAAGCGAGACGGCGCGCTGATCGGGCGCTGCGGGTTGATGGAGCTGGTGGTCGAATCCGAGGAACCCGAGCACGGGATCCGCAGAGGATGGTTCCGGCTCACCGGGGTGCCCGCTGATGTCGAGCTGACGTTCGAGTGTGAGCTCGGCTACACGTTCGACCCCGCCGTCTGGGGCCAGGGTTTCGCGACGGAGGCGGCGCGTTGCGTTCGCGACTACGCGCGCGACGTTCTGCGGCTGCCGTACGCGATCTCGGCCATTCTTCCGCAGAACGCCCGCTCGCGGCGCGTCGCCGAACGGTTGGGCGCGCGAGCCGTCGGCCAAATGGACGTGGTCGGTCTCACGTGGGATCGCTACCAGTGGCCTCTGGAAAGGACATGACGGCGCCTGGCCGCTTCGCGGCCTTGAAGCTCCTCGGCCACGAGACCAATGAGAGCATCATGCTGTTCGAGGAAACCGTGCCTGCCGGCACCAAGAGCCTCTTCCATCTCCACCGCGACAGCGACGAGGTCGCCTGGGTGCTCGCCGGCGAGATCACCTTCAAGATCGGTGACGACGTCACCGTCGGCGGGCCCGGCGCCTGCGCGTTCTTCCCCCGCAACGTCCCGCATGCGTGGAAGAACACGGGCCGCGACACCGGCCGCGTCGTGTTTCTCTACACCCCGGCCGCCGCCGGCGGCTACGTCGAGGAGCTGTTGCATCGTCCCGGCCCCATGAACGACGACGAACGCAAGAAACTCCGCGAGCGCTATCGCTGGGAAGTCGTCGGTCCAAACCCGCTGTGAGGCGGTCGGCTCAGCGCTTCCAGAACCCTTGCGACGGGATGCGGAACGCCCGGTTGAAGCGCGAGGACGCATTCTCCCACGCGATGATCATCGTCAGCTCGGCGATGGTGTCGTCGTCGTAGTGCCGTTGCACGCGCGCGAACAGCTCGTCGTCGACGTCGCGGCGCGTGTCCGTGATGGCGTCGGCGTATTCGAGCGCTACCTTCTCCGCGTCGCTGAAGAGCGGGCTCTTCGCGTAGTCCCTGAGCGCCTCGATTTTCTCGGTCGAGACGCCGTTCCTGCTGCCCACGGCAGCATTGACGTCCTGTCAGAACTCGCAGCCGTTCCACCCCGCAACGCGACGGTTGAGCAGCGCTCTCAGCGCAGCGGGCACGCGCTTCGTCTCTTGTTGGAGCGCGGCCCACATCCCCTTCGCGGCGCGGAAGTATGCCGGGTTGCGCGCGTAGAAGAGGTAAGGATAGAGCGGCGCGCCGTGGAGCTTGCGCTGTTCCTCGAGCGCTTCGCGCAGGTCGTCCGGGAGCGTCTCGACGTCGACGGGCGGGATCCGGGTCTTCCCCTCCAGCATGGCCACCTCCTCTAGGATGTGGTCGTTAAAATACCCGACCTCGTGACCAAGAACATCAGGCTCCTCTACGGCTTCTCGTTCTTCGATCCGTTCATGATCGTGATCCCCGTGTGGGTCCCCTATCTCGCGACGCAAGGGATCGGCATGCGGCAGTTCATGGAGCTGCAAGCCGTGTTCGCGCTCGTGATCCTCTGCGGCGAGGTGCCTTCAGGACTGCTCTCGGACCTGTGGGGAAGAAAGAAGACGCTGCTGCTGGGCTCGACGCTCAAGGCGGTCAGCTTTTCCCTCCTGCCGCTGTGGAGCAGTTACGAAGGGTTCCTCTTCTACCACCTCACGATGGGGATCGCGCTGAGCATGATCTCCGGGGGCGATGTGGCGCTTCTCTATGACGCGCATCTGGCGGCCGGCGGCGAGAGGTCCCGGGGCACGGCCGTTCTCGGAAACATGCAGCTCGCGGGACAAACAGGGACGGCGGTCAGCGCGCTGCTGGGCGGCGCGATCGTCACCCTGTCCTATGGGCATCTGCTGTGGGCGAACGCGATCCTGAGCTGGATCCCGATGCTGCTCGTGCTCGGCGTCACCGAGCCGCCCAGGGCCCTGGCCAGGGGGAAGAAGCGATTCGAAGGGCTCAAGGAGGTCCTCTCCACCACCCTCGTACGGGACGGCGCGACGCGGCTCGTCTTCCTCAATCTGGTCGCCCTGGGCGCCGCCGGGCTCGTGATGGTCTGGACGAACCAGAAATACTGGCAGGACAGCGGGGTGCCCCTGGCGTGGTTCGGAGTCCTCTATGCGGGCTACAACCTGATCGACGGCTTCGCCGGGAGATCCGCCGCTCTGTTGAGGGCGAGATACGGCCGGCGACCTTTGCTCGCCGCGGTCGGCGTCTTGCCGATCATCGCGTATTTCGCGATGGCTTCGTTCCTCGGTTGGGGCGGGATATTGTTCGGGACCCTGTTCAAGGTAAGCCGGGGCCTGGGCCAGGTGCTCTTCATGGATGCGCTCAACGAGAAGATCTCCTCCGCGTTCCGCGCGACCGTGATCTCCATGGCGCAGCTCGGCGTCCGCGCCTCCTTCTGTCTCCTGGGCCCCCTCGTGGGCTACGGGATCGACGCCTGGGGATTGCCGTCCGTCTTGTCGGCGCTCGGCATCGTGTTCTCGATCGCCTTCGTCTTTCTGCTTCTGCCGCTGGTTCTGCGGGAAGACCGTGTGAGCTCGGCCGGCGGGATCAGAGCGTGAGCCGCTCTAGACAAGCGAAGGGGGCGGCTCGCACCGCCCCCTTCTCACTCGTTACGATTTAATGGCGGGCTCGACGGGACTTGAACCCGCGACCTCTGGATTGACAGTCCAGTGTGCTAACCAGGCTGCACCACGAGCCCGCGCGCCGTCCCCGAGTGTATCACGGGCGGGCGCGGGCGCCCGCCGCGGTCAGAGCGAGAGCTGCCGGCGATCGTCGCGCTGGTTCAGCTCCACGCGCGAGATGCGCAGCTTGCCCTCCTGCGCCAGCATCGAGAGCACCGAGGCGACGGCGCCTTCCGAGAGTCCGAGCTGGCGAGCGATCTCGGCCGGCGCCATCGCGCCGTGGCGCTCCAGGCAGGCCTGCACCTGGTCATCGATCTCGTTCCACCAACCGTCCATACACCTCTCCTGCTCTGCGTTCCGATCATCGAAAGAGATGCTCACCGTAACCGCGGAATCCGCACGCAGCAACCCCTCAAAAAATTTTTATCGCAGGGAAAAGAATCTTTATGCCGAGAGAAAAAATGACGCGACCGATGGCACAGCGAATGATAGTGGGTGAAGGGTCCGACCGAACGGCGTGCGACTACGGGCCCTGGTTGCCGCTTGGGACGCTCCCGAAACCCGTGCGGTAGGAGCTGACGACGACGCGATACCCGGTGGCGCCCGGCACCGTCGGCACGCTCACGGCGAACGACCGGCTGTCACCGCGGGCGATGCGCGAGTCGACGTAGCTGATGCCGCGCGCCAGCACCTTGCCGCGTCCGTCGAGCGCTTCGGCGGTGACGCTCACCTCGAACACGTCCTGCGCGCGCTCGTTGGTGAGGCGGCCGGTGAGACGCGCCTTCTCCGGCCGGCTCTGGTCGACGTCGTAGCTCAGACGGAAGCCGTCCTGCGCGAGCGCCGGCGCGACGACGAGGGCGACGAGAAGAACGAGCAACGCGAGGGTACGAGCGGGCGGCACGGACATACCATCTGAAAATAGCACAGTCGGCGGCATCCCCTTTGCTGGCGTCTCGGAGACCAAGGAGGGCTCTGCCGTGAGAAAGATAGCGATCGCGTTCATTGCCGCCCTGCTCAGCGTCGCCGTCGCCTCGGGCGCCTCCGCCCAGACTCGGCCATCCGACACGACAAGCAAGAGCACGAACGACGCGCAGCGTCAGGCATGGTCGCCCGAGCCGGGGGCCGTCGAGACCAGCAAGCTGATCGGCACCAAGGTCAAGACGGTGGACGGCAAGACGGTGGGCGAGATCGACCAGCTCGTCGTCAACCAGACCGACGGCAAGATCACCCACGCCGTTCTCGGCATGGGCGGCGTGCTCGGCCTCGGCGAGACCAAGCTCGTCGTCAAGTGGTCGGACCTGAAGCTGCAGCACGACACGGATCGCCCCGATCGCTGGGTCGCCGTCGTGGACCAGGCCAAGCTCGACACGGCACCCCGCTACGAGGCGCGCAAGGGGGACGCGACGCCGGCCGCGAGCCCCAGCTCGACGCCGCCCGCGAGCCGTTCGAGCGAGACGAAACCGCCGGCGAGCCGTCCGAGCGAGCCGAAGAAGTAGCCCACACGTTTTGCGATCGAGGAGGACGTCATGAGCGATGCGCGGTTGGCCGGGCTCGCCGAGAGCGCGGCGCAGGTGATCGAACGGCAGGAGTGGCTCGCGCCACTCGAGGACGGATTGCAGCGGGCGGTTCAGGCCGCGTTCCAGGCCGGCGGCGCCGCCGGGCAGGCGGTGAAGAACTTCCTGCACGGCACGTGGCTCGGGCACCCGCTGCACCCCGTGCTCACCGACGTGCCCATCGGGGCCTGGACAACCGCGCTCGTCTTCGACACCCTCGACGCCGGCAGCCGCGGCTGGCCGTGGCAGGCCTCCGCCCGCCGCCGCGCCGACGACGCGATCCTCGTCGGCGTCGTCGGCGCGGTCGGCGCCGCGCTCGCCGGGATCACCGACTGGCAGCACACGGATGGCAAGGCCCGCCGCACGGGCTTCGCGCACGCCGCGCTCAACACGCTGGCGCTCGGGCTCTACACCGGATCGCTCGTGATGCGCCGCCGCGGCGCGCGGGGCGCCGGCCGCTCGATGGCCGGCGTCGGCTTCGGCGTCATGCTGGCCTCGGCATATCTCGGCGGCCGCCTCGTCTACCGCGAGCGCATCGGCGTCGATCACGCGCAGCGCGAGGAGCCGGAAGGCTTCGCCCGCGCGCTGCGCGAGGCGGAGCTGCGCGAGGGTCAGCCGGCGCGCGCGGAGGTCAACGGGCTGCGCGTCGTGCTCGTCAAGCGCAGCGGCCGCGTGTACGCCATCGGCGAGCTCTGCAGTCACCTGGGCGGCCCGCTGGCCGAAGGCCAGGTGCAGGACGAGTCGATCGTCTGTCCGTGGCACGGCTCGCGCTTCGCGCTGGAGGACGGGCGGGTGCTCAACGGGCCGGCCACGATGCCGCAGCCGTGCTTCGAGACGCGCGTGCGCGACGGGTTCGTGGAGGTGCGGCGGCGGCCCGAGGCGGGACTGGCCGCCGCCTGAGGCTCAGCCCTCGGCGAGCGGCGACTGGTTCCAGACCTCGATCACGCGCGTCTCGCGCTCGTAGCCGAGCACGCTGATCGTGGCCGTGTGCAGGCCGAGGTTGCGCCCGTAGATCGGCGCCAGCCCCATCCAGCAGGCGCCGAGAATCCTCAGAATGTGGCCGTGGGCGAAGAGCGCCACGTCGCCCTTGACCTTCTCGACGCGGGCGATGAGCCTGCGCGCCCGCTCACCGACCTGCTCGACCGTCTCGCCCTCGGGAATCGACGACTCCCAGATCGTCCAGCCGGGCTGCTTCTCGCGGACGGCCTTCGTGGTGATGCCCTCGTAGATGCCGTAGTTCCACTCGTGCAGGTCCTCCGTGACCTCGGCGCCCTCGCTCAGGCCGGCCAGGCGGCACGTCGCCTTCGCGCGCCCCATGGGACTCGTCAGCACGAGGGCGTACTTGCGGCCGGCCAGGTAGCGGCCGAGCGCCTTGGCCTGCCGCTCGCCGTTGGGCGTGAGCGCGATGTCGGTGCGCCCCGTGTGCTGGCCGCTCTTGCTCCACTCCGTCTCGCCGTGTCGCACCAGCCACACCCGTCGCTCCGCCATGCCGATCCCCTGCCTTCCAGGCTCGCGAGCCGGCAGGCATCTTACAACAACATTGACGGGGACCGCCGACGCGCGCGATGCTTCGGCGATGCGAGGGATGACACCATGACTGGCCCGCAACGCTGTCTCGTGATCGTGCCCGCCGACAACCCCGAGCTCTACGCGCGGCTCGTCGCCGCCTTCGTGCAGAATCCGCAAGTCTTCGTCAGCCGCGATCGCCGCCTCGGCGAGCGTGCGCTGCGCGCCGTGGAAATCTTCGCCGTCGGCGGCGGTGAGCTGGATCCCCTGCTCCGGCGCACGGTCGAAACCGAGCTGAAGCGGGTCGGCGCCCGCGGCTGAGTCGCGAATCTGGAGTGGTGGGCGGAGCAGGTTTCGATCCTGCGACCTCAGCCTTGTAAGGGCTGCGCTCTTCCAACTGAGCTATCCGCCCGGTCTTGAAAGATCAGCGAGTTACGCGAGGCGGGACCATCGTAGCACGGCCGACGCGCCCGAAAACGTGCCCGCCCCGCGCGTCAAGGGTTCGCCGCGTAGTACTCCGCTGACCGCCCTTGAACACCCACGACTTTGTCCAGACTGAGGCGCCCGTGAAATTACGAGTTCGAACGAGCATCACGCGGCGGTAGAGGCGCATGTTCGCATTGCCATAGTATCCGTCGAGCTCAGGCTGCAGACTGCCGACATAGATCTCCGGCGAACAGGACGGCGGCGACCCAGCGCGAGCGGCCGCCGCCATCGGCCGGCCGCAGCCGAGCGGTGCGCGGTCCGTAGTCTACCGAGAGTTGAGTTGTGGATACGGGTCGAAGACCCGGCACGCTACCCTCCGGCGAAGCTCGTCGACGAACTCTGTATATCGATCCAGGTGCGGGTTGAACAGCAGTTCGGTCCGATCGGCGAGCACGATACGGCTGAACTGGCGCCGCGACGCGCCAACGAGCGGTGATGGGGCGAGCTTGGTCACCGCCGCGATGGATCCCCAGGGACTCTCGAGACGTCGCCGCGAGAATTGATGCGTGGCGACCAGTCGATCGGCGGTGAGCTCGAAGTTCCACGCGCTCCGCCACATGCGTCGCACCAACGGGATGTAGATGATGCACCCCAGGGCGACGAGGACCGCGATCAAGAGAAATTTGGCCGAGGTCAGCGGGTTCACCGACAACGACACCGCCGCACGAAAGTCCGGATCGCGCAGCGCCAACGGCATCAAGCTCACGAAGAGGGCGAGCAGGCCCGCGAAGAAGACGAACAACCCTGGATGCTGACGAAACATCAGACCCTGACGTGCCTCGTTCGTGCCCGCACCGTGCGCATCGGCACCCATGGCGCTGGCGTCACCTCCCGCACGCTCTTTGATGGGCAAGCCGAACAGCTGTCGAACAAACTCTATCGCCATGCCGATCACCGTGAGGTCACCGCAGATCCAACCCCGGGCAAAGCCTGCCATCGGAGCGGTGCGCCGTCCACGGTCTGCAGGCCCATGCACCCGGATACCGGTCGTGCTCGGTCCGCGACCTAGCGGGTAATGAGGACCGGATACGGATCGAAGATTCGACACCTCACCCTCCGGCGAAGCTCATCGACGAACTCCGAATATTGGTCCAGGAGCGGGTTGAACAGCACTTCGGTCCCATCCGTGAGCACGATGCGGCTGAACTGGCGCCGCGACGACCACAGGAACGGTGACGGAGGAACCTTCGTCACCGCCGCGATCGACATCCACGGGATCTCATGACGTCGCTGGGCGAATTGATGCGTGGCGATCAGCCGATCGGGGAGGATCTCGAAGTTCCAGGCACTGCGCCACATGCGTATCGTTGCGGGGATGAAGGTAATCCACCCCCCGACGAGGATAGTCGTCACCACCATAAATTTGAGAGATGTGAGGGGGTTCACCGAAAAGAAGAAGG
>QHRW01000009.1 GCA_003220265.1 Candidatus Rokuibacteriota bacterium | reverse complement strand
CGGCGCAGCACGTCCAGGTGGTGCGACAGCGTCGGCCCCGGAATCTCGACCGCCTCCTGGATCTCGCCCACCGTCATCTCCTTGCGGGCGCGCACCAGGAAGAAGAACACCTGCAGCCGGCTGAGATGGGCCAGGGCCTTGAGGGCCTCCACGTGCTGGGGCGCGGCCTCCAGCCGGGCCAGCGGGAGCGGCGTGATGCTTTTCATGTTTCGAACTCTATCGAAATATCGAACCGTAGTCAAGCCCCCCGCACCACCGCTAGACCTTGCCGATGAGGCGGCTCCCGACGTCCGCGACGAACCGCTCGAGGCCGTCCGCGTCGAGCTTCGGCGGCGGCATGAGGATCAGCCGGTGGACGCCGAGGCGCGCGTACTCGTGGGCGGTGGCGGCGTCGATCGTCGTCCCGCGCGCCGGCGTCACGCTGATCTCGAGCGGCCCGAGGTGCGCCGGCCGCGCCACGCGCGCGGCCGCCTCGCGCAGCCCCTCCAGCGCGGTCGCCGTACGCGCGGGATCGAGGGCGAAGCCGTACCAGCCGTGCCCCTGCTCGACCGCGCGCCGGAACGCCGGCGGCGTGCGCCCACCGATCACGATCGGCGGGTGCGGCCGCTGCACGGGCCGTGGATACGCCTGCACGCCGGCGAACGATACGAAGCGCCCGCGGTGCGCGGGCGTGTCCTGGCTCCAGATCGCGCGCATCGCCGCCAGGTAGTCGTCGGCGACGGCGCCGCGCTGCTCGAAGGGCGCGCCCAGCGCCCGGAACTCCGCCTCAAGGTAGCCCACGCCCACGCCGAAGATCAGCCGCCCGCCGGAGAGCGCGTCCAGGCTGGCCAGCTCCTTGGCGAGCACGAGCGGATTGCGCTGCGGCAGGATGATGATGCCCGTTCCCAGCCGCACGCGGCTCGTCACCGCGGCGCAGTACGTCAGCGCGATGACCGGGTCGAGGATCGGCTCGTGCGGCGCCATCGGCGAGGGCGGCGCCTGCGGATCCGGCAGCACCACGTGCTCGCCGCCCCACAGCGAGTCGAAGCCCGCCGCCTCCGCCGCCCGCGCCACGCGCGCGGCCACCGCCGGCTCGCAGCACGCGTAGGCGTTGATCGAGAAGAGCCCGAACGTGAGCATCAGATCACGCGCTGCTCGCGCAGCCGCGCGATCTCGTCGGCCGACAGATCGAGCCAGCCGGACAGGATCTCGTCGGTGTGGCGGCCGAGCGCGGCGCCGGCGTGGTCCACGCGGCCGGGCGTCAGCGAGAGCTTCGGGATGACGCCGGGCTGCGGCAGCGTGCCGAACCCCTCGGCCGGAACGTCGATCAGCATCTCGCGCGCGCGGTAGTGCGGATCGGTGAAGACGTCGGCCATGCTCATGATCGGCGCGTGCGGCACGTCGGCCGCCTTCAGCGCCTCCACCGCCTTGTCGTACGGCCGCTCGGCGAACCACGCCTCGGCCAGCCCGAGGATCTCGGCGAGGTTCTTCGGCCGCTCGGTGGGGCTGGCGAAGCGCGGCTCCTTCGGCAGCTCGGGCCGCCCCAGCATCGCGCAGAAGCGCTCGAAGAGATGCTGCGCGGGCGCCGTGAAGACGATCCACCGTCCGTCCTGCGTCTGGAAGGCGCCGCCGGGCCAGCCCGCGTGCTGCAGGCCGCCGCGCTCGCGCACCACGCCCTGGCGGCCGTAGAACGTCGCGCTGTACTCCATCACGCGGAAGGCGGACTCGTAGAGCGCGGCGTCGATCCACTGGCCCTCGCCGGTCTGATCGCGGTGGCGCAGCGCCGCCATGACGCCGAACGCCGTGAAGAGGCCCGTCATGTAGTCGGGATAGACCGGCGTGGGCCGCGACGGCGGCCGGTCGGCGTGGCCGTTGACGTACCACGTGCCGCCGAAGGCCGAGCCGATCGCCGCATAGCCCGGCCCGTCGCGCAGCGGGCCCGTCTGGCCGAACGCGGTGATGCGCGCCATGATTAGCCGCGGGTTGATGGCGTGCAGCGCGTCCCAGCCGAGACCCCACTTCTCCAGCACGCCCGGGCGGAAGTTCTCGAGCACGACGTCACACTTCGACACGAGGCGCTTGACGATGGCCTGGCCCCCCGGCAGGTGCAGGTCGAGCGTCATCAGCTTCTTGTTGCGGTTGTCCACGGCGAACCAGTACGAGGTGCCGTCCTCGATCGGCCCCAGCCGGCGCAGGTCGTCGCCGCGCCCGGGCATCTCGGTCTTGATCACCTCGGCGCCGAACTCGGCCATGAGCGTGCCGCAGAACGGCCCCGCCACGACTTGCGCCAGCTCCAGCACCCGGATCCCCTCGAGCGGTCTCCGGCTCATCGCGGCTCCTCGCCGACCGGCACGCACACGGCCGGATCGATCGTCAGCTCGACCGCGGCGCCCACCAGCAAGCGTCGCCCGGCCGGCGCCGCCACGCGCAGCGTGAGCCCACCGGGAAGCTCGACCTGGTAGTCCACGCTCTCGCCCAGGAAGCTCGCGCGCTTGATCGTCCCCGCGAGCGCGTTGTGGCCGGCGGAGGCGCGCGCGCCGCCGGCCGGCGCCAGCCCGATGTCGTGCGGGCGGATGGACACCGCGGCGCGCGCGCCGGGCGCCAGGCCGCCGCCCACGCGCAGGCGCAGCGGGCCGTGGACGAGCGTGTCGGCCGACTCGGCGACGCCCTCCACCAGGTTCGTGCGGCCGATGAACTCGGCCACGAAGCGCGTGCGCGGGCGCAGGAACACCTCGTCGGCCGTGCCCACCTGGGCCACGCGGCCGTGGTCGAGCACGGCGATGCGATCGGAGATCACCATGGCCTCCGCCTGGTCGTGGGTGACGTAGAGCGTCGTGATCGCGAATGCCTCGTGCAGCCGGCGGATCTCGAAGCGCATCTCCTCGCGCAGGTTGGCGTCGAGGTTCGAGAGCGGCTCGTCGAGGAGCAGGATCTCCGGCTCCACCACGAGCGCACGCGCCACGGCCACGCGCTGCTGCTGGCCGCCGGACAGTTCACCGGGATAGCGCGCCTCGTAGCCCGCGAGCTGCACGACGCGCAGCATCTCGCGCACGCGGTGCTCGCGGTCGGCGCGCGCGAGGCCGCGCTTGAAGCGCAGGCCGTAGGCCACGTTGTGGGCCACGGTCATATGGGGCCAGAGGGCATAGCTCTGGAAGATCATGGCCATGCGCCGCCGCTCCGGCGCGACGACCGAGGTGGCCGACGACAGGCACCGGTCGCCGACCCAGATCTCGCCGGCCTCCGGCGTGAGGAAGCCGGCGACCAGGCGCAGCGTCGTCGTCTTGCCGCAGCCGGAGGGGCCCAGCAGCGCGACGAGCTCGCCGGGCTCGACGGTCAGCGACAGGCCGTTGACGGCGCCGACGTCGCCGTAGCGCTTGCTGAGATCCTTGAGCGTCACCCCGGGCACGGCGGTCTACCCTACCACCGCGGCGTGCACGAGGCCGGCCGCCGCCGCGGCCGCGACGACCCACACCGACTCCAGGCGCGTGAAGGCGAAGAGCAGGAAGCTGCCGGCGGCCACTCCGATCAGCACGCCGTCGGTGAGCGCGCCGCGCGCGAGCGGCAGCGTGGCGGCCAGCAGCAGGCCGGCGCTCGCCGTCATCGAGGCGCGGATGGCGCTGCGCAGGCGCGGGCGATCGGCGCGCGCGCCGACGAACCGCACCAGCGGGATCACCAGGAATGTCGGCGTGATCATCGCCAGCCAGCCGGCCACCGCGCCCGACAGCCCGCCGATGAGATACCCGACGCTCACGACGTAGAGCCCGTTGGGCCCGGGACCGCTGCGGCCGGCGGTGACGGCCAGATTGAGCTGAGCGTCGCTCAGCATCTGGTGACGGACCACGAGGTCCTCGCGCAGCACGGGCAGCGAGGAGAGCCCGCTGAACGACGTGGCCGTGGCTTTCAGCAGCAGCAGGTAGAGCACGAGCAGCTTCACGCCGGGTCCACCCAGAGCGCCCCGATGACGGCGGCGACCGCGAGCACCTGGATCGGCGACACCGACCATACGACGAAGACGACGACGGCGCCGGCGAAGACGATCACCGGCTTGAGCCAGGCGTCGCGCCGGAGCTGCGGCTGCAGGAGCAGCCAGCCCGCCGCCCACATGAGCCCGATGGCGCTGGCCAGCACGGCGGCCAGCGTGAGCGTGGCGGCGCGGCTGCCGCGGAGCGAATCGAAGCCGGCGGTGAGCGCCACCGTGACGATCGCCGACGGCACCGAGATGGCCAGCACGGCCGTCACCGCGCCGATCCCGCGCCGGACGATCCACGCGACGGCCGCGGCGAAGGCCAGGATGCGAGGACCGGGCGTGACACCGCCCAGGCTCTGGGCCAGCGCGAACTCGTCGAGCGTGATCCACCCGCGCCGCACCACGAGCTCGCGCTGCAGCACGGCGGTGATGGCGTCGCCGCCGCCGAACGTGAGGTTGCCGGCGCGCAGGAAGAGGCCGGCCAGCGCGCGCAGGCTCACGCTCACTCGCGCGCTCCCAGCACGTCGCGCCCGAGCAGCCCCTGCATGACGGCGACCGTGGCGAAGGTCAGCGCCAGCATGACGAGGCCCAGCACGGCGATGGCGCCGAACTGTCCCTCCTCCTTCAGGTCGAAGATCACCACCGACATCACCTTGGTGTTGGGCGTGAACAGGATGATGGACGCCGACAGCTCGCGGATGACGCCGATGAAGATGAAGCACCACGCCGCGATGATCCCGCTGCGCGCCAGCGGCGCCGTCACATCGCGCAGGATGCGCAGGCGGCCCGCGCCCAGGATGCGGCCGGCGTCCTCGAGGTCGGGCGGGATCCCGCGAAACGTCGCGTCCGACTGCGCGTAGCCCGTCGGCATCTCCTTGGTGAGGTAAGCGACGAACAGGATCGCCAGCGTGCCGTAGAGCACGAAGGGCGGCCGCGTGTAGGCGATGAAGAGGGCCACGGCCAGCACGACGCCCGGGATGACGATGGGCGCCAGGGCCAGGAACGACACCACCTGGTGGCCGAGGATCAACCGGCGGTTGGAGACGTAGGCCAGCAGCGCGACCAGCACGGCACCGACAGACGCTGTCAGGAGTCCCAGCTCGAGCGTGTTGACGATCGCCGCCCGAGTCGCCCCGTACTCGAAGAACGTGAACGTGAAGTTCGCCAGTGTCGTGTTGCTCCACGTGAGCGGCTGGGCCCACGCGCGCGAGAACGCGGCCTTGGCCAGGATGCCGTAGGGCAGGAAGATCGCGCACGCCATCACCAGCAAGCATGCTGCCAGCGCCGGCCACCGCCAGAGGCCGAGCGGGATCGTGCGCCGCTGGCCGCCCTTGCCGCCCACGGCGGCGTAGCCGCGGCGGCCGAGCAGCCGCTTCTGCACGAGCAGCAGCAGCGCCGTCGCCAGCAGCAGCGGCAGCGAGAACGCCGCGGCCTGCTCGACCTTGGGCGGGTACTGGAAGAACGACCAGATCTGCGTGGTGATCGTGTGGAAGCCGGCGGGCAGCGCCAGGATCGCGGGCGAGCCGAAGAGCGCGAGTGCCTGCAGCACGGCCAGGATGAAGCCGCTCACCACCGCGGGCAGCACCATCGGGAACGTGACGGTGAGCGCGACCGTGAGGCGGCCGGCGCCGTGGATGGCCGCCGCCTCTTCCAGGTCGGAGGCGATGAGCGCCAGCGTGTTCGCGATCATGATGTAGACGTAGGGAAAGGTGTAGATCGCCACCACGAACACGAGGCCCGGCATCGTGAAGATGTTGACGAGCCCGCGCTCGGCGCCGGTCCACGCGCGCCACAGCGTGTTGAGCAATCCCGCGTTGGGCCCGGCCAGCATCACCCACGCGAAGGCGCCGAGGAAGGGCGGCGTGACGAACGAGGCCATCACGAGCGCGCGCAGCAGGCCCTTGCCCGGCAGGTCGGTGCGCGCGGTCAGCCACGCCAGCGGCGCGCCGATCGCGATCGAGACCAGGCCCACCCAGAAGGCCAGCACCAGCGTGTTCCACAGCGCCTTGCTGAGCGCGGGATCGCCGAGCACCGCGCGGTAGTGCGCCAGCGTGGTGCCGCCGCCTTCGCGGCTGACGCTCACCCAGGCCAGCCAGCCGAGCGGCAGCGCCATGAGGAACGCGAGCGCGAGCGCTGCGCCGATCCACACCGGCAGCGACCGATCGATGCGCACCAGCGCGCTCACAGCAGGATGAGCGCCGAGTTTCACGCCCCGAAGAACTCCACGAACCGCTTCTTGATCTCCTCGTTGCGCTTGAGCAGCTCGTCGGGGTCCGTGTTCAGGAGCTTGAGGTCGGAGAGCTTCGGCTTGTCGGCCGGGTATTTCACGTCGGGATGCCCGGTGTAGAGGCCCTCGCTGTCGGCCAGGAACTGCTGCAGCTCGCGGCCGAACGTGAAGTCGGTGAAGAGCCGGGCCGCGCTCGGATGGGGCGCGAAGGACGTGATCGCAGTCGGCGACACCACGAGCGGCACGCCTTCCTTGGGATAGACCATCTCGACCGGGTTCCCCTTCTTCTTGAGCTGGTAGAAGCTGTACTCACCGCCGTTCACCGCGACGACGCGCTCTCCGGAGGCCACGGTCGTCGATGGATCGTTGGCCGACTGCACGAGCATGAGCTGGTTCTGGGCGAGCGCCTTGAAGTAGTCCCAGCCGTGCAGGTGCACGAGGGCCAGCACGTGGGTGGCGATGACGCCGCTGTAGCCGGGATGCGCGGTCACCATCTTGCCCTTCCAGCGCGCGTCGAGCAGGTCCTTCCACGTCTTCGGCGCCTCGGCGGCCGGAACGGCCTTGGTGTTGTACGCGATGCAGTTCACGGTGGCGCGCAGCCCGTAGGAGAAGCCGTCCTTGTCCTTGAAGCCGGAGGGAAAGCCCTCGACGCCGGCCGGCGTGTACTTCGCCAGCAGCTTCTTGTCCTTCAGCAGGACGAAGTGGCCCGCGTCCGAGGTGTGGATGACGTCCACGTTCTTGATATTGGCCTGCAGCTCCTGCATCACGCGCTGGAGGATCCGCTCCGAGCCCGTGCGATGCACTTCCACCTTCACGCCGGGATAGGCCGCCTCGAAGAGCTTGGCGACTCTTTCCGCGCTCGGCAGCACGAGCGACGTGTACCAGACGACCTTGCCCTCCTTCTTGGCCGCTTCCACGACGCGCGGGTCCTGGGCCTCGGCCCGGCCGCCGCGGCCGAGAACGGTGACGAGGGCGGCGCCGGCCACGAACGACCGGCGCGTGATGGCAGTGCGTTGACTCATCGTTCCCCCCTTTGGGTGTGAGCCGCCGCGAGCGCCGCCAGCAGGTCGGCGAGCGAGGCGCGGCCGGCCAGCCCGTTGACGGCCGTGATGAGGCGCTCGACCCGCGCGGCGTCGAGCACCAGCGCGGCGTTGCCGCGAAACTTCGCCTCGATCTCCTCGCGCGTGAGCGGCGCGTCGGGCCCGCCGCGCGGCCGGTCCTGGCGCTCGCGCAGCGCGCGGCCGTCGGCCAGCCTGACCTCGACGTCGCCGACGAACTGGCGCGGATAGTCGATGGCCGCATCGAGCTCGTAGGTGACGAGCCGCGCCACGCGCAGCACGTCGGGATCGCGCACGGCCGCATCCGTGAACTCCGCGAGCCCCGCCCGGCCCTTCACGAAGATCGCCGCCAGCAGGTACGGCAGGCTGAACTTCGCCGCGTAGCCGTTGGGCGGCGCGTGCTTGGCCGCGAGCGGCTCCCACAGCCTCGGCACCGGCCCGGCGGCCGTGCGGCAGCGGATCGCGGCGATCTGCTCGGCCTTCACCCCGTGAGCGCGCAGGCGCGCGGCGCAGTCCATGTAGGGCTGCGCGATGGAGCCGCACGGGTACGGCTTCAGCGTGAGCTCGGACAGCTCCCACTTCGCGCCGAGCGTGTCGAGCAGCGCGCCCAGGCGCGCGGCGTCGTGACCGCCCGCGAACGCCGCATACAGCCCGTGGCCGCCGTCGAGCACGGTCTCGGGTCCCGTGAAGCCGGCGCGCGCCAGCAGCGTCGCGGTCACGCCGGCATGAGCGTTCCAGCCGGGGTGCAGGCGCTTCGTCCACGAGCCGTCGGTCAGGTACTCGATGATCCCGGCCGCCTGGCTGCCGCAGATGCCGAAGGCGTGCACGAGCTGGTCCTCGGAGAGCTTGAAGAGCTTGCCCGCGGCGGCCGCGGCCGCGAAGCTGCCGGTGATCGCGGTGGGATGGAAGTGGCG
Source organism: Candidatus Rokuibacteriota bacterium (assembly GCA_003220265.1). Lineage (GTDB taxonomy): Bacteria > Methylomirabilota > Methylomirabilia > Rokubacteriales > CSP1-6 > AR5. Next base: position 10,238 of record QHRW01000009.1, on the reverse strand, counting down.
CGCGTGCAGGGCGCCCGGCACCGCGAGCCCCACGCGGCACATCACCTCCACCGCCGCGACGAGCGCCTCGAGGACCGCGCGCCCGTCGGCGCCGGCGGCCTCGCCCGCGGCCAGCGCCGTGGTGACGGCGACGCACCCCGTGTGCACGATGGCGTCCTCGCGCGTGTCGTCGAAGTCCAGGCCGTGGGCGAGCGTGGCGTTGGCGAGCACGGCGTTGGCGGCGCCGACGCGCGCCGGGCGCCCCACCAGCGTGCTCTCGGGCGGACCGCCGAGGCGTTCCGCCACGTCGAGCACGGCGCGGCCGAAGTCCTCGGGGACGGCGGCCAGGGCGTTGCCGAGCGTGTCGAGCGCGAGCTGCGCCGCCTGCGTCGCCACCGGCGATGGCACCGTATCGAGGGAGAGATCGAGCACGAAGCGGGCGAGCCGCCGGGCAGCGGAGAGGGACGCCACGGTGACGTCTATCTACCGTCGCGCGCCGGCGATGTCAAATCGTCGGCGGCATCGTTCTTGCGGAAACCTGCTTACCGGACTCGCTGCGTCGGAGATCGGGATGCAAGGCATTTCAGGCCGCGCCGTGCTCTTCGCCCTCGGGGTCCTCGTCGGGACCGGCGCCACGACAACGCCCGGCGTCGTCGCGGCCGCCCCAGTGCGCGTCCGCGCGCCCGAAGGCTCCGCCCATGGCTTCCTCATCCTGCGAGGAACCAAGGCCGAGGTCCTCGCCCAGGGCGATTGGTGGCAGATCCCGGCCGGCGAGCGCCTCGAGGTCCACCTGCGCTTTCAGTTCACCGACGGGTCCCTCTCGCACGAGACATTCGTGCTGGCGCAGCGCCGGGTGTGGACTCTGCTGAGCTATCGGTCGACGCAGCACGGGCCAAGCTTCCCCCGCGACCTCGACGGCCACATCGATGCTGAGAGCGGCCGCTACACCGTGACGACCAAGGAGAAAGGCACCACCAAGACCGACGAGGGTCAGCTCGAGTTGCCGGACGACATCTACGCCTTCGGGATGCTCGCGATTCTCCTGCGGAACCTCGAACCCGGCGCCGCGATGGCCGCCCACGTGCTGGCGTTCACACCGAAGCCGCGGATCCTCGACCTGGAAGTGACGCCGGACGGCGAGGACGCCGTGACGATCCAGGGGCTCCCTCGCAAGACGTCACGCTACCTGGCCAAGGCCAGGCTCGGCGGCGTGCTGGGCGCCGCCGCGTCCGTTGTCGGCAAGCAGCCGCCCGCGCTCCACTACTGGATCGCGGGCGACCCGCTGCCCACGTTCGTCCGGTTCGACGGCCCCTTCTACAGCGACGCTCCGATCTGGCGCGTCGAGCTGGCGGCGCCGCACTGGCCCGACGACGCGCGCCGCTGAGGGCGCGCGCTCACTTGCCATCCTGCTCGAGCACCTCCTTGAGCTTGGCCGGATCGACCTTGATCTCCACGCCGGCCCGCTCCTCCTGCAGCAGCATCGGCACGCGCGAGTCGCGCTCGCCCCAGCCGCGGTTGAGCGCCTCCGTCATCTCCTCCAGCGTGAGATGGGCCAGCCGCATCGGCACCTTGTTCTCGCGACCGAGGGCGCAGGCCAGCGTGACGTCCTTGTGGGCCAGGCGCAGCGCGAACGACGGCGGATCGAACTTGGCCGGCAGGAAATTGTCGGCGAGGCTGTCGAACGTCCGCACGCGCCCGCGCGCGCCCTGGCGGACGGCCTTGAAGATGGCCAGCGGATCGACGCCGGCCTTGACGCCCATCGTGAAGACCTCGGCCATCGCCGTCTGGATCATGTAGCCGGCGCAGTTGTGCACGAGCTTGGCCACGGTGCCGGCGCCGATGGGGCCGACGTAGTACGGCTGGTCGCCGATGGCGTCGAGCACGGGCTTGAGCTTGCGGAACACGGCCTCGTCGCCGCCGATCCACAGCGCCAGCCGCCGGCTCTCGGCGCCCCTGGGGCCGCCGCTGACCGGCGCATCCAGCATGTCCACGCCCCGCGCCTTGAAGATGGCGTGCAGCTTGCGCACGACGGTCGGCGAGTTGGTCGAGAGATCGAAGAACGCCTTGCCGGCGGTGAGCCCGGCGATCAATCCCTGCTTTTCGTCGAGCGCGACGGACTCCACCTCGGCCGGGCCCGGCAGTGACGTGAACACCACCTCGGCGGCCTCGGCCACCGCGCGCGGCGAGTCGACCAGGCGGGCGCCGTTCTTCACGTGGGGCTCCGCCGCTTCCTTGCGCAGGTCGTACGCGATCAGCTCGTGACCGGCCTTCTGGAGATTGGCCGCCATGTGACGGCCCATGGTGCCGAGCCCGATGAATCCGACTTTCATCACCTGGCCTCCTCGAAGACCTTGCGGGCGATGCGGCCGGCGCTCATGGCCGTCGGCCAGCCGGCGTAGAGGGCCATGTGCGTGATGACCTCGCCGATCTCCTCCTTCGTCACGCCGTTGGCCAGCGCGCGCTCGAGGTGGCCGGTGAGCTGGTCACCGCGGTACATCGCGATCAGCGCGGCGACGGTGATCAGGCTGCGATCGCGCTTCGACAGTCCGGGGCGCTCCCAGACGTCGCCGTAGACGACCTTCTCCGTCATCTCGATCAGCTTGGGGGCGACCTTGCGAACTTCCTCGCGGGCGGACGTGGCGGCTCTGGGTGTGCTCACGGGCGCTCCTTTCGGCCCCGCCGGGCGGGGCACAGGGCGCACTGTACCGCGTTTGCCAAGGACGGCGCGGGCATGTAGCATTCCCGCGCCCCACCGAACGTCAGGAGGCCAGGCATGCGTCACATCGTCGCGTCGTTGGCCGCGCTCGCGCTCCTCGTTCCCTTCATCGCGCACGCCCAGGACAGCAAGGCCGGCATCGAGGCGGTCGCCAAGGCGCTGGGCGAGCCTGGATTGAAATCGATCGAGTACAACGCCAGCGGCGTGCTCTTCCAGGCCGGGCAGAGCCAGGCGCCGGGCCAGGCGTGGCCGCGCTTCAACATCAAGAGCCTGACGCGCTCGGTCAACTACGAGACGGCGTCCGGACGCGAGGACTGGGTGCGCACCCAGGCGAACGACCCGCCGCGCGGCGGCGGCGTGCAGCCGATCCGCGGCGAGCAGCGCCAGCTCTTCCTGGTCAGCGGCGAGCACGCCTGGAACGTGATGGGCGACGCCGCCATCCCCGCGCCCATCGCGCTGATCGAGCGGCAGGCGCAGCTGTGGATCACGCCGCACGGCGTGATCAAGGCCGCGCTCGCCAACAACGCCACCAAGCAGGGTCCGACGATCGCCTTCACGCTGCCCAATCGCGTGCCCGTCAAGGCGACCATCAACGCCCAGAACCTGGTCGAGCGCGTGGAGATCGTGCTGCCCAGCCCCGTGGTCGGCGACTGGCCCGTGGAGGTGACGTACGCCGAGTACCGCGACTTCGGCGGCGTGAAGTTCCCCGCCAGGATCCGCCAGTCGACCGGCGGCTTCCCGAGCCTGGATCTCACGGTCACCGACGCCAGGCCGAACGCGGCCGTCGAGATCGCCGTGCCCGACCCGGTCCGCCAGGCGGGCAACCCCTACGCGCGCGTGGCCACACAGATGGTGGCCGACGGCGTCTGGTACCTGACGGGCGGCACGCACCACAGCGTGCTCATCGAGATGAAGGATCACCTGATCCTCGCCGAGGCCCCGCTCAACGACGAGCGGACGCTGGCGGTCATCGCCGAGGCGCGCACTCTCGTGCCGTCCAAGCCGATCCGTTACGTGGTGAACAGCCACCACCACTTCGATCACTCGGGCGGCCTGCGCGCGGCCGCCGGTGAAGGCATCACCGTCATCACGCACGAGGTGAATCGCGCGTACTTCGAGCGCAACCTCGCCGCGCCCGCCACCATCCGCCCCGATCACCTGGCCAAGTCCGGCAAGAAGGGCGTGGTCGAGGGCGTGAAGGACAAGCGCGTGCTCACCGACGGCACCCGCACGGTGGAGATCCATCACATCGCCGGCGTGCTGCACGACGACGGGCTGCTGATGGTCTACCTGCCGAAGGAGAAGCTGCTCGTGCAGGCCGACACCTTCACGCCGCTGCCGGCGGGCACCGCGCCGCCGATGCCGCCGAGCCCGTTCAACGTGGGCCTGGCCGACAACCTCACGCGCCTGGGGCTCGCCGTCGACAACCACCTGCCGCTGCACGGGCGCATGGTGCCGATGGCCGAGCTCAATCGGCAAATTGGACGTGGGGGCCCCGACATGGCCCCCACACCCCCCGCCACTCGGTAGCGCCCCGGCTTTGCCGGGGCGCTCCTCGACACCCGCTTGACAATAGTTAATCTTAAGATTAACTATTGCGCCGGTGGCAACCGATCTCGACCGCGTCCTGACCGGCCTGGCCGAGCCCACCCGCCGCCGCATCGTGGAGCATCTGCGGCGCGGGCCGCGGCGGGCGGGCGAGCTGGCCGAGGCGTGCGGGATGAGCATGCCGGCCATGAGTCGGCACCTGCGCGTGCTGCGGCGCTGCGGGCTCGTGGAGGGGGGCGGTCTCGACCACGACGCGCGCGTGCGCCTCTACAGCCTGCGGCCCGAGCCGCTCGCGGAGCTACGGGCGTGGCTCGAGCACGTCGAGGCCTTCTGGACGGGGCAGCTCGCGGCGTTCAAGGCGCACGCCGAGCGCAAGCGGAAGAGGCGGGCGTGAGCAGCGCGGCGGACGCCGTCACCGTGGCGCTCGACGTCGCCGTGCCGCCCGAGGTGGCCTTCGACGTTTTCACACGCGAGCTCGACGCGTGGTGGGGGCGCGGCCCGCGCTTCCGGTTCGTCCCGCCGCACGCGGGCACGCTCACGCTCGAGCCCGGCGTCGGCGGCCGCCTGGTCCACGTCCCCGACGGCCACCCCGAGCGGGCCTTCGTCGTCGGTCACGTCGAGACGTGGCAGCCACCACGCGTCCTGGCCTTCACCTGGCGGCTGGCGAGCTTCCGGCCGGGACAGCTCACGCGGGTCGAGGTGCGCTTCGATCCGGCCGAGGGCGGCACGCGTGTAAGCGTCACGCACAGCGGCTGGGACACGGTCCCGGCGGCTCATCCCGCGCGTCACGATCTGACCGGCCGCGCGTTCGTCGTCTGGAAGGGACGATGGTGGGCCGACCTGCTCACCGCCGCCCGCGATCACATCGAGCGCAGCCACCACGCGGCTGCCGGAAAGGACACGCGATGAGCGAGGTGATTCCTTACCTGTGCATCAAGGGGGCCGCACGGGCGATCGAGTTCTACAAGGCGGCCTTCGGGGCCCGCGAGACCATGGCCCGCATCACGGATGCCGGCGGCCGGGTCGGCCACGCCGAGATCGCGATCGGGAGCTCCACGGTCATGCTGGCGGACGAGCATCCCGAGCACAAATTCGTGAGCCCGCAGACACTCGGCGGCGCGCACATGCAGTTCGTCGTCAACGTGCCGAACGTGGACGACATGGTGAAGCGCGCGGTGAACGCGGGGGGCAGCCTCACGCGGCCGATCGCCAACCAGTTCTACGGCCACCGCACCGGCGAGATCACCGATCCTTTCGGCTATCGCTGGACGCTGTCCACCAAGGTGGAGGATCTCAGCGACGGGGAGATCCAGCGCCGGGCGAAGACGGCGGGCCGGGCCGGCTGAGTGATGGAGGCGCACGATCTTCAAGCCTCGCGGCGAGCCCTGTCACGGCGGAAGCTGAAGGGCACCGCCGCCTTCGCCAGCACTCCGTTCGCCAAGCTGGCGTCGTTCAACCGTGGCGGCGTCTTCGTGGGGCGCTTCACCGGCCACACGCCGTGGGAGCGTCACCGCCACGGCGACGAGCTGGTCCAGATCCTCGAAGGGCAGGTCGATCTCACGGTCCTCGGCACGCGCCGCCCGGTTCACGTCACGCTGCGCGCCGGCGGCATGTTCGTCGTGCCGCGTGGACGCTGGCATCGGCAGTACGCGCGGAACACCGTCACCCTGCTTTCGGCCACCCCGACCCCCACAGAGGTGTCGTTCGCGGACGATCCGCGACCCGGCCGGCGCCGGAAGCGAAGCGGGTGAGCGTGGCGATTTTGTCGTACACTTCGGCGCCAGCGAGGTGGCGTCCATGTACGAGGTCTACGCCCTCAAGTACGGCGAGCGTGACACCACGACCTGCCAGTTCTTCTACCGCGAGGCCAAGCACGATCCGCTGACGCTGCACTACTTCGTCTGGCTCATCCTGGGCGGGCCGCATCCGGTGCTGGTGGACACGGGCTTTCTCGAGGACGACGCGCGCGCGCGCCAGATCCGCAACTACGTGAGCCCGGCCACCGTGGTCGAGCGGATGGGCGTGCGGGCGGCCGACGTCCCGATGGCGCTCATCAGTCACCTGCACTACGACCACTGGGCCGGCCACAGCCTCTTCCCGAGCGCCGAGCACTGGATCCAGGCCGAGGAGGTCGCGTTCTGGACGGGCCCGTTCGCCGGCACGCCGGCCTTCCGCGGCTCTGCCAACGTCCCCGCGCTGGCCGACCTGGTCACGCTGAACTACGCGAACAAGATCCGGTTCGTGCACGGCGACCACGAGGTGCTGCCGGGCATCCGGCTCTATCGCGTGGGCGGCCACACGGCGGGGTTGCAGATCGTGACGGTGGAGACCCAGCGGGGCACGGTCGTACTGACCTCCGACGCCTCGCACTTCTATCACAACGTCGAGACGCGGCAGCCGGTGCAGATCATCACCAGCCTGCCGGAGATGCTGACGGCGTTCGAGACGATTCATCGGCTCGCCGGTCCCCAGAAGCTGATCGTGGCCGGCCACGATCCGATGGTGGCCGACCGCTTCAAGCCGGTCGCCGACGGCATCATCAAGATCGCCTGACGAGGAGGCGTGCATGCCCTCGCGCCGCGCGCTGTTGACCGCCGCCGCCGTGGCCGGCTTCGGATATCTCGGCCGCTCGCCCGTCCACGCGGTCGAGCCCCCGCCGGCGCCCGGCGCGCCCGTGTGGAGCGCGGAGTACGAGGCCAAGAAGGGCCTCGTCTCGCTGGCGATGTTCCGCAAGCGGCTCGCCCCGCCGCAGGCCGGCGAGCGGCCGCGTCCCGTGCTGGTCTTCGTCCACGGCTCGTCGATCTCCTCGCGGCCGAGCTTCGATCTCACCGTGCCGGGCGCCGGCGAGTACTCGATGATGAACGTGTTCGCCCGCTGGGGCTACGACACGTGGACGCTCGACCACGAGGGCTACGGCCGGTCGTCCCGCACCGACGGGAACGCCGACATCGCCAGCGGCGTGGAAGATCTGAAGGCCGCCACCGAGGTGATCGCGCGCGAGACGGGCCGGGCTCGCTTCCATTTCTATGGCGGCTCGTCGGGCGCGCTGCGCGCGGGCGCCTTCGCGATGGCGCGACCCGAGCGCGTCGAGCGGCTGATCCTGGAAGCCTTCACGTGGACGGGCAAGGGCTCGCCGACGCTGGCCAAGCGCGCCGAGAACCTCGCCTACTTCCGCGCGAACCACCGGCGGCCGCGCGGTCGCGACATGATCCGCTCCATCTTCACGCGCGACAAGCCGGGCACCTCGGACCCGCGCGTGGCCGAGGCGCTGGCCGACGCCGAGCTGGCCTTCGGCGACACGATTCCCACCGGCACCTATCTCGACATGACGGCCAACCTGCCCGTCGTCGATCCCACCAGGGTGAAGGTGCCCGTGTTGATGGTGCGCGGCGAGCACGACGGCATCGCCACGGAAGAGGACTTGCTGGAGTTCTATCGCCGGTTGCCGAACCCCGATCGGCAGTTCATCGTCCTGGCCGGCGCCTCGCACGCCGTCGCGCTCGGCCACACCCGCCAGCAACTCTGGCACGTGATGCGCGCATTCCTCGAACTGCCTCGTCCTTCATGAGGGAGAACATCCATGGGACTGCTGAGTGACCGCGAGCTGGCCGGCCTGCTGCCGGCCGAGACCCACGCCTTCGCCGGACCCATCCCGACCCAGTCCGTCTCCAGCGACGAGTTCCTGCCCGCGCCGCAGACGCAGCGCCAGCGGCAGGTCGAGGCGCGCGTCCGCGCGATGGGCGACGCCCTCGCGAAGAAGCACGGCATGACGCGCCGGCGGTTCCTCACCACCGCCTCCGGCATGGCGGCGGCGTTCCTGGCGATGAACGAGGTCTACGGCCCGCTCTACGGCGTCAGTCGCGCGGAGGCCGCCGACAAGGACACCGCGGACGCGCGCGCCAAGGCCCTGAAGGACCAGTTCATCATGGACTGCCACACGCACTTCCTGCGCGACGACACGCGCATCATGGGCTTCGTGCGCCAGCGCCAGGCCGTCGGCAAGGCCGGCTGGAACCCGGCGCTGCAGGGCAAGGAGCAGACGATCGAGGATCTGAAGTTCGCGAACTACTACAAGGAGATCTATCTCGACAGCGACACGAAGGTGGCGCTGATCTCGGGGTCGCCCTCGGAGATTCCCCAGGACTGGTTCCTCACCAACGAGATGAAGGCCGAGGCCCGCGCGCGCGTCAACAAGGACGCCGGCACGCGGCGGATGCTGAGCCACGCGATCTTCGCGCCCGGCTATCCCGGCTGGACGGAGCAGGTCGATCACGCCATCAAGGAGCTGAAGCCCGACTCCTTCAAGGGCTACACGATCGGCGACAACACCAACAAGAACCTCAGCAAGCACCCGTGGCGGATGGACGACGAGAAGCTGCTCTATCCGTTCTACGAGAAGCTCCTCAAGGCCGGCTACGACAAGGTGTGCGTGCACAAGGGCCTGTTCCCGCCCTCCGTCGAGCAGCAGTTCCCCCACCTCCTCGCCTACTCCGACGTGCGCGACGTGGGCAAGGCGGCCAAGGACTGGCCGAAGATGAACTTCATCATCTACCACGGCGGCTACCGCTTCGCCGGCGGCGGCAAGGTGGAGGACGCCTGGGAGCAGTTCGAAAAGACCGGCCGCATCGAGTGGGTGACCGACCTGGCCGACATTCCCTCGAAGTTCGGCGTCAGCAACGTCTACGCCGACGTCGGCCAGCTCTTCGCGCAGAGCACCATCGCCGACCCGCGCGTCTCCGCCGTCATGATGGGGCAGCTCGTGCGCGGCCTCGGCGCCGACCACGTGGTGTGGGGCTCCGACGCCATCTGGACCGGCTCGCCGCAATGGCAGATCGAAGCGCTGCGCCGTCTGGAGATTCCCGACGATCTGCAGAAGAAGCACAACCTCAAGCCGCTCGGCGCCGCCGACGGCCCCGTGAAGACCGCGATCTTCGGCGACAACAACGCGCGCCTGTACAAGTACGAGAAGCGCCAGGCGCTCGCCACCGATCGGATCGCGGCGCTGAAGTCGGAGTACGAGGAGCACGGCGGACAGCGCAGCAATCTTCGCTATGGATACGTGACGCCCGCCCGCGTCTGAGATTTGGCGGCGGGGCGTACGCTGTGTGCATGGAGGTCGCACTCATGCCACGTGCATACGCGACAGTGCTGATCGGCTGTCTGATTCTTGCTGTCGCCGGCGTTGCCGGCGCCGCCGAGACCGACTGGAAAGCGGTGGAGCAGGCGCTCGGCAAGACGGGGCAGCTCCAGGCCGGTGACGTCTTCCGTGTGGGGATGCCGCGCACCGACCTCGCGGTGACGGTCAAGGGCGTGCGCGTCAGGCCCGGCTTCGCGCTCGGGTCGTACGCCGCCTTCGCCCAGGTCGGCGACCGCGCGATGGTGATGGGCGACCTCGTGCTCCTCGATCAGGAAGTGCCGGCGGTGATGTCCGGCCTCTTCGCCGGCGGTCTCGACGTCACCGCCGTCCACAATCACCTCAACGAGATGTCACCCCACGTCATGTACGTGCACTACGAAGGCCACGGCGACGCCGTGCAGCTCGCCGCCGCGCTCCGCCAGGCGCTCTCGGCCAGCGCGACGCCGCTGGGTCCATCGCCCACGCCGGCGGCGACCACGCCGGGGCCCGCGCTCGACGGCAAGGCGATCGAGCAGGCGCTGGGCCGCTCGGGACGGGACGCCGGCGGCGGCGTGTTCCAGGTGACGGTCCCGCGCGCCGAGACGATCACGGAGATGGGCCATCCGCTGCTGCCGGCGATGGGCGTGACGACCGTGCTGAATTTCCAGCCGATCGCCGACGGCAAGGCGGCGATCACGGGAGACTTCGTCCTGCTCGACAAGGAGGTCAACGCCGTCGCGCGCACGTTGCGCCAGCACGGCATCGACGTCACCGCGCTGCACAATCACGGCTTGATGGACACGCCGCGCCTCTTCTACATGCACTTCTGGGCGACCGACGATGCCGTGAAGCTGGCCCAGGGGCTCAAGGCCGCCCTCG
>QHRW01000173.1 GCA_003220265.1 Candidatus Rokuibacteriota bacterium | reverse complement strand
TTCGCCTCGCCCGTCCGCCGCCCGTTCTACTCGGTGCTGGAGAACGCAGCCCTCCAGGCGGTCAGGCTCGACCGGATGCGGGACTGGCGCGACGCGCTGGCGGACTACATGGGACGGCGACCAATCACGCCCGAATGCACGAGGTAGGAATACAGCACTTCGGCCTCGAGGGTGTGTCCCCGCTGGTTTGGATGAATGGCGTCCACGGACCGGAATAGATCCTCGGAACCGTGGGTCTGGTATGTGGCCGCCATGTCGATGAGCGTGACACCGAGCTCCGCCGCCGTACTCCGGGTGGCCTCGTTATATGCAGCCTGGATCGTCACCAGCTGCTCAAAAGAGGCGATGCCGCTGATGCCTAAGACTCCCAGCTGCAAACCCGCGGTCTTCGCAAACTCGTCGTACTGCCCTTTATACTTGTTGGTAATGAAAGCATTCGACGAAGTCAGAAACCACACCTGCGCGCCGTACCGATGCGCAACCTCCACTATCCGGCGCAGATTGTGCCTGTACTCTTGCACGGGCACATTGGGCGTCCAGGTGGCGGGCACATTGAAGTTCGCGTCACGCTGCGACAGGGAGCGCAGTTGCATTCCGAGACGCCTGGCAAATGGGTAGAGCTTTGTCATCAAGAGAACATCTTCCACACCTCGTGCGAGCGGCGTCGCCGGTTCCTGAAATGCGTGTGGCGGAGTCCGCGCCGACAACATGAGGTCATTCCACACGTACTGCACGGTATAGAGATCCGCCTGCAATTGCCGCCCCTTCGTCCGGAGGAGCATGATGCCGTGATAGCTGTTGTATCCGCAGACACCGAGGTTCAACACCTCGACTTTGCCGGCGCCATGACGCCGGGTGATGATGCGATTGAGGCGCTGAGGATAGGGTTCGGCGACGAAATACCCAGTTTCCGCACCTGCGTTGATGAACCCGAAGGTGCAGGAGTCACCGAGGGCGGCGACCATCAGGTGGTCCGTTCTGCCCATTGATGACAAGATCCGGGTCCATCCGGAAGTGCATGATGGGATCACACACCCACAGCGCGGACAGGACTCCCGAAGGGCACCCGTCTCCTGCCCCGGTGACTCGGACCACCATCTCCGCCGCGACCAGCAACGCGCAGGTCGGCAGGAGCGCGAACACGGCGCGCGTGAGGAGGCGGAGCATATTTCAGTCGCGATAGACCTCGGCTGTCACCAAGGTGAGGCGCCAGCAAAGCACCCGTGGAACCGACCACGCCGCTCGACACATTCGAGCTTCATAGGTCAGAGGAACCGGGCCCGGCAAGCGTGCGGTTGCCTGTCTCCCTCACCGCGCGCCGCTGCCTGCCTCGCGCGAAGAACCAGTACAATGGAAATCCCGCCGCCGCAACTGCGAGGCCGATTGCGCACTCCCTCGCGCGTCCCCGGAGCATCGCCGCGGCGATCGCGGCGTTTGCAAGCAGGTAGAGCGCCGGCACGACCGGATAGCCCCACGCCCGGTAAGGCCGCTCGAGGCGCGGTCGGATCCACCGGAGCCGATAGAGCGCGCTCGTGTCTGCGATGGTCGCGAGCACGATCGCGAAGGTGGTGTAGTCGAGGACGCTCGGGAAGGTCCGCAGAACGGCGAGGAGCCCGACCACGGCGATGCCCTGCACGACGATCGCCCGGTGCGGTGTGCGATAGCTCTCGTGCACGCGCTCCGCGCCGGCGAAGAACAGGCCGTCGAGCGCCATGGCGTAAGCGATGCGGGGCCCGACGAGGATCATCGCATCCAAGGTGCCGAGAATAGAGACGAGGACGAAGGTCGCGACGACCGAGCCCGCGACCGGGCCGAAGAGAGCTCCGGCCGCGGCCTCGCCGACATTCACCGTCCCGCGGAGGGTCGCCACCGGCATGGCGTAGACATAGACCGCGTTAACCAGCCCGTAGACGAGGGTGCAGACGCCGAGGCCAAAGAACAGCGACCGGGGCACGGTGCGGCTGGGGCACCGGATCTCGCTCGCCACGTACACCGGGGCGTTCCACCCGAGATAGGTGAAGAGCACCGGCGAGAGCGCGAGGCCGAAGGCGGCGGGGTGGAGCGCCGAGCCACCCGCGAGCAGGGGCCGGAGGTTCTCGATCCGCCCCCGGCCAAGGGCGGGCCCGGCGATGACGAACGCGCACAGCGCCGCCATCTTGCAGTACGCCGTCACGTTGTTGAGGCGCACGCCGGCGCGGACGCCGATGTAGTTCACCGCGGACATCACGGCGGTGACCGCGACGGCGGCGAGCATCTTGCCGGTGGCGCCGAGACGCACGAAATGGACGAGACCTTCCGCGAAGCCGGCGGCAAGGGTGGCGATCGAGCCGGCGTAGATCACGAAGAAGGTGAGCCATCCGACCATGAACCCCGCGGCCGGGTGGTAGGCCTCGCGCAGGTAGACGTAGTCGCCGCCGGCGTGCGGGTACATCGCCCCGAGCTCGGCATTGGCGAGCGCGCCCGCCGCGGAGAGGAGGCCGCCGGCGAGCCAGGCGGCGAGGATGGCGCCCGGGTGCGGGAGGAGGTCGGCGACGCGACCGGGCGTCAAGAAGATCCCCGATCCGATCACCGACGAGACGACGAGCATCGTGGCGTCGTTGAGTGAGAGACCCCGTTCGAGTCGGTCCCTCGGGTGGCGATCGGGGTCCGGCGCGGCCGTCACGCGGAACGATGCGGGTTGGCAGACCGGGCGGCCAATGCGGCACAGCTCTTAGTCGCACTCTCGTGCACTTGTCGAGCGGCGCCGGCCCGCACCGGCGCTTGCTGACGGCAGGGGAGGGTGAGATAGCTCGCGAATGGTTGCACCGTCCATACTCCCCCGGCCGTGAGCCCCTCGGCCCCGGCCCCCCGGGTGGCGATCGTCATCCTCCAGTGGCGGCGCGCCGACGAGACGGCCGCCTGCCTGCGCAGCGTCGCGGCACTCGACTACGCCAACTACACCGTCCTGGTGGTCGACAACCATTCCGCCGACGGCTCGGTCGACCGCCTGCGGCGCGAGTTCCCGACGCTCCGCACGGTGGAGAATCCCGCCAACCTCGGATTCGCGGGCGGCTGCAACGTCGGCATCGAGGCCGCACTCGCCGACCCGGCGGTCCGATACGTCCTGCTGCTCAACAACGACACCCGGGTGGCTCCCGACCTGCTCGGCGAGATGGTGTGGGCTGCCGAAGCTGATCCGACCGCCCTGGTGATCGGAGCGGTCAATCGCGCCGGTGACCGGCACACCTCGAGCGGCGGCCACATCCGCTGGTGGACCGGTCGCTACGAGGACGTCTTCGACCGGCTGCCGGAAGCCGCCGTCCTCCGGCAGCCAGTGGTGGAGGTGGACGCGGTCGCCGGCTCGAGCATGCTAGTCCGCGCCGAACCACTGCGCGCGGGTGTGCTGCTCGATCCCGACTTCTTCTGCGTCTTCGAAGAGACCGACTGGTGTCTGCGCCTGCGCGCGCGGGGGGGGCGCGTGCTGCTCGCGACCCGCGCGCGGCTGGAGCATCGGCCGTTCACCACCATGGGCAGGCCCCTCCACTTGTACTTCCGCTTCCGCAACCGCCCCTACTTCATGGCCAGACATGCGCGCCCGGTCCATTGGATCACCTTCCTCCCGTACTACGCGGCGGAGGCCGCTGCGCGGATCGTCGCGTACACGCTCGTCGGGCGGCACGCTGAAGCCCGGTGCGTCCTCTTGGGCGTCTGGGACGGCGCCCGCGGGCGGCTCGGACCCGGTCGCGTCGAGCAGCTGCTCGTCGCGTGATGCGGCTGGTCGATCTCTGTCCCTACGGCGTCTTCCCGCCGCGCTCCGGCGGACACCGTCTGGTGCATCACACCAGCTTCTGCCTCGGACTCCGCCACGAGGTCTGGGTCTTCGCCATGGGGCTTCGTCGGTCCGACGGCCTGCGGCTGCGCTCGTTCGTCCAGCGACCTGGCGGCCGGTACGTCGAGTACCGCCACGTGACGCCGCTCACGCTCCTCTCCTACCTGCGACGGCGTCGGACCGGCCTGCCGCCGCTGCGCGCCTCGAGCGTGCTCCGTTGGACGGCGCCGGACGTCCTCAAGCACCGCTTGGCCGCCGCCGACGTGGTGCAGGTCGAGACGCCCTGGCAGTTTGCCTTCGCGCGCGCCACGGCTTCATGCCCGATCGTGCTCGTCGAGCAGAACGCCGAAGCGCAGCTCCTCGCGGCGCGGTCGGTCTCGCGGCGCCTCGTCGCGCTCGCGACCCGCCTGGAGCGAGCGGCCCTCCTCGAGGCTGATGCAGTCATCTTCCTCTCGCCGGAGGACCGGACCGCCGTGACCGATGCCTACGGCCTCGTGCGGCGCGACCTCTATACGTGTGGGGTCGGGGTCGATACGGAGACGTTCCAGCCGGCGCTAGATGCCGAGCGCGCGGCGGCAAAAGCGGCGCTCGGGGTCGTGGGCCCGGTGGCGCTCTTTGCCGGCTCGTGGCACCTGCCCAACCGTTCTGCGCTCGCCGCAGTCCGTATCATAGCGGCGCGGACTCCCGGCTGGACCTTCCTCGTGGTCGGATCCGTCGGCCGCCCGGCCGACAGCGCAGGGCGCGTGCGGGTCACGGGCGCGGTCGACGATGTGCTGCCGTTCCTTCGCGCTGCCGACGTGGCCCTCAACCCGATGACCGAGGGTGGTGGCGTGAACCTGAAGGTTCCGGAGTACCTTGCCATGGGACTACCCGTCGTGACGACGCGGTTCGGCATGCGGGGTCTCGACATAGCCGATGTCGTCGAGGTGGCGGAGGTGAACGACTTCCCGGCCGCGATCGGGCGGCTCGCGGCCGCCCCGGCGCGCCGGGCGCGCGGCGCGGCGGCGCGGCGGGTGGCGCAGACCGGGTTCGGCTGGGAAGCGATAGCGGCGGCGCGCGAAGCCATCTACTGCGAGCTGATCGCGCGGCGGGCAAGGGTGGTGGGCTGATCGGCGGCAGGTTCCGGCGCGCATGTCGACCGGGTCGAGCTTGCGAGGCGAGGAGCTCTTCGCGTAGCAGGAGGCGGTGGTCCGCCGGATGGCTGCACCGCTGGTGGCCGGGCTCGGCCTTGCCGCGTACGGCGCCGCGTTGCGCGACTACGGGATCGCCGATTTCGGCGACGAGGGACTGCAGCTCGCTCAGGCATGGCGAGTGTCGCACGGACAGCTTCCGTACGTGGACTTTCACACCGGCTACGGGCCTCTCTACTTCTGGATCCAGGCTGCACTCATCTCGTGGGCCGGGCTGGAGGCCGTGCGCTGGATGCTCGTTGGCCTCCACGCCGCCGCGGCCATGCTCGTCTACCTCATCACCCGCCGGCTCCTGGGCTCAGCGCTCGCGATCGTCGCCGTGCTCCTTGAGGTGGCCTTCTTTCTGCCGCTCGCCCCGAGTCGGGGAGTGCCGTTCCTCATCCCGTACCCGGCCTGGTACGTCAGCCTCGCCGCTCTCGCCATCGCGTTCCTCCTGCAGCGCACCCAGCCGTCGGCTGCCCGGTTCCTCGTGAGCGGCGCGCTCGCGGGCGCGGCGTTCGCAATGAAGGTGAACAGCGGCCTGCTGTTAGCGGCGGCCGCGGCCAGCGTGGCTGTCCTCGCTGGCGAGCGGCGGGAAGCGGGGCCCGCCGGCAAAGCGGTGCTCGGCCTGGTGGGACTTGGCTCTGTCCTCCTGGTGGCCGAAACCGGCCTCACGATCTCCGCTTGGGTGCTCGCACCGCCGGTCCTCGGGCTCGCGTGGCTCGGCCGCGGGCGCGGCGCCCCGGACGGGTACACCGGGCCGCGGCTCGCGGCGCTCGCGGCCGGTTTCCTGACGGTTGCCGCGTTCTGCTACGCGCCGTCGTTCGTCCGGCTCGGGCCGCAGCGCTTCGGCCGCCAGGCCCTCCTGCTCGGGGCGGGCTTCGCCGGCACCTACGCCGTGGCATACCCCTGGCCGGCGGCGCTCGGGGGCGCCGTCGGGCTCGCCGCCTTCGTGTTGGCGGATCGCGCGCCGCGAAGTGTGCTCGCCGCAGGAGCGGTCGCCACGCTCGGCCTCGCCGTCCTGACCGGCGCACGCAGTGCGCCGAGCCTGGCCGCGGCTCCCCGCCTGGCAGCCGAGGTGTCGACCCTCGCTCTCGTGCCGCTCGCTGTCTGGGCGGCGATCGGGGCGCTTCGGCGACGCGCCGATCCTGCTCTCCTCGGCCCGGCCGCGGTTGCAGCTCTCGCCACGCTCCAGCTCTATCCGCGGCCGGACTTCGAGCACCTGACGCAGGTGGCGCCCGTTCTTCTGCCCCTCGGCCTTCGTGCGTGGCGGAGGTGCGTCGAGATGCTGTCGCCGGCCCCGGCCGTGGTCGTCGCCGTCCCGCTCTTGCTCGCCGCCGCCCGCTTCGCGCCGACCGCCGTCACCCTCGGGCGGCTCGCGACCGGCGCGCGCGAGGAGGTCCGTGTGGCCTCGACGCGCCTCCTGATCGCGCCCGAGGGGGCGGAGCGACTGCGGGCCCTCGCTGCCGCCGTCGACGCGGTCCAGCGCAACACGGCCCCTCCCGACCTCGTCCTCACTTTCCCGGCGTGTGCGATCGTGCCGTTCTTCGCGGAGCGGCTGCCGGCCGGACCGCACGACTACTTCTTCCCGGGGCGTCCGGACCGTGCCGAGGTGGCGGCGCTCAGCCAGCATCTGGCGGCGGCCCCACCGCCTGTCGCGGTCACCTGCAGCGCGGCGGGCAGCGACCTGGCCCGGGCCTGGGATGCCTACCCCGAGCTGGTCCGCTTCATCACGACGCGCTACCACGTGCTTCT
>QHRW01000008.1 GCA_003220265.1 Candidatus Rokuibacteriota bacterium | reverse complement strand
CGCGGTGACTCGTACCGACTCGCCGCTCCTGGCCAACCACACCGCGGTCGCGGTCGTGCCCGCGCGGTACGCGCTCGAGCGCGGGGACTGGGCCGGCGCCGCCGCGCTGCCGGTCGTCACCACTCCGCGGCCGATGGCGGACTCCCTCGTGCGCTTCGCGCGCGGCCTCGGCATGGCGCGCAGCGGCGACCTGGCCGGCGCCCGGCGCGAGATCCAGGCGCTGCGGGAGCTGCACGCCGCGCTGGACAAGGCGAACCAACCGTACTGGGCCGAGCGCACGGACGAGCAGATCCTCGCCGTGTCCGCCTGGGTGGCGTACGCGGGCGGCGCGCGCGAGCAGGCGCTGAAGGAGATGCGTGCCGCCGCCGATGGCGAGGACGGCAGCGTCAAGCACGTGGCGATGGAGAACCGCCTCTATCCCATGCGCGAGCTGCTCGCCGAGCTGCTGCTGCAGAGCGGCCAGCCCGCGGCCGCGCTGCGCGAGTTCGAGAGCGCGAGCAAGGAGAACCCCAACCGCTATCGGGGCCTCTACGGTGCCGCGCGTGCTGCCGAAGCCGCCGGCGACCGGGCCAAGGCCGCCGAGTATTTCGAGAAGCTCGTCGCGCTGTCCAGCAAGGCCGACACGGTACGGCCGGAGCTGGCGCAGGCGAAAGCGTTCCTCGGCCGGCGCTGAGGCGCTCGGGGCGCCGGCGCCCTATAATCGGCCCACGCCACGAAGGAGGAGCGCGTGATGCCGGTCATCCTGGGTGCGGGCGCCTATCGCTACGAAGTGGTCGAGGGCTGGGCCAAGCTGCCGCCGGGCCGGGAGTTCAACGCCGACGTGGCCGCGGTGGGCGTGGACGCGCAGGACCGCGTCTACGCGTTCAATCGCGGCGCGCACCCGATGGTCGTGTTCGACCGCGACGGCAACTTCCTGCGCTCGTGGGGCGAGGGCGTGTTCCGCCGCGCGCACGGCGTGCACGTGGCGCCCGACGACACGCTGTGGCTGACCGACGACGGCGATCACACCGTCCGCCACTGCACGCTCGAGGGTAAGATCTTGCTGACGCTCGGCGTGCCGGGCAAGCCGACGGCCTACATGAGCGGCGAGCCGTTCCACCGCTGCACACACACGGCGCTCTCGCCCCAGGGCGATCTCTACGTCTCCGACGGCTACGGCAACGCGCGCGTGCACATCTACTCGCCCGACGGCCGGCTGCTGCGCTCGTGGGGCGAGCCGGGCACCGATCCCGGCCAGTTCAACATCCCGCACAACATCGCCTGCGACGCCGAGGGCTGGGTGTACGTGGCCGACCGCGAGAACCACCGCGTGCAAGTCTTCGACGGCCACGGCAAGTTCGAGACGCAGTGGATCAACATGCACCGGCCGTCCGGCCTCTACCTCGACCGCCGCGACGCGCGCTTCTACGTCGGCGAGATCGGCGGCGGCGTGGCCGTCAATGCCGACATGCCGAACATCGGGCCGCGCGTGAGCATCTACGGCGGCAAGGGCGAGCTGCTCGCGCGGCTGGGGAATCGGCCGGCGGGGCTGGAGGCGGGGCAGTTCATCTCGCCGCACGGCCTCGCCGTCGACTCGCGCGGCGACATCTACGTGGGCGAGGTCTCGTTCACCAACTGGGGCCGCCGCGGCCCGATTCCACCCGGGCTGCGCTCGTTGCAGAAGCTCGTCAAGGTGCGCTGAGCCGTGCCGCCGGTTCGCCTCGCCGTCCTGAGCGCGGCGCTGCTCGTCGTCGCCTGCGCGAGCTCGCCGCGCACGCCGTCCGCGCTGGCCGGCATCGACCACGTCATCGTCATCTACCAGGAGAACTGGAGCTTCGATGGTCTCTTCGGCAAGTTCCCCGGCGCCAACGGCATCGACGGCGCCAGCGCGACCTCGCTGACGCAGACCGACAAGGACGGGCGGCCCTACGCGACGCTGCCGCCCGCGATCGACACGCGGCCGCAGCCGCCGGTGCCCGACGCGCGCATCCCCGCCGAATTGCCGGTGGCGCCGTTCGACCTCGCGCCGTACGTGCCGCCGACCTCGCGCACGGGCAACCCGATCCACCGCTTCTACCACCAGCAGCTCCAGATCAACGGCGGGCGCATGGACCGGTTCGTGGCGTGGACCAACGTGGGCGGCCTCGCCATGAGCTACTACGACGCCACCAACATGCCGTTGGGCCGCCTGGCGCGGGAGTTCGTGCTGGCCGACAACTTCTTCCACGCGGCGTTCGGCGGCTCGTTCCTGAACCACATGTGGCTCGTGTGCGCGTGCACGCCGCAGTGGCCCGACGCGCCCGCGGACCTCCGCGCGCGGCTCGGCCCCGACGGCGCGCTGCTCCAGGACGGGGAGGTCACGCCCGACGGCTACGTCGTCAACACCGCGTACACGGTCAACACGCCGCACCCGGCGCGCATCACCGACCCGCACCACCTCGTGCCGAACCTCACGCTGCCCACGATCGGCGATCGCCTGGACGCCAAGGGCGTCTCGTGGGCGTGGTACGCGGGCGGCTGGCGGGACGCGCTGGCCGGCACGCCGCACGCGCGCTTCGCCTATCATCACCAGCCGTTCGCGTACTTTGCCCGGTGGGCGGACGGCACGCCCGCCAAGGCGAAGCACCTGCGAGACGAGAGCGACTTCCTGAGCGACGTGGCCGCCGGACGCTTGCCGGCCGTCGCGTTCGTGAAGCCGCTCGGCATCCACAACGAGCACCCGAACACCAGCGAGCCGCTGACCGGCCAGCAGCACGTGGCCGAGCTGGTGCAGGCCGTGCGCGCGAGCGCGATCTGGCCCCGCACGCTCATCGTCATCACCTACGACGAGAACGGCGGCCGCTGGGACCACGTGGCGCCGCCGGTGGGGGACCGCTGGGGCCCGGGGGTGCGGGTGCCGACCGTGATCGTCTCGCCGCTCGTGAAGCGCGGCCACGTCGACCACTCGCGCTACGACACGACGGCCATCCTCAAGCTGATCGAGACGCGCTGGGGCCTGGCGCCGCTCGGCGCGCGCGACGCCGCCCAGGTCCCGCTGACGGGCGCCTTCTGATGTCGAAGCCGCCGGGGCCGAAGGGCGCGTTCTTCTCCGCCGCCGCCACCGCGTTCCGGCGCGATCAGCTCGGCTTCTACGCCTCGTGCGTGCGCGAGTACGGCGACGTCGTCGCCACCCGGATGGGTCCCTATCGCATCTGGCTCGTCTATCATCCGGACGCGATCGAGGAGCTGCTGGTGACGCGCGCCCGGGATTTCGTCAAGAGCCCCGGCGTGCGGCTGCTGCGGCCGCTGCTCGGCGACGGCCTGCTGCTCTCCGAGGGCGACTTCTGGCTGCGCCAGCGCCGGCTGGCCCAGCCCGCGTTCCACCGCCAGCGCGTGGCCGGCTACGGCGAGGTGATGGCGGGCTTCGCCGCGCGCCACGTGGCCGGCTGGGCGAACGGCGCGGTCGTCGAGCTGCACGGCGAGATGATGGCGCTGACGCAGGCGATCGTCGGCAAGACCCTCTTCGACGCCGACGTCTCCGGTGACGCCCACGAGGCCAGCGAGGCGGCCAAGGTCCTGGCGGAGGACTTCGGCGCCAAGTTGGCGAGCTTGCGCCTGTTGCCGGCGTGGGTGCCAACGCCGAGCCATCTCCGGGCCCGCCGGGCGATCCGGCGGCTGGATGCGATCGTCCATCGCATCATCGCGGCGCGCCGCGCGAGCGGCGAGGATCGCGGCGACTTGCTCTCGATGCTGGTGCACGCCCAGGACGCCGACGATGGCACGCGCATGACGGCGCGGCAGCTTCGCGACGAGGTGATGACGATCTTCCTGGCCGGTCACGAGACGACGGCCGTGGCGCTCTCGTGGACGTGGTACCTGCTGGCCCAGCAGCCCGAGGTCGAGGCGCGGCTCGACGCCGAGCTGCGCACGGTGCTGGGCGGCCGCGCGCCGGCCGTCGCCGACCTGCCGCGACTGACGTACGCCGGCATGGTGGTGGCGGAGTCGCTCCGGCTGTTTCCGCCGGCGTACGGGATCGGACGCCAGGCCGTGCGGAGCACCGAGCTCGGCGGCTATCCCGTCGCGGGCAAGACGATCGTCATCGCGCCCACGTGGGCCGTGCATCGCGACGGCCGCTGGTTCGACAAGCCCGACGAGTTCCGTCCCGAGCGCTGGGCCGACGATCTCGCCCGGCGGCTGCCCCGCTTCGCGTACTTCCCCTTCGGCGGCGGGCCGCGCCAGTGCATCGGCAATGCCTTCGCGTTGATGGAGGCCACGCTCATCCTTGCCGCCGTCGCCCAGCGCGTCCGCCTCTCGCTCGTGCCCGGGCAGCGGATCACGCCAACGCCCTACATCACGCTGCGGCCGGAGCCCGGCCTCCGCATGCGCGTGGCGCGACGCTGACGGGAAACGCAGGAGGCCACGCCGACATGCTGCCGCCGCCCAGCTTTCATCACCTGCACCTGAACTCCGTTGACCCCGCCGCCGCGATCGACTTCTACGTCCGCCACTTTCCGACATCGAAGGCGACGGCGTGGGGCGGGCTGCCGGCGCTGGCGTGCCCCAACGACGTCCTGGTGCTCTTCACCAGGGTCGCCTCACCGGCGCCGACCTCGCCGCAGACCGCGCTCTGGCATTTCGGCTGGCACGTGCCCGACTCGCGCGCGAGCCTGGACGCGTACAAGGCGCGACGCGACCTCACGCTGCTGCCGCTCTACACCACCGATGCAGGCGGCTCGGTCCTCGTCAGCAGCGACACGTGGCCCGGCACGGGCGGCGTGCCGGGACGGACAAAGGCCCAGATCGCGGAGGCCCAGGCCACCGACGTGCAGCCGACGCGCAGCGGCGGGTTCGGCTACATGCGTGGGCCCGACGGCGCGCTGGTGGAGTACGCCGGCAACCATCCGGCCGAGCGCTTCAACCACGTGCACATGTTCCAGGACGATCCGTTCTGCGCGCAGCTCTGGTACCAGAAGCATCTCGGCGCGCCGGTGTTCGCCGGACGCACGAGCGGCACGCCGCTGACCGAGGCGACGTGCCGCGTGCCGCGCCCGCCCGACCGGAGCTGGCCCGCGCTGGAGCGCGACGGCATGTACCGCGCGCCGTCGGCCGCGGTGGTCTTCGGCGACGTCGCGCTGCCCTGGTACGTGCGGCAGGACGACCGGCCGCTCGCGCCCACGCGCGGCCATCTCTACGACCACATCGCGCTCGGCGTCGGCGATCTCGACGCGTGGATCGCCCGGCTCCGCGGCGAGGGCGTCACGTTTCTCGAGCCGCCTTATGCGCTCGGCGACACGCGCGCGGTGATGATCGAGGGCCCGAGCCGCGAGGCGCTGGAGCTGGTCGAGGTCCGCTGACCGCCGGCCTCAGGCCGTGTTCGCGTAGAATCCCGCCCGTGACCAGCCCCTTCGTTGCCGGCCCGCCCGTGCGCATTCCCGGCGCCTCGCACGGTCCGCTCGCGGGCTTGACGTTTGCCGCCAAGGATCTGTTCGACGTGGCCGGCCATCCCACCGGCGGCGGCAATCCCGACTGGGCCCGCTCGAATCCGATCCCGACGCGCCACGCGTGGGCGGTGCAGCGGCTGCTCGACGCCGGCGCCACGCTGGTCGGCAAGACGATCACCGACGAGATCTCGCTTGGCATTCTTGGCGAGAACCCGTTCGACGGCACGCCGCTCAACCCGAAGGCGCCGGATCGCGTGCCCGGCGGCTCGTCGTCAGGCTCGGCCTCCGCCGTCGCCCAGGGCCTGTGCGACACCGCGCTCGGCACCGACACGGGCGGCTCGGTGCGCGTGCCCGCGAGCTTCTGCGGGCTCTACGGCATCCGGCCCACGCACGGCCGGCTCGATCTCACCGGCATGCTGCCGCAGGCGCCGAGCTCCGACACCACCGGCTGGTTCGCGCGCGACGCACGCACGTTCGCCCGCGTCTCGGAGGTGATGCTCGACGAGGCGATCCCGGCCGCGCTGCCGCTGCGCCTGGTGGTGGCGGTGGACGCGTTCGGCTTTGCGGATCCCGACACGACCGAGGCGCTGCGACCGATGGTGGATGCCCTCACCAAGCTGGTCTCCGGCGTGCGCGAGGACCTGCTGGCGCCGCCCGGACTGTCGGTGTGGGGCCGCGCGCAGCGCACGCTGCAGCCGTACGAGGCGTGGCAGACGTTCAAGGCGTGGGTCGAGCGCGATAACCCGCGGCTGCAGTTCAGCGTCGCCCGCGGCCTGACGCTGGGCAGCGCGATTCCCGAGAGCGAGCGACAGTGGGCCGCCCTGATGCGCGCCGAGGCGCGGGCGCGGCTGGCCTGGCTGCTGCCGCCCGGCACCATTCTCTGCATGCCGACGACCCCCTTCCCGGCGCCGCCGCGGAGCCTCTCGCTGCCCGCGCTGGAGCCCGTGCGCTCACGCATCCTGTGCCTCGCCGCTCACGGCGGGCTCGCGGGGTTTCCCCAGGTGAGCGTGCCCGGCGCCCACGTCGACGGATTGCCGGTGGGACTGTCCATCCTCGGCGCCCGCGGCAGCGACGCCACGCTGGTGGCGGTGGCGCGAGCGATGGAGGCCGCGCGATGAGCGACATGACGCCGAACATTCCCGAGGTGGTCGCCGAGGTGCGCGCGCTGTTCGAGCGCTACGAGCAGGCGCTGATCGACAAGGACGTGGCCGTGCTGGACGCCACGTTCTGGGACAGCCCGCACACGATCCGCTACGCGATGCACGAGCACGGCTACGGCTTCGCCGAGATCCACGCTCGTCGCGTGGCGCGGCCGCCGGGCCCCGGCACCAAGGACAAGCGCATTCGTCTCGAGATCCTCACGCTCGGCCGCGATCTCGCCACCGTGAACCTCGAGTTCAAGGTGCGCGGCAAGGAGCTGATCGGCCGCCAGAGCCAGACGTGGGTGCGCTTCCCGGGCGCCGGCTGGAAGGTCGTGAGCGCGCACGTCTCCACCATGAACCCGGAGGACAAGCCATGATCGCGCGCGTACGAACCCACCGACGGTCGAGCATCGCGTTCGTCGTCGCCATCGCGTCGCTGTTCGTGTCGAGCGCGGCCCACGCGCAGCGCGCCGCCTCGCCCGTGCCGACCGCCGCGGCGGGATCGGCCGTCAGCATCACGCCGCCCGAGAGCGTCGGGATGTCGGCGGCGCGACTCGCGCGTCTCACGACGGTCTTCCGCAAGGAGATCGAAGACAAGAAGGTGCCCGGCACGGTCATGCTGGTCGCGCGCAAGGGCAAGCTGGTCTACGCGACCGCGCTGGGCGTGCGCGACCCGAAGGGCGCGGACGGCCTGCGCACCGACACCATCTTCCGCATCTACTCGATGACCAAGCCGATCGTCTCGGTCGCCGCGATGGTGCTGGTCGAGGACGG
Organism: Candidatus Rokuibacteriota bacterium; assembly: GCA_003220265.1. Taxonomy (GTDB): domain Bacteria; phylum Methylomirabilota; class Methylomirabilia; order Rokubacteriales; family CSP1-6; genus AR5. The sequence goes on along the minus strand of QHRW01000008.1, from coordinate 23,710 downwards.
CGCGCTCCAGCTCACGGATCCGGTCTCCCGGTGGCTTCCGGCCTTCAAGGACATGAAGGTCTCGACCAGCGCCGGCGAGGTCGCCACCCAGCGTCCCATGACCGTGCAGGATCTCCTGCGCCACACCGCCGGGCTCGCCTATGGCGAGCTGACGCAGAACGCGGCGGTCAAGGAGGCGCTCGCCAGGGCCGGGCTCTACAAGCCCGGGGTCATCGACTTCGACGTCCGCGACATGACGGGCGCGGAGCAGGTCGAGCGGCTCGCCAGGATTCCCTTGCTCTATCAGCCCGGCACCACCTGGGAGTACAGCCTCGCCAGCGACGCGCTGGGGCGTGTCGTGGAGGCGGCGTCGGGGAAGCGCCTCGGCGACTTCATGAGTGAGCGCCTGTTCAAGCCGCTGAAGATGAGCGACGCCGCGTTCTGGGTGCCGGAGACGAAGATGACGCGTGTCGCCGAGCCATTCGACAAGGATCCGATCGCGGGAACCCCGATCCGGTTGATCGACGTCTCGAAGGAGCCCGGGAACGACTCCGGCGGCGCCGGCGGTGTGGCCACGGCGGGCGACTATCTACGCTTCGCGCAGATGCTCGCGAACGGCGGCGTCCTCGATGGCCAGCGGATCCTCAGTCGCAGCACCGTCAAGCTCATGACGTCGGACCATCTGGGATCGCGCCTGCCGCTCGCGCCGACGCCGGGCGGCGCCGTGCTGGGCGCCTCGACCTACACGTTCGGCCTGGGCTTCGCCGTGCGTCCCTCGGATGGGATTGCCCCGGTGCCGGGCTCGGCCGGCGACTTCAACTGGGGAGGGTATGCGGGCACGTTCTTCTGGGTCGATCCCAAGGAGCAGCTGGTCGCCGTCTTCATGGTGCAATCGGCGGGCTCCTTGCGCGTCTACCATCGCACGCTCTTCCGCCAGCTCGTCTATCAGGCGATCGCGGACTGACCCGGCTCCCGTGAAGCGGCAGCTCTCCCTCGCGCACCTGACGGTGCTCGACACGACGCCGCCCGAGCTGGTCACGGCGGCGGCAACGGCCGGGTTCCGCACGATCGGCATCCGGCTGACCGCCACGCCGAGCGTGGGCGTCCCGCCGTACGACATCCTCCGCGACGGGCCGATGCTGAGAGAGACGCTGCGTCGTCTCGCCGACACGGGCGTGTCCGTCCTCGACACGGAGTTCCTGCGCTTCGAGCCCGAGCACCCGGTCGGCGTGCCCGAGGGCTTCCTCGACGTGTCGGCGCGGCTCGGCGCCCGGAACGTCCTCGTCATGAGCGCGGAGCCGCAGGACGCGCGGACGCTCGAGCGCTTCGGCGAGCTGTGCGACCAGGCGGCGGCGTACGGACTGCACGTCAACCTGGAGTTCGCCATCTACACCGGCGTGCGCTCGCTGGTCCACGCCGCGCGGGTCGTGGCGGAGTCCAAGCGCTCGAACGCGTCCGTGCTGATCGACGCGTTGCACTTCAGCCGCTCGGGCGGCCTGCCGGCGCACGTCGCGTCCGTGGATCCCGCGCTCTTCCGGTACGCGCAGATCTGCGATGCCGGCCCCGACATGCCGGGCCCCGGCGACACGCCCGCGCTCATCCGCGAGGCGCGCACGGGCCGGCTGCTGCCGGGCGAGGGCGTGCTGCCGCTCGCCGAGCTGATCGCCGCGCTGCCCGCGACCGTGCCGCTGGCCATCGAAGCCCCCAACCGCGCGACGGCCGATCTCCCCGCCGTCGAGCGCGCGAAGCGCGCGTACCGGGCCCTCGCGGCCCTCACAGGAGCGTGAGCATGAACTTCGGGATCCACATCGGCCACATGGGCGGCCCGCTCGACGAGATGCGCAAGCTGTGGAAGTTCGCCGACGCCAAGGGCTTCGACTGGTTCTCCGTCTCCGACCACTTCCAGGAGTCGCCGCCGCGCGGCGGCGACATGGACTGCTACGAGGCGATCGCCACGCTGACGGCGGCCGCCATGGACACGCGGCGCGTGCGGCTCGGCAGCGGCGTGTACTGCGTCGCGTATCGCAACCCGGGACTGCTCGCGAAGTCGCTGACCACGATCGACCATCTCTCGAACGGCCGCGTGGACTGCGGCCTCGGGGCCGGCTGGCACGACGTGGAGGCCAAGGCGTACGGCTACGCCTTTCCCTCGATCGGCCCGCGCGAGGACATGCTGGAGGAGTACGCGCAGATCATGCGCCTGCTGCTCGACCCCGAGCGGCGGCGCGCCAGCTTCGAGGGCAAGCACTTCCGCGTGGTCGATGCCCCCAACAATCCCAAGCCCCTGCAGCCGCGCATCCCGATCTGGATCGGCGGGCGGGGCGAGAAGCGCACGCTGCGCGCCGCCGCGAAGTACGCCGACGGGTGGAACGGCGCCTACATCGGCCCCGACGACTGGAAGCACAAGAGCCAGGTGCTCGACCGCTGGTGCGAGACGGAGGGCCGCGATCCGAAGACGATCATGCGCACCGTGAACCTCGGCTTCTATCTCGGTGTCGATGCCCGCGGCGCGGCGCGCGCCGAGGAAGTCTTCCAGAGCCACTTCGGCGGCAGCCCCGGGCGCGCCGAGCGCACGGGCTACCTGCGGGGCACGGTGAAGGACGCGCGGCAGATGGTGGACGAGTTCCGCGCGCTCGGTTGCACGCGCCTCAGCATCGCCTTCCGCAACGGGCCGTACGACTGGGAGGCCCTCGAGGCCTTCGCGGCCGAGATCGTGCGCGCGTGATAGGATCGGATTCCCTTCAATAAGGAGACGTCCCATGTCGGTGCTCGTGCTCGGCGCGACGGGCTTCATCGGCCCTCGGCTCATCAGGAACCTCATTGCGCGCGGCGAGTCGGTCGTGGGCATGGACCTCAATCCTGCCGCGGCGGCCTTCGGCGACGTCCCCATCGGCGCGCCCGTGGTCCGCGGTGACGTCACGCAGTTCGAGGACGTCATGCGGACCATGCTCGAGGTGAAGCCGGAGCGCGTCATCAACCTGGCCTACGGCCTCGGCGCCGGCGAGGGCAACCCGCACCAGGTCATGCGCCTGGACATCCTCGGCATGGACAACTGCTTCGAGGCCGCGCGCCTGGCCGGCGTCAAGCGCGTGGTGTACGCGAGCTCGATCGCGGTGAGCGGCCAGCAGAGCCACTTCGGCGAGCGCCTGGTGAACGAGGACGATCCGGTCCACGGCACCAGCCAGTACGCGATGCACAAGATCTTCAACGAGTTCCAGGCGCGCAAGTACATCAAGAACTACGGCATGTCGATCGTGGGCGTGCGGCCCGCCAACGTCACCGGCCCCGACAAGGTGCGCGGCTCGACGGACCACGTGCAGATCATGACGGAGGCGGCGCGCGGCAAGGCCGTGCATCTGCCGAAGAAAGGTCTGATGCGCCTGCTGATCCACGTGGAGGACATGGCGGAGGTCTTCGCGCGCGTGCTGCTGGCCGAGGCGCCCCGTCACTCGCTCTACAACTCGGGCGGCATCCCGGTGAGCCTCGGCGAGCTGGCCGACATCGTGCACGGCTTCCTGCCCGAGGCGCAGATCACCTTCGCGGAGGAGGGCGGCCGCGAAGACTCCGGCAACTACCTCGTGGACAGTAGCCGGCTGGGCAAGGAATTCGGGATCGAGTACCCCGGGTTGCACACGCGGGTGCTCGAGGTTATCAACGACGTACGCCGACAGGAGGGCCTTCCACCATGCACTACAACCGGATCTCGGCGGACTGCCACCTCGACCTGATCTGGCTGCCGCCGGACCTGTTCGTATCCGAGGCGCCGCGCGAGCTGAAGGAGCGCATGCCGTACGTCGCCGACGGGCCCGACGGGCCGCGCTGGGTGGCGAAGAACGGCGCGACCTTCGGCCTGGTGGGCGGCGTCGGCGCCTCCGGCACCAAGCACGTCCCCGGCAAGCAGCTTCGCGTGGACGTGATGGCGGCCACCGGACTCTACGAGGACGGCAGGCAGGGGATCCGGCGTCCGGGCGATCCGCACCTGCGCGTGAAGGAGATGGATCGCGACGGCGTCGACGCCGAGGTGATCTACGGCATTCTCGCCGCGGCCGCCAAGCTGAAGGACATCGAGGCCTCCAGCGAGATGCTGCGCATCTACAACACGTGGATGGCCGACTTCTGCCGCCACTATCCCGATCGTCACATCGGGCTCGCGAATCTTCCGTACGGCGATATCGCGGCGGCGGTGGCCGAGGTGCATCGCGTCGCCAAGCTGGGCTTCAAGGGCATCGAGCTCTCGTGCTCGTGGGACATGGACCCGATGTGGCATCCCCAGTGGGAGCCGCTGTGGGAGGCCATCAACGAGGTCGGCCTGCCGCTTCACTTCCACACCTTCCCGTCGGTGTCGCCGGCCTTGCGCGAGCAGTACTCGGGGCTCACGCAGCGAGCGCTCATGTACAGCGGGCTCTGCCTGTTCCAGCTGACGCTGGCCAACATCCTCACCGCGCTCATGGGCCGCGCGGTCTTCGAGCGCTTCCCCAATCTCAGGATCGCCTTCGGCGAGAGCGGCATCGGCTGGATCCCCTACGTGCTCGATCGCATGGACTTCGAGTACGAGGACCAGTACAAGGACCTGCCGCTCAAGCTGAAGCCCAGCGAGTACTGGCGGCGCCAGTGCAAGGCCACCTTCCAGTACGACCGCGTGGGCACCAAGCTCATCGACGAGATGGGCGTGGAGACGCTGATGTGGGGCTCCGACTACCCGCACCCCGACGGCGTGTGGCCGGAGTCCGAGAAGTACATCAGCGAGCAGTTCAAGCACCTGCCGGCCGACGTCACGCGCAAGATGACGTGCGAGAACGCCGGAAAGTTCTACGGCCTGATGCGCTGACATGATGCTAGAGGGCACGCCGGTGAACGAGCGCTGGCTGCCCGACGAGTACCTGGCGACGGTTTTTCCCAAGGCCGAGGCCATCGCCAAGGTGATGGACCGGACCGGCTACGACACGTACTGGCTCGCCGAGCATCATTTCCAGCGCGAGGGGTACGAGTGCATTCCGAACGTGCTGATGCTGGCCCTGCACCTCTGTCACGTCACCCGCAACATCCGGATCGGCTGCGGTTTCAACATCGCCCCGATGTGGCACCCGATCCGGATGGCCGAGGACTACGCCACCGTCGACTGGCTCACCGGCGGCCGCGTGGTCTTCGGCGTCGGGCGCGGCTATCACACGCGCGAGGTCGAGAGCTTCGGGGCGCCGATGCTCGACGGCGACGCCAACCGCGAGTTGTTCGAGGAGCAGGTCGACCTCATCTTCAAGGCGTTCAACGAGCGCGCCTTCTCGCACCAGGGCAAGCACTACACGATCCCGCCGCCCGTGCCCTACCGGGGCTACGAGGTGCGCGAGCTCACGCTGGTGCCGCGGCCGAAGACGCAGCCGGTCGAGTGCTGGCAGCCGGTCGTCAGCGCGAGCCCCCGCGCGCTGGAGTTCATGGCCAAGCACGGCATCAAGGGCCTCATCGGCGGCGGCGCGGCCGCCGGCGGAGCCAGCGACAAGGTGGTCCACGCGTTCCGCGAGGCGCGGGCGCGTGCCGGCCGGGAGACCGAGCTGGGCGGCGACCTCTGCATCGGGTACTCGTTTCACATCGCCGACAGCGTCGAGCAGGGCATCAAGGAAGCGACGCCGTTCTTCGAGGAGAACATCAAGATGTTCGCGCCGCTCGGCTTCGTGCCGGGTCTCACGCCCGAGCAGATCGACGCGACGGGCGACCCCAAGCGCGCCCGTGGCGCCAACTTGCCGACCTTGCGCCACGCGATCAAGGCGGGCACCTGGTTCGTCGGCCCGCCGGAGCTGATCACCGAGCAGCTCATGGCGATCCAGCACCGGTATCCCGGGCTGGAGGTCGTCAACGTCGGCCAGGTGGTCGGCACGCCGCAGGCCGTGATCCTCGAGCAGCTCGAGCGCTTCGCAGCGCAGGTGATGCCGGCCTTCAAGCGCGGCTGAGGGAGCGACATGACGAAGGCCCTGAGCGGGATCCGCATTCTCGACCTCACCCAGTTCGAGGCGGGCACGTCCTGCACCGAGCTGCTCGCCTGGCTGGGGGCGGACGTCATCAAGGTGGAAGAGCCCACCCGCGGCGAGCCGGGCCGGTACAGCCGTCCGGAGCGGCCGGGCGTCGACAGCACGTACTTCATGACGCTCAACGCCAACAAGCGAAGCGTCACGCTCAACCTCAAGCACGCCGAGGGCCGCGCCATGTTCCTCGACATGGTCAAGCAGGCCGACGTCGTCGCGGAGAACCAGGCGCCGGGCGCGCTCGACAAGCTCGGGTTCGGCTACGACGCCCTGCGTGCCGTCAACCCGCGCCTCATCTATCTCTCGATCAAGGGCTTCGGGACCTACGGGCCGTACAGCGGCTACAAGGCCTTCGACATGATCGCGCAGGCTGCCGGCGGTTCCATGGCCCTCACCGGCCTGGCCGATGGACCGCCCCTCCGGCCCGGCGCGACGATCGGCGACACGGGCACCGGCGTCCACGCGGCCGTCGGCGTGCTCGCGGCCGTCGTGCAGCGGCAGCGCACGGGGCAGGGCGAGCGGGTCGAGGTCGCCATGCAGGACGCGGTCGTCAACTTCTGCCGTGTCGGGATGCGCGGCTACTACTCGCGCGGCGACGCGGTGCTCCGGCACGGCAGCGAGGTGCCCAACACCGCCCCCTCCGGCATCTTTCGCTGCAAGCCCGGCGGCCCCGACGACTATGCCTACATCTACGTTCAGCCCGTGCGGTCGCACATGTGGGACGCGCTGCTCGGCGTCATCGGACGCCAGGACCTCGTCGGCAACGCGGAATGGGCGGACCCGAAGTGGCGCGCGGCGCACAAGGACGAGGTCAACGCGCTCGTCGAGCGCTGGACCCTGCAGCGCACCAAGCACGAGGTCATGGCCGAGCTGGGCGCCGCCGGGGTGCCGGCCGGCGCCTGCTTGACCGCCGGCGAGATCCTGCACGATCCGCATCTGCGCGAGCGCGGCATGGTGGTGACGGTCAAGCACCCGGCGTGGGGCGAGTTCACCATGCCCGGCAACCCGGTGCAGCTCGCCGGCTCGCCGACCGAGGTGCAGCCGGCGCCGCTGCTGGGGCAGCACAACGCCGAGGTCTACGCCGAGTGGCTGTCGCTGGGCGAGAGCGATCTGCGTCGCCTCAAGACCGACGGAGTGATCTGACGCCTTCCTGACGATCCGATCGCCGCCGAGGGAGGAGACCATGCACGTCAACCGAGCCCTCGCTCTGGGCTGCGTCCTCCTGCTGTGCACGCTGCTCGCCGGCGGTCTCGTCGACGACGCCTCCGCCCAGCCCAGGCCGGAAGGCGAGATGCGCTGGGCGCTGTACGTGACGCTCTCGCCCGTGTGGTTCGATCCGGGAGAGTTCCAGGGGCTCACCCCGTTCTGGGTCCTCTACGCGATCCACGACGCGCTCGTGAAGCCGATGCCCGGCAATCTGATGACGCCGAGCCTGGCCGAGTCGTGGACGGTGAGCGCGGACCAGCTCGCCTACGAGTTCAAGCTGCGCGAGGGACTCAAGTTCCACAACGGCGACCCCTTCACCGCCGAGGACGTGAAGTTCAGCTTTCATCGCGCCAAGGGCTCGAAGGTCCTCCACGACAAGGTGCGCGAGGTCGTGATCGTCGATCCGTACCGCATTCGCTTTCAGCTGCGCGAGACCTGGCCGGACTTCATGACGTTCTACGGAACGCTGGTGAGCGGCGCGAGCTGGGTGGTGCCCAAGAAGTACGTCGAGCGGGTCGGCGACGACGGCTTCAAGCGGCAACCGATCGGCCTCGGCCCCTACAAGTTCGTCAGTCACCAGCCCGGCATCGAGCTGATCATGGAGGCGTTCGAGGGCTACTGGCGCAAGGTACCCTCGGTGAAGCGGCTCGTCTTCAAGAGCGTTCCCGAGTCCACGACCCGCCTGGCCATGCTGAAGCGAGGGGAAGTCGACGTCGCCTACCTGCTCGACGTCCCGCAGGCGCTCGAGGTGAAGCGGGATCCCGCGCTGAAGCTGGCCTTCTCGGGCGGCATCGCGGCGTTCTTCCTGGATTTCCTCGACCAGTGGGATCCGAAGTCGCCCTGGGCCGACCGTCGCGTGCGGCTGGCCGCCAACTATGCGATCGACCGCCGAGCGCTCTCGGAGGCGGAGACGGTCGGCGCCTCCCGGCCCGCGGGCAGCATCGTGCCGCGCACCTTCGAGTTCGCGCTGCCCATCGAGCCCTACCCCTACGACCCGGCGAAGGCGAGACAGTTGCTGGCCGAGGCCGGCTATCCCAACGGGTTCGACGCCGGCGAGCTGCACCAGACGCCCCCGTATTTCTCGATGGGCGAGTCGATCATGGGCTATCTCGGGGCCGTGGGCATCCGGCTGAAGATGCGCCCGATGGAGCGCGCCGCCTACCTCTCGGCGTTGCTGGCGAAGAAGCTGCGCGGGGTCTGCGTCTGCGCCAACGCGATCTACGGCAACGCGGCGTCGCGGATGTCCGAGCACGTGCCGAGCACGGGCGCCTACGCCTACGGCGGCTATCCCGACATCGACGCGTTGTTCAAGGAGCAGGCGCTCGTCACCGATCGCCGCAAGCGGGAGGCGATGCTGCACCAGATCCAGCAACTCGTCCACGAGCGGGTGAGGTTCGGGCCGATCTGGGAGTACATCTGGCCGAGCGGCGTGGGCCCCCGGGTGGACGAGCCCGCGCTCATGCTCATCAATCCCTACCCGTGGTCGGCCCCGCTGGAAGAGGTGCGGCTCAAGAAGGCTTCGACTTCGACGCGCTGAGCGAGAACATCAGCGGGAGCGTGCCGGCGCCGCCGGGGAGCTGCCACGCGCCGTCGGCGCGCTCCTCCATCCACGGAAACATGGCCCACGCCACGAACGGATACTCGGCGAACGACTCCAGGCGCAGGCCCGCGCGCAGCAGCGCGCCGATGACGTCGGAGAGCGGATGCATCCACGTGTGCTCGATCGAGTGCACCGGCGCGTCGGGCGCGGCATAGGAGCCCTCGCGCTCGAAGCGCAGCGGCTCGGGCCCCTGGAAATAGGGAAAGACCACCTTCAGCTCGCCGTCGGTGCGCGCATCGTCGAAGACCCACGTCAACGGGTGCGCCTCGATCAGGTGGAGACGGCCGCCGGGCGCCAGGAAGTGGGCGATGACCTGCGCCCACCGCTCGAGGTCGGGCAGCCAGCCCAGCACGCCGTGCGAGGTGAACACGACGTCGAAGCTGCCGTGGAGATTGCCCGGCAGGTCCGCGACGTCGCTCTCCACGAACGTCGCGGGCACGCCCATCTCAGCGGCGAGGCGGCGCGCCGCGCGGACCGCCTCGCCGGAGAAGTCCACGCCGGTGACGATCGCGCCGCGCTGCGCCCAGCAGATGGTGTCGAGCCCGAAGTGACACTGCAGGTGCAGCAGCGTCTTGCCCCGCACGTCGCCGACGAGCGCAACTTCAAGCGCGTCCAGCCCGGTCCGCCGCCGCGGCCGTCCGGCCTTGAACCCCTCGACGTCGTAGAACTGCGACGCCACGTGATGCGGCGTGACCGCGTTCCACAGATCACGGTTGGCGCGGACGTAGCGCTCGGCGTCGCCGGACGCCCCGCTCACGGCGTCGAGCGTCCGCTCCGTAGCTTGACGTCTTCGAGGGGCGCCGACCACGGGTAGGGGTCGATCAGCATCAGGCCGGGCTCGGCCACGCGCGGGCCGATGCCGCTGGCCCAGATGAACTCGTAGAGCGGGCCGAAGCGCGCGCGGTCGTAGACGAGCTGCTGGAGCTGGTGGAGCAGCGCCTCGCGCTTCTTGCGGTCCGGCTCGCGCGCCTGCTGCTTGAAGAGCGCCTCGACGTCGGGGTCGGCGCCGCGCGCGTACGTCCCCTCGCTCTGCACCGCGTCGGCCAGCCGCGTGGCGGCGTTGCCGAAGTTGGCCATCGTGCACATGCACACGCCGTGCAGCTTCTTGCCGGCCCACGCCGTCTGGAAGGTCGCGCGCTCCATGGTGCGCACCTTCATCCGGATCCCGACGGCGCCGAAGTAGCCCACGATCGTCTCGCCCGCCGACCAGTACGGCGGATAGGGATAGAAGTCGCCGCCGTCGAAGCCGTTCGGATAGCCCGCCTCGGCCAGCAACTGCTTGGCCTTCGCAGGATCGTATGCATAGGGCGGCAGCGGCAGCGTGAACTCGAACGTGCGCGGCGCCATGGCGCCCGTCGGGCGCGAGGCGCCGAGCGTCTCGGCCTCGCTGAGCGCGCGGCGATCGATCGCGTGGTTGGCGGCCAGCCGCACGCGCCGGTCAGCCCACGGTGATTTCGGATCCCACTGGTCGAAGAAGTCGAGGTAGTGCACGCCGATGGCGCCGGAGAAGCCGAGGCGGAACTGCGGGTCCTTCTTCAGCTCCAGCGCGGCCGGCGCGTCGAGCATATAGGCCACGTCGACCTCACCGGTCTTGAGCATCGCTGCCCGTGTGGTGGGATCGGGGACCGTCTTGAACACCAGGCGCTTCACCGACGGCACCTTGCGCCAGTGGCCCTCGAACGCCTCCATCACCAGCTCGATGCCCGGCGTGTAGCTGACGAATCGATAAGGCCCGAGGCCGACCGGCTGCTTCTTGAAGCCCTCGTCGCCGACCTTCTCGACGTACTTGCGCGGCACCACCCAGGCGGCGCCGCTGGCCAGCGTGCCGTAGTAGGCCATGAAGTCGGGGAACGGCTCGTGCAGGTGGAAGCGCACGCGGGCGGGCCCGACCACTTCCACGTCGCGCACGCGGTCCTTCAGAATCTTGCCCACCTTCGAGCGCTGGAAGCTGAACTTCACGTCGTCCGCGGTGAAGGGATCGCCGTTGTGGAACTTCAGGCCCTCGCGCAGCTTGAAGTCGTACGTGCGCCCGTCGGCGCTCACGGTCCACGACTCGGCCAGGCTCGGCGCCATGAGGTTGCCCGGCATCGGCTTCACCAGCGCGTCGTGCATCGCGTAGAGCACCCAGAACGGCGTGAGGAAGCTGCCGGCGACCTCGCCGGGATCGAACCACGCCGGCGCCAGCGTGATGTAGAGCGCCCAGCGCATCTCGCCCTCCGGCTTCGGCGCCGCCGCCGGCCGCGGCTGCGCGGCGGCGGCGGCGACCACGCCGATGACGAGCAGCGTCGCCAGCGCGAGGGCCTTCATGCTAGAGCCTCCCGACCAGCTCGGCCGGCCACGCGCGCGCGTCCACGCGGGCCTGGTACTCCTTGATCTTGCCGTCGCGCCCGATCACCACGCCCACGCGCTGCGCACCCTTGGCGGGATCGACGTTGGCGCCGTAGGCGGTGCCGATCTTCCGGTCGGTGTCGCAGATGAGCGGGAAGTTGAAGTTGAACTTCTCGGCGAACTTCCGGTTGTCGTCCGGCGTGTCGAAGGACACGCCCAGGATCACGGCGTCCTTGGCATCGTACTGGGCCTTGAGGTCGCGGAACCCGCAACCCTCCGCCGTTCAGCCCGGGGTGTCGGCCTTGGGAAAGAACCAGAGCACCACCTGCTTGCCCTTGAAGTCCGAGAGCTTGACCGTCTTGCCCGCCTGATCGCGGCCGGTGAAGTCGGGCGCCTTGTCGCCGGGGTTCAGCATGCCTCCTCCTTTTGCCGCTCAGCTCGCGAAGATCGCTTCGGGGATGAGCGCGGACACGACGTAGTTCGGCACGTCGACCACGTTGCTGATGCGCAGGTCCGCCGCCACGCTGCAGAGCACGTAAGCCTGCTCGCGGCTCCAGCCGCGCTCCTGCAGCAGGTCGATCATGTTGAGCAGCGCGTTGCGGCAGGCCAGCGTGAGGTTCTCGCCGTCGTTGACGCCGTCGTCACGGATCGGCATGCCCATGGCGGCCACGAAGCCTTTCGGCGATGCCCACTCGGGCGGCGCGAAGTAGCCGGCGTGCGAGAAGCGCGGGCCGCGCAGCGCGCGCCCGGCCGCCGCGCCCTTGAGCACACGGAAGCGGACGGCGGCCGTCGCGCCCATCTCCACCGCGGTGACGCAGACCTCGCCGTCGCCCTGGGCGAAGTGGCCGTCGCCGGTCGAGAACAGCGCGCCTTCCACGGCGACCGGCAGCAGCAGCTTCGAGCCGCGCGTGAGCTGCTTCACGTCGAAGTTGCCGCCGTTCTCGCGCGGCGGCAGCGTCCGCAGGCCCTCGCTCGCCGCCGGCCCGCGGTTCGGCACGGCCTCGGTGGCGTCCGGCGGAAACACGGCGCCGCCGCGCGAGAGCAGCTCGTTCTCGCGCGCGGTCCACGCGCGCACCTGCGCCGCCGAGGGCGCCACACCGGAGACGCCCATGAACGGCGCGCCGGGGATGCGCACGCCGGGGAGCTTGGGCGACGTGGCCCAGCCGTCGCGGAGCTGCCAGTGCACCAGGAACGGCGTGGTGAAGAGATCGCGCAGGAACCCGAGCCCGGGGACGATCGCCGTGAAGGCGTGCGGCTGGGGCACGATGTCGAGAAACTCCACTTCCAGGACGTCTCCGGCCTGCGCGCCCTTGACGAAGACGGGGCCGGTGAGGGGATGAATGGCGCCCGGCTGCATGATCGCCATGTCCGCTTCCGTGGCGGCGGGGCCGAGCTGGCCGTCCACGCCATCGCGCGTCTCCAGGACGACTTCCTCGCCCTCCTCGACGACCACGATGGGCGGGACGTCGGGATGGAAGCGGTTGTGCCCGGTGGTCGGCTGGTCCTTCAGGCGCTTGCTACGGTCGATGTGGACGCTCTTCATCGCGGTGCCTCCTGCGGCGCGGGGTTCGGCCGAGGACAGTACACTACACGTCCCGGCGGGCGCTCGCCCGCCGAGAAACGGAGAGATCATGCCCGACACGCCCGCCCAGGTCTACGCCATCCAGGGACGCACCGAGCGCGACTATTCCGACTGCCAGGCCGCGCTGGCCCACGTGCCGGCGCGGATGACCACGCTCTCCAATGTGGGCGGCGAGGACGACCTGATCGCCCGCGCGCGCGACGCCGACGCGCTCGTCGTCACCTTCGCCCCCATCACGCGCGCGGTGATGAGCGCGCTCGAGGGGCTGAAGACCGTGGTGCGCACGGGCGTCGGCTACGACGTCATCGACGTGCCCGCCGCCACCGAGCTCGGCGTGATCGTCGTGAACATCCCCGACATCTGGATCCGCGAGGTGGCCAACCACGCCCTCGCGCTGCTGCTGGCCTGGAACCGCAAGATCCTCACGCTCGACCGCCAGGTGCACGCCGGCGTGTGGAGCGGCACGGTGCCCGGCGAGCGCACCGGCGCGCTGCACGGCGAGACCGTCGGCATCGTGGGGCTCGGTAACATCGGCAGTGCCTTCGCGCGGCGGGTGGCGGCGCTGGAGACGACGGTGATCGCCTGCGATCCTTACGTGGAGCCCGCCCACTTCGCCGCGCTCGGCGTCGAGCGCGTCTCGCTGGAGGCCCTCGCCGAGCGCTCGGACTACGTCTCCGTCCACACGCTGCTCAACGCCGAGACGCACCACCTGATCGGCGAGAAGTTCTTCCGACGCATGAAGCCGACGGCGATCCTCATCAACACCGCGCGCGGCCCGGTCGTCGACGAGCAGGCGCTGGCGCGCGCGCTGCGCGAGAAGCGGCTGGCCGGCGCCGCGCTCGACGTGTGGGAGCAGGAGCCCGTCGCCGCCGACAACCCGCTGCTGGCGATGGACAATGTCATCGCCACGCCGCACGCCGCCTACTTCTCGACGGCGGCGGTGGCGCAGGTCCCGCGGCGCTGCGGCGAGGAGATCGCGCGCGTGCTCACGGGACAGCGCCCGCTCAACGTGGTGAACCCGGAGGTCTACGCGCCGGGCGCCGTCCGCCGCGCCCGCTGAGGCGTCAGCGTCCGCCGGTGACCGCCAGCGTGTGGCCGGTGACGTAGCTGGCCTCGTCGGAGGCCAGGAAGAGGACGGCGTGCGCGACCTCGAAGGGCTGGCCCAGCCGGCGCAGCGGCGTCATGTGGTTGGGGCTGTACTCGACCGTCTCGTTCAGCTTCCGCAAGCCCGGGCCGAAGCGCTCGGTGTCGATGGGGCCCGGGGCGACCGCGTTCACGGTGATCCCGTACTCGGCGAGCTCGAGCGCGACGTCGCGCACGAAGCCGTGCACGCCGGCCTTGGCCGCGGAGTAGGCGGCTCCGCCCGCATAGTACGCGGTCCACGGCGTGCCCTCGCGCGCGCCCGAGGACATGCAGACGATCCGCCCGCGCGAGGCCCGCATCATGTGCGGGACCGCCGCGCGCGTGCAGAGGAACGTGGAGCGGAGATTGAGGCGCAGCACGAAGTCCCAGTCCTCGACCGTCATCTCCCAGATCTTCGCGTTGCGGCTGCCCCCCACGTCGTTCACGAGGATGTCGAGGCCGCGGAAGCGCTCGACGCAGGCGGCGATGAGTCGCGCGGCGGGCGCTTCCTCGGTGAGATCGCCGGCGACGGCCAGCGCCTCGCCGCCGGCGGCGGTGATCGCGGCCGCCGTCTTCTCGAGCCCGACGGCGTCGACGTCGCCGAGCGCCACGCGCGCGCCCTCGCGCGCCAGGAGCTGCGCGATCTCCCGGCCCAGGCCGTTGGCGGCCCCCGTCACCACGGCGATGCGATCCCGCACTCCGGCCATCGGCGTCCTCCTGTACACTGCCTGGCGCGAATGATCGCACGCCGAGGAGGCCAGGCATGACGGTGAGCCAGAGCGACAAGGCCGCGCGCTTCCGCGCACTGCACCAGGGGCCGCGCGCGTTCGTGATTGCCAATCCGTGGGACGCCGGCTCCGCGCGCGTCCTCGCGGGGCTCGGCTTCCCGGCGCTGGCGACCTCCAGCGGGGCGAAAGCCGGCGTGCTCGGAAAACGCGACGGCAAGGTGACGCGGGAGGAAGCGCTCGCCAACGCGCGGGCGATCGTCGATGCCACCGACCTGCCGGTGTCGGCCGATCTCGAGAAGGGCTTCGGCGACGCGCCGTCGGCGGCGGCGGAGACGATCCGGCTCGCCGCCGGCGTGGGCCTGGTGGGCGGCTCGATCGAGGACGCCACCGGCGACAAGGAGCGGCCGCTCTTCGACATCGGCCAGGCCACCGAGCGGGTCGCGGCCGCCGTCCATGCCGCGCGCGCCCTGCCGTTTCACTTCACGCTCACCGCGCGCACGGAGAGCTTCCTGCGCGGCAACCCGAATCTCGACGACGTGATCAAGCGACTGCAGGCCTTCGAGAAGGCCGGGGCCGACGTGCTGATGGCGCCGGGGCTGCCCGACCTGGCGGCGGTGCGCGCGGTGTGCGCCGCCGTGTCGAAGCCGGTCAACTTCATGGCCGGCATCAAGGGCAAGTCGTTCAGCGTCGCCGAGCTGGAGGCGGCCGGCGTGCGCCGCATCAGCCTGGCCACCTCGCTCTATCGCATCGCCATGACAGGCCTCGTCGAGGCCGCGCGCGAGGTGCACGACAAGGGAACGTTCGGCTATCTCGACCGTTCCCTCGCCACGCCCGACCTGAACGCGTTCATGGAAGGCTGACGCGTCAGGCCGATCTCAGCGCCTCGTACACGCTGGACTCGAACCGCCCGTAGAGCTTCAGCACGCGCGGGTCGGCGAAGGGCAGGACCTGCGTCATGATGAGCCCGGTGACTTTTTTCGCCGGGTCGAGCCAGTAGTAGGTGTTGAAGAGCCCGCCCCAGCTCACCGTGCCGGCGCTCCGGCCGTTCGGTCCCTCGTTGACGTTCAGCATGTAGCCGAGCCCCCAGCGCAGCGGGGCGCCCGGGAAGAGGTCCACGTCGTTGGAGATCGCCGGCACCTCGGTCTTGAGCACGCCGCACGCGATGCTGCCCGTGCTGTTCCGGTGCATGTCGGCGACGGTCTCCGGCTTCAGCAGGCGCACGCCGTTGACGCTGCCGCCGTGCAGCAGCATCTGGAGAAACGTCAGGTAATCGCGCGGCGTGGAGTACAGCGGGCCGCCGCCCGACCAGAACTCCGGTGCGGCGGGCACGGTCTCGAGCGGCTGGACGACGAGGCTGCCGTCGGCCTGCCGCGTGTGCAGGCGGGCCTGGCGGGCGCGCTGCTCGGCCGAGGGCTGGAAGCCGCTGTCCTTCATGGCGAGCGGCGCAAAGATCTTCTCGCGGAAATACACGTCGAGCGGCTGTCCGCTGGCCGACTCGACGAGCCGGCCCACCCAGTCGGTGTTGATGCCGTAGAGCCAGCGGTCGCCGGGATCGAACACGAGCGGCATGCGGATCGTCGCCACCTTGCCGGTCGCCCGGGGCGGCAGCCCGCTGGCCTTGACGTAGCGATTGATGTTCGGGTCCCACTGCTCGTAACCGAAGCCTGCCGTGTGCGTCAGCAGGTGGCGCAGCGTGATGGGCCGCTTGGCCGGCCGCAGCCGCGGCGCGCCACCCGCGTCGAAGCCGTCCAGCACCTGGGGCGAGCCGAGCGCCGGGTCGATGTTGGGCACGGGCTCGTCGAGCTTGAGCTTGCCCTGCTCGACCTGCTGCATGGCCGCGACCGACGTGATCGCCTTCGTCATGGACGCGATGCGGAAGACCGTGTCCAGCGTCATCGGCGGGCCCTGGTCGAGGGCGCGCCCGCCGGCGGCGCCCTCGTAGAGCACGCCCTTGTCCGTCGCGGCCATGGCTACGACGCCCGCCACCTCGCGGGCGTCGACGGACTGGCGGAGGACGCCGTCGATCTGTTGCCGCGCGGCCTGGGCTTCGGCGTGCCGGGCGCGGAATCCGATCGAGGCGGCGGTGGTGGCGGCGACGGCGGCTTTCAGCACGTCACGGCGGGTGGAGGTCATGGTCTGTGTTCCTCCCGCGGGGAGACTACAATGCGGGCCCGGGAGGATCAACCATGGCCAAGGGCACGCTGATCGCCGCGATGGGCATCGGCCGGGCGGCCGACGACGAGTTCAACGACTGGTACGACACCGAGCACCTGCCGGAGCGCGCTGGCGTGCCGGGCTTCCTGCTGTGCCGGCGTTGGCTCGGGGCGGACGATCGCCGCATCTCCGTCGCCACGTACGATCTCGACAGCGTCGGCGTGCTGAAGAGTCCCGCCTACCTGGCCATCGGCGGCGAGAACCTCTCGCCGTGGTCCAAGCGCGTCACCGCGCGAGTCGATCGCCTGATGCGCTTCGAGGGCGACCAGATCCTGCCCGGCGATCAGCTCCCGCCGGCGGACGCGGGCGGCCTGCTGCTGAACGCGATGAACATCGCGCCCGAGCTCGAGGCGGAGTTCAACGAGTGGTACGACAAGGAGCACATCCCCGCGCTGGCCGCCGTCCCCGGCGTGCTGTGCGCGCGTCGCTTCCGCGGCAGCAGCGGCAATCGCAAGTACGTGGCGCTCTACCACCTGGACAGTCCCGACGTGGTGGAGTCGGGCGAGTGGAAGACGGCGCGCGAGAGCGAGTGGACGACGCGCCTCAAGCCGCACTTCCGCGATCACCTGCGCCTCGTGCTGCGTCGCTACGCCCGGCAGGGGTAGGATGGGCGTCCCATGGCCATGACCACCTCCGCTGCGCGGACGGCCGGAAGCCCGCTCGAGATCGCCCGCGCGCTGGCGCCGCGCATTCGCGCGCGCGCCGAGGAGATCGAGGCCGCGCGGCAATTGCCGCGCGATCTCGTCCTGGACATCGCCAACGCCGGCCTCTTCAAGGTGGCGATCTCGGAGGCCGAGGGCGGCTTCGGCGCCGACATCCTCACCACGCTGCGCGTGATCGAGGAGGTGGCGTGCGCCGACGGCTCCACCGGCTGGTGCCTGGCCATGGGCATCAACAGCTTCCGCCAGAGCGCGCAGTTCGCGCCCGAGGTGCGCCGCACGCTCTTCCACGGCGATCCGATCGGCGTGTCGGCGGGCTCGGCCAATCCGCGCGGCCGGGCCGTCGCCGTACCGGGCGGCTACCGCGTCACCGGCCACTGGTTCTTCGCCAGCGGCTGCATGCACTCCTTCCTGCTGCACGGCGCGTGCAAGGTCTTCGACGGGGACGCGCCCCGCCGCCGGCCCAACGGCGACCAGGACGTGCGGATCGCGTACTTCCATCCGAAATCGCAGGCGCGCATCATCGACACCTGGAACGTCAGCGGCATGCGCGGCACGGGCAGCCACGACATCGAGGTGAGCGATCTCTTCGTGCCCGAGGAGCACACGTTCTCCGCGCTCGACCGGCGCGCGCGCGTCACCGGGCCGATGAACCGGATGCACGGCTTCGACCTCGCCGGCTGCGGCTTCTGCTGCGTCGGCCTCGGCGTGGCCCGCGCCGCCATCGACGCCTTCGTGGCACTGGCCCAGGTGAAGGTCCCGCGCTCGTCGTCCGAGCTGCTGCGCGATCGCCCGCTCGTGCAGGCCCGCATCGGTGAAGCCGAGGCGCTGCTGCGCGCCGGCCGGGCGCTCCTCTTCGACACCGTGCAGGCCATGTGGGAGACCGTGCTGGCCGGCGAGTTCGTCACCGAGCGGCAGCGCTCGGACTTGCGCATGGCCATGACCCACGCGGCGCAGAGCGCGGCCCAGGCCACGCACATCGTGTGCGCCACCGCGGGCACCACGTCCATCTTCAACAGCAGCCCGCTGGAGCGCTACGCGCGCGACGCCGAGGTGGTGACCCGTCACAACCAGCTCCAGTTCGTGAACTACGAGGCGGTGGGGCGTACGATGCTGGGGCTCGAATCGAACAGCCCGCTGTTCTAGGGAGAGACGCGGCGATGCCTGACACGGCCGTGGACGAGCTGACCGAAGCCATCCTGACGCGCGACCAGCCCCGCACGACGGACCTCTTCTTCCAGATGGTGCGGCGCGAGGGCCGCCCGCTGGGCGCGGCGCTCGGCGCCGTGATGACGGCCGAGGCGCCGTTCGTGCAGGTGCCGAACCACGTCAACGTGCGCGACGGGCAGATCACGCTCGTCAACAACGACCACACGATCCTCGGCCTGCGCACGGCCGCGAGCCTCGCGCCGTTCCTGCCCGAGCGCTGCCGGCTGCTGCCGCTCTTGCAGAGCGTCTGGTACGTCCCGGCCGGCCTCGACATCTGGAACCAGCTGCTCGGCAAGTACCCCGGCCGGTACGCCACCATGAAGGGGCTCGACGTCCCGCCGCCGAGCCACGGCCCCGTGGTGTGGAACGCCGAGCAGGCGCCGATCACCGAGGCGGGCAGCGCCGAGGAGCGGCTGCACGCGCACATGATCGCGACGATGAGCGGCGACGTGCGGCGCTCCTACGGCCTCTTCCTGGGCCTGGCCGTCGACGAGAAGCTGCGCCCGCTCCTGCGCGGTCACATGCTCTTCCTCGGCCTCATCGACCTGCAGGACACGATCATCGGCCGCAAGGCGCGCAACACCGGCCACAAGGCGCTGCGAGCGCGCGCCATCATCGACCTGGCCGACGTCGTGGGCTGGGATCACGCCCGCGGCGTCTATTACATCGGCGTCCCCGACATGGCCGTCGGCCCGCTGTATTACTCGCTCTACGACGCCGCGTGCGTGACCGCGGCGAGCGAGCTTCCCGACGCCGGCAAGCGGCTGGCGGAGACGAACACGACACCGCTCACCGCGACCGAGGTCGAGGAGATGATCCGGCTCCTCGTGGAGGCCGACGGCGCGACCGTCTGGAGCCTGGTCACCACCCATCTAAAAGGCGGCAAGGCGATCCGAAGCCTCGCCGACACGATCCAGGTCGGCGCGGCCGAGCTCATCCTGCGAACGACCGTGCCGCGGCAGTTCACCGACGCCCAGCACGCGTTCGACTACTGCAACGTCGCCAACTACTGGATGCGCGCGACCGCCAGCCCCTACCAGGCGCGCGTGCTGTACCTCATGGCCGCCTTCGTCAACGACGTCGCGCGCGCCAACAAGCTGTTCACGTCCGTGCGCGAGAAGGAGTGCGCCGGCTTCGACGTGGCCGGCCGCTCGCCGGAGGCGCTGCTTCGGGATCTGGACGAGGCGATCCTTGCCTACGACGTGCCGCGGACCACGGCGGTGGCCACGGCCTACCTGGCCTCCGGCGCCGATCGCACGGCGTATCTGCAGGCCGTCGCGCTCACGGCGTGCAAGTTCCAGGACGACCCGCACAACCAGAAGATCACGCACTCGAGCTTCGAGGAATACGCCCACAACGGGACGCACGCGCGCGACCGGCTGCTCCTGGCCAGCGCGCGGCTGCTGGCGGGGTGGCCCAAGATGCCCGGCGAGCGCGAGTGCTACGCGCGCTTCCTCAAGGAGTGGATCGACGCATGAGCGCCCGGGCCGTTCTCTTCGCGCTGGCCGTGCTGGTGGCCGCGCCGCCGGCCGTCGCGGGTGACATCGACCGCACCGCGGTGGACTTCAAGACGCCGGCCGACATCACGTGGGTGCGCAACGCGGCCGGCACCAACGAGCAGGCCGTCCTGTTCGGCGACCCCAGCAAGCCCGGGCCGTACGTCGTGCGCATCAAGTGGCTGCCCGGCAACATGAGCCGGCCGCACTTCCATCCCAACGACCGCTTCTTCGTCGTGCTGTCGGGGACGTGGTGGATGGGGACCGGCGCGGTGTTCGACCCCAACGCCACCGTGCCGGCGCCCGCGGGCAGCTACGTCATCCACTACGCGGGCAAGGTCCACTACGACGGCGCCAAGAACGAGGAGACCGTCATCCAGGTCTGGGGGATGGGCCCGGCCACGTCCACGCCCGCGGAGAAGCGCTGAGCGAAGCGCTCGAGCCCGCGCGCGCGGTGCGCGTGACACCGAGCCGGTCGCGCGCGGACGAGTGGGCGGTGGTGCTCGCGGCCGCCGACGTCCCCTACGAGCTGCGCGAGAGCCTCGAGGGCTGGGCGCTCGTGGTGCCCGCGGCCGACGCGGCCGCCGCGCTGGACGCGCTCGCCGCCTACGACCGCGAGAACGCCGCGGATGCCCCGCGCGTCGCGCACGCTCCCGCCGCGCGCCCGGTGACGCTCGCCGGCGTCTACGTCGCCCTGCTGCTGCTCGCCGTCTTCGCCCTCACCGGCTCGCGCGCGGACCGCAGTGTCTGGTTCGAGCGCGGCAGCGCGGATGCCTCACGCCTGATGGCCGGCGAGTGGTGGCGCGCCGTGACCGCCCTCACGCTGCACGCCGACGCGCCGCACGTGCTCGGCAACGCTGTGGCCGGCGCGCTGCTCGTCAGCGCGGTGTGCCAGGCCACGGGGACGGGCGTGGGACTGTGGCTGGTGCTGCTCGCGGGGGCCGTCGGCAACGTCCTCACCGCGGCCGCCCAGCCGGGGCCGCACGTCTCGGTCGGCGCGTCGACGGCCATCTTCGGAGCCATCGGCATCCTCGTCGCGCTGCGTGTCGTGACGCCGGCGCGCGTGAGCCTGGGCGGCAGCAGGCCCTGGGTCGTCCTCGCGGCCAGCGTGCTGCTGCTGGTGCTGTTCGGGACGGGACCGAACGTGGACGTCCTCGCGCACCTGTTCGGCCTGCTCGCCGGCGGCGTGCTGGGCGTGGCCGGCGCCCTCGCGCTGCGGCGGACGCCGCCCGCATGGCTCCAGCCGCTGCTCACCGCCGCGGCCGCGGCGGCGGTGGCCGGCGCGTGGCGCCTGGGGTTCTCCTAGCCGGCGCTGCCGCCGAGGAAGCCGATCGCGTTGACCTCGACCATGAGCTGCGGGATGGCGAGCGCGCGCACCTCGACCAGCGTCGAGGTTGGGAAATCGCCGCTGAAGAACTCCCGGCGCGCCTTCCACACGTCTTCCCGCTGCTTGATGTCCGTGACATAGATATCGACACGGATGACGTCGTTCATCGTGCCGCCGGCCGCCTCGATCAGGTGCTTGATCTTCGTGAACGTCTCGCGGGCCAGGCTGTATACGGAGCCGTCGCCGAGCACGCCGCCCTTGCCGTCGCCGGCGGTCATGCCCGCGATGAAGACCTGGTTGCCGTAGACGCGGCAGTTCGACCACGTGCCGGGCGCCGGCTCGTTCAGCTTGGGGCTGCTCACGCGTTGCATCTTCATCGGTTCACTCTCCTGACGTCAGTGGTAGGCCGGGCGGTCGTCCACCAGCCGGAGCCAGCCGCGCGCGATGCGATAGATGAACCAGAGGCCGACGAACACGAGTGGGATCCAGGCGATCAGCAGCCCGATGCCGAGCGTGAGGACCACGAAGAGGCCGCAGAGCGCCACCCACAGCAGCCCGAACCAGAACGTGCGGATCTGCCAGCGGAAGTGCGACTGGAGCCAGGTGCCCCGCACGTCGCCGCGGTACACGTAGTTGAGGATCACGGCGATGATCGAGGGCCAGCCCGTGAGGAACGCGCCCACCACGGTGGCGACGCCGACGATGCCGGTGACGAGGCTCGCCGCATGCAGCGCGTAGATGACGTGGGTCAGCTTCCTCAGAAAAGGCCGCGGCTCCGCGGTGACGACCACGGCGGGAATGTTCAGGGCCGGCCCCCGCGCGTCGCGCGGAACGCGCGCTCGAAGCCTGGCAGCCCGCGTACCACGGTGTCGCGCTCCACGGTGAGCGAGATGCGGATGTGGCCGGGCATGCCGAACCCCGAGCCGGGCACGGTCAGCACACCCTCCTCGGCCAGCAGGCGCACGAACGCCACGTCGTCGTCGATGGGCGTGCGCGGGAAGACGTAGAAGGCGCCCTGCGGCTTGACGCACTCGTAGCCGATGCGCCGCAGCCCCTCGTACATCAGGTCGCGCTTCTCGCGATACGGCGCCACGTCGATCACCTGGTCGCCCACCTCGGCCACCACCCATTGCCAGAGCGCCGGCGCGTTCACGAAGCCGAGCACCCGGCTGGTGAACGTGCACGCCTCGAACAGCGCGGCGGCCTCCGGCATGCGCGGCGAGAAGGCCAGGTAGCCGATGCGCTCGCCCGGAATCGCCAGCGACTTGGACCACGACGTGGCCACGATCGCGCGCGTGACGAGCGGCGGCACCTGGGGCACCTCCACGTCGTCGAAGACGAGCGCGCGATACGGCTCGTCGCTGATGAGCACGATCGGCTGCGTCGTGCGAGCCAGCAGCGCCTCGATCTCGACCAACGTCGAGGCCGGGTAGATCACGCCGCTCGGATTGTTGGGCGAGTTCAGGATGATCGCTCGCGTGCGCGGCGTAAGGGCAGCCTCCAGGCGCGCCACGTCGGGCGTGAGGTCGGCCTTCGGAGGCACCACGACCAGGCGGCCGCCGTAGTTCTCGGCGTAGAACGTGTACTCGACGAAGAACGGCGCGACCGTCAGCACCTCGTCGCCGGGGTTGAGCAGCGCCTTCAGCACGGTGTTGAGGGCGGCGCCGGCGCCCACGGTCATGAGGACGTGGTTCGCGGTGTAGGGCAGGCCGGTGGCCGTGGCCAGCCGCCGGGCCACGGCCTCGCGCACGCGCGGCTGGCCGGCGTTGGGCATGTAGGCGTGCAGGTGCGGCGCGTCGCTCTCGAGGATGCGGCGGGCCGCGGCCAGCACCGCCGGCGGAGGCTCGATCTCCGGATTGCCCAGCGTGAAGTCGAAGACCTTGTCGGCCCCGCGCTCCTGCTTGAGGCGGGCGCCCTCCTCGAACATGCGGCGGATCCACGACGCCTTCGCCAGGTTGTCGCTGACGGCCTTGGAGATCATCAGCCTCGGAGTATAGTCGACCCACGGTTCCAAGAAACAAGGAGGGGCGGTTCAAGAGACATGACCACCGTCAAGCTGATCGAGTACGCGCAGGCGAGCGCGGAGGTGCGCTCGGTCTACGACGACATCATGGCCACGCGCAAGGTCGACAGCGTCAACAACTTCTGGAAGGCGCTGGCCAATCATCCGCCGACGCTGCGCCGCACGTGGGAGAGCATCAAGCAGGTGATGGCGCCGGGCGCGCTCGACGCGCTCACCAAGGAGA
>QHRW01000174.1 GCA_003220265.1 Candidatus Rokuibacteriota bacterium | reverse complement strand
CGATCTGCTGGGCCTGGGCATTGATCTGGGCGATGGCCGCCTCGATGGGGACGTTCGGATGGAAATAGAGCCGGGTGACGGCGACGCCGCGCAGCGACACCGACTCGATGTGCTCGATCCCGCTGACGGTTGTCGTGAAGGCTCGCTCGCTGATGCTGACGACGCGGTCCTGCATCTCGGTCGGCGACAGGCCCGAGTAGCTCCAGATGACGTTGACGACCGGGATGTTGATGGCGGGAAAGATGTCGACCGGCATCGTCACAATCGAGGCCACGCCGAGGACGGCGATCAACAGCGCCAGCACCACGAACGTGTAAGGGCGGCGCAGCGCGAGTCGGACAATCCACATGGCTCAGCGGGTCCTCCGCGTCATGTCGAGCTTATGAGGGCAGGAGGGCGGCGCTGGTGACTGCCCAAGCGTGTTCTTGCGCTTTCCGCACGAATCGGACAGACGACCGAGCGACCTGAGGTTCGTCGAGCGCGATGGGATGGGCGGGTCTCGTTCGTCGAGGGGAGGGCTGCCGCTTCCACGGCCCCCGGCCGACGAGCGTTAGTCGGTCGACGTGGGCTCGACGGTCTCGATCGCCTTCAGCGTTTGGCGCGCTGCAGCTGCACCAGGCTCGGCGTGAACGCGATCGCCTGCGTGAGGGCGTCCTTGATGGCCGCGAACACCGCCTCGCCAAGCGTCGCCTCGTCGCCGCTCGCCGCGGCCGGAATCGACGTCGCCACCTCGGCAACGAACGCGCTCGCCGGCTGGGCGACCGCCACCATGGCGAGCCCGATGATCCCTGCGAGAAGCCGTTTCAGCATGCTCATGGCTCCGGGGCTTCGATCGACGTGGCCAGGATGCGGCCGCCGCCCAGCGCCCCGGTGACGATGACGTATGCGCCCGCGGCGAGGCGCTGATACTCGTCCTGCGCCACCTGCGAAAGATCGACGCTCACGGCCAGGCCGTCGTCCGTCGACACCACCATGGTCTCGGCGGCGATCCACGTGACGCGGGCCGCAAATCGGACAGGCGTACCATCCGCGGCGCTGGACTCGGTCGAGACCGCGCCGGAGAAGGCGAGCGCTGTGATGACCGCTAGCGATAACTTGCGGAGCGTGCCCCTCACGGCCATTGACGCCACGTCCCCCAGCCGCCCGGGCCCCAGCCGGCCGGACCCCAGCCGCCCCAGGGGGCCCAACCTTGGGTGAGGGCCGCGTTCGACTCCTCGTCGGCGATGTCCTTCTGGAGCCGCAGCTTCTGGTATTGCTGATATTCCGGCTCGCCGCCCACGTACAGGCAGTGGCAGCCGTTCGGATCACGATAGACGTAGGCCGTCTTGCCATCGCGGGTCTGCGGGAGCACCTGCCTCGCCGGCGCCGTCTGCAGATCGGCGAGCTTCTCCGGGGTGTCGGCCGCCTCCATGTGGAAGCCCGCGGCGCTGAGGATCTGTTCCGTCGACCGCGTCCCGGCCGCCTGCATCGTGGCGCAACCGGCAGCGGTGGCCACGATGAGCGGAACGAACAATGCGTACCTCATGACAGGACCTCCTCGATGTGGGTGATGTGCCCGTTCAATCCAGCAGTTCCCGCGCCTCAGCGTACGGCGATGCGTTCGAGCTGCTCCTGACACGCGACGCAGGTCATCGTGTCCGGAAGCGCCCGCAGGCGCTTCGGCGGAATCGAGGCGCGGCAGACGGAGCAGATGCCGTACTCGCCGTCCTGAAGCCGCGCGAGGGCGATCCGCAGACGCCGGACGCGCTCGGCATGCCGTGAGACAACGAGGCGCGCCAGCTCCTGCTGCTCGACGCTCTGCGCGACGTCGAGGAAGTCGCCCCCGGCGAAGGTCGCCGGCGGAACCTCGACCTCGTTCTGCAGCCGGTGCTCGATGCCCTCGAGCTGCGCCATCAGCCGCCCGCGGGCGGTTGTCTCAATACTTGTGCGCATCGTCTCCATGTGTCACCGACCTCCTGTGTGCTCATCGCTTGAGATGGCGGCGGCGTCGACGAGGTTACGTGCAACGCGAGAGGGTCAAGCGAGTCGTCGAAGCGACCCTGACGCGGCCGGCCGAAACCGCGACCGCTTCCCGCGCGTCTCAACGGTCAGAAGTCAAGCGAGGGGAGATGCACGATGCGTCGCATGGTGATCACGGCGGCATTGGGACTGGTGATCGTGGGAATGGTGGCAGGGGCCCGGGCCATGCAGGCTCCGGGAGCCGGCGCGGCCACGCCGCCGGCGTCGAGCTACCTGCCTGTCAACGAGGAAGACTTCCAGACGGTGCTCGCGCGCATGCGCGCCGCCAAACCGGACGTCGAGCGGCGCCAGCGCGATCTACTGGCCGCGCGCTATGACCTGGCCGACCGGCCGCTCGGCGATGCCACGATGAGCCGCGGCAAGCCGATCCAGGGCGGCGTGCGCGTCAAGCTGCCTGCTGGCGTCACCTGGGACGCCATGGCGGCCATGACGCCGGAGGACATCCGTGACCAGGGCCTCTTCCCCGCGGGGTTCATGCCGTTGCCCCATCCGAATCATCCGGAGGGCGGCATGGTATTTCCGGGGTTCCAGATCGCCGAGATCAAGAAGCAGACCAGCCGCGACCTGACGCGCTTCGATCTCGACTTCGATCTGCCCGATGCCTTCCTACCGGAATTTCCGGCACCGATCTACCTCACCACGCGTCCGGATCTGGGCGACGTCTCTCGCGGGCATCTCGTCACCTCCGACAACTACTACGAGCTGTTCAACGGCATCCTCAACCCCAAGCAGCTGGAAGGGCTGCGGCTGCTGGTGACGCCGTTCGCCCAGCAGCAGTTCAACCTCACGGCGGATCGGCGCAGCGAGCGCCCCAGCCTGGGCGTCGCCTGCTTCGACTGCCACCAGAACGGCTCCAGCAACGGCGCCACCCACCAGGTCGGGGACATTCGCCCGCAGGAGTTCCGCCATCGCATCGACACGCCGACGCTGCGCGGCGTGAACGTCCAGCGGATCTTCGGGTCCCAGCGTGGGCTGAAGACCGTCGAGGATTTCACGGAGTTCGAGCAGCGGGCGGCCTACTTCGACGGCGACCCGGTGATCGCCACCAAGAAGGGTGTCAACATCCTCGAGCGGGGAAGCCAGGTCCACGACATGGCGGAGTTCCAGGAACTGCTGGACTTCCCGCCGGCGCCCAAGCTCGACGTCTTCGGCAAGCTCGACCCCAAGCGCGCGACGCCGTCCGAGCTCAGGGGGCAGGCGATCTTCTTCGGCAAGGGACAGTGCGCCACGTGCCACGTGCCGCCGTACTATACGGACAACCTCATGCACAACCTTCGAGCCGAGCGCTTCTACCGGCCCCAGCGGATCAACGGCATGATGGCCTCCGCCGACGGGCCCATCAAGACGTTTCCGCTGCGCGGCGTGAAGGACACGCCGCCCTACCTCCACGACGGCCGCCTGCTGACACTCGACGACACGGTGGAGTTCTTCAACCTGATCCTCGGCACCCAGCTGACCGCTCAGGAGAAACAGGACCTGGTGACGTTCTTGCGGGAGCTCTAACCGTGAACGTCAGGACCACCCACCGAACCCGACGAAGGTAGGGTAGACCGACACCCTCCGGGGAACTACGATGGCGCCGGGTCGGCTGACTTCATCGCGAGCCGGCGATCGAGCATGTGGACGGATGGTGTACATCGGTGACCGCGCTCGGTGACCGCGCTCGCTCGTTACAGTCTGCCCGTTGTCTGTGTCGCGGCCGCCATGGTCGTCGCCGTGAGCCTCCGACCGCTGACGATCGCCGGCGGTCAACTGTTGCTGGTGGCCGTACTCGTCACGGGCTGGGTCGGCGGCACGGCGGCCGGCTGTGGGCGGTGTCCAACCTGCCGCACGGGGCGATCGTGCAGTTTTCACTGCCGACCGAAAGGAGATGAGGGCATGTCAAGCGAGCGTTCCGTCGACTTCGCCGGGGGAACCCTCGGCCGCGAACGTCACATCTGCGCGCTCTTCAACAGTATCGACGAGGAGCACCGCGTGCTGCGCTCCTTCATCAGGGACGGGCTCGATCGCGGCGAAAAGGGGTTTCACATCATCGACCCGGAACAGCGCGACGAATACCTGGAGCGGCTTGCCGGGAATGGCGTCGACGTCGAAACGGTGATCGGGACGGGCCAGCTGGAGGTACGGCCGTGGCAGGAGGCGTACCTCCGCCAGGAGCGCTTCGACCAGGACGCGATGCTGGCGTTGATCGAAGAGGTGCTGCAGTCGGGCGCCGCGGGCGGCTATCCGCTCACCAGGCTGGTGGCCCACATGGAATGGGCGCTGGTCGACAAGCCGGGGGTCGTCGACCTCGTGGAGTACGAGACGCGCCTGAACTACGTGCTGCCGAAGTACGACGACCCGGTGATCTGCACGTACGACCTCACGAGGTTCGCGTCGACCGTTACGATGGACATCATGCGCACCCACCCCGTCGTCATTATCGGCGGCGTCCTGCAGGAGAACCCGTTCTTCGTGCCGCCCGACCAGTTTCTCCTCGAGCTGCGGGAACGAGCGGCAGCCAGCCGCATGGCGCGGTAACGTACTGACGGCTCATGGATCCCGAGGCCGAGAACCGCCGGCTGCGACGGGCGCTGAGAGACCTCGTGGCGCTCTCCACGATCCCGGCGGCGTGGGTCGGCCGAGAGCCGCCGGTCATCGCCACCGGGCTGGCCGACGTGCTGGTCGGGGCGTTGCACCTCGATTTCGCCTTCGTGCGTCTGTGCGATCCCGCCGGCGGCGCGGTGGTGGACGCCGTCCGGGGCCAGGCGTGGCCAGCATTTCCCGAGTGGCTGCAACGCCGCCTCACTGTCGGGGGCCCGCTCGTGCGGAGGGAGATCGTCCCCGACGTGGACGGGCGCGACCAAGCGCTCCGCGGCGTGGTGATGCCGATCGGCGTGAATGGCGAGGGCGGGCTCGTGGCCGCGGCGGGCGGCGCCGGGTTTCCCGGCGAGACCGATCAGCTGCTGCTCTCGGTGGCCGCGAATCACGCCGCGACCGCATTTCAGAGCGCCCGCCTCATCGACGCGCACCGTCGAGCCGAGGACGCGCTGTCCCAGGCGCGTCGTGATCTGGAAGCCCGGGTGGCGGAACGCACGGCGGAGCTGCGCCAGACCGCGACCGAGGCGCTCGACGCTCGGCAACGGTTCGTGGACCTGGTCGACTCGGTCGACGGCATCGTGTGGGAGGCGGACCGCGAGACCCTCGCGTTCTCCTTCGTGAGTGAACAGGCCGAACGCATTCTCGGTTACCCGGCGGAGCGATGGCTCCGGGAGCCGGCGTTCTGGAAGGACCACCTTCACCCCGACGACCGCGACTGGGTGGTGCGGTACTGCCTCGACTGCACCCCCGAGAAGCCAAGCCACGACTTCGAATGCCGCATGATCGCCGCGGACGGACGCGTGGTCTGGCTGCGCGACCTGGTGACCGTGGTGGTCGAGGGCGGCCGCCCGGTCCGTCTGCGCGGCGTGATGGTCGACGTCACCGACCGCAAGCGGGCCGAGGAGGACCGCCACGGGCGGCGATGGGTTGCCGAGAGCATGGATCGCGTGAACCTGGCGATCCAGGGAACGAGCGATCTCGAGCAGATGATGAGCGATGTCCTCGACGCCGCGCTGGCGATCCTCGACTGCGAGCGCGCGTGGCTGATGCATCCCTGCGACCCCGAGGCCGGCTCCCACTCGGTCAAGATGCAGCGGACGCATCCGGAGTTCCCCAGTCTCCTCGACGTGGGCGACGAGGTGCCGATCGACCCGGAGACGGCCGAGATGCTTCGTCTCCTGCGGGCGTCCGCCGGTCCCCTCCAGTTCGGGCCGCACGCGGCGCACCCGCTGTCGCCGGAGATGGCCGAGCGCCGCCGTGTCCAATCCAG
>QHRW01000121.1:2536-54649 GCA_003220265.1 Candidatus Rokuibacteriota bacterium | reverse complement strand
GCCGCCGATCTCGGACACGAAGCGCACGTCGGGATGCTCCCGCTCGACGCAGGCGGCGACGGCGACCACTTCCTGGATCTGCTTGGCGCCCACCAGCGGAGCGAGGAAGCCGGCGCCCGAGCCCGTGAAGAAGATGCGGTCCTGGCTCGGCGTAAGGCCGGCCTCGGCCTCCATGCGGCCGAGGAACTCGACCACTTTCTCCGCCTGGCGGGTGTTGTGCCGCTGGTAGTCCTGCCAGGTGACCTTGCCGTCCTCCATCACCACGGACTTGACAGTGGTGGACCCGACATCGACTCCGACAGTCCTCATGAGCGGACCGGCCTCACGCCGTGGCCGCCAGGCGGCGGCCCATCTTCTGCGCCACGTGCCGCACGAGCTTGGCGGCGGTGCCGGCGGCGGTGTTGTCGTGGGGGATCTTGTAGGTGGCCTTCTTCATCTCGGGATGCGCGTGCAGGTACGCGCGCACCTCGTCCACCGTGAGGCCGGTGCGGGCCAGCACGTCGTCGAACTCCTTCTGGGCGCGCTTCTTGGCCTCGGTGAGGATCATCTGGCAGCGCGAGAGCGCGTGGACCTCGGCGTCGCCCTTGATCTCCAGCGGCGCGTAGAGGATCTCGGGGAACTTGCCGAGCACGCCCGACATGGCGCCGATCGACATCGTGTTGGGCATGCAGGAGTACGGCGACAGCTCGCAGATCATGTGGGCCTTCTTCTTCTGGTAGGCCCAGATCGACTTGCCGACCAGCATGTCGCCCTCGCCGCCGTCGAGGTTGCGGTGGAAGTAGGGCGCGGCCAGCCGCCGCAGCTCGAACTGGCTCGGGCTCTCGTGCGGCAGGTTGCCCATGGCCCGGCGCAGCCGGTTGACCGTGAGCCGGTAGATGCCCTGCACGGCCCGGCCGAGCCCGAGCTTCAGGCGCGCGTGCTTCTCGATGCCGCTGTAGTCCTCGAAGCGCTGCAGGCCGAGGCGCAGCAGGTACTCCATCCAGATGGTGATGGCGGCCGGGTAGACTTCCGCGCCCTCGGCCTCGAGCCACTTGTGGATGTTGTAGTTCGGGTCGCCCTCGACCGTCTGCAGGTAGAACTCGCCGGTGATCTTCACCTTCGGCTTCACGCGCAGGCGGTCCACCTCGATCTCCGCGAACTTCCGGCGGATCTCCTTCATGGCGCGCGTGAAGTACGGCGTCGTCAGGTGCCACAGTACCGACTTCTTGGGCGTCATCTTCGGGCGGTTGCGGAAGATCTCGTAGAGATACTCGACGCTCTCCTTGACCACCGCTTCCGTCTGCCCGGGGAGCACCTCGTAGGGCCGGACCTGGTATTCGAGGTCCTGGATGAGGTCGGTGCAGAAGATGCCCCAGAGGCAGCCGAGCGTCATCGGCAGGTTGAGGTCGAGGCCGTCGCCCATCTTCTGGTCCAGGTTGTCCTGGGCCATGAGGAACATGCGGAACATCTCGAGCCCGCTGTTGCGCAGGGCGAGCTCGTAGGACTGGTGGTACTGGCCGAAGCGGCAGGCGCCGCAGGAGCCGGCCGTGAGGTAGACGAACTTCTTGCTGACGTCCTCGGCGCTCGAGACCTTGGCTTCCTTCTTCAGGAAGTTGACGAGGTTGCCGGTGGTGAAGCTGGTCGGGCAGCACTGCCCGATGTCGGCCACCTCGCGGCCCGTGAGCAGGTCTTCCTTGGTGGCCACCGGCAGGATCTGTGCCTTGTAGCCGCTGCTCTGCAGCACACCCTGGATGATCCGCTCGATGCGCCAGTGCAGGCCGCCGAAGAGGATCGTGACCGTGTCGCGCTCGGAGCGCGTGAACGGCTTGGGGGTGTATGCGCGGTAGTGCTCAGTTGTGGCGGTGGCCATTCAGTCCTCCGTTGTGCCCAGTGGGGCCCACGTGCCGATCCATCCACGCTTCGAGGAGCTGCGCGTTGGCGAACCCCGGAAGCTTCCGGAGCGTGTCGTCCACCTTGCGCGCCTGCGCGCGGCCCTCGTCGCCCGAGAACAGATAGCGGGCCATGAATTTCAGATCCTCGTCGCTGCCGACGCCGCTGCCCACCGGCGCCCAGAACCTGTCCACCAGCAGCCGCGCGACCCGCGCCGCCACCGGGCGCTGCAGCCGGATCTCCGCCTGCCGGTAGTAGAAGAAGAAGTGGCGCGACTCGTCGCGCATGATCGTCTCGAGGAGCTCGTCGAGCACCGGATGGCGCGCCACGGTCTTCAGCCGGAGATAGCCGGTGAGCGTCGTCAGCTCGTTGATCGCGCCCCACGTCATGTGGACGGCGCAGAAGTCCGGCCAAGCCTTGCTGACCATCGAGGTCGCCCACGACTCGAGCCGCTTGGCGATCGGCTCCTGGCCACGCGGGGTCGGCCGCGGAGGCACCGGGTGGCCGGCGCACTCGAGGAAGCGCGACAGCGCGATGCCGTGGAACGTTTCCTCGTGGAGCCAGCAGGCCAGGAACGTCGAGACCTCCGGATCGTCCACCGCGCGCGTCGCCAGCAGCGAGCGCAGGTAGATGATCGTGTGGCGCTCGATGTCCTGCATGTAGGTCAACGTGCGGACCGCGTCCGGCGGGACCTCATGCTTGGCGACATCGGCCCAGGGGATGGCGTCCAGGTCGAGGGCGCCGGAGCGCGCTACCCAGGCGTCGAGATCAAACGGCGGCATTGCAGTGGGCCAAAAGTACTATCCCCGGGCCATACAAACCAGCATAAAAGCGCGCCCTGCCAGTATTCATCATGGTGGCTACGGCGGGGCCGGGCCCGGCGGATGGCTGGCGTGACGCCCGGGGCGCGAATCTTCGGGAAGGGTCAGACCGAGCTAGCGGGGGCCGTAGGTGCCGCCGCCGCGAGCACGATTGCGGCGGTTCGCGCCTGGAATCACCACACCCGCCACGACCAGGAGCGCCACCACGAGGCCGGCGAGCACCAGCGCAGTGGTGATCGGCAGGCCCAGGATGCGGCGCTCCTGGCGCGTGACGAGGTCGCCCGCGGCCGCCGACGGAGCATCGCCCTCGGCCGTGCCGGGGCGCACCTCGCCGGGATTCGGCTGGGCGCCGTGCTGGACGGGCTCGCGATCGCCCTTGGCGGGCGGCGGAGCTAGCTGCGCGACGGCCGGGCCGAACAGCAGCGGCAGCGTGACGAGCGCGAGAAGGACGGCCTTCATGCCTACGCCTTCAGCAAGCGCGATGCCAGCGATCACCCGCGAGGCTTCAGCTCGATGAGGTGGCCATCGGGATCGCGCAGGTAGAGCGAGGGCCCCGTGCCGAAAGCGCCGCGGCGCGTGACCACGTCGCCGTCGAGCGTCACGCCGCGCTGGCGCAGCGAGGCCGCGACTTTCTCGAGGTCGTCGCAGCGCACCGACAGACACACGTGATCGACGCCGCCGGGCGCGGCGGCCGGCGCCTCCGCCGTCGCCGGCAGCAGGTCGATGTACGCCTCGCCGAAGCGCAGGTGGATCAGCGAGATCCGCTCGTTGACGTGGTCCACCGTGCAGCCGAGCACGTCCACGTAGAACTTCTGCGCGGCGGCCTGGTCGCGCACCCGAAAGACGACGTGGTCCAGACCCATGGGCGTGAACATGCCTGCCTCCTCACGCATCGACGATGAGCGTCGCATGGCTTCGTTGCCCTCCCTCGGGTCTCCCCGCGGCGTATGGGGCATACGCCTCGGTCGCCCTCGGTCGGGCGCCTCGCCCTGCTCGCTCCTCGCCGATGCTGCTCGCGTCTAGAAGCTACTCGCGGCGTAGCACGGGCAATGGTTTCTGGCCCAGCAGACGGAACGTTACCAGGAAGCCGACGGCGAGCGCGAGCGCGACGGTGGCGGCGAGGCCGATGAGCAGCGGCGTGGGGTCGAAGGACCACGGGGCGTCCAGCACCCAGCGGACGACGGCCCAGGCGAGCACGGTGGCGAGGACGGTGCCGCCCACACCGGCCGCGGCGCCGAGCAGGCCATACTCCACGGCGAAGGCGCGGGCGACGAGGCCGCGCGTGGCGCCGAGCGTGCGCAACACGACCGACTCGTAGAGCCGCTGCGAGCGCGTGGCGGCCAGCGCGCCCGCCATCACCACCACGCCGGCGCCCAGCGTGAAGAGCGCCACCAGCCGCACCGCCACGGCGATGTCGCCCAGTACGGCGGCGACGCGCTCGAGGACGTCGCGCAGCGGGATGGCGGTCACGTTGGGGAATGCGGCGACCACCGCGTTCTGCAGCGCCGCCTCCCGTTCCCCTGCCACGCGGGTCGTCGCCACCCAGGTCGCCGGCGCGCCCGCGAGCGCTGCCGGCGAGAGCACGAAGAAGAAGTTCGTGGTCAGGTTCTGCCAGTCCACCCGGCGAACGCCGGTGATCTCCACGTCGATGGCGACGCCCTGCACGTCGAACGTCAGGCGCGAGCCGGGACGCACGCCCAGGTGGCGCGCCGCGCTCTCCTCGATCGAGGCCAGCGCGCGGGCATGGCCCTGGGCCGGCGTCCACCACGTCCCCGCGGTCAGCACCGTGCCGGCCGGTGGCGCCTCCGCCCACGTCAGCGCGTACTCGCGCGTGAAGAACCAGCGCCCGTCCTCGTCGCGCGCGCGCCGGCGCTCCACCACCTCGCGCGTCACCCGTGCGCCGTCCACGGCGGCGAGCCGCGCGCGCACGACCGGCGTGAAGACCGGACGGCTGCCGCCCGTGCGCTCGGCGAGCCGCGCGAAGTCCTCGACCTGGTCGGTCTGGACGTCGAGGAAGAAGAACGACGGCGCCTCGCGGCGCTGCTCGTAGTCGATCTGGCGGCCCAGCACGCCCTCCAGCAGCGCCACGGTCACCAGCAGCATCACGGCGACGCCGAGCGCCACGACCACGCGCGGCGCGTGACCGCCCGGGCGCTGTAGCGCCGCCAGCCCGTGCCGCCAGGCCAGGCCGCGCGCGCGGGGCAGCCGGCGCGCGAGCGCGGTGAGGCCGCGCGCGAGCGCGAGCAGCGCGAGGAGCGCGGCGAGCGAGGCGCCGACGAAGATCCCGCCGATCTTGAGCGAGCCCGCCTGCCACAGCGCCAGCGCCGCCAGGCCGACCGTGACGGGCAGCAGCGTTCTCACGCCGCGCCCGCGCGCCGCCGGCTCGACGTCGCGGCGCAGGAGCAGCCACGCCGGCACCGCCCGCACCGCCGCCAGCGGCGCCCACGTGCACAGCAGCGTGGTGGCCAGGCCCATGACGATCGCGCGGCCGATCGTCCACGGCTCGGGCTTCGGCTCCAGCGCGAACGGCACCAGCCCGGCGAGCGCCGCGGTGAGCACCGGCTGCACGGCCAGGCCGAGCCCGGCGCCCAGGAGGCTGGCGAGGAGCGCGACCACCTGCGTCTGGATGACGTAGGTCGCCACCAGCGTGCGCGTCTCCGCGCCCAGCGCCTTGAGCGCCGCGATCGACGGCACCTGGCGGGCGACGAAGGCCGAGACGGAAGTCGCCACGCCGATGCCGCCCACGAGCAGGCTGGCGAGGCCGACGAGCCCGAGGTAGCTCGTGAGCTGCGAGAAGAACCGGCGCAGGCCGGGCTGCGCTTCGTCGTAGGCGGCGACGCGCACGCCGGGATCGGCGATGTCGCGCGCGAGGCGGGCGCGCGTGTCGCCCGCCGCGAGGCCCGGCGGCAGGCGCACGAGGACGCGGTAGCGGACCCGGCTGCCGAAGGCGACGAGGCCGGCGTGCTCGAGCGCAGCGGGCGAGAGGAACACGCGTGGCCCCAGGCGCACGAGGCTGGCCGCGCGGTCCGGCTCCGCCTCGACGACGCCGCGGATCGTCAGCGTGGCCTCGCCGATCGTCAGGCGATCGCCGACCGCCAGGCCCAGCCGGTCGAGCAGCTCGCGCTGGACGACCGCGCCCTCGTCGTCGAGCAGCGTCGCGAGCGGCGCCGCCGGCGCCGTCGACAGCGCGCCGTAGAGTGGATAGCCCGCAGTCGGCGTCTTCAGCTCGACCAGCACGCTGCCGCCGCCCGCCATCGTCCGCGCCATCCCCACGAGCTCGCGCACCCGCACGACGCGGGCGCCGGACCGCTCGAGCCGCGCCAGCGCGGCCTCGGCGTCGTCGGGCAGGGGCCGCGCCGCGCGCAGCTCGACGTCGCCGCCGAGCAGCGCCTTGGCCTCGCGCGCCAGCGTGCTCTCGAGCCCGGCTCCGAGCGTGCCGACCGCGACCAGCGCCCCCACGCCGAGCGCCACGCAGGCGAAGAGCGCCGTGAGATGGCGGCGGCCGCCGCGCGCCTGACGCCGGGCCAGCCGCAGCGCGACGCGGCTCATGCCCGGTGGTGACCGTTCACGACGCGGCCGTCACGCAGGGCGACGGCGCGCGCGGCGCGGCCGGCCAGCGCCGCGTCGTGCGTGACGAGCAGCAGCGTGGAGCCGCGCTCGCGGTTGAGCGCCAGCAGCAGATCCACGATCGCGCCGCCCGTCGTGGAGTCGAGGTTGCCGGTGGGTTCGTCGGCCAGCAGCAGCGGCGGCGAGAGCGCGACGGCGCGCGCGATCGCCACGCGCTGCTGCTCGCCGCCGGAGAGCTGCGCCGGATAGTGATGCGCGCGCTCGGCCAGCCCCACCTCGCCCAGCAGCCGCGCGGCGGTGGGCAGCGGCTCGGCGGCGGAGGCCAGCTCGAGCGGCACCGCGACGTTCTCGGCGGCGGTGAGCGTAGGGATCAGGTGATAGGACTGGAACACGAAGCCGATCGTGCGGCGCCGGAAGCGCGCGAGCTCCGCCTCGCCGAGCGCGGTGACGTCGACGCCGTCCACGGCGATGGAGCCGCCGCTCGGCGTGTCGAGGCCGGCGATGAGCCCGAGCAGCGTGGACTTGCCGCTGCCGGAGGGACCGGTGACCGCGACCACTTCGCCGGCGGCGACGTCGAGGCTGACACCGTCGAGGATCGTGACCGGGCGTCCGCCGCTCTCGAGGCGCATCACGAGGTCGCGGACGCGAATCATCATCACGCCATACTACACTCGGCTCGTGAGGCCCCTCGCCGCCGTGCGTGTGCTCCTCGTCGCGCTCGCCGCGCTCGTGGCGGCGGTGTCCGCGCCCGCGCAAGAGCCGGTGATCGTTGCGCTCGGCGACAGCCTCACGGCCGGGCTCGGCGTCCCCGCCGAGGACGCGTACCCCGCCCTGCTGGAGGCGCGGCTGCGGCGCGCGGGCTTCGCCTACCACGTCGTCAACGCCGGCGTCAGCGGCGACACCACCGCCGGCGCGCTGCGCCGCCTCGACTGGGTGCTGCGCGCGCGGCCGGCCATCGTGATCGTCGCCCTCGGCGCCAACGACGGCCTGCGTGGCCTGCCGGTGGAGGCGATGCGCGACAACCTGGTGGCGATCGTCACGCGGCTGCGCGCGGGCGGCGCGCGCGTGCTGCTGGCCGGCATGCGGCTGCCGCCCAACTACGGCGCGCCCTACACGCGCGCGTTCGCCGCCGCGTTTCCCGCCGTGGCCCGCCAGACGTCGGCGCCGCTGCTGCCCTTCCTGCTGGAGGGCGTGGCCGGAATGCCCGCGCTCAACCAGGCGGACGGCATCCATCCCAACGCGGACGGCCAGCGCCGGGTGGCGGAGACGGTCTGGCGGTCGCTGAGGCCGATGCTGCAACAATAGGGGCATGCGGCTGGCCGCCGTGGTGGTCAACTACCGCACCCCGGACGAGACGCTCCGCGCGCTCGGCTCGCTGCGCCAGTCCGAGCGCGCGATCGACGACGTGCTCGTCGTGGACAATGGCTCCGGCGACGGCTCCGCCGAGCGGCTGCGCGCGTTCGCGCCGCGCGCCACCGTCCTCATCAGCCCCGACAACCTCGGCTTCTCGGGCGGCAGCAATCTGGGCATCCGCGCGGCGCTCGGGCGCGGCGCGGACCTCGTGCTGCTCGTCAACAGCGACGCCGTGCTGCCGCCCGACTGCGTGGAGCACCTGGAGCGCGCGCTCACGGCGTGGCCGGGCGCCGGCATCGCCGCGCCGGTGCTCGTCGCGCGCGACGATCCCGACCACGTGCTGTCGGCCGGCATCCGCTTCTCGGCCGCGACGGGCCGCATGCGCCTGCTCGGCTGGCACGATCGCTACCGGCCGCGGGCGAGCGCGGAGGTGGACGCGGTGAGCGGCTGCGTGATGCTCATCGCGCGCGAGGTGCTGGAGCGCGTGGGCCTGCTCGACGAGGCTTACTTCTTCTCGTTCGAGGACGTCGATTTCTGCCGGCGCGCGCGGGGGGCCGGCTTCACGAGCCTGTGCGTGGGCGACGCGGTGGCCCTGCACGACGGCAGCCGCTCGATCGGCCGGCGCGCCGCCGCCCGGCTCTACTTCGGCACCCGCAACCAGCTGCGGGTGGCCGAGCGCACGGCGCCGGCGGGCCCCGTGCACCGCCGGGTGCGCGCCGCCGTCATCGTCGCGCTCAACCTGCTCCACGCGCTCGTCACCGCGGAGGCGCCGCGGCCCGCCGGCGTCGGCGCCGTGCTGCGGGGCGCCTGGCATCACGCGCGCGGCCGCTACGGCCCGGGGCCGGCGTGAGCCCGCCGCGCGTCGGCGCGATCCTCGTCAACCTCGATTGCGGCGCGCTCGTGGACCTCGTGTTCCCATCGCTCGCCAAGCAGACGTGGCCCGCGCTGGAAATCGTCGTCGTCGACAACGGCTCCACCGACGGCAGCGCCGAGCGGATCGAGCGCGAGTTTCCCGGCGCGCGCGTCATTCGCCTCGGCCACAACGCCGGCTTCAGCGCCGCGCTCAACGCCGGTATCCGCGCCACCACCGGCGCCTACGTGCTGAGCCTCAACTTCGACGTCGTCCTGGAGCCGGAGTTCGTCGCCGCCCTCGTCGAGGCGCTGGAGCGTCGCCCCGAAGCCGGCTGGGCGGCGGGGGCCATGCGCCAGCTCCGGCCGCAGGGTGTGGTGGACGCGATCGACTGCTACGGGCACTGGCTCCTGCCGAGCCGCTACGTCTACGGATGCGATCCGGCGCGGCGGCGGCCGGACGAGTATCCCGCCGAGTGCCTGGTGTTCGGGGCCAGCGCGTGCGCGGCGCTCTATCGGCGGCGCATGCTGGAAGACCTGGCGCTCGACGGCGAGATCTTCGACGAGGATCTCTTCGCCTACTTCGAGGACGTGGACCTCGACTGGCGCGCCCAGCAGCGCGGCTGGCGCTGCGTGTTCACGCCGGCCGCGCGCGGCGCCCACATGCGCGGCGGCACGGGCCTCGACAAGCGGGCGGAGGTGGCGGCGCTGCCGGTCGCGAACCGCTTCCTGGTCATGCTGAAGAACGACGCGCCCTCCGAGGTGGCGCGGCACCTCGGCCCGATCCTCCTCCGCACGCTGCGCGACGTGGCCATGCACCTGCGCGCGCATCCACGCTCGCTCCTGATCGCGCTCGGCCGGCTGGTGCGACTGGCTCCGCGCATGCTGGCCAAGCGCCGACGGCTGCGCGCCACGCGGCGCACCTCGCGCGCCTATCTCGCCTCGCTCACGCTCCGGACGCGCTTTCTCGGCTGATCCAGCCGGCCAGCCGCGCGCCGGCCGTCTCGAGATCGAACCGCTCGGCGACGGTGCGGCGCGCGGCGTCCGCGACGCGGCGGCGACGCTCCGGCGTCGTGAGCAACACGGCGAGCAGGTCGGCGAGGGCGACGGGATCGTCGGAGGCCGCCAGGTAGCCGTTCTTCCCGTCCTCGATCAGCTCGGGGATGCCGGAGACCGCCGTGGAGACGACCGTCACGCCCGCGGCCATCGCCTCGATGAGCACGACGGGAATGCCGTCGCGCTCGCCGTCGGGCATGAGGCGCGAGGGCACCACGACCACGTCGTCCTCGTTCATCGTCTCGTAGAGCCGCTCGTTGACGACGGGCGCCTCGATGCGCACGATGGCGCCCAGGTCCAGGCGCGCGATGCGCGCGCGGAGCCGCTCGTCTTCCTCGCCGCTGCCGTAGAGCCGCGCATCGATGGCCACCCCGCGCGCCCGCAGGCGCGCGCACGCCTCGATCAGCGTGTCGAGACCCTTCTTGGCGACGAAGCGGCCGACGTAGACCACGCGCGAGCGGCCGTCGCGCGCCCGCCGCGCCTTGCCGTCGGCGTACCCGGCCGCCACCGACGGCCGGAGCACCGCGAGCTTCGAGGCGGCGCCCGGGCAGCGCGCGCCCAGCCGCGCAGCGCAGAACGCGCTGCAGGTCGTGACGAAGCGCGCCGCCGCCAGCTTCTCGTCCAGCATGTGGAACGGCGTCGGGTAGTCGAAGTCGACGAACGTCGAGAGGCTCACGCGCACGCCGAGCAGGCGATGGGCGACCAGCGCGCGCACGGCCGGGTACGTCGTGCCCCACACGTGGACGTAACCGACGCCGCGCCGGCGGAGGTGCTCGGCCAGCATGAGGCCCCGCGCGACGTAGTTGCTGTGCTGCAGGTACTCGAGCCGGAGGAACGCGTAACCGTCGCGGGCAGGCGCGCCGGGCCCGAAGTCGGCCGTGTGCGGCTGCAGGAAGCGGATCAGCCCGGCCATCGCCCGCGGCCGCGTGAGCCAGTGACGCAGGTAGGTCCACAGATAGGCCGCCGGGCCCAGCACGGGTACCGGCGTCGCGCGACGGGCGAGCTCGGCGGCCTCGCGGTGAACGACCCGGTCGTCGCCGCGCTCCAGCACGTAGGCCTCCCAGTCGGGGTGGCGG
Organism: Candidatus Rokuibacteriota bacterium; assembly: GCA_003220265.1. Classification (GTDB taxonomy): domain Bacteria; phylum Methylomirabilota; class Methylomirabilia; order Rokubacteriales; family CSP1-6; genus AR5. The sequence goes on along the minus strand of QHRW01000121.1, from coordinate 44,058 downwards.
CGCAGCACCTCCAGCGCCTCGCGGTAGACGAAGGTGTGCGAGAGGTCGGGCAGCAGCGGGATGAGGAGCGCGGTGCGGCCGCGCCGCGCCGACGGCGCTCGCGCGGGGACGAGCGCCAGGCCGATCGCCGTTACGGCCCGCGCCAGGGGCAGCAGCGCCCCGGCGAGCATGAGTCCGAGGGGCTCGCGCCACGCGGCGGTCACGGGCCGGCGGCCCCCGGCGCGGTCGATGAGGCTCCGGGCGCCGGCGCGCAGGAGGAGGCTGAGCGCCATGACCGGCATCACGGCGTCGGTGCGCCGCAGGTCCTCGACGGCGATCCAGACCGAGCGGTAGGGCGCGACCAGCGCACGCGCCATGAGCGCCAGCGCGAAGCCGGCGCGCCGCACCGGGCGCAGCACGCGCACGCCGCTGCCCGGATCCTCCGGCGGCGGATAGGCGCACACGAAGTCCCAGCGGGCGTCGGGAGCGGCCGCGCGCAGGCAGCGGCTCACGCGCGCGAAGTCCGCCGGCGGGCACGCCATGAAGGCGAGCGCGCGCCCGCCGCCCCTCATCGGACGGCGAAGGGTGCCACCGCGACGAGCGCCTCGTACACCGTCTCCAGGCGCGCGGCGATGGCGTCGCTGGCCAGCCACGCGCGGATCCGGCGATCGGCCTCCGCCACCTGGTAGCGCGCCGGCGCGGCCAGCACGTCGCGCACGGCGGCGGCCAGCGCGGCGACGTCGCCCTGGGCCACGATGCGGCCGCCGCCGGTGGCGGCGATCACCTCTGCGCAGCCCGAGTCATCGGCCACGATCACCGGCGTGCCGGCGAGCAGCGCCTCCACCGCGACCAGCCCGAACACCTCGTCGCGCGCGGGATAGACCACCACGTCGGCGTCCGCCAGCGCTTCGAGCCGCTCGGCGCCCCGCAGCAGGCCCGTGAAGACCACGCGCTCGTGCACGCCCAGGCGCTGCGCGCGGCGGCGCGTCTCGGCGCCGCTGCCGAGGTCGTTGCCGGCGATCACCAGCGTGGCCGTGCGGTCGTCCAGCGCGGCGAAGGCGTCGACCACGACGTCGAGCCGCTTGCGCGGCGTGAGCTTGCCGAGGAACAGCACGATCCGCCGGCCGGCCAGCCGGCGCGCGGCGCGAAAGCGCTCGCGCGGGATGGCGATGAAGTCGGCCAGCTCCACGGGGTTCGGGACCACCTCGATGACGCTCGCCGGCGCGCCGAGGCCGAGGAGCTGGCGGCGCTCGGCGTCGCTGACCGCCAACAGCCGCGCCGCACCTTCGAGCACGCCGCGGCCCACCGTGTGGTCGAACACCCACTTGAGGCGACGGCGCCGCTCGATGCGCGGGGCGGTGCCGTGCGGCGACAGCACGTACGGCACCCCCACCGCGCGCAGGCGCCGGGCCGCCACCGCCGTCGGCGCGTTGTGGCAGGCGTGCAGGTGGGCCACGTCGAAGTCGCGCGCGTGCGCGGCCAGCCAGGCGTCCATCCCGCGCGGCAGGAAGAGCTGGAGATGATAGGCGAGCGCGTTGGAGACGTTGGGAAAGACGCGCACGTCGACGCCGTCGGCGCCGGCCAGCCCACGCGCGCGGGCGGCCGGCTCGGCGGCGTCGGTGGTGCAGACGGTGACCTTATGGCCGCGCCGCGCCAGCCCCCGCGCCAGCGCCGTGGCGGCCCGCGGGACGCCGCCGTACGCCCATGCCTCGGCGTAGTAGGGCGTCACCTGCAGCACGCGCAACGCCGGCATCCGCTCAATCTTAGCCTTGGTTGGCGCGCCTACCGTTATCGTAAGATTTCGTTGTGGGGCTCACCGCGAGGACGCAAGGGCTGATCCTCGGGGCGCTCACCGCCGACCTGGCCGTCCTCGTCTATCTCAACGCGCTGCCGAACCCCTTCGTCTACGACGATCTGGTGGGTGTCGTGCGCAATCCCGCGCTCGTCAACGGCGCCGGGCTCCTGGCCCTCGTCCGCGAGAACCTCTTCCGGCCGCTGGTGAACGTCTCGCTCGCGATCGATCACGCGCTCTGGGGCCAGGCCGCGAGCGGCTACCACCTCACCAGCATCCTGCTGCACGCGCTGAACACGGTGCTGCTGTTCGCGCTCGTGCGGCGCGCCGCCGCCGACTGGCGCGCGCGCGCCGTGGCCACGACGCCCGAGCCCGACGTGGTCGCGTTCGTGGCGGCCGCGCTCTTCGCCGTGCATCCGGTGATGAGCGAGGCGGTCGGCTACGTGAGCGCGCGGGCCGACGTGCTCGTGGCCGCCTTCGCGCACGGCGCGCTGCTCGCGCTGCGCGCGGGCGTCGCACGGGTCGGCTGGCGCGTCATCGGCGCCGTGCTGATGCTGGCGGCCAGCGCCACCAAGGAGACCGGGATCGTGCTGCCGGTCGTGGCGCTCGTCGGCGATCGCCTGCTCCTCGGCGGCGACGACAGCGCGCGGCGGCGCCGGCTGCTCGCCTGGCACGTGCCCTTCATCGCCGTGGCCGCCGCGCTCGCGCTGGCCCGTGCGGCGAGCTTCGTCTGGATCGAGTACCCGACCGCGCCGCTGGCGGTGTGGTCGCGCGTCGAGACGAAGCTGGTCGTCGTCTGGCGCTACGTCGCGCTGCTGCTGTTCCCCGCCGGACAGTCCATCGCGCACGCCCTGACCACGATCGCCACCCCGCAGGACCCGCGGGCGGTGGCGGCAGCGCTCGGGCTACTGGCCGCCGTCGGGCTCGCCTGGTGGCTCCGCCGCCGGGCGCCGCTGGCGGTGCTCGGCGTCGCCTGGTTCCTGCTCTTCCTGGCCCCGGCGTCGGCTGTCGCGCTCTATGAGCCGATGGCGGAGCGCCGCGTGTACCTGTCCTCGGCCGGCCTGCTCCTCACGGTGGCCGTGGTGACGACCAGTGTGTGGGCGCGCGCCGGCTACGCCGCGCGCCGGGCCGGCGCCGTCGCCTTCCTGGTCGTCCTCGTCGTGCTGGGCCTGCTCACGCTCGAGCGCAACCTGGTCTGGCGCGACGCCGTCACGCTCTGGCGCGACGCCAGGCTGAAGGCGCCGGGCGAGTGGCGCGCCCACTCGGGACTGGCCAACGCGCTGGCCGAGCACGGCCGCTGCGACGCGGCGCTGCCGGAGTACGAGACGGCCCTGCGCCTGCAGCCGCAGCCGGAGGTCTACACCAACTACGGCGTGTGCCTGGCCGCCGAGCGCCGCGTGGCCGACGCCGGGCGCGCCTTCGAGCTGGCGCTGGCGCTCGATCCGCGCCATCCGATGGCTCACCACAACCTCGGGTTGCTGGCGCTGACCACGCGCGATTTCGACGGCGCGCACGCCCACTTCCTGCGCGCGGTGAGCACGTACCCGCGCGACGCCTGGTGGCGGCAGACGCTCATGCGCATCTACGAGCTGGAGATCCGCGACCCCGCCAAGACGCTCGAGCTGTGCCGCGCCATCGTACGCGTGGCCGGGCGCGAGACGCCGGGCGCCCTCGAATGCCTGGCGCGCTACCAGCGCCGCGTCGGGCTCGCGCGCTGACGCCGATGGCGCGGGACTTCTCGGTCGTCGCCCTCGTGGCCGCCTACAACGAGGCCGACGTCATCGGCCAGGCCGTCGGCGACCTCATCGCGCAGGGCGTGCAGGTCTACCTGCTCGACGACGGCTCCACCGACGGCACGGTGGCCGCGGTCGAGCCGTATCGCGGGCGGGGGCTGCTCGGCGTCGAGCGGCGCGCCGGCGGTGAGACGGCGGCGGCCGACGGCTTCGAGTGGGAACGCATCCTCTCCCGCAAGGCCCAGCTCGCGCGCGAGCTGGACGCGGACTGGTTCATCCATCACGACGCCGACGAGTTCCGCGAGAGCCCGTGGCCCCACCTCTCGCTGCGGGAGGCGATGCGGATGGTGGACGCGCTGGGCTTCAACGCCATCGACTCCACGCGGCTCGACTTCTGGCCGGTGCACGACGGATTCCGCCCGGGCGACGACGTGCGGGGCGCGTTCACGCACTGGGCGCCGCCGGCGGCCTACGACCGCCTGCAGATCCGCTGCTGGAAGCGGACGGAGGCGCCGGTCGATCTCGTCGGCAGCGGCGGCCACGAGGTCCGCTTCCCAGGCCGCCGCGTGTTCCCGATCCGGTTCCTGCTACGGCACTATCCGATTCGCGGCCAGGCGCACGGCGAGCGCAAGGTGTTCCGCGAGCGGCGGCCGCGCTTCACGGAGCGCGAGCGCGCGCGCGGCTGGCACGTGCAGTACGACGCGGTCCGCGAGGGCGCCTCGTTCATCGTCGATCCGGCCGGCCTCACGCCCTACGACGCGGAGGCCGTGCGGCTGTCGCTGCTGGAGCGCCACCGCGGCGTGGACGAGGCCGAGGCCTCCGCCGCCCTGCGCGTGGAGCTCGAGCGGGTGCGGCGCCACGCGGAGGCGACGGCGGCCGAGGTCGCGCGCCTGCGCGACGTGGTCGAGGACGGCGCCCGCCGACTGGCCGAGCTGCACGCCTCGCTGAGCTGGCGGATGACCGCGCCCGCGCGGGCGGCGGGGCGCCTGCTGAGGGGCCGGTGAGCGTGACGCGCAGCGAGGCGCTGTCGCCGGCCGCCGTGTCGGGGCTCGTGTGGACGCTCGTCCGCACGGACTTCAAGACGCGCTACCAGCCGACGGTGGGCGGTTTCGTGTGGGCGCTGCTGAAGCCGTTCGCGATGTTCCTCGTCCTCATGGCCGTCTTCTCGTTCATCTTCGGCGGCGATCCGGCCTACCGCTTCCACCTGATCATCGGGCTGTTCCTGTGGGACTTCTTCGCCGAGGCCACCAAGCACGGGCTTGTCTCGCTGCAGGCGAAGAGCTACCTCATCAACAAGGCCAAGTTCCCCGCGTGGGTGCTGGTGATCTCCGCCGCCTCGAACGCCCTCATCACGCTGGGCGTGGTCTGCGTGGCCATCGTCGTCTTCCTGGCCGTCGGCGGCCGCGCGCCGGGGCCGCTGGCGTGCGGGCTGTTCCTCCTCTATCTCGTGCAGTACATCCTCATCGTGACCGGGTTCTCGCTGGCGGCCAGCGTGCTGTTCCTGCGCTACCGCGACCTGAACCAGCTCTGGGACGTGGCCATCCAGGCCGGCTTCTTCGTGGCGCCCATCGTCTATCCGCTGTCGATCATCCCGGAGCGGTTCCACTTCTTCCTGTACCTGTGGCCGCCGACCCCGATCATCCAGTTCGCCCGGGCCGTCCTCGTCGAGGGCACCATCCCCACGGCCCGCGCCCACGCGTTCCTCGCAATCGAGACGCTCGTGATCCTGGCCATCGGCCTCTGGGTGTTCCGCGTGCTGGCGCCGCGGGCGGCGGAGTATCTCTAGCGCCATGGCCGTCCTCGACGTCCGCGACGTCGCGAAGAGCTTCCGGATTCCGGACGTGCATCGCACGACGGTGCGCGAGCACGCGCTCGCCCTGTTCCGGCCGCGGCGCTTTCGCGACCTGCGCGTGCTGGACGGCGTCACCTTCCAGCTCGCCAGGGGCGAGACGCTCGCCATCATGGGCCGCAACGGCTGCGGCAAGTCCACGCTGCTGAAGATCATCGCGGGCATCTACGCCGCCGAGCGCGGCCACGTCGTGCGCAACGCGGGGATCACGCCCATTCTCGAGCTGGGGCTCGGCTGGAATCCCGAGCTGGACGCCGTGGACAACGTCTACCTCATGGGCGCGGTGCTGGGCCTCACGCTGGGCGAGATCCGCGCCGGCATGGACGACATCCTGGCCTTCGCCGAGCTGCGGCCGTTCGCCAGCCTCAAGCTGCAGCACTACTCGAGCGGGATGGCCGCGCGCCTGGCCTACGCCGTCGCCTTCCACGCCGTGCGCGAGGTCCTCGTGCTCGACGAGATCTTCGCGGTGGGCGACGTGGGCTTCATCATGCGCTGCCAGGAGCGGTACCGCGCGCTCAGCGCCGCCGGCCATGCCGTGCTGCTGGTGAGCCACGACCCGCGCATCGTGACGACGTTCTGCCACCGCGCGATCCTGCTCGAGGCGGGCACCATCGTGATGGACGACACGCCCGAGCGCGTGTGCAAGGAGTACCTGCGCCTCGTCACGGGGGCGCGATGAGCGCCGCCGGCCGCCCGGCGGTCTCCGTCATCATCCCCTGCTACAACCTCGGCCGGTACGTCGAGGAAGCCATCGACAGCGTTCTCGCCCAGACGTTCCGTGACGTCGAGATCGTCGTCGTCAACGACGGCTCGACCGATCCGCACACCAACCAGGTGCTGGCCGGCCTGCGGCGCCCGCGCACGACGGTGCTCGAGACCGAGAACCGCGGCCTGCCGGCGGCGCGCAATCACGCGATCGCCCACGCGGGCGGGCGGTACATCTGCGCGCTCGACGCCGACGACCGCCTGCATCCGGAGTTCCTCGCCAAGACCGTGGCCGTGCTCGAGCGCGATCCGACGGTGGCGTTCGCCTCGACGTGGATCCAGTGCTTCGGCACCGAGGAGTGGATCTGGCGCCAGGAGCGGTGCGACTTTCCGACGCTGCTGGCCGAGTGCGTGGTGCTCACCGCCTCGCCCGTTCGCCGCCAGGCGCTGGAGGCGGTGGGCGGCTACGACAGCGAGCGCTATCTCTACGGCTCGGAGGACTGGGACCTCTGGATCAGCCTCGTCGAGCGCGGATTCCGCGGCACGATCGTGCCGGAAGTCTTGTTCTATTACCGGCAGCGCGAGGGCTCGATGCGCCGGCTGGGGTCGGCGCCGGAGACGCGGATGCGCGTCTGGCGCACCCTGCTCGACAAGCACCGCGCGAGCTACGAGCGCCACCTGCCCGACGTCCTGCTGCGGCTGGAGGAGGACTGTGGCCGGCTGCTCCACGACAACGCGCGCCTGGAGCTCGAGCTGGAGACGCGCCTGGCGCCGCTGGTCGCGCAGCGCACCGCCGAGCGTGACCGGCTGCGCGCCGCGCCCGCCGGAGGAGGCGGCGACGCGCTGGCCGCGGCCCGCGCGGAGGTCGCCGCCCTGCGCGGCTCGTGGAGCTGGAAGGTCACGGCGCCACTGCGGCGCGGCTACGACGGCTGGCTGGCCGTCCGCCGGCGGCTGGGCGCGCGGGACGCCGGCTGATGCCCGCGGCGCCCGCGATCGCCGTCGTCATTCCCTGCTACGAGCTCGGCCGCACGCTGGAGGAAGCCGTCGACAGCGTGCTGGCCCAGACGCGCCCCGCCGCCGAGATCGTGGTCGTGGACGACGGCTCGGAGGACGTCCTCACGCGGCAGGTGCTGGCGCGGCTGCGGCGGCCGCGCACGCGCGTCGTCGGCCTGCCTCACGGCGGCGTCGCCGTAACGCGCAACCAGGGCGTCGCGCTGACGCAGGCGCCGTACGTCGTGCTCCTCGACGCCGACGACGTGCTGGCCGACCGTTATCTCGAGCGCCTGGGCGCGCGCCTCGACGCCGAGCCCTCGCTGGGCTTCGTGTCGTGCGCGGTGCAGGCCTTCGAGGGCGGGCGCTACGTGTGGAAGCCGCCGTCCACCACCCCGCTCGGCACGCTCACGCGCGGCTCCGTCCACGTCTCGAGCATGTTCCGCCGCGGCCTGTGGGACGCGGTCGGCGGGTTCGACCCGGAGCTGCCGGCGTACGAGGATCTCGACTTCTGGCTGCACGCACTCCGGCTGGGCTTCCGCGGCGAGGTCCTCGACGAGCCGCTGCTCTTCTATCGCGTGCGCGCCGGCTCGCGCTATCGCCGGGGCGTCGAGGCGGGCACGTACCGGCAGGCGATGGCGCGGATCGTGGAGCGGCACCGCGCCGTGCTCGACGCCGGCGGCGTCGAGGTGCTGGCGGAGAAGGAAGCCTTCCTGCTCGAGCTCACGCGCTATCACGCCACGCTGCGGGCGCGTCACGACGCGCTCCAGGCTGAGCTCGCCCGCCTCGACGGAGAGATCGCGGCGGCCCGAGGGACGCTGGCCGACGTCGACGCGCCGCCCGTCGTGGAGACTGCCGTCGCGTGGCGCGACTCGTCGCTCAGACGCGCTGTGGAGACGGCGCTGGCCGAGCGGCGCTGGCTCGTGCGCGGCCGCGTCGCGCTGCTCGCCGATCGGCCGTGGGCGCTCGATCCGCTCGGCGTGGCGCGCTGGGACGAGGATGCGCCCGCCATCGCCGAGGAGCGCGGCGCGCTGGGCGACACCGTACGGCTGGCGCCGGTGTCGCTCGATTGCGCCATCGTGCTGCTGCTGGCCACCGTCGAGGGACTCGACGACGCGCTGGCGCGCGTGCGGCCCGCGCTCAAGCCCGGCGGCGCCGTCGTCGTCATCGCGGCCACGCCCGCGGGCGCGCGCGTCGCCGAGGCTCAGCACGAGCCGTCCGCGGCTGAAACGTGGCTGCGGGCCGCCCTGGGCCGGATCTTTCCGCCTGAGGCGTTCGACGTGGAGACGACCGCGAGCGGAATCGTGATCGCGTACGGTCGTGTCCCCGGCGGCGCCGCGCTGCCGCGCGTGCAGTTCGCCCGCCGGACGGCGCCCGGTGCGCGCGCGGCGGGCGGCCTCATCCTCGGCTACCACCGCGTGGCCGCGCTCGATCCCGATACCCACCGGCTCTGCATCGCGCCCGACGACTTCCGCGCCCACGTGCGCTACCTGCGCGAGCACTGCACGCCGATGCCGCTGGTGGACCTCGTCATGGCCGCGCGCGCGGACGCCCTGCCGCCGCGCGCCGTCGCCGTGACGCTCGACGACGGTTATCTCGACGCGCTCACGACGGCGGCGCCGATCCTCGCCGAGGCCGGCGTGCCCGCGACGTTCTTCGTGAACACCGAGCGATTGACCGAGCCGCACGAGGCCTGGCACGACGAGCTCGAGCGCCTCCTGCTCGGCGGCGCCGCGCTGCCGCCGCGGCTGGAGCTGCCGCTCTCGCCCGAGCCGGTGCGCCGCGACGTGCGGACGCCCGGCGAGCGGCGGGACGCCCACGCCGTGCTGCATGCGCGGCTGGTGGGCGCCACGCCGGGCGAGCGCGAGGAGATCCTGGCCGCGCTGGCGCGCTGGGCCGGTGTCTCCTTGACGGCGCGGCCCGAGCGGCGCGTGCTCGTCGCCGACGAGATCGTGGCGCTCTCGCGGCTGCCCGGCTGCGACATCGGCTCGCACTCCGAGCACCATCTCCTGCTGCCGTACCAGCCGGAGGCGCTGCAGCGGAGCGAGCTGCGGCGCGCGAAGGAGCGGCTGGAAACACTGCTCGATCGGGCCGTCCTGTCCCTCGCCTATCCATTCGGCCAGCACAGCGCCGAGCTCGCGGAGGTCGCCCGCCGCATCCCGCACCTGCTCGCCGTCACGGTCGAGCCGGCACTCGTGACGGCAGCCACGGACCCGATGCGGCTGCCGCGGATCGAAGTCGCCGGCGGCGACGGCGCCGCGCTGGCCACGACCATCGAGCAGGCCGGCATCCCGCTGCGGACGTGGAGCGCGGACTCGACGCCGGCCTAGGCGAGCGGCCGGCGGCCGTCCGGGACGCGCTCGCGGCGAGCCGCTTCCTGACGTCCGCCGCGGACGCGCCGGCCGTGGTGGTGCCCATCCACGACGCGTTCGACGACACGCTGGCCTGTCTCGAAAGCGTCGCGCGCAAGACGACGAGCCCGTTTCGCCTGGTGCTGATCAACGACGGCAGCCGGGACCCGCGGCTCTCGGCCCTGCTCGCGGCGCTGCGTGAGGTCGCCGGCCTCATCCCGGTCGACCGCGCGGACAATCGCGGTTTCGTGCGCACGGTGAACGAGGGCTTCGCGCTGGCGCCCGCGAGCGACGTGGTGATCCTGAACTCTGACACGCTCGTGACGGCCGGCTGGCTCGAGCGCCTGTGCGCCGCGGCCACCCGCCGCGCGAACGTGGCCACGGTCACCCCGTTGACCAACAACGGCACCATCTGCTCGGTGCCGCTCTCGCTCGAGGACAACGCGCTGCCCGCCGATTACGACGTCGATCGTTTCGCGGCGCTGATCGCCGAGTGCTCGCTGGGCCTCGCGCCCGAGGCACCCACGGGCGTCGGCTTCTGCATGCTGATCACGCGCCGCGCGCTCGACGCCGTGGGCGGCTTCGACGCCGACGCCTTCGGCGACGGCTATGGCGAGGAGAACGACTTCTGCCAGCGTGCCATCCGCGCGGGCTTCGTCAACCTTATCGCCGACGACACGTTCGTCTATCACAAGGGCCGCGCCTCCTTCGGTGCACGCGCCGCCGAGCTCTTGACGCGCAACCTGGCCACGCTGGCCGCCCGGCATCCCGACTACCACGCCGACGTCGCGCGCTTCTGCGCCGCGCATCCGCTCCGCCTCTTCCACGACTACCTGGCACGCTCGATCGCGGCCGGCCGCGAGCGGCGGGCCACGATCCGCGCGCGCGTGCTGCACCTGCTCCACGAGGGCGGGGGCACGGAGAAGCACGCGCGCGAGCTGGCGGCGCTGGACGACCCCGGCGTCCTCAGCTACGTGCTGATGAGCGACGGCCGCGCGCTCGCCGTGGACGAGCTGCACGCGGGCCGGCGGTTACGGTCGCTGTGGTTCCCGCTGCCCACGCCGATCGGCCCCTGCGGCCCGCTGCACGACGCCGGCTATCGCGACGCCCTGACAGCCGTGTGCCGGGCGCTCTCGATCGATCTCGTCCACGTGCATCACCTCATGCACCACACGCTCGACGTCGCCCGGCTCGGCCTGCCGTACGTGATGACGCTGCACGACTACTACGCGGTCTGCCCACGCTACACGCTCCTCGACCCCGAAGGCGGCCCGTGCGGCGCCTGCACCGGGCGTGGCCCGCGGGACTCGCCCGACACGTGCATGAAGGCGCTCGGCCAGCCGGATGGGTACCTGGACGAGCACCAGGAGGCGATGGGCGCCTTCCTGCGCGGCGCCGCCCGGCTGTTCGCGCCCAACGTCTGCGTCCAGGACATCGTCGGCGCGAGATTTCCCGACGCCGCCAACACGATGACGGTGATCGAGCACGGCTATCACGCCACCGCCATCGGCGCGCGCCGACGGCCGGCCGTGATCACCGGCAACGGTAGGCGGGCACTGCACGTCGCGATCCTGGGCGCCCTCGACGTGCACAAGGGCTCGGGCGTTCTGCGTGACCTGCTGCGCGCGAATCTCCGGGGGGAGACGACGTTTCACTTCTACGGCACGGCGCCGGACGCCGCGCTGACGACCGGCCCGTACGATCGCGTCAGGCGCCTGGACGGCTCGCGGTTCGTCTATCACGGCCCGTACGCGGCCGGCGAGATCGTGGGACGCCTCGCCGCCGACGGCATTCACGTCGGCTTGCAGCTCGCCGTCTGGCCGGAGACGTTCAGCTACACGTTGAGCGAGCTCGCGGAGGCCGGCATCCCGGTCATCGCGGGCAATCTCGGCGCGCAGGGCGAGCGCGTCCGCCGCTGCCGGCTCGGCTGGACCGTCGATGACATCCGCGATCCGGCCGCGACGCTTGCGATCCTCGACGGGATCCTGCGCGATCCCGCCACGCTCGACGGGGTCGCGCGAGCCATGCGGCGCGACCTCGCGCTGCCCCCGATGGAGGCGATGTGGCGGCGTTACCTGGACGCGTACGACGAAATCCTCACCCCCGGGAGGTCCGCGATGGAGCGCACGCCCGAGACATCGCCAGAAGAAACGCCGAGCCCACGCTACGTCGCCTCGCTCGCCATGGGCCTGGCCGAGGTGGCGAGCCGCGAGGCGGCGCTGCGGCGCCAGCTCGAGGAGAGCCAGGCCGAGGCCGACGCGCTCCGCTCACGCCTGCGCTCACCGCGTCACCGGATCGCGGAGGCGCTCGGCAACGCCCTCCAGCGCGTCCCGGTGCTGTGGCCGCTGCTCGCGCGGCTGACCGAGGCGGTGCTCCGCCGCCCGGAGCACCGCGCCGGGCCGGGTGCCTAAAGCGGCTCCGCGTGTCAGCCGGGCATCGCTCGTGGCGTCTATCTCCCCGTCGTTACGGCGGAAACTCTTGGCACCCCCCCTGCATTGCAGGGCTTTGCAACTCTCGTCTAGACTTCTCGGACCGGAGGAACGATATGGGGCGATCGAGAGCACTGCAGCACCTGATGAGCGAGCGCGGCGTAGCGATGCCGATGGCGATGATGACCCTGGTCCTCCTGACGACGCTCATGCTCGCCTTCAGCGTGCTGTCGCAGACGGAGCCCGTCATCGCGGCCAACCAGATGCGCGTGAGCCAGGCGCGGGCGCTGGCGGGCAGCGGCTTCGAGTACGCGGTGTGGGCGCTCACGAACTCGACGAACGCGCAGGGCCTCGCCGCGCCGCTGCCGAGCAACCCCGCCCCGCCGCCGTTCGACGGCAACACGTTCGTCAGCGTGGGCAGCCTCGGCGGCTTCGTCGCCAAGGTCGAGAACGACCCGGCCGGCGACATCAACGTCCGCCAGATCACCTCGGCCGGCTGGACGCCCACCAACAGCGGCCTCGACACGCAGACCAAGGCGCACCGGACGATCCAGGCCAAGGTGCTCGTCATTCCCAACCTGCCCAAGAATGCGCCGTGCGCGCTGTGCGTGAAGGGCGAGCTGAGCGTGGCCGGCAACGCGACGATCAGCGGCGCCAACACCGACAGCAACTGCGGCGGCAACAACAAGGCCGGAACCTTCACGCTCGGCGAGACGACCACCGGCGGCTCCGCCTCGGTCACCGGCGGGTCCGTCGCCTCGTACGCCGGCTGCCCGGCCCCGTGCGCCGTCGCCAAGAACCAGCCGCCGAGCATGTTCGACGGCGTCACGTACAGCAGCGCCGACCTGACGGCGCTGAAGCAACTCGCCATGAAGAACGGCACGTACTTCGGCCCCGGCTACTCCGGGTCGACCGATTCGAGCGGCAAGGCCCAGGCGGGCACCTACACCGGCAGCGTCACGTTCAACTCGAGCAACAAGGTGGCCAACGGCGTCGTGTTCGTCGACACCACGGACGGCGTGAACATGGATCCGACCGGCACGAACACGAGCACGTTCGCCAGCGTCACCATCCACGGCAATCCGTTCGCGGACTCCAGCGGCAACTTCACCGGGCTGCTCGTGGTCAACGGCTCGCTGGCCATCTCCGGCAACATGCGGCTCAACGGGGTCGTGTACGCCGTCAACGACTTCACGTACAACGGCACCGGCACCGGCGGCATCAGCGGCCTGGTCGTGTCGCAGAACGTGCGCGACATCTCCTCGACCAGCATCGACACCACGACCAGCGGCAACTCGACCATCATCTTCGACTGCCAGAAGGCGAGCCTCGCGAACCTCGTGCCGCCCGGCTTCACCTTCATCCCGGGCACGTATCGCGAGATCCCCGATTAGTTACATGGGGGGCCCCGAAAGGGCCCCCCAAACCCTCCTGGCGGGTCCTGGAGGCATTATTCAGGGCGGTCCCGTGGGTGGCGGTCCGTAGCATGGAGGGCATGCGGCTCACCGCGCTGTCGTCGGTTGGCCTCCTGTTCTTCATGGCCTGCACGACGGTGCCCGAGCGGGCGTACTTTCCGCCCGCGGACCGCGACGAGACGCGCGTGCTGGCCACCACGCTGTACCGCGTGGCCAGCGCCGCGGGTGACGATCCCGCGCGCTACTCCTTCGCGCTCATCGCCTCACGCGACGTCAGCGCTTTCACCGCGGAGGACGCGACGTTCTACTTCTCCGAGGGCCTCGCGCGCCAGCCCGCGCGCGTCCTCGACGCGCTGGTCGCCCACGAGGTGGCCCACGAGCTGCTCGGCCACCGCGGCCAGCGGCGAGCGCTCTCGCTCGGCCTCTCGGCCGGCTTCATGGTGCTGGGCGTGGTGGTGCCGGGGGCGAGCCTGCTGGACCTGCTGGTGAGTCCGCTGATCGTTCGCGCCTACACGCGCGACCAGGAGATCGCGGCGGACCTCAAGGCGGCCGACATCCTGGGCTTGATGACTTACGAGACGCCGCGGCGTGCCCTCGCCGAGGCGCTGCGCGAGGCCGCCAAGATCAACGGGGTGCCGCGCGGTGGATGGTTCGCGACCGAGCCCGACCTGGAGGACCGTCTCGCCGCGCTGGAGCCGCTCGAGCCGCTCAGCGAGGTCGCGCGGAAGCCGCTGGACTCGGCTCCGAAGTAGCCGCCCCGGTCGCGCCGCCGTACACGCGGCGGTACTCGTCCCAGGAGAGCATGACGCGCTTGACGTAGAGGCGCGTCTCGTCGAAGGGGATCTGCTCGACGAACGCCTCGACGTCGCTCGTGCGTCGCGTGCTCCACCAGCTGCGGAGCCGGGCGGGGCCTGCGTTATAGGCGGCCAGCGCCAGCCGCGGATCCTTGAACTCCTTGAGCAGCCCGGCCAGGAACGCAGTGCCCATGTCGATGTTGCTGCGCGGATCGTCGAGCAGCTCGCCGCCCGCGAAGGCGAGCCCCCGGTGCTCGGCCATCGGCCGCGCGGTGGAGGGCTGGAGCTGCATCAGCCCCCGCGCCCCCGTGCGCGAGACCGCGCGCGGGTAGTACGACGACTCCTCGCGCACGACCGCGGCCACCAGGAACGGGTCGAGGCCGGTGCGCTGCGCGGCCGCGGTGACGTCGTCGCGCCAGCCGAAGGGATAGAGCATCTCCCAGAAGGCGCGCGGCAGCGCGGGATCGTCGCTGGCGGCCAGCGTCGTGAAATGGCGGCGGAAGATCCGCAGCGCCATGTGATAGCGCTCGTCGCGCACGTAAGCGCCGGAAAAGCCGTAGAGCCGGACGGTGTCCCCGCTCGCCTGCTCGACGACGTCGGCGAGCTCCTCGAGCGCGTCCTCGACGAGCCCCAGCCGCCGCAAGAGATCCACTCGCGCGAAGCCGGGATCGTCGGCCACGGCCTCGGCGGGATCGGCGGGCAGCGTGACGACGGCGGGGCGCGGGCCCAAGGGTGTGCCTTCCACGCGGCGTAGCGCCAGCACGCCGTAGTAGCTGCGCGGCGCCTCGGCCAGCACCTGCGCGTAGAGCGGAGCAGCGTGCGTCCGGCCGCGCGAGTCCTCGGTGGCACGCGCCCGCCAGTAGAGCGCGGGCAGCTTCCAGGCGCGATTGCCGGTGGCGTCGAGCTTCGTCCACTGCTCGGCGGCCTCGGCGTATCGTCCGCTGAGGTAGGCGTTCCAGCCCAGGCGCCAGAGCGCGCCGCCGGCGACCTCGCGCCGCGGGTACCGCGTGGCCAGGCCGCGATAGACGCTCGCCGCCTCGCCCGGCCGCTGGGCATCCTCGAGCGCGCGACCCTGCATCCAGAGCGCCTCGGCCGCGTCCGGCTCGGCGCCGCCGCCGGCCACCCGTGCCAGGATCTCCATCGCGCGCTCGCGCTTGCCGGCGCGCAGCAGCAGGCGCGCCTGCTCCAGGCGCAGCGCGTTCTGCTGCTCGGCCGGCACCCGGGGGATGGCCAGCCCCAGGGCCTTGGCCGCGGTCTCGTGGCGGCCGAGCCGCTGGGCGCCGTCGGCGATGACGCGCAGCGCGCGCACCAGCAGCGAGGGATCGCGGGCTTCCTCGACGATGCGCTCGGCTTCGTCGGCGGCGGTCTTGGGCACGCCGCCGCGCAGCAGGCGCTCGGCGCGGTCCACCCGCTGCGCCAGCGTCAGCGGCGGCACGGGCGTGCCCGCCGCGGCCAGCGCGATCAGGCGATCGGCGGCGCCGTCGGCCCAGCCCGTGGTCGGCGCCAGCACCATGAGCTGGCGATAGACGTGGGCGGCGTTGTCGCGCTGGCCGCGGGCCTCGGCCGTCTGGCCGAGCAGGTAGAGCGCCTCCGGCGTCTCGCGCGCGTCCGGATAGGCATCCAGCAGCCGCACGAGCAGCGTCTGGGCGCCCGTGTCGTCGTCGGCCGCCATGGCCAGGGTGGCGGCCGTCAGCAGCGCGCGCGGCGCCAGCCGGCTGTCCTTGTGACGGTCGGCCACGGCGAGGGCCGCCGCGCGCGCGGCGGCGACGTCGCCGTTGCGGGCGAGCGCATCCGCGAGGATCAGCCGCAGGTGATCGCCGATGGCGCTGCGCAGGGCCGGCTCGGTGAACTCGGCGATGACCGGCGCGGGATCGCCTTCCTGCAGGGCGACGATGGCCTGCGCCCATGCCCGCTCGGTCTCGGGCGCCGGCATCCGGGGCGGCCGGAAGGTGTCGGCGGCGGCCGTGGTCGCCATCGCCAGCAGCACGGCCAGCGGGATCGCGAGCCGCGTGCGCAGCATGGGCGACTCGCTCATCGCCCGCCGGGTGAAGAGGATGCGCTGGAGCGCGGTGACGTTGGAGAGCACGGCCAGGATCCACAGCGCGGGCTCCAGCAAATCGAACATCGCGCCGGCGATGAGACACAGGAGCCGCTCGGGCCGCTCCATCATCCCCACCGTGCAGTCGACGCCGATCGACTCCGCCCGCGCCTTCGTGTAGCTGACCATGACCGAGCCGACCACGCCGGCCATGGCCACCAGCGCGCCGCGGGCGTTCGGTGTGCGAGCCAGCAGCACGACGATGCCCAGCAGCACGACGAGGTCCGAGTAGCGGTCGATGACCGAGTCGAGGAAGGCGCCGAACGCGGTCACTTGCCCGGAGGCCCGTGCCAGCGAGCCGTCCAGCAGATCGCAGAGGCCCGCCGCGATCAGCAGCAGGCTGGCCGAGCGCAGGTGGCCGGCGATGAACGCGCCGGCCGCGAACAGGCTGATGACGAGGCCGATGACCGTGAGGTGGTTGGGGCGCATCCGCAGCCGGAACAGCGTGCGCCCCGCCGGGTCGCTCAGGTGCCGCACGGTGTCGCGATAGCGTCCCAGCATCGTCAGATGGGCTGCGTCAGCGCGTGCTCGAGCGCGCCGCGGATGGCGTCCGTGCCGGCCGGCTCGGCGAGCTTGCGCCCGTCGCGGTCGTGCACGTAGAAGGTGTCGAGCGCCTGGTCGATCTCGGTGGCGATGCGCGCGCTGGCGATGTCGAGGCCCTGCGCGGACAGCGTGCGCGTGATGAGGTAGAGCAGGCCCAGCCGGTCCGGGCACTTCACCTCGACCACCGTGTGATCGTCGGACAGGCGGTTGTCGATGGCCACCTTCGGGAGCGCGAAGCCGTCGGCGCTGGCGCGGCCGCGCTGCCGCCTCTCCAGCAGCGCCTCCACCGTCTGCTCGCGGCCGAGCACGGCGCGCAGCGCGTCGAGCACGCGGCCCCACTGCGCGGCGGAGGTCACCGCCTCGCCGGTCGGGTCGTTCACCTGGAAGGTGTCGATGGCGATGCCGTCGGCGCGGGTGGCGATCTGGGCGGAGATGATGTTGACGCCGTGGGCGGCCAGCGTCCCGGCGATGAGCGCGAAGAGCCCCGGCACGTCGCGGGTGACCACGACCAGGTCGGAGGAGCCGAGATCGGGATGGTGGAAGAGCTCGGTCGCGACCGGGCTGGCCTCCAGGCGGGCGACGAGGCGCAGGTGCTCGGCCATGCGCTGCACGCCCGTGGTGGTGACGTAGCGATCGCTGACCATCGCCACGTGGGCCTTCACCGCCTGCGGCCCCACGTCGTCGCGGACCACCTGCCGCAGCCGCTCGACGAGCTGTGTGCGGTTGGGCTTCTCCTCGCGCCCGCCCGTGAGGCGCGCCAGCGTCCGGCGGTAGAGGTCGTACAGGATCGCGGCCTGCCAGCCGGTGAGCACGCCGGGCCCCACCGCGCGCATGTCGGCGTACGTCAGCAGGTAGAGCATGCGCAGGCGCTCGGGCTCGGCGGCGGTGGCCGCGAAGTCGGCGATCGTCTTGGGGTCGTCGATGTCGCGCCGTTGCGCGATGTGCGACATCGTCAGGTGGTGGGCGACCAGGAACTCGACGCGGTCGGCGTCGGCGGGGTCGAGGCCGATCCGCTCGTCGAGCTGGCGGATGAGGGGGATGCCCTTGGCCACGTGGCCGTGGCCCTTGGCCTTGCCGATGTCGTGGAGCAGCATGCCGAGCATGAGCAGTCCGGGCTTCTCCACCTCTTGAAACACCTGGGCGGCGCCCTCGGATTCCGCCGATTGCCCGGGCGCCAGCGCCTCCAGGTGCTCGACGGCCAGCAGCGAGTGCTGATCGGCCGAGAACTTGTGGTAGACGTCGTACTGCACCAGGCAGGTGAGCGCGCCGAACTCCGGCAGGTAGCGCCCCAGCAGCCCCAGCTCGTGCATCTCCGACAGGGTGAACGCCACGCGGCCCCACGACCGGCAGATGTCGAGGAAGAGATCGCGCACGGCCGGCGAGGCGCGGAAGGCGGCGTCCACGACGTCCAGCGAGTCCTCGATGGCCCGCTCGAGGTCGAGCGAGAGCTCGCAGCCCAGCCGGTGCAGGTGCCAGAACACCTTCATGATGCGCACGGGGTCGCTGCGCAGCGGGCCGGCGTCGCGGTCGGCCAGGTGCAGGCGGCCGTCGAAGAAGACGAGGCCGTCGGCGAGGGCCTGCTGGCGCTGCCGCCGCTCGGCCGAGCCGCGCCGCGAGAGCGTCTCCTGGCAGCGGGCGATGAGCCGCCGCGAGATGCGGTGGATGGCCCGCGCGTGCAGGTAGTAGTCACGCATGAAGCGCTCGACGCCGAGCGTGTCGCCCTCGTTCTCGTAGCCGAGGTTCTTGCCGATGCGCGGCTGCAGGTCGCGCGTGAGCACGTCGTTCTTGTGGCCGGAGAAGAAGTGGAGCTCGTTGCGCACGCGCCAGAGGAACGTCAGGGCGGCGTCGGCGCCGGCCTGCTCGCGCGGCGTGATCAGCCCCCGGTCGGCCAGCTCGCGCAGCGTGCGCGCGCCGAACTTGGCCGCGCCCAGCCACATGGCCGTGTGCATGTCGCGCAGGCCGCCCGCCGACTCCTTCACGTTGGGCTCGCCGATGTAGGGCGAGGCTCCGAACTTGCGATAGCGCTGCTCGCGCTCGGCCAGCGTCATGGCCAGGAACTCGCCGAAGTCCTGGCGGTAGACGTTGTCGCGCAGGATCCGGCCGAAGCGCGTGAACAGCGGGCGGTTGCCGGCGATCAGCCGCGCCTCCTGCATGGACGTGCGGCTCGGGAAGTCGGTCCGCGCCATCGCCACGCAGTCCTCCAGCGAGCGCAGGCTGTGCCCGACCTGCAGGCCGAGGTCCCACAGCGTGTAGAGCAGCTCCTGCATCAGGCGCTGCACGAAGGGCGCGAGCGCGCCGTCGTAGACGACCATCAGGTCGATGTCCGACGAGGGGTGGAGCTCGCCGCGCCCGTAGCCGCCCAGGGCGACGACCACGTACGGCGTGGGCGTGGCGCCGGCGGCGCGCGCGTCGTCGACGATCAGCCGGGTGAGCGCGCGCACCAGCTCGTCGACGAGGCGCGCATGCGCGCGGACAGATTCCTGGCCCGACGCGCCCTCGGCGTGCATGGCCTTCAGGGAGTCCAGCCCCTCGGCGAGGACGGCGCGGAAGAATTCGAGCCGGAGACGTCGCCGATCCTCGGCGCGGTCGGCGCCCGCCTCGGCGCGCCGGGCCCGGCGATACAGCTCGGGCGACATGACGGGGTGCAGCGTAACAGTCCGTCGCAAAGAGTGTCAAATGACGGTAGAGTCAGGCGCGACGGAGGTGCTCCGCGGTGCGACGCCTGTGGCGCCCGGTGGTGGAGGGCCTCGTGCCCTACGACGCCGGCAAACCCCTCGAGACGCTGATGGCCGAGCTGGGTCTCACCGAGCTCGTGCGCCTCTCGTCCAACGAAAACCCCCTCGGCCCCTCGCCGCGCGTCGTGGAGGCGATCCGGCTCGAGGCCAGACGCGTGCACCTCTATCCCGACAGCGACAGCTTCGCCGTCCGTGATGCGCTGGCCCGCCGGCTCGGCATCTCGCCCGACCAGATCATGGTCGGCAACGGCGCCGACGAGCTGATCAGCCTGGTGGCGCGCGCGGCCTTCGATCCCGGCGACGAGGCGGTGGTGCCGCAGCCCTCGTTCGAGCCGTACACGACGTCCGTCGCGCTGGCCGGCGGCCGCGCGATCCCCAGCCCGTTGGCCGGCTACGAGACCGACCTCGACGACGTGCGGCGCCGCGTGACGGCGCGCACGAAGGCCGTCATCCTGTGCTCGCCCCACAATCCGGCCGCCACCATCATCCGCCGGGCCTCCCTGCTCGCGTTTCTCGACGCGCTCGGCGCGGACTCGCCGCTGGTCGTCCTCGACGAGGCCTATTGCGACTTCGTCGACGACGCCGAGTATCCGAACGGCGTGACGCTGCTCGCGCAGTACCCGCGCCTGCTGATCTTGCGGACGTTCTCCAAGGTGGCGGCGCTGGCCGGGCTGCGCGTGGGCTACGCCGTGGGCTCGCCGGAGACCGTCGACCGGCTCAATCGCGTGCGGGAACCCTACAACGTGAACCGCCTCGGCCAGGTAGCGGCGCTGGCCGCCCTGGAGGACGTGGAGCACTGGGAGCGCACGAAACGCGTGACGCGTGAGGAGCGCGCGTTCCTCGCGCGCGAGCTCGCCAAGCGCGGGGTGACGTTCCCGCCCTCGCAGGCGAACTTCCTGCTGGTGAAGGTCGCCGACGCCGGCGCGCTGCGCGAGCGGCTCTTGCGGGCCGGCCTCGTCGTGCGCGACGGTGCCGCCGTCGGCTTCCCCGGCCACCTGCGCATCTCGATCGGCACGCGCGAGACCAACGAGCGGCTGCTGCGCGTGTTCGACGAGGCGTGAGCGTGGCCAAGGAGATCGTCCCCGTCCACCACGCCGACCGCCGCACCGACGTGATGATGCCGTACGCGCCCGGCATCGTGGTGCGGCGCGGGCGCCTGGTCTTCCTGTCCGGCGTCACCGCGGCCGCCGTCTACCACAGCCATCCGCACCGCGAGGACGAGTTCAACCTGCCGGCCTCCATGCGCGAGCAGGCCGTGCTGACGATGGAGAATCTCAAGAAGACGCTGGAGGCCGCGGGCTGCAGCCTTCAAGATCTGGTGGCCGTCACGCGCTACCTCACCGACGTCAGCGAGCAGGACGACCTCAACCGCGTGTGGGCGCAGTACCTCGGCGGCCACCTGCCCACCACCACCACTGTCGAGGTCTCGCGCCTGGCCACGCACCCACGCTGCAAGCTCGAGATCACCGCCATCGCGATAGCGGACGAGTAACGTGGCGCGCCTCGGGTTCGTGGGGCTGGGCGCCATGGGGAGTCGCCTGACGCGGCGGCTGCTGGCGGCGGGTCACGAGGTCACGGGGTGGAACCGGACGCCGGACAAGGCGCGGGCGCTCGTCGAGGCCGGGCTCGCGCTCGCCAAGTCGCCGCGAGCGGCCGCCGAAGGCGCCGAGGCCGTATTCGTGATGGTGACCGACGACGCGGCGCTGCGCGCGGTGACGCTGGGCCCGGACGGTGCCATCGCCGGTCTCCGCGCCGGCGCCGTCCTCGTCGAGATGAGCACCGTGAGCCCCGTCGCCGTGCGCGAGCTGGCCGCGCCCGCCGCCGCCCGCGGCGCCACCGTCCTCGACGTTCCCGTGTCGGGCTCCACCATCACGGTCGAGCAGGGCCAGGCCTCGTTCATGGTCGGCGGCGACGCCGCGGCGCTCGAGCGCGTCCGGCCGTGGCTGCTGGCCATGGGCACCGCCGTGACCCACGTCGGCGAGCTCGGCCTCGCCAAGACGATGAAGGTGGCGACCAACCTCGGTCTGGCCGTCCAGATGCTCGCCTTCAGCGAGGCGGTCCTGCTGGCCGAGAAGGCCGGCATCGCCAGGGAGCGCGCCGTGGAGGCGCTGCTGAAGTCGGTCGTCGCCTCGCCGATGGTGAAGTACCGCGGCCCGTTCGTCCTGGGCCAGATGTCGACCGAGGCGTGGTTCAAGGTGGCGATGATCCAGAAGGACCTGCAGCTCGCGCTCGACCAGGCGCGCGCCACCGGCGTGCCGCTGCCGCTGACGGCCGTCGCGCAGGAGTGGATGACCGCGGCCCGCGGCCTCGGCCTGGGCGACTACGACTTCGCGATCGTCTTCGATGTCCTCGCGCGCCTGGCGGGCGCGCCGCCCAGCACGAAGCCGCGCTGACGGTCGGAAGGGACGACGCCCCCCAGTTCAACGTCGGCGGTTGCCGCGGGCGGTCGCCAGCTCCTTCTCCAGCTCTTCCAGGCGGTGGGCGAGGGCGTCACGCTCGCCGCTGACCGCGATGAGCTGCTGCTCGCGCAGCGTGTTGTTCTGCTCGTTGCGCGCCACCTTCGTCTGCAACTCGGCCTCGCGGGCGTAGACGTCGCGCAGCTCGCGCTCGAGGCTGGCCAGCCGGCGCTTGGCGGGCAGGTAGGCGCCGAACAGCGTGTAGGCGAGCAGCGCGGCGAGTAGGATGCTGCTCGCGACGAGCAGCCAGGGCAGCCGGGCGCGCGGCGCATCGGTCACGAACGGGGATTTTACGTTATTATCGGAGACGTGGAGCTTCGGCGATTCTTCGATCGGGCGGTCCGGTCGAGCTTTCGCGACCTGGCTCTCCACGACGAGCCCGTGGCGACCTATCTCGGCGATCTCCTCACCCGCTTCGCCCGGACCGAGCAGCTCTTTCCCCCGGGCGTGACGGCGCCGCGCCTGGAGACGGTGGTGGACCTCCTGCTGGAAGCGCAGGCAGCGTGGGACGAGGCGGCCGCCCACTTCGGGCCCGAGCGCGAGATCGACGTGCGGCGCCACATCGGCGACTACACGCTGTTCATGACGGGGGTCTTCCGCGAGCGCGTGGAGCGCCTGGCCTCCACCGGCTGGTATGTGAGCCAGGGCAAGAAGGCCTATCGCTTCGTCTCCGAGCACGATCGCGCCAGCGCCCGGCCCGTCGTGCGCGCGCGCGGGCCGCTCTACGCGCGGCTGGCCGAGCGCTTCGAGCACTTCGCGTGGGCGCTCGACTACGCCCGGCGCGTGCACTTCCACGACGCCCCCGCGCTGCCGTTCTTCCGCTTCGGCACCCAGTAAGCCAGCCGTGGTAGACGTCGACGCCAGTGCCGCCCGCCGCGCCCTCGACGCCGCCGTCGGCGATCCCGCGCGCCTCGACGCCGCGCCGCTGGTGGCCCTGGCCGCCGCCGCGCCCGAGGCGCTCGACGCCACGCTGCGCGCCTTCACCGACGCGCACGGCGCCGCAGCCATGCCCGTCCTGGACGCGCTCACCGCCGAGCGGGTCGATCGCGCCGTGCGCAAGGCCGCGCGCCTGAGCGTCTACCGGCTCTCCCAGCGCGGCGTGCCGGCGCCGGCGCGACCGGCGCCCAAGCCGGTGATCGAGCGGCGGCCGGAGCGCGCCGCGCGCGCGTGGCTCTCGGCCGTGGACGGCAGCGGCTCGCGCGCCCTGTGGATGCTCTTCGACGGGGGCACCGCCGGGCTCTCGTTGTGCTCGCTGATCGTCAACGACGAGGTCGGCGTCGTGGACGCGGCCGGCGGCGAGATCACCAAGAAGCGGCTGGAGACGGAGCTGGCCACGCTGCGCGCCTCGCAGAAGCTGCCCTGGCTCGAGGTGGAGCCGGCGCGCGCGCTGCAGGCCGTGGGCGAGGCGCTCCACACGCACGGCACGCTCGGCACGTCGCCCCCCGCCGCCTTCCAGCGCTGGGAGCGCTTCTTCGCCCCGGCCGAGCCGGCGGCGCTGCCGGCCGGCGCCGCCGATCCGGCGCTGGTCGAGCGGGCACCGTCGCTGCTCGAGCTGCCCGAGATGGCGGGCTGGTTCCTCGACCCCGAGGGCGTGCAGGCCGACGCGCTCGAGCTGCTGCAGGGCCGCGAGAGCAAGCTCGTCGTCAGCGACCAGATCAAGGCCGAGCGCGAAGAGGCCATCGTCGACCGCGTGGTAGAGCGCGAGCTCGGCGCCCAGGCGCGCTGCCGCTGGGCGCGCCGGCTGGCCGAGATGGTCTTCGTCTTCCAGTCAACGGACCGTCCGGAGCAGGCCGCGCTGGCCGAGGCCGCCGCGCGGGCGCTCGCCGACGACACGCGCGAGACCCGCGTGGATCCGTTCGCGCGTGCCCTCGCCCGGCGCGCGCTGGAGATCGCCGGGGAGGTCGCGCTGGGCCGCCTGTCCGCGGCCGAGGTGAGTCGCAAGCCCGGCGGACCGTGATCACGGATGTCCCGGGAATCCGCGTCGGGCACGCCACCGACGCGGTCGGCCTCACCGGTGTCAGCGTCGTCCTCTGTGAGCGTCCCGCCGTCGCTGGCGTGGAGCTGCGCGGCTGGGCCAACGACGTGATCGGCCTCGACTACCTGGATCCGCGCCACCTGGTCGGTGTCGTCGATGGCGTCGTGCTGGGCGGCGGCAGCCGCTTCGGCGGTGAGTCCGTGTGGGGCGTGCTGCGCTGGCTCGAGTCGCAGGGCCGCGGCTACGCGGCCGGGCCCAGCGTGGTCCCGCACGTGCCCGGCGCCTTCCTCTTCGACCTCAACGTGGGCGACGGCCGCGCGCGGCCCACGCGCGAGATGGGCTTCGAGGCGGCGAGCCGCGCGGCAGCGGGCCCGGTGGCGGAGGGCAACGTGGGCGCCGGCACCGGCGCCAGCGTGGGGAAAGTGTGCGGCCGTCCGCGCGCGATGCGCGGCGGCATCGGCTCGGCCAGCGTGCGCGTGGACGCGGCCGTCGTGGGCGCGCTGGTGGCCGTCAACGCGCTCGGTGACGTGCGCGATCCCGACAGCGGCGCGCTGATCGCGGGCACGCGCGACTCGGCCGAGGGCCGCACGCTGGTGGACAGCACGCGCGTGCTCATGGAAGGCGGCGCGCTCGGCCGCTTCGCGGCGCCCGCCCACACGACGATCGGCGTGATCGCGACGACGGCCCGGCTCACGCGGCCGGAGGCCTCCAAGCTCGCCTCGCTCGGCATGCTGGGCTTCGCGCGGGCGCTCTCACCGCCGCACACCGCCTTCGACGGCGACACCCTGTTTGCCCTCTCGGTGGGCGACGTCGCCGTGGACCTCACGCGACTGGGGCTCGCGGCGGCCGACGCCGTCGCGCGCGCCATCGTGCGCGGCGTCCGCGCGGCCACGCCGCTCCCCGACCTCCCCGCGGCGTCGAGCCTGTAGACTCCCTTGCCCTCGCGGGCAAGCGCCGCTATCGTCCTGGGCACCCGTCGCAGGCTCGCGAGGAGGGAACAGCGATGATCATGCGAATCACGTGGGGAAAACTCCGGGCCGACTCGTGGAACGACTTCGAGAAAACGTATCGCTCCACGGTGGCCACCAAGGGCCGTGACGTCAAGGGGCTTCGCGGGCGGTGGCTCCTGCAAGACGCGACGGACCGGAATACCGGCTTTGCCGTCAGCCTGTGGGAGAGCGCCGCCGACATGCAGGCCTACGAGGACAGCAACCTCTACCGCCAGGAATTCGCGCCCGCCCTGCAGCCCTTCTTCGTCGGCGACTACAAGACCTATCGCTGCGAGGTGAAGTACATGCAGTAGAGCCGAGCCGGCGGCGCCGTTCCTCGATGGACGGCGCCGCCGTCGTCTCGCCTCACCCGCGCTCGTCGTCGCCCGGGGGCCGCAGGGTGTCGCGCACGTCGGCCAGGCGCTCGCCCAGCGCGCGCGCATCGGCCAGCCGGCCGGGCGCGTAGGCGAAGCGCGGGTTGGTCGTGTAGCCGCTCCACGCGCCCATGTAGTCGGGCCGGCCGAGGCCCAGCGCCCACTCCGACACGCGCGCCGGGTTGGCGAAGTCGGCCATGATCCCGACCTCCTTGTGGACTCCGGGGTTGGCGCCGTCCATGAAGGCCTCGAGCGCCTTCGGCTTGGGGCCGTGCGGCAGGCCGACGGGATGCAGCGTGACCATGCCCGGGCCCACGACGCCGCCCGCGCTGAAGAACTCGCCCCAGTGGTAGCCGAGCGTCTCCAGATAGTCGAGGTTCTTGTGGAAGACCGGCACCCACATGGCGTCCTTCTCGACCGAGCGCACGGTGAAGACGCAGAGGTAGCAGCCGGGCAGCGTGAAGATCGTGTGGCCGGAGGGCGGCACGTGCGAGCGATCGGCCGTGAGCGGCCGCACGTCCTCGACGGCGAGCTTGTACGGCAGGTAGTCGCCGCGCCAGCCGATCACGTCGAAGGGGTGCGTGGGATGCACGCGGCGCGCGTAGAGGCCGTCGATCTTGGAGACGATCTCGAAGCGGCCGCTCTCGTTGCGCGTGTCGAGCGAGCGCGGGAAGCGATAGTCGGAGCGGCTGTGCGTGATGAAGTGGCCGGTGGTCGGCGCCTCCGACTTCTCCGGATCGCCCGCGAATGACTCGTACATCCAGTAATACTGCGGGCCGGCGCCGAGCTCGAAGCGGTGCGTGACGCCCTTGGGCACGATGAGGAAGTCGCCCTTGCCGTACTCGATGGGGCCGAACGTCGTCTCCAGCGTGCCGCGCCCCTCGTGCACGAAGAAGACCATGGTGGCGCCGTGATGCTCGAAGAAGTACTCCATCGGCGCCGTGGGCGCCGTCACGTTCATGGCCGCCGTCGCGTTGGCGACGATGCGTCCGAGGCCCCGGTAGACGTCGCGCCCGGGCGCCGGCGGCGCCATGCCGAGCACGTGGTGGAGGCCGCCGATCGGGCGCAGGGGTGAGTCCCACGCGGGCGCCCAGTCCGCCAGGTGCCGGCTCTCCTCGGGCAGCCAGTTGGTCGGCGGGTAGAGATGGTAGGTGTGCGTCACCCTCCCCGCGAAGCCGCCGCGCCCGTGCTCCTGCTCGAAGACGTGGCGCAGCAGCGGGCCCGCGTGCGGCGCGCGAGGGACGATGCCGACCTGCGGCGTGCCGGTGAAGTACTCGTATTTCTCCACGGCGGGGTCCTCCCGCGGCGATTGTACCGCCGGGCTCAGGTATGATGCGTTCATGGCGCGGCGAGGCAAGATCATTCCCTTCCCCACTCGCGCGGCGGCCGTCCGGCCGCCGGCCGACGAGCGCGCGCTCACCGAGCTGCATCGCTGCGACCAGGCCGAGGCGGTCGTCGTGAAGAGCCTGCTGGAGAGCGAGGGGATTCCCGCGCTGCTGCGCTCGCGCCTGGCCCTGTCCGTCCATCCCTTCAGCGTGGGCGCCCAGGGCGAGGTCGTGGTGATGGTGCCGGAGAGCGAGATCGCGCGCAGCCGCGTGCTGCTCTCGCGGTTGACCTCCGGCCCGACGCGGCTCTAGGCCGCCTCCACCACCGCCTCCAGCGCGCGCGCCATCCGATCGAGCGCGGCGCCGTCCAGCGTGGCGCCGGTGTCGCGCGCCGTGTGATAGGTGTCGAACGGCGGCGGGCGCCGCACGGTCGCGCGCACCGCCGAGCGGATCGGATGAAAGACGAACTGGCGGAGCGCGTCGGCCTCGGCGGCGGGCACTGTCGTGAAGCCGTAGGCGCCGGCGACGCCGGCGGCCGCGAACGCGCGATGGTCGCTGCCGAAGATCGGGATGTGCCCCACCACGTGATGGCCCTGGTCGGCGCGGAGCCCCAGACTCTCGAGGGCGCCGCGCACCGCGCCGAGAAACGGCGTCGGCTCGACGGCGTCCCACACCGCGAGGCTGTCGCCGACTCCCGGCAGCTCCAGGCTCAGCACGCCGCGCACGTCGGCGACGCCGTGCGCGCGAACCCACGCGCGGCTGCCGAGATAGCCGATCTCCTCGCAGGCCGAGAAGAGCAAACGCACGCGACTGGGCGGCTCGCGCGAGGCCCAGCGCGCGAGCAGGGAGAGCAAGATTGCCACGGCGGCGGCGTTGTCGTTGGCCCCGGGGCTGCCGGGCACCGCGTCGTGGTGCGCGATGAGCACGAGCGCGCGGGCGCCGCGGCCGACGTCCACCACGAAGTTGTCGCCCGCGCCCTCGAACGTGCGGAAGCCGTGGCGCTGGAAGGGCACGCCGCGCGCCTCCAGCCATCGCGCCACCGCCGCCTGGCGCGCGGCGTTGTCGCGACCCTCCAGCAGCCGGGTGAGGGCCAGCGGCGTGGTGGGCCCGCGCAGCACGTCGTCGAGCGGCGCCACGGGGGCGGGCGGGCGCGCCTTGCGGTTGACGGCGCGCGCGATCGTGCGGCTCAGCCGGCCGCGCAGGAAGAAGCCGACGTCGCGCCAGCCCATCGAGGACCGTCAGGCGACGCGCAGCAGGCGCCGCGCGTTGTCGCTCATGCGCGGGCCCAGCGTGGCGAGCGGCTCGCCGCGCAGCTCGGCCACGCGCGCGGCGGTGAGCGGCAGGTACGCGGGCTCGTTGCGCTGGCCGCGATGGCCCTGGGGCGGCAGGTACGGACAGTCGGTCTCGACCACGAGGCGGTCGGCGGGCACGAACCGCGCGACGTCGGGCAGCGCGCGGGCGTTGGGATAGGTCACGGGGCCGGCCAGCGAGATCGTCAAGCCGAGGTCGAGACAGCGGCGGGCGATCGTCACGTCGCCCGAGAAGCAGTGCATGATGCCGCCGACCTCGCCCACGCGGGCCTCGCCCAGGATGGCCAGCGTCTCCTCGTGCGCGTCGCGGCAGTGGATCAGCGCGGGCTTGCCGACGCGACGCGCGAGGTCGAGCAGGTGGCGCAGCGTGCGCTCCTGCGCGTCGCGCGGCGAGAGGTTGCGAAAGAAGTCCAGGCCGATCTCGCCGACGGCCACCACGCGCGGCGCCGTCGCCAGGCGCTCGATCTCGGCCAGCGCCCCGTCGTCGGCCTCGCCCGCGTCGTGCGGATGGATGCCGACCGCCGCCCACACGTTGGCCTCGCGCGCCGCCAGCGCGACGGCGGCCGCCGAGGTCTCCACGTCGGCGCCGATCGTCAGCAGCCGGCTCACGCCGGCCGCGCGCGCCCGCGCGAGGACCGCGGGAAGATCGTCGGCGAAGTCCGGGAAGTGCAGGTGCGCGTGCGTGTCGAAGAGCTCGGGGGCGCTCACTCCACCACCCGGAAGCGCAGCCGCCCGATGAGCTGGCCGGAGGCCGTCATGACGTCCACCGTCCAGCGGCCCACCGAGTCGGTGGGGAACGCCGTCTTGCGCGAGAACGTCCGGTAGCCTTCCTGCCGCCCGCCCTCCACCGGCGTGAGCCGCACGACGTTGATGATGCGGCCCTCGCGCCGCCACACGTGCTCGACGGGCTGACGCAGGCCCGCCGGCGCGTAGATCGCCGTGTAGGCGACGAGCCCGCGCTGCTGCAGGTCCGCCGCGCGGATGGAGCCGGCGATCGGCTCCAGCGAGTCGATCGTGCCCACCGTCCAGCCCAGGCTCTTGCTGGCCAGGAAGAGCGGCGCGGGCGGGATGACGATCGGCCGCAACGCCGCCGCGCTGGCGACGACGAGGCCCACCAGCGCCGTGACCACGAGCCCCGTCCGCCATCGCCACGCGCGGGCGCGGCACACCGCCGGCGTCAGCGCCAGCACCGCCAGCCACGCGGAGATCAGCAGCGCCCAGAAGGGCGGCACGCCCACGAGCGGCAGCGCCAGGTTGAGCGCGCCGAAGATCGACACGAGGAAGAAGACGTAGCCGAACCACGGGAACGGATGCACGACGGCCCGGTACCAGGGATCGAACGTGGCCAGCAGCGCGAGGACGATCAAGAGCGCCAGGAAGAGCGCGTTGGGCGAGGCCAGCGTGGTGGCCGCCCAGTAGGCCGGCAGCAGGAAGAGCAGCACGCCGTGGTAGAGCGTCTGGATCGTGTACTCGGTGGCCGTCAGCACGAAGCGCGAGATTCGCGTCTCGGAGCCCGAGAGCGTCTCGCGGACCTGCACGAGCAGGGCGACCAGCAGCCAGAGGAGCAGCAGGTAGCCGACGATCAGCGAGACCTTGGGCAGCCCACGACGAAAGACGAATAGCGTGAGGACGCCGCCGATGAGGGAGGCGAGCGAGATACCCCACCGCCGGAGGAACGGAACGAGCTGGCTCAACCCGCCGGAGGACCGAGATGCGCGGCGATGCGGCGCGCCACGGCATCCTCGCGCAGCGCGAGGACACACTCCAGCACGTCGCGACCGGCCGCCTGGGTGCGCAGGTGGGCGGAGACGAGCTCGAGCGCGCCCGCCCGCACGTCGGCGTCCAGCGCGCAGATCTCGCGCAGCACGCGCGCGATGGAGGCATCGCCCTCGGCCACGCGGATGATCGTCGCGACGTACTGCTCGCTGATCATCGCACGCGGGCGCCGGGCGGCAGGTCGCGGTCGAGGACCAGCACGGCCAGCGCGCCGTCGTCCTCGGTGGAGCCGGCCAGCACCATGCCCTGCGACTGGATGCCCATCAGCTTGGCCGGCTCCAGGTTGGCCACGACCACGACCTTCTTGCCGACGAGATCGCCGGGGGCATAGTGCTGGGCGATGCCGGCCACGATCGTGCGCTGCTCGGCGCCCAGCGAGACCGTCAGCTTCAGCAGCTTCTTCGACTTCGGCACCGCTTCCGCCGCCAGCACCTCGGCCACCCGCAGCTCGACCCTGTCGAAGTCGCCTTTTGTAACGGGTGGCGCTTGCCCGGCTTGGTCCGCAGATGGCCTGCTTGAGGAGGCCGGGGCTCCGCTCGCCCGATCTTTCCCGGGGTCGTCGATGCGGGGGAAGAGGCCCGACAGCTTCTGCACGCGCGGGATGTCCTGGAGCGCGCCCATCGCGGCGTTGGCCAGCGACGGCGCACGGTCGTCGTTGACCGCCACGCGGATCTTCTGCGCCGCCCCCGGAAGGAACGGATCGAGCACGATGCCCAGGAAGCGCAGGGTGTCGGCCAGCGTGGCCATGACGCGGTTCAGCTCGCCGCGGCGCGCGGGATCCTTGGCCAGCGCCCACGGCTGCGTGGAATCCACGTAGCGGTTCGCGGCGCCGAGGAATTCCCAGATGGCGGCCAGCGCGCGCTGGAACGCGAACTCCTCCATCGCCCGCTGGACGCCGCGCACCGCCTCGCCCGCCGCCGCGCGCAATTCCGCCGTCCCCGCCACCTCCGCCAGCGGCGCCGGGAGCGTCGCGGGCGTGGCCTTCTCCAGCAGCGTCGTCGCCCGCGACACGAGGTTGCCCAGGTCGTTGGCGAGATCGGCGTTGAGCCGCCCCACGAAGGCGTCCTCGGAGAAATCGGAGTCCAGCCCGAACGTCATCTCCCGCATGACGAAGTAGCGGAAGGCGTCGATGCCGTACTTGTCGGCCAGCGCGAACGCCTCCACCACGTTGCCGACGGTCTTCGACATCTTGCCGCCGCCCACGTTCCAGTAACCGTGGACGAACAGGTGCCGGTAGACGTCGATGCCGGCCGCCTTCAGCATGCAGGGCCAGTAGATCGCGTGGGGCTTCAGGATGTCCTTGCCGATCAGGTGGCGCACGTTCGGCCAGTAGCGGCGGAAGCGGTCGCCGTCGGGCCAGTCGAGCGCGGAGACGTAGTTGATCAGCGCGTCGAACCAGACGTAGGTGACGTACTTGTCGTCGAACGGCAGCGGGATGCCCCACTCCAGGCGCGTGCGCGGCCGGCTGATCGAGAGATCCTGCAGCGGGTCGCGCAGGAAGCCGAGAATCTCGTTGCGGTAGCGCTCCGGGCGGATCCGCTCCGGATGCTGCTGCACGTAGTCGATCAGCCACGCCTGGTACTTCGACATCTTGAAGAAGTAGTTCTCTTCCTCGATCCAGGTCAGCGGCGTCTGGTGATCGGGGCACTTGCCGTCGACGATCTCCTTCTCGGTGTAGAAACGCTCGCAGCCGAAGCAGTAGTGGCCGCCGTACCGACCCAGATAGATCTCGCCGGCCTCCCACAGCGTCTGTAAGATCGCCTGCACCACCTTTTTGTGGCGGCCCTCGGTGGTCCGGATGAAGTCGTCGTTGGTGATGCCCAGCCGTCGCCACGTGTCGCGGAACGTGCCGGAGATGCGGTCGGTGTACTCTTGCGGCGAGACGCCGGCCGCCGCCGCCGCCTGAGCGATCTTGTCGCCGTGCTCGTCGGTGCCCGTGAGGAGAAACGTGTCGTCGCCGGCGAGCCGGTGGTAGCGCGCCATGGCGTCGGCCACGATCGTCGTGTATGCGTGGCCCAGGTGGGCCTGCGCGTTGACGTAATAAATCGGGGTGGTGAGATAGAACGCGCTCACCTCGTCACTATACATTGGGGGGCCCCGATATGGCCCCCCAAGCCCCCCAACCGTTCGGAGCGCCCCGGCGAAGCCGTGGCGCTCCTCGATCACCCGGCTTCAGCAGTGGCGGCAGGGCGGAACGTCGCGGCTGTAGAGCGGCTGTCTAAGATACTCGTCGGGGCTCGACTTCCAGAACTGTGACACGGCCGGGAGGCTCACGATCACCGTGTTCTGCAGCTCGCCCTCCTTGTTGCGCTCCACTTTGCGGATGTAGATGGTCTGGATCGGGTTGCCGTACGCGTCGAGCTTGAGGGGCCCCCGCACGGCGTCCGGGATCTCCACCTTGCGCAGCGCCGCCAGGAACGCCTCGCGGTCCTCGACCTTGCCGCCCACCGCCTTGACGGCCTCGTGGATCCAGCGGCCGCTCGTGTAGTTGGTCTCCGAGAAGTACGACGGCACCTTGCCGAACTTCGCCCGGTACTCCTTGACGAACTTGCGGTTGGCCGGCGTGTCGAGCGCGGCGCTGTAGATGAGCGGCGTCATCACGCCGAGCGCCTCGTCGCCCATCTGTGGCAGCAGCGCCTCGTCGACGGCCGGGCCGCCGCCGATGAGCGGGATCTTCCCCGTCAGTCCCGCATCCTGGTACTGCTTGAAGAACTGGATCGTGGAGGCTCCCGCGATCATCGTGAAGACGGCGTCGGTGTCGCGACGCAGGCGCGCGATGTAGGGCGAGAGATCCATGGCCCCCAGCGGCACCCACAGCTTCTGCACGACCTGACCGTTCGACTCCTCGAACGTCTTCTGGAAGCCGCCCACCACTTCCCAGGCGAACGCGTAGTCGGAGGCGATCACCGCCACCCGGCGATAGCCGAGCGTCTTGGCCGCGTACTCGCCGAACGGATGCGAGGGCTGGCTGGACGACCAGCCGGTGCGGACGACCCAGCGGTACTTCAGGCGCTGCGTCAGGTCGTCGGAGGCGGCGGTCGTGATCATCCCGGGGATCCGGTACTCCTCGATCTTGGGCGCCAGCGCGTAGCCCAGGTGACCGAAGAGCACGCCGGCCACGAGGTGCACGCGGTCGTGCTCGACCACCTTGCGCAGCTTGCTTAGCGCGACGTCCGGGCGTCCCTGGCTGTCCTCGACGATCAGCTCGACCTTGCGGCCGGCCATCTGGTAGCCGATCTCGTCGAGGTACATCGTGAGGCCGTTGACCATGTCCTTCGCCGCCTGGGCCGCCACGCCGGTGAGATCGGTGATGAAGCCGACCTTGATCGACGGCGCCTGCGCCGGGGCGGGACCGGTGAGCAACGCCAGCACGACGGCGACGAGCACGACGATCCGGAGCGTCTGCATGGCGGGCTCCTCCTCGCGACGCGGACGGTCAGGGCTGCTTGAGCTGCGCCTCCACGTGGGGCCGGCCCTCCCAGGTCAATTGCTCGAGTGGCACCTCGGCCTGGCTGCCGTCGGGAAAGCTGACGACGACGGACTGCGCGAGCACGCGGATCGAGCGCAC
The DNA here is from genome assembly GCA_003220265.1 of Candidatus Rokuibacteriota bacterium. GTDB lineage: Bacteria > Methylomirabilota > Methylomirabilia > Rokubacteriales > CSP1-6 > AR5. Next base: position 10,872 of record QHRW01000121.1, on the reverse strand, counting down.
CTTGCCCGTCATGCAGCCGCCGCCCCCGCAGTCGGCCTGGCAGGCGGTGTTCACGCGCGGCAGGCGGGCGCGCAGCTCCTGGTAGGTCGAGAACTCGTAGAGCAGGCAGCACTTGAGCCGGCCGCAGTTGCCGAGCAGGCGGCTGTCGGTGAGCGGCATGTCCTGCGTCTTGGCCATCTTCACGGAGATCGGCTCGAACTTGCGCAGGTGGGACGAGCAGCAGAGCTGGCGGCCGCAGGGGCCGATGCCGTCCATGACGCGCGTCGTGTCGCGGGCGCCGATCTGGCGCATCTCGATGCGCGCGCGGAACTCGCGCGCGAGATCGCGCACCAGCTCGCGGAAGTCGATCCGGTCCTCGGCGTTGAAGTACACGGTGACCCGGCGATCGGCGCCGTGTATCTCCACGTCGACCACCTTGATGGGCAGGGTGCGAGCGTGGGCCAGCTTCTGGGCGGAAGCCACCGCGCGCTCCTCGCGCTGCCGGCGGTCGCGGTACTCACGCTCCTCGACGGTGGTGGCCGCGCGGACCACGCGGCGATAGAGGCGATCGCGCCTGAAGTCCGGCAGCGGGCGCCGCGGGCGGCGCACCTCGCCCAGCGCCGTGCCGGTCGTCGTCTCCACCATCACGATGTCGCCGACGGACGGGCTCACGTCGTCCACGAGCTTGTAGTCGTCGGCCGAGGCCGAATCCCGCAGCCGGATGCCGATCAGCCACTCGTCGCGCGTTTCCTCGATCATTCGTCTTATTGAAGGGGCACCCGCGACGGGTTCCCCCTTCTCCTCCGTCAAGCGGCGTGCGTCAGGAGACGGCCGATCACCGTCTCCACGGTCAGCCGCGGTGTCACGTTGTTGATGAGCGCCTCGCGCGCGAGGCGGCAGGCCTCGATGACGGCCAGCAGTCCCGAGTCGGTCCAGCGTGCGCCCTCGGCGGCGAGGTCACCGGCGCGCTCGGCGTGGTGCAGCAGCGCGGCCGGCGCGCCGGCCCGCGCCAGCAGCACGTCACGGCAGAGCAGCCAGCAGCCGTCCACCAGCGCCTCGGCCCGATCGCGATCCATCCGGTCGGTGCGGCGGAAGAGCCCGGCGGCGCCCTCGCTGCGCGCGGCCTCGAGCAGCGCCAGCGCCTCGGCGACGACGGAGGCCGCGCGGCCCGCATCACGCGCCTGGAAGCGTACGATCTGGCAGCGCGAGATGACGGTCGCCGGCACGTCCCGCACGCCCGGCAGCACGAGGATCAGCACCGTCCCCGGCGGCGGCTCCTCGAGGAATTTCAGGAACGCCTGCGGCGTGTCGTCGGTCATGCGGTCGGCGTCGTCGAGCAGGAGCACGCGGCGACCACCGAGGGCGGGGCGCAGCGAGGCCTGGCGCTCGAACTCGCGGATGGCATCGATGCGAATCAGCGGCGCGCCCTTCGGATTCCGCTCGGGCGGCGTCGGCACGATGACGTACAGATCGGGATGCTGAGCACTCGTGACCAGGGCACACGCGCGACAGCGGTTACAGCCCACTCCCGTCTCGCACAACAACACCTGGGCGAACGCGCGCGCGGTGGTCATGCGGCCCGAGCCGGCCGGCCCCACGAACGCGTAGGCGTGGGCGACGCGCCCGGTGTCGAGCGCGCGCCGCAGGAGGCCGACCGCGCGCGGCTGATCGCGGATCGTCTCAAGCGCCACGCAGGAACTCCCCCACGATGGCTTGCACCTCGGCCGCCACCTCGTCGGCGGGCCGGGCGGCGTCGATCAGTCGCACGCGCTTGGGCTCCGCGCGCTGGATCTCGCGATAGCCGCGCCGTACCTTGCGATGGAAACCCAGGGCCTGGCGCTCGAAGTGGTCGCGCCGGCGGCCGCCGCGGCGGCGGAAGCCCACCGACGGATCGCAGTCGAAGAGCAGCGTGAGATCGGGCAGCACGCCGCCGGTGGCGCGCACGTTGAGCTCACGGATGATCTCGGGATCGACACCGCCGGCGTAGCCCTGGTAGGCCACGGTGGCGTCGGTGTACCGGTCGCTGAGCACGACGCGTCGGGCGCGCAGCCACGGGCGGATGCGCTCGACAACGTGCTGGTGACGGGCGGCGAGGAAGAGCAGCGCCTGGGTGAGCGGCGTCACGTCGCGCTCGAAGAGGCGCCGTACGGCGGCGCCGAACGGCGTACCGTCGGGCTCGCGGGTCTGCTCGACGGGATAGCCCTGATCGCGGAGCCAGCGCGCCAGGCCGAGCATCTGGGTCGACTTCCCCGAGCCCTCGACGCCCTCGAACGTGATCAGCACTCCACGCAAGGCGATGCCTCCCGCCAACCACGTCACTCTAGCATGGGGGCCGGCGTGCTACGCTGCCCGGCGGCATCCGCGGCATGGCTTCCGTCGAGCTCGTCGAGCGCCGTCCGACCGTGGACGAGTACCGCCGGCTGATCGCCGCGGTCGGCTGGAAGCCGCGCGACCCCGAGGCCATCGCGCTCGCGCTCGCCGGCTCGATCTTTTCCTTCTGCGCGGAGGCCGGCGGCGCGCTGGTCGGCATGGGCCGCGTCATCGGCGACGGCGGCCTGCACTACTACCTCACCGACATCGTCGTCGATCCCCTCCACCAGCGGCACGGCGTCGGCTCTCGGATCGTGCGGGCGCTGACCGAGCGCGTGGAGCACGTCCCCTTCGTCAACACGTGGGTGGGCCTGTTCGCGGTGGAGGGCACGGCGGAGTTCTACGCGCGCTTCGGCTACAAGGCCCAGCGGGCGACCGGCCCCGCCATGTATCGCTGGCTGAACCGGCCCCAGGCATGACGCCGGCGCGCAACGTCGAGATCAAGGCGCGCGTGGCCGATCCCGCCGCGCTGCGCGCGCGCGTGGCGGCGAGGGCCGCGGCGCCGCCGAGGCTGATCGGCCAGACCGACACCTTCTTCGCCGTGGCCCACGGCCGCCTCAAGCTGCGGCGCTTCGACGACGGCACCGGCGAGCTGATCTTCTACGAGCGCGACGACACGCCGGGTCCCAAGACCTCGACCTACTTGAAAGCCGCCTGCCCCGACGCGTCCGCGCTGGAGGGCGTGCTGAGCCGCGCGCTCGGCGTGCGCGGGATCGTCGCCAAGCGACGCGAGCTGTTCATGATCGGCCGCGCCCGGATTCATCTCGACGACGTGCGGGGTCTCGGTCACTTCATGGAGATCGAGGTCGTGCTGGCCGACGGCGAGCCGGCCGCCGCCGGCGAGCGCGAGGCGCACGCCCTCCTGGCCGACCTGGACGTGCCCGCCGCCGCGCTGCTGGCGCCCGCCTACATCGATCTGCTGGAGAAGTCCGCGACCTAGAGCTTGTGGAACGGGAAGATCGTGGTCTGCACGGCATCGACCTGGCGGTCGACGTAGTCGCTCACGGCGCGCTGGATCTCGTCGGGCACCGGCGCCGTCGGCGTGTCCCAGAGCTTGCGTGACGTGAAGCCGAACCGTTTCAGGTCGGGGGCGAACGTCTCCGGCATGTCCTCCGCCAGCTCCACGCCGTTGAGCGCGGCCCACGCCGCCGTCCAGCCGCGCGCCACGTTGCGCACGTCGTAGCCGCCGCCGCCGAGCGCGACGAGCCGGGGCGCCAGCGGCAGGATCCGGGCGAAGGCGCGCACGAAGCCCTGGACGTCGAGCGCCAGGTGCGTCAGCGGATCGGTGCGATGCGCGTCGATACCGAGCTGGGCCACGATGACGTCCGGCTTGAACCGCTCGAGCAGCGGCGGCACGACCGCCTCGAAGGCCGGCAGGTACACCGCCGAGTCGGTGTACGCCTCCAGCGGGAGATTCACCGAGTAGCCCGCGCCATCCCCCTCGCCGAGCTCACGGACGAAGCCGGTGCCGGGGAAGAGCCGCTCGCCGCGCTCGTGGGTGGAGATCGTCAGCACGTGCGGATCGCCGTAGAACGCGTGCTGCACGCCGTCGCCGTGGTGCGCGTCGATGTCTACGTAGGCCACGCGGAAGCCCCGCTCGCGCAGGCGCAGGATGGCCAGCACCGGGTCGTTCACGTAGCAGAAGCCGGAGGCGCGATCGGGCAGCGCGTGGTGCAGGCCGCCCGCGAAGTGGAACGCTCGCTCGGCCTGTCCGGTGGCCACGAGATCGGCGGCCAGCAGCGAGCCCGCCGCCACCAGCCGCGCGGCTTCCCAGACCCCGCGGAAGACGGGGTTGTCGCCGGCGCCGAGCCCGAAGGCGCTCGCGCGCGGCGGCGGCGCGCCCTGGTTGGCGGCCTTGAGGACCTCGAGGTAATGCGGATCGTGGAAGACGGCGATCTCCCCCTCGGCGGCCGGCGTTGGCGCGTGCACCGTCGCCTGCGGTAGCGTCGTCAGCCCGTACGCCTGCATGAGGCGCCACGTGAGCCCGAGGCGCTCCATGCGCAGCGGATGCTCGCGCCCGTAGTCGAAGCGGTTCCACTCCTCGGAATAGATCAGCGCCGTCTTCATGTCCGCTTCCACGGCCCGGACTTTCCGCCGGACTTTTCGAGCAACTGGAGATTGGTGATCGTCACGCCCTTCTCCAGCGCCTTCACCATGTCGTACACGGTGAGCGCCGCCACGCCGGCCGCCGTGAGCGCCTCCATCTCCACGCCCGTCTTGTCCACGGTCCGCACGCGCGCGTGCACCGTGAGCTCGCCGCGGCGCGGGCGCGCCTCGAACGACACCTCTACGCGTGTGAGCCGGAGCGGATGGCAGAGCGGGATGAGCTCGGGCGTGCGCTTGGCGGCCAGAATGCCGGCGGTCCGGGCCACGCCGAGCACGTCGCCCTTGGGCGCGTTGCCCCGCTGGATCGCCCGCAGCGTGGCCGGCCGCATGCGCAGCACGGCCTGGGCGACGGCCTCGCGCGCCGTCTCGGGCTTGGGAGACACGTCGACCATGCGGGCGGCACCCTCGCGGGTGAGGTGCGTCAGACCGTGGAAGCCGTCGGTGGCGGGTGCGGGTGGCGGGCGCCGTCGCGCGGGGCGACGGCGCCGCCGTGCCGCGGCGTTCAGGCGGTGACGCCGGGGCGACTGCCCCGGATGATGGCCTCCATGCGGTCCTTGGCCATCAACTTCAGCTTCTTCAGCTCGCTCATCCGCCAGTGCTGGTCGGCCGAGAGCGCGGGGGTCCCGTTGAGCGACTGCAGCTCCTGCTCGTATCCCTGGTGCTCGGAGCGCAGGCGGCGGAACTCCTCGTTCTCGGCCATCAGTCGGTCGATGAGGTTCTCCTGGGTCATCGCGTCGGCCTCCATTCGCATGGCGGGCACGTCATAAAACGAGGAAAGCCAGCGTCGGTTTGAACGCTGGCTTCGCGGACCCTTGAATCGATGCCATCCCCCGTCCGTGTCCACTGGTTCCCGGGTGCCTCCTTATAGCCTCGGTTCGGCCGGGGTGTCAAGCGAAGCACCCGCCGGCAGCACGTGCGGCGCGCTGGCCTTGAACACGGCGGCGATCAGCATCCCCTCCACCAGCCCCAGCTCGCCCAGCGAGCGGCGCGTCACGGTGGCCACCAGCGGAAATCCGCAGTCCACCACGACGCGGACGCCGGCGTCGGTGACCGTGACGCGCGTAATGACGCCCGGAAGGACGTTGCGGGCGCTGGAGGCGCCGCCCTGGGCGGGCGGCAGCGCCAGCGTGACGTCCTCCGGCCGGATGGCCAGGCGCACGCGCGCGCCCGGCTCGCCGGCCGCGGCCACCTCCAGCGTGCGGCCGCCGATCTCCACGCGGGTGACGCCGCCGTCGCGCGCCAGCACGCGGCCGCTGACGATCGTCTCCACGCCGACGAAGCGCGCCACGTCCTCGGAGGCCGGCGCCTGGAACACGGCGGCGGTGTCGTCGAGCTGGCGCACGCGGCCGCCGATCAGCACCGCGACGCGATCGGCCAGCGCCTGCGCCTCGCCGCGGTCGTGGGTGACCAGCACGGTGGCCACCCGGTCCTGGCGCAGGACGCCCGCGAGGTCGGTGATGAGCGCCGTGCGCGAGGGCTGATCGAGGCTGGCGAACGGCTCGTCCAGCAGGAGCACCTCCGGCTCCAGCACCAGCGAGCGCGCCAGCGCCACGCGCTGGGCCTCGCCGCCGGAGAGCGTGCGGGCCGGCCGCTCGGCCAGCGCCGCCACGCCGAAGCGCTCGAGCCAGCGCCGCACGCGCGCCTGCGCCGCCGCGCCGCGGATGCCGCGGAAGCCGAGGCCGAGGGCCACGTTGGCCGCCGCCGTCGTGTCCGCGAGCAGCGGATCCTGGAGGACCATCGCCATCCGGCGCCGCTCGGCGAGGCCGTCGCGGGCGTCCACGGCGCGGCCATTCACCAGCACGGTGCCGGTCTCGGGCCGCTCCAGCAGGCCGAGCACGCGCAAGAGCGTGGACTTGCCGCTGCCGTTGGGCCCGATCACCCCCAGCACCTCGGCCGGCCGCACGTCCAGCGCCGCCACCTCCAGCGTGAAGTCCGGCGGATAGCGCAGGCGGACGTCGCGCAGCGCGACGAGCGGCGTCACGCCGGCAGGACGTGGATCGAGCCGCGGTGGATCGAGAACTCCCAGTGCCGGTCGCGGTCGATCTCGAGGATCTCGTAGACGAGATGCGGGACCTCGACCTGCAGGTCGTAGTCGCCCTGGGCCGGCGGGCCCGGATGGTCGAGGCGAATACGCAGCGTCCACGTGGTGCCGAAGTCCTCGTCGGCGACGACGGTGCCGGTCATGAGGTTCATGTGGTGGCCCGGGTCGGCGGGGCCACGATCCTTGCGGATCAGCCGGACGTACTCGGGGCGGATGAAGAACGCGAGCGGCGACTCCGGCGGCGGCAGGTACGAGCGCGTGGGCGAGTTCACCGCTTCCAGCAGCTGGCCGCGCCAGCGGAGCTGGATGCGATCCGGCGTGGCCTTGACCACGGTGCCGTGCAGCACGTTCGGAATGTCCATGATGCGCGCCACCGCCTCCGAGGCCGGCTGCCAGAGCAGCTCGGCCCGCGGCGCCGACTGCACGACGCGGCCGTGGTCGTAGACCACGATGCGGTCGCCCAGGCGGTAGGCCTCGGAGAAATCGTGGGTGACGACGACGGCGGCCGTGCCCCACTCGCTCAGGATCGCGCGCAGGTCGTTGCGCAGCGCGGCCCGCAGCGGCGCGTCCAGCGCGGACAGCGGCTCGTCCAGCAGCAGCAGCGCTGGATCGATGCCGAGCGCGCGGCCCAGCGCGACTCGCTGGCGCTGGCCGCCCGACAGCTCCGAGGGGTAGCGACGCTCGAAGCCGCCGAGCCCCAGTCTCGCCACGACCTCGGCCACGCGCCGCTCGCGCTCGGCGCGCGGGCGGTCGCGCAGGCCGAAGCCGACGTTCTCGGCCACGGTGCGGTGCGGGAACAGCGCGTAGCCCTGGAAGACGTAGCCGACGCGACGCGCCTGGGGCGGCACGTCGACGCCGGCGGCGGCGTCGAAGAGCACGCGGCCGTCGACCACGATGCGTCCGGCGTCGGGACGGAGCAGCCCGGCCATGCACGACAGCGTCAGGGTCTTCCCCGCGCCGGACGGACCGAAGAGCGCGGCCACGCCGCCGTCCGCCGACCACTGCGCGTCGAGCGTGAAGCCCGGCAGCCGCTTGACGAGCCGGACCTCGAGCCGCGCGCTCATGCCGCGCGCGCGCCCAGGCGGCCGGCGACCACGAGCACGAGGCACGAGAGCACCGTGAGGATCGCGACCAGGGCGAGCGCCATCGTCTCTTCCCCGGTCTGGACGGCGGTGTAGATCGCCAGCGGCACCGTGGTCGTGCGGCCCGGGATGTTGCCGGCCAGCATCAGCGTGGCGCCGAACTCGCCCAGCGCGCGCGCGAACGCCAGCACCAGGCCGGCCAGGATGCCGTTGCGCGCCAGCGGCAACGTCACCTCCAGCGCCGTCCGCCACTCCGAGCGGCCGAGCGTCCACGCGGCCTTCTCCAGGTCGCGGTCGACCGACTCGATCGCCGCGCGGGCCGTGCGGACGAGGAGCGGCAGCGCCATCACCGTGGCGGCCACCACGGCCGCGTACCAGGTGAAGGCGATCGACCAGCCGGTGGCGGCGTACACCGGCGCTCCGAGCCAGCCGCGCCGGCCGAGCAGGACGATGAGGTAGTAGCCGGTCACGGTCGGCGGCAGCACGAGCGGCAGCGTGACGAGCAGGTCCAGCAGCGCGCGCCCCCGGAAGCGGCGGCGGGCGAGGACGTACGCGAGCGGGATGCCGACGAACGCGTTGGCGAGCGTGGCGAGGACCGCCACTCGCACGGACAGCGCCAGCGCGCTCAGCGTCTCATCGGTCACGACTATCGAGATGGGGGCCCCGACATGGCCCCCAAGCCCCCATCCTCTCGTCGCGCCCCGGCGAAGCCGCGGCACGCCTCGTTAACTCGTATCTCGCGATGGGGGCCCCGACAT
>QHRW01000121.1:0-2511 GCA_003220265.1 Candidatus Rokuibacteriota bacterium | reverse complement strand
TCGTCGCGCCCCGGCGCAGCCGGGGCGCGCCTCGTCAACTCGTCTCTCGCGATGGGGCCCCGACATGGCCCCCAAGCCCCCATCCTCTCGTCGCGCCCCGGCGCAGCCGGGGCGCGCCTCGTCAACTCGTCTCTCGCGATGGGGCCCCGACATGGCCCCCAAGCCCCCATCCTCTCGTCGCGCCCCGGCGCAGCCGGGGCGCGCCTCGTCAACTCGTATCACGCCCGCGATTCTACGCGAGGCGCGGGTCACGCGGCGAGGCCGCGCTCCTCCAGCACCTCGTGCCACCACTCCTGCGCCGGGCGCGCCTCCAGCCCGTCCAGGCGCGTGCGCGTCTCGCGGAACGCGGCGTCGCGATGCCAGGCCGCCCAGGCGTCGCGGCTCTCCCACGTGCCCACGATCACCCGAGCGTTCGGCTTGTCGGCGGGCTGCAGGAGTATGCCGGCCACCCAGCCGGGGCGCCCCTCGGCCGCCCGCAGCCGCTCGTGCATCGTGCGATCCCATTCGCTCTCGGCCCCCGGCTTGAGCTCGACATGAGTCACGATCGTCACCATGGCGCAGACCTCCTCGCGTCGGAGCGAGCAAACCGCGTACCGCCGACCGCCAGTGCTTGCCGATCATCGTGGTCTCCCTGCTGAGGATCAGCGGGCGCCGGGCGGCGGCGGCAGGAACCCGAGTCGCGCGAGGACTTGCTGACCCTCCGGGCTGAGGAGCAGGTCGATGAACGCGCTGGCGAGCGCCGCGTGCCGCGTGTCTTTGACGACCGCCACCGGATAGGTGACCGGGCGATACGTGTCCTCGGGCAGCCGGAGCGCTTCCTTGACGTCGCGGCGACGGATCGCGGAGTCCGTCGAGTAGACGAAGCCGGCGTCGACCTCGCCACGGGCCACGTAGTCGAGCGCCTGGCGGACGTTCTCGGCGAACACCAGCTTCCGCTGCAGCTTGTCCCACAGCCCGAGCGCGCGCAGGCTCTCCTCGGCATACTGGCCGACGGGAACGGTCCTGGGATTGCCGATGACGATCTTGGTGACACGGGGCTCGAGCAAGTCGGTCGGCTTGGCGATGTCGATCGTCGAGGTCGCCGGCTTGACGATGGTCAGCACGTTGCGGGCGAAGACCCGCCGCGTGGCCGGGACGATCAGGCCCTTCTTCTCCAGCTCGTCCATCTGACGTGGGGCCGCAGACAGGAACAGGTCGACGGGCGCGCCCGCCTCGATCTGCTTCTGGAGCTCGCCCGACGAGCCGAAGTTGTATCGAAGCACGACGCCGGCACGGCTCTGCATGAACCGCCGACCGAGCTCCTCCGTGGCCTCTTTCATGCTGATCGCCACCGAGAAGGTCAGCTCCTGGGCGCTCCGCGCGGGGATCCCGGTCAGGCTCAGGGTCGCAAGCGCGACGCCGATGATCGCGAGGCTCGGCGGAACGCGACGCATGGTTACCTCGATCCTACCAACTCCGCTGCGCTCATCGCCGCTGCTGGACGGCCGTCAGCGCCCAGTTGATGCCGAACACCAGCACGAGCAGGAGAATCGACAGCGCGATGGCCACGTCGAAGTTGCCCTTCCCGGTCTCCAGCACCATCGCCGTCGTCAGCGTGCGCGTCTGGCCCTTGATGTTGCCGCCCACCATCATCGAGGCACCGATCTCGGAGATGACGCCGCCGAAGCCGGCCATGACGGCCGCCAGCATGGGCAGCCGCGCCTCGCGCAGCACCACCCAGACCATCTGCGGCCGCGAGGCGCCCAGCGCCACGAGCTGGAGCCGGAACTTGGCCGGCACGTTCTGCACGGCCGCCAGCGTGATGCCGGTGACGATGGGCGCCGCGATCACCGCCTGGGCCACGACGATCGCCGTCGGGGTGTAGAGGATCTCCAGCGCGCCCAGCGGCCCGCTGCGCCAGAGCAGGATCGTCACGAAGAGGCCGACGACGACGGGCGGCAGGCCCATGCCCGTGTTGACCGCGCTCACCACCAGCGTGCGCGCGGGAAACCGCGTGAGCGCCAGCACCACGCCGGCGGGAATGCCGGCCAGCAGCGCGATCAGCGTGGCGGTGCCGGAGACCTGCAGTGACGTCCACAGCACGCCGAGCACCTCGGCGTCGGCGCGCGCGAGCAGCGTGGCCGCCTGGCGAACGCCGTCGACCAGAACGTCCACCGCCTAGAAGTCCTCGTCCTTCTTGCCGGCGATGGGGACGAACAGCGGCTGGCCGTACTTGTCGACGCCAAACGTCTTGATGACCGCCTGCGTCTCGGGTGCCAGCATGAACTCGGCGAACGCCTTGCCGCCGGCGGTGTTCACCCTGGGGCCGTTGGCGGGGTTGACCTCCATCACGGAGTAGATGTTGAGCAGCAACCGATCGCCCTCGACCATCGGCTTGAGGTCCACGCGCCTGGAGAACGCGAGCAGCGTGGCCCGGTCGCTGAGCGTGTAGGCCTGCCGATCGTTGGCGATGCCGAGCGTGGCGCCCATGCCCTGGCCGGACTCGATGTACCAGGGCGCGGCCGGCGTCAC
>QHRW01000120.1 GCA_003220265.1 Candidatus Rokuibacteriota bacterium | reverse complement strand
TCGAGCAGCCCCGAGTCCTGCGTGCTCGTCGTGGTGGAGACAATCACCGTCCGCGCGCCGGCCGGCGCCGGCGACTGGGCCGACACCGCCTGCCCCAGCGCCAGCGTCATCACGAGGAACGCCATCCACATCGCTCGCCGCATTCTCAGCCTCCAAGCCTGTTCATTATGCTCGATAGAGCATAGTGATATAGGCATTCGGCCGCGCGCGCAA
>QHRW01000007.1 GCA_003220265.1 Candidatus Rokuibacteriota bacterium | reverse complement strand
CCAGAGAGGCGCCACGGCGGTGCCGGGGCGCTTCGAACGGCGGGGGGCTTGGGGGCCATCTCGGGGCCCCCATGTCATAATGTGGCGTTTCGTATGGGTGCGGGCTTTCGTGGATATTCGCTCTGGGCGACGGCGCTGACGGTGCTGGTCCTCGCGGGCGCGGCCCCGGCGCGCGCCGATCTGCGCATCAGCGACCTCGACATCTTCCTCAACGACCACGAGCTGACCGTGAACGTCTCGCTGCTGGGCGCGGTGCCCGCGGCGTTCCAGGAGGGCATCGAGAGCGGCATCCCCGCCCACATCCGGTACACGATCGAGCTCTGGCAGTACAACCGCTACTGGCGTGACGTCCGGCTGCTGGCCCGCATCGTCGAGCGCCAGCTTGCCTACAACGTGGTCACCAAGGAGTACAAGGTCACCTCGCTCAAGGGCGAGACGCGGGCGCCGCACGTCACCCGTGACCAGCGTGACGCCCAGCGCGTGCTCTCGGAGCTGCGCGCGCTCAAGCTCACGCCGGCCGGCGCCATGAACCCCGCCGACGTCATCTACGTGCGCGTCCACGCCGAGGCGGCGCTGAACGGCGAGAACTCGTTCGTCACGCGCATGGCCGGCACCGCCGAGGAAACGACGCGGCAGTCCGAGTACCGGACGATCCAGCGGGTGCAATAGATGCCGCTGTTGAGCGAGCAGAATCGGCGCAAGCGCAACCTGGTCGTCATCGGCGCCTTCCTGCTGTTGATCGGCGGGGCCACGGCGTTCGATCTCGGCATCTTCGCCCCCGAGCTGCCGGTGGCCTCCAACATCGTCATCTTTGCGCTGTTCAACCTCAACCTGATCGTCTTCCTCCTCCTGCTGCTGCTGCTCTTCCGCAACCTCATCAAGGTGTGGTTCGAGCGGCGCCAGCAGGTGATCGGCGCCCGCTTCAAGGCCAAGCTGGTGCTGGCCTTCCTCCTGCTCTCGGTCACGCCGGCCGCGCTGATCTTCGTCATCGCGTCGAACTTCATCAACAAGTCGATCGAGGGCTGGTTCAAGCCGCAGGTCGAGCGCCCCCTCGACCAGGCGCTGGCCGTGGCCCAGACCTACTACAACCAGCTCGAGCGCACGGCCGTGCGCCACGGCCAGCACATCGCCCGCGTGATCGAGCGCGATGCGCTGCTGGGCGAGGATCGCCGCGAGGCGCTGGCCTCGTTCCTGGTGGAGCAGCAGGATCTGCTGTCGATCAGCACGATCACGATCTACGGCGCCTCCGGCCACGAGCTGGTGCTCGTGAAGGACCCGGTGCTGGGCGACCTCGCCGTCCGCGATCCGGCCGGGCCCGAGCTGCGGCGCGGCCTCGCCGGCCACGAGGTGACCACCGTACGGGAGCTGGCCACCGGCGACCTCATCGAGGCCGTCACGCCGATCTGGTCGGGACGGGGCGCCGAGCGCCACGTGGCCGGCGCGGTGGTGGTGGGCAGCCACGTGACCGAGCGGCTCGAGCAGAAGGTGCGCGGCATCTCGACGGCGTTCCGCGAGTACAAGCAGCTCAAGCTGCTGAAGAACCCGATCAAGGGCATCTACATCCTGCTCTTCCTGCTGATGACCCTCATCGTGGTCTTCTCGTTCACCTGGTTCGCGCTCTACCTGGCCCGCGGCATCACCGGCCCCATCGAGCAGCTCGCCGAGGGCACGCGCGAGGTCGCGGCCGGCAACCTGTCCTACAAGGTCCAGGCGCGCGGCGACGACGAGATCGGCGCCCTCGTGGACTCGTTCAACCGGATGACCGACGACCTCCTGCAGTCCAAGCACCGTCTGGAAGAGGCGTACATCGACCTGCAGGACAAGCACACGGAGCTGGAGGACCGCCGCCGCTACATCGAGACCGTGCTGGAGGCCGTCACCACCGGCGTCGTCTCCTTCGACGCGCTCGGACGCGTCACCACCATCAACCGCGCGGCCGCCCGCATGTTCGGCATCGCGGAGATGGCCAGCGTGGGGCGACTGCTGGAGGAGGTCTTCGCGGGCCCGGAGCTGCGGGAGATCGTCAACCTCGTGCAGCGCGCGCGCCGCCCGCGCGCGGGGAGCGCCGCCGTGGAGCTGCACCTGCGGCGCGGCAGCACCACGCTCGCGCTGCTGGCGGCGGCCACCGCGCTGCGCGGCGAGGGCGGCGAGTACGCCGGCGCCGTCGTCGTGTTCGACGACCTCACGGAGCTGCTGAAGGCGCAGCGGCTGGCCGCCTGGCGCGAGGTGGCCCAGCGGATCGCGCACGAGATCAAGAATCCGCTGACGCCCATCCAGCTCTCCGCGCAGCGCCTGCGGCGGCGCGTGACCGGCCACGACGCCGAGCAGCAGAAGCTGGTGCACGAGTGCACGGAGACGATCATCCAGGAAGTGGACGGCCTGCGGCGGCTGGTCGACGAGTTCTCGCGCTTCGCGCGGATGCCGGCCTTCGTGCCCAAGCCGACCGACGTGCGGCCGCTCGTGGAAGGCGTCGCCGCGCTGTATCGCGAGTCGCACCCGGGGCTGACGCTGGTGACGCGCCACGGCGACGACGTGCCGCTGCTGCAGGTCGATCCCGATCACGTCAAGCGCGCCGTGCTGAACCTGGTCGACAACGCGGTGGAGGCCGTGAGCGGCACCGGCGCAGTGCTGGTGGAGACCCAGTACGTGCCGGAGACGGCGCGCGTGCGCATCATCGTCGCCGACAGCGGGCCCGGCATCCCGCTGGAAGACCGCGACAAGCTCTTCCTGCCGCACTTCTCGACCAAGGTCACCGGGATGGGGCTGGGCCTGCCGATCGTGAGCGAGATCGCCTCCGAGCACGGCGGCACCGTGACCGTGGAGGACAACGACCCGCGCGGCAGCCGCTTCACGCTCGAGCTGCCCGTGGCCCGCACCCCAGCCCCGGTGGAGGCCTAGCATGGCGGGGGAGCACATCCTCATCGTCGACGACGAGAAGGCGATCCAGAAGGCGCTGCGCGGCGTGCTGGAGGACGAGGGCTATCGCGTGAGCGCCGTGGGCAGCGGCGCCGACGCGCTCAAAGCGGTCGCCGAGGAAATGCCCGACGTCGTGTTCCTCGACATCTGGATGCCGCACATGGACGGGCTCGACACGCTGGCCGAGCTCAAGCGCCAGCGGCCCGAGGCGACCGTCGTGGTGATCTCCGGCCACGGCACCATCGAGACCGCCGTGAAGGCCACCCGGCTCGGCGCCTACGACTTCATCGAGAAGCCGCTGTCGCTCGAGAAGACGCTGATCACCGTCACCCGCGCGCTCGAGCACGGGCGCCTGGAGCGCGAGAACGCCGCGCTCCGTGCGCGGCTCGACGAGCGCACCGAGATCATCGGCCAGAGCGAGCCCATGCGCGCCCTGCGCGAGCAGATCGCCACCGCCGCGCCCACCAGCGGGCGCGTGCTCATCCACGGCGAGAACGGCAGCGGCAAGGAGCTGGTCGCACGGGCGATCCACGCGCTGTCGGCGCGACGCGAGCGGCCCTTCGTCGAGGTGAACTGCGCGGCCATCCCCGAGGAGCTGATCGAGTCCGAGCTGTTCGGCCACGAGCGCGGCTCCTTCACCGGCGCGCTCAACCGGCGGCGCGGCAAGTTCGAGACGGCCGACGGCGGCACGCTCTTCCTCGACGAGATCGGCGACATGAGCGTGAAGACCCAGGCCAAGGTGCTCCGCGCGCTGGAGGAGCAGGCGTTCGAGCGCGTGGGCGGCCGCGAGCCGCTCAAGGTGGACGTGCGCGTCATCGCCGCCTCCAACCGTGACCTGCCGGCACGCATCGCGACGGGCACGTTCCGCGAGGACCTCTTCTACCGGCTCAACGTCATTCCGATCGAGGTGCCGCCGCTGCGCGCGCGCAAGGAGGACGTGCCGGCGCTGGTCGAGCACTTCATCCGCGTGTTCTGCGCCGGCAACGGCAAGCGCCTCAAGACCGTGGCGCCGGCCTCCCTCACCTACTTCATGACGTACGACTGGCCGGGCAACGTGCGCGAGCTGCGCAACATGGTCGAGCGGCTGGTGATCATGGTGCAGGGCGACACCATCGCGCCCGAGGACCTGCCGCCGCCGCTGCGCGCCAAGGCCGAGGTGGCGCCGCTGGCCGAGGGCAAGCCGCTGAAGGAGGCGCGCGACAACTTCGAGCGCGCCTACATCCTGGCCGAGCTGCGCGCGCAGGACTGGAACATGACGCGCACGGCCGAGCGGCTCGGGATCGAGCGCAGCCACCTCTACCGGAAGATCCGCACCTACAACATCACGCCGCCCAAATAATGGGGGCCCCGAGATGGCCCCCATACCCCCCGACGTTCAAAGCGCCCCGGCACTGCCGTGGCGCTTCTCTGGAGTCGTTGACGTCGTCCGGGGCCCCGCCCTGGCCCCCATCCCCCCGGACGCTCGTCACGCCCCGGCGTAGCCGGGGCGCGCCTCGTTAACCTTGCCGGTCTGGAATTTCGTTCGGCGAAGCTTCTATCAGGACTCCGTCACGCTGATGCGGCTCACGCGTGACCTGGAAGCCGTGCCCGGCGTGCGCCGCGCGGCGGCGATGATGGGCACCGAGCCGAACCGCGCGCTGCTGAGCCAGGCCGGCCTGCTCGCGGCCGACGGTGAGCACGCGGGGCCGGCCGACCTCGTGATCGCCGTCGTCGCCGACGACGCGTCCGCCGCGGAGGCCGCGCGCGACGCCGCCGAGGCCGCCCTCACCGCCACTCGGGCGGCGTCGGCGCGCGCGACGGCGCCGCCGCGCACGCTGCGCAGCGGACTGGCCGCGCTGCCGGAGGCCACGCTGGCGCTCGTCTCGGTGCCGGGCCTCTACGCCGGCGCCGAGGCGCGGCGCGCGCTGGCCGCCGGGCTGCACGTGATGCTCTTCAGCGACAACGTCCCGATCGAGACCGAGGTCGCGCTCAAGCGCGAGGCCGCGGCCCGCGGGCTCTTCGTGCTCGGTCCCGACTGCGGCACGGCCATCCTGCACGGCATCCCGCTCGGCTTCGCCAACGCGGTGCCGCGCGGCCGCGTGGGGCTCGTGGCCACGTCGGGCACCGGGCTGCAGGAGGTCACCTGCCTGCTCGCCGCCGAGGGCGAAGGCGTCTCTCACGCGATCGGCGTCGGCTCGCGGGATCTGAGCGACGAGGTGGGCGGCGCCATGGCGCTGCCCGCGCTGGCCGCGCTGCGCGACGATCCGGCCACCGAGGTCGTCGTCGTCATCGCCAAGCCGCCGGGCGCCTCGGTGATCGGCCGGCTCGTGAACACACTGGAGACGCTCGGCAAGCCGGTCGTGCTGGCCATCATGGGCCTGCACGCCATCCCGGCGCCCCGCGACGTCCACGTGGCGAGCACGCTCGAGGGGGCGGCCGTCATCGCCGCCGGCCTCGCCGCGCGCGCCGAGCCGCGCGATCTGCAGATCCCACCCGGCGACCTCGACGACCTGGTGGAGGCGCAGGCCCGCGGGCTCGCGAAGGGCCAGCGCTTCGTGCGCGGCCTCTACTCCGGCGGCACGCTCGCGTGGGAAGCCGCCGCGCTGCTGGCCGAGCGTCTCGACGACGTGGCCGCCGGCGTCAGCGGCGAGGGCAAGGGGCATCGGGTCGTCGATCTCGGCGGGGACGTCTTCACCGTCGGGCGCCCGCACCCGATGATCGACGGCGCCATTCGCAGCGAGTGGATCACCCGCGAGGCCGCCGATCCAACCACCGCGGTCCTGCTTCTCGACGTCGTGCTCGGCTACGGCGCTCATCGCGACCCCGCCGGCGAGCTGCGGCCGGTCGTCGAGGAGGCGCGCCGTGCCGCCAACGCCGCCGGACGAGGCCTGGCGGTGATCGCCAGCGTCACCGGTACCGAGCAGGATCCGCAGCGGCGCTCCGCGCAGGTGGCGGCGCTGCGCCGCGCGGGCGTCGCGGTCATGGACTCCAACGCCCAGGCCGCGCGCCTGGCCGCGCTGGTGGCCGCGCGCCTCGCATGATCCCCGAGTCGGCGTCGCCGCGGCCCAGCCCGACGGCCGTGGAGCGCCGCCGGCGGCTGACGCGCGCGGCGCTGGCGGCGCTCTTCACCGCCGTGCTCGTGCTGCCATCGGTCGGCGCGCGGCAGATCGTGAGCGGCGACGAGGCGCGCTTCGCCCTGCTCGCGCAGGACATGCTCACGCGCGGCACGTGGTTCGACGCGCGCGTGCGCGAGGAGCGCTATCGCAACAAGCCATTCATGTACCCGTGGGCGATCAAGCTCCTGTCGATGCCCGGCGGGCGCGTGACGCAGACCACCGCGCACCTGCCGATCGCCGTGGGGGCGATCGGCGCCGTGTTCTTCACCGCGCTCCTGGGCCAGCAGCTCTTCGGCGCGCGCGCCGGCGTCTGGGCGGGCCTGATCCTCGCCACCAGCTACGCGTTCTTCGCGCACAGCCAGACGCTCCTGCCCGACATGCTCGTGGTGGCCTTCGGCATGGCGGCGCTGTCGGCGTTCTGGGCGGCGATGAGCCACCCGCCCGGCCCCCGCGCGCTCGTGGCCTTCTACGCGTGTGTCGCCCTCGGCATCTTCGCCAAGGGTCCGATGGGCGCCCTGCCGCTGCTCGTCGCCGTCGCGTGGCTGCTCACCGAGGAGGGCTGGCGCGGTCTGCGGCGGCTCGGCTCCAAGGCGGGCGCGGTCGCCTTCGTCGCCCTCAGCCTGGCATGGCTGGTGCCCTTCGTCTTCGCCGGCGGCCGCACCTTCGCGCGCAGCGTCGTGTGGGAGGACTGGCTGGGCTGGTACCTTGGCGGTCCGCACCCGTTGCGCGTGCTGAACTTCTGGCTGGAGGCGGCCAAGGGGCTCATCCCGTGGACGACGCTGTTCCTGCTGCCGCTCCTCGCCGTACGCGGCCAGTGGCGCACGGGCGCGGTCCGGCTGGCGTTCCTCGCGTGGCTCGTCCCCTTCGTGGTGATGATGGTCTCGCAGAACCACCGGACGCGATACCTGCTGCCGACGTATCCGGCCGCCGCCCTCATGATCGCCTGGTGGATGGACACGCGCGGCGGCGAGCGCTCGCGCGCGGTGAGGGTGGTGAGCGCGCTCTCCTGCGTGGGCGTGGTGGCCGCGTTCGCCGTCACGGCGCTGCCGTGGCTCGATCCGGCCGAGCGTGCGGCCGTGGCCGGGTTCTGGTGGAAAGCCGGCCTCATCGCCGCCGGGGCGGTGGCGCTCGGCGCCTTCCTGGTGTGGGCGCTGCGGCGCCGGGCCTCCGTGCTCGTTCCCGGCGTCGCGCTCGGGATGGCACTGCTGCTGGCGCCGGGCGTGTGGATCTACACGAATTCGACGAATCGCCAGGAGGACTACCGTGCGCTGGCCGCGCTGGTCGAGCGTCACGCGGTGGGCGGCCCCGTCGGCATCATCGGGGGGCGATTCTTCTCGATCGATTTCTACCTCGGGCGTGCGCTGACGTCCGTGCGGACGGAGTCCGCGCTGGCGGAGTGGCTGGCACGGCCCGACCGCCCCGTGCTCGTCGCCACCGCAAAGGCGTGGCAGCCAATCAAGGAGGACGGCGCCGTGCGCACCGAGGTGCTCGACTCCATGCTCGTGCGCTCGCACGAGATGTTCATCGTGCGCCGCGCCGGCGCCACGGCCTCGCGATGAGCCGCCCGCTGCTCGCCTCGCCGCCCCGCGTGATCAGCCTCGGGCTCGATCTCTTCGCACGCGCGCTGGAGACGCTGGACGTCTCCGTGGTGCACCTGGCATGGACGCCGCCCGCCGGCGGCGACGCACGGCTGGCCGACCTGCTGGCCCGGCTGGACGCGCGCGCGGACACCATCGAGCGCGCCAACGCCGAGGCGCTCGCGCGGCTGACGGGCGGCGAGCCCTTCCTCGTCGATTGCCGCCCGGCCTGGGAGGCGCTCGAGCTGCCGGAGCGCACGGTGCTCCACGCCGGCCCGCCCATCGCGTGGGAGCGCATGTGCGAGCCCATGCAGGCCGCCGTGCTCTGCGCGGCGCGCTACGAGGGGTGGGCGGCCAACGACGACGCCGCGCGGCGGCTCGTCGAGACGGGCGCCGTGCGGCTCGAGCCGTGCCACCACTGGCGCACCGTGGGGCCGATGGCCGGCGTCGTCACGCGCTCGATGCCGGTCTTCGTCGTGGAGAACCGCGCGCGCGGCAATCGCGCGCACGCGACGATCAACGAGGGGCTGGGCAAGGTGCTGCGCTACGGCGCCAACGACGAGACCGTGGTGGCGCGGCTGCGCTGGCTCGCTACCGAGGCGGGACCGCTGCTGGGCGCGGCGCTGCGCCGCACGGGCGGCATCGACCTGCGCGCGCTGATGGCGCAGGCGCTGCGGATGGGCGACGAGATGCACCAGCGCAACCTCGCCGCCTCCGCGCTCTTCGTGCGCGCGCTGATGCCGCACGCGGCCCACGTCGGCGGACGCCATCACGCGCTGGCGCGGCTGGGCGAGTTCCTGTCGGGCCACGACCAGTTCTTCCTGAACCTGGCCATGGCCGCCGGCAAGTCGATGGCCGATCCCGTCGCCGGCGTCGCGAGCTCGACGCTGATCACCGCGCTGTCCCGCAACGGCACCGAGTTCGGGGTCCGCGTCTCCGCGCTCGGCGACCGCTGGTTCACGGCGCCCGTCGAGATGCCGGTGGGACTCTACCTGCCCGGCTTCGGGCCCGCCGACGCCAACCCCGACATGGGCGACAGCGCGATCGTGGAGACGATCGGCCTCGGCGGCGGGGCCATGGCCGCCTCGCCGGCCGTCGCGCGATTCCTCGGCGCCGGCGGCGTCAGCGAGGCGCTGGCGGCCACGGCGGAGATGCGCGAGATCTGCGTGGGCGAGCACCCGATCTTCCGGGTGCCCGGCCTGGACGAGCGCGGCGTGCCGGTGGGCATCGACGTCCGCCGCGTCGTGGAGACCTCGATCACGCCGCTGATCAACACGGGGATCGCCGGCCGCAAGGCCGGCACGGGGCAGGTCGGCGCGGGCGTGGCGCGCGCGCCGCTCGGCTGCTTCACCGCGGCGCTGGAGGCCCTGGTGGCGAGCGCCTAGCCCTCGCCCAGCACCCGGCGGACGAGGTCGAGCAGCGCGCCCTCGGTGAACGGCTTGGCCAGCACCTCGCAGCCGGTGTCGTCCTCGATCTCCTCGATGCTCCGGCCCGTGGTGAGGATCACCGGCAGCCGCTGCCAGCGCGGATGCTCGCGCAAGCGGGCGAGGAACTCACGGCCGTCCATGCCCGGCATCGCCACGTCGAGCAGGATGAGGTCCGGCTTGAGATCCGGCAGGCGCTCGAGCGCCTCGCGCGCGTCGCCGAGCGCGGTCGTCTGGTACCCGGCCTCGTTGAGCAGCAACACCTGGACCTCCCGGAGATACGGCAAGTCGTCCACCACCAGGATCTTCTTCAAATGACCCCCGCCTTCCGGAGGGCGGCGATCTCGGTGGCGGTCAGGCCGGCCTCGGCGAGGACGGCGTCGGTGTGCTCGCCGAGCGCGGGGGCCGGCGCGCGGATCGTGCCGGGCGTGCGGGAGAAGCGGACGGGCGTGTCCAGCGTGCGGAAGCGGCCCGCGCGCGGATGCTCCTGCTCGACGAGCATGCCGGTCGCCTGCACCTGCGCGTCGTGCGGGAGGTCGGCGTAGCGGTTGACCGGCGCGCAGAGCACGTCGTGCGCCTCCAGGCGCGCCATCCACTCGGCCACTGTGCGCGTGACAAAGATCTTGCTCAGGAGGGCGCCGAGCTCGTCACGATGCGCGAGGCGATCGGCGCGCGTCGCGTACCGCGGCTCGCTCGCCAGGTCCGGCTGCTCGATCGCCTCGCAGAAGGGCTTCCACAGCCGGTCGATCCAGACGGCGACGTACACCCAGCCGTCGCGCGCGTGGAACGCCTGGAACGGCACGATGTAGGGATGGCCGCTGCCCCAGCGTCCGGGCTCCTCGCCCGTCGCCAGGAAGATGGAGAGGCGCGCGGCATGGGCCAGCAGCGTGCCGTTGAGCAGCGAGACGTCGAGCCGCTGGCCCTCGCCCGTGCGCTCGCGATGCACGAGCGCGGTGAGGATGCCCTGCCCGGCCATCAGCGCGCCGATCGTGTCGAGCACGGGCGCGCCGCAGAGCACGGGCGGGCCGTCGGGCTCGCCCATCACCGCCATGAGGCCGCCCATCGCCTGCACCAGCATGTCCACGCCGGGCTTGTCGCGCCAGGGGCCGTCGGGGCCGAACGCGGAGAGCGAGCAGTAGATCAGCCGTGGATTGAGCGGTTGCAGGCGCGCCCAGTCGATGCCGAGCCGCTCGGCCACGCCGCCGCGATAGGCCTCCAGCACGATATCCGCACGCGCCGCCAACCGCTCGAACGCCGCCCGCCCCTCCGGGCGCGCCAGGTCGAGGGCGACGCTGCGCTTGTTGCGGTTGACGGTGAGGAAGACCGCGCTCTCGCCGCCGAGCTGGGCCCCGTACGCGCTGCGCGAGGCATCGCCGGTGCCCGGGGCCTCGATCTTGACCACGTCGGCGCCCATGTCGGCCAGATAGAGGCCGCAGACCGGCCCCGCGATGAGGTGGGCCAGTTCCAGCACACGATAGCCGGCGAGCGGCGCGAGGGTCGTCATCCAGCGCCAGAGATTGTACAGTGCGGGCGTGGCCGAGACGGTCGATCTGCTCCTGCGCGGGGCCTGGCTCACGGGTCGCGACGGGCTCGTGGACATCGCCATCGAGGGAGAGCGGATCGTCGCGATCGACGCCATCGCGCGGCCCGCTCGCGACACGTTCGACCTCGGCGGCCGCCTCGTCACGCCCGGGCTCGTCGAGGCGCACATCCACCTCGACAAGGCGCTGCTCATGGATCGCATCTCGGCCACGGCCGGCACCCTGGACGAGGCGCTCCGGCTCACCGCCGAGGCCAAGCGCGCGTTCACCGCCGAGGACATCACGAGCCGCGCGCGCGAGGTCCTCGATCTGGCCCTGCGCGCGGGCACGACCGCGATGCGAACCCACGTGGAGGTCGACCCGATCGTGGGACTCACCGGCGTGGAGGCGATGCTCGCGCTGCGCGAGGAGTACGCGCCCGCCCTCGACCTGCAGCTCTGCGCCTTCGCGCAGGAAGGGCTCGTGAAGGCGCCGGGCACCGAGGGGCTGCTGCGCCGCGCGCTCACGCTGGGCGCCGACCTCGTCGGCGGCTGTCCGTACAACGACAGCGACGGCGTCGAGCATATCCGCATCGTATTCGGGCTGGCCACCGCCTTCGGCGTGGACGCCGACTTCCACGTGGACTTCTTCGACGATGCGGATCACCTGCTCGTGCGCGAGATCGCGGCCCAGACGGTGCGCGCCGGCTGGCAGGGCCGCGTCACCGTGGGCCACCTCACCGAGCTCGGCGCGGTGCCCCCTTTTCGCCAGGACGAGATCATCGCCGAGATGCTCGAGGCCGGCCTCGGCGTCGTCTGCCTGCCCGCGACCGACCTCTACTTGATGGGGCGCAAGGACGAGTTCAACGTGCGCCGCGGGCTCACGCCGGTGCGCCGCCTGCTGGAGGCCGGCGTGCCGGTGGCGCTGGCCTCCAACAACATCCGCAACCCGTTCACGCCGGTCGGCACCGCCGACCTCGCGCACATGGCGTTCCTGGCCTCGGTGGCCGCGCACATGGGCACGCCGGCAGACCTGCGCGCGCTGATGGAGACGATCACCGTGCACCCCGCCCGGCTGCTGCGGCTGCCGGAGTACGGGCTGGCGGTCGGCTGCCGCGCCGATCTCGTCGTGTGGGACTGCGCGGGGCCGGAGGAGGCGGTGGCCACGCTGGCGCCGCGCACACTGATCGTGAAGCGCGGCCGCGTGACGATCGAGGCGCGCCGCGAGGTGATCGAGCGCTGGCGCGCCTGACGGCGCGCGCCCGGCCCTGCCTCGACCGGCGTGCTATCCTCGGCAACAACCCCGACAGGACATCCACGTGAGCCCGGAATCCCGCAGGCCGCTCGACGTGCAGGGCGTCTTCGGGGCGATCCTCGACGCGCTGGTCGAACCCGTGCTCGTCGTCGGCGCCGACGGCGTCGTCGAGCTCGCCAACGCCGCCGCGGTCCAGGTCCTGGGCGCCGACCGCGACGTCGGCCGTCCGCTCGCCGAGCACTTCGCGCGTCTCGGCCTCCGCACCGGTGACGGCGAAGCGCTGCCGGCCTCGATGCACCCCATCGCCCGCGCGCTGGCCCAGCACCAGGCCGTCATCGGCGCCGAGCTGCTGCTCGACGTCGAGCGGCGCACGCTGACGTGCCTCATCAACGCCGTGCCGCTGCCGGCCGCGGACGGCGGGGCCGCGGCCGGCGTGCTGGCGGTGTTCTACGACATCACCGAAGCGACGCGGCTGGAGCGCGAGGTGGCGCACCAGTCGGCGCGCCTGCAGGCGATCGTCGACCTGGTCGACGAGGGCATCGCCGTGCTCGACGCGCAGAACCGGCTCGTCTTCGTGAACGACGCCGGCCGGCGGCTGCTCGGCTTCTCCGACGGCATGAGCCTGGACGACCGGGCGCGCGAGGCGCCGTTGCTGGATGCCGGGGAGCGACCGCTCCCGCGTGAGGCCTATCCATCGGCGCGCGGCCTGCGCGGCGAGATGGTCAACGACGTCCCGCTGATCGTCGATCATCCCGACGGAATCCGCCGCCACGTGCGCATCAGCGCGCACCCGCTGCGGCGGCCCGACGGCAGCGTGGAAGCGGCGCTGGTGACGTGGAAGGACGTGACGGCCGAGACGCGCAGCCGGCGCGAGCTGGAGGCGGCGCGCGAGACGGCGGAGAGTGCCAGCCGCCTCAAGGACCAGTTCCTGGCGACGCTGTCTCACGAGCTCCGCACGCCGCTGCAGCCGATCCTGGGCTGGACCGAGGTCCTGCGCCGCCACCGCGGCCTGGACGACGTGACCGCGCGCGCGCTCGAGGCGATCCACCGCAACATCCGCCAGCAGGTACGGCTGGTGGACGACCTGCTCGACCTCTCGCGCATCGTGCACGGCAAGTTCACGCTGCGCTTCGAGACGGTCGACCTGCGCGAGGCCGTGCGCACGGCCGCCGAGGCCTTCGAGGAATCCGCCGGCCTCAAGCGCGTGCGGATGTCGATCGCGCTGCCGCGGGAGCCCCTGCTGGTGTGGGGCGACGGCGCGCGGCTGCAGCAGATCACCACGAACCTGGTCTCCAACGCGATCAAGTTCACGCCGGCGGGCGGCCGCGTGGCGGTGCGCCTGTCCACGCGGGGCGAGCGCGTGCGGCTGGACGTCGAGGACACCGGCGAGGGCATCGCGCCGGCCGACCTCCCGCACATCTTCGAGGCCTTCCGCCAGGCCAAGGACCCGCGTGCCGGCGGCCTCGGGCTCGGGCTCGACCTCGTGCGCCGCCTCACCGAGCTGCACGGCGGCCGCGTGCAGGTGCGCTCGGCGGGCGCGGGCCGCGGCGCCGCCTTCATCGTGGACCTGCCGCTGGCCCCCACGCCGCCGGCCACCAGCCGCACGGGTCCCGGACCGGCCGGCCGCCTCGACGACCGCGCCGTGCTCGTGGTGGAGGACGACGACGACACGCGCGGCGTCCTCTGCTTCATGCTGGAAGCCGAGGGCGCGCGCGTGGAGTCGGCCGCCACCGGGCTGGCCGGCGTGGAGACCGCCGAGCGGGTCTCGCCGCAGATCGTGCTGTGCGACATCGGGCTGCCCGACATCGACGGCATGGAGGTCGCGCGCCGGCTGCGCAGCAACGCCGCGCTCTCCGGGACGCGGCTCATCGCGCTGACGGGTTACGGCCAGGCCGAGGACGTGCGCGCGGCCATCGAGGCCGGCTTCGACGCGCACGTCACCAAGCCCATCAACCTCGACCAGCTCATGGCGTTGCTGGCGCCGCGGGACGAGCCGTTGACAGGAGCGCGCGAGGCCGGGTAAAGTGACGTGCAGTTCGGTGCTTTCCTTTAAGTGAGCCCGGAGAGGCTCGTAAGGGGAGAAGATGACGACTCGGCCACGCCTGCGCGAAAAAACGCAGGTCCTCGATGACGCAGCCCTCGATCGCGCCCTCACCCGTATCGCGCACGAGATCCTGGAGCGTAACGGCGGCGCCAAGGACCTGGCCTTCGTGGGCCTGCGCACCCGCGGCGTCACCCTGGCCCACCGCCTGGCCGCCAAGATCGCCGCCATCGACGGCGCCGCCCTGCCGGTGGGCACCCTCGACATCACGCTGTACCGCGACGACCTGGACATGCGCGGGGCGCCGGTCATTCGCGGCACCGACATCCCGTTCTCCATCAAGAACAAGACGGTCGTGCTCGTCGACGACGTCCTCTACACCGGCCGGACGATTCGCGCGGCGCTCGATGCGCTGATCGACCTCGGGCGCCCGACGTCCATCCAGCTCGCGATCCTGATCGACCGGGGCCACCGCGAGCTGCCGATCCGCCCGGATTTCATCGGCAAGAACCTGCCCACCTCGCGGCGCGAAAGCGTGGCGGTGCGGCTCAAGGAGCACGACGGCGAGGACCGCGTGGTGATCGAAGAACCGGAGGAGGCCTGACATGGGGTGGACCCGCAAGGACCTCTTGACGATGCGCGCGCTGGACGCGACAGAGATCGTGCTGCTCATCGACACCGCCGCCTCCCTGCAGGAGATCGCCGGGCGCGAGATCAAGAAGGTGCCGGCCCTGCGCGGCAAGACGATCGTCAACCTGTTCTACGAGAACTCCACGCGCACCCGCACGTCGTTCGAGATCGCGGGGAAATGGCTGTCGGCCGACGTCATCAACTTCTCGGCCAGCGGCTCCAGCGCGGCCAAGGGCGAAAGCTTCATCGACACCGCGCGGAACATCGCCGCCATGAGCCCCGACGTGGTGGTCGTCCGGCACTCCTCGGCGGGAGCGGCCGAGACCCTGGCCAGGACGCTGCCGTGCTCGATCGTCAACGCCGGCGACGGCGCCCACGAGCACCCCACGCAGGCGCTGCTCGATCTCCTGACCATCCGCGAGCACAAGGGCCACTTCGAGGGGCTCAACGTGGCGATCGTCGGCGACATCGCGCACAGCCGCGTGGCGCGCTCGAACATCCACGGCATGCGCAAGCTGGGCATGACGGTCACGGTGGCGGGCCCGCCCACGCTCATCCCGCCCTTCGTGCAGGAGCTGGGCGTGAAGGTGGCCTATCGGCTGGAGGACGCGATTCGCGACGTGGACGTCATCATGATGCTGCGCCTGCAGCAGGAGCGGATGACGGCCGGCCTCATCCCCTCGCTGCGCGAGTACTCGCGCTACTGGGGCCTCACGCTCGACAAGCTGCGCGCGCAGGCGCGGCCGGACGTGCTGATCATGCACCCGGGCCCGGTCAATCGCGGCGTGGAGCTCTCGCCGGAGGTGGCCGACGGTCCGTACTCGGTGATCCTCGACCAGGTGGCCAAGGGGGTCGCCGTGCGGATGGCCGTCTTGTTCCTCCTGGCCGGCAGCAAGGCGGGAGAGCAGGCATGAGCCTCCTGATCCGGAACGGCCGCGTGATCGATCCCGCCGGCTCCGTCGACTCCGTCCAGGACGTGCTGCTGAAGGGCGACCGCATCGAGCGGGTCGGCAAGACGCTGGCCGTGCCGGCCGACACGAAGGTGCTCGACGCGACCGGCAAGATCGTGTGCCCGGGCTTCATCGACCTGCACGTGCACCTGCGCGAGCCCGGCCAGGAATACAAGGAGACGGTGGCCACCGGCACGCGCGCGGCGGCCGCGGGCGGCTTCACCGCCGTGTGCGCCATGGCCAACACGCACCCGGTCAACGACAACCGCGCGGTGACCGATTACATCCGCGCCAGGGCCGAGACGGACGGGATCGTGCGCCGATCGGCGCCGTCACGCGCAACCTGGGCGGCGAGGAGCTGGCGGAGCTGGCCGAGCTGGCCGAGGCCGGGTGCGTGGCGTTCTCCGACGACGGCAAGTGCGTGATGAACGCCGCGCTCTACCGCCGCGCGATGGAATACACGCTCCCCTTCGCCACGCCGCTGATCAGCCACGCCGAGGATCATCACCTCTCGCAGGGCGCGGCCATGAACGAGGGCGTCGTGTCCACCGAGCTCGGCGTGCCCGGCGCGCCGGCGGCGGCCGAGGACGTCATGGTGGCCCGCGACATCCTGCTGGCGGAGCTGACGGGGGCCCACGTGCACATCGCCCACCTCTCGACGGCGGGCGCCGTGCGGCTGGTGCGCGACGCCAAGGCGCGGGGCGTGCGCGTGACGGCCGAGGTCACGCCGCACCACCTGCTCCTCACCGAGGAGGCCGTGCGCACCTTCGACGCCAACACCAAGATGAATCCGCCGCTGCGCACCAAGCGGGACGCCGAGGCGCTGGTCGAGGGGCTCATCGACGGCACCATCGACTGCATCGCGACCGACCACGCCCCGCACGCGACCAGCGAGAAGGAGGGCGAGTTCGACCGCGCGGCGTTCGGCATCGTCGGGCTGGAGACCGCGGTTGGTCTGCTGATGGATCGGCTCGTGACGCCCGGCACCCTGCCCCTGGCCACGCTGGTCGCGCGGCTCAGCCGCGACCCGGCGCGGCTGCTGCACCTGCCGGGCGGCAGCCTCGCCGCCGGTGCGCCGGCGGACCTGACGCTGCTCGATCCCGAGGCCCGGTGGACGGTCGATCCCGCGCGGTTCGCCTCCAAGAGCCGCAACACGCCGTTCGCGGGCTGGACGGTCACCGGCCGGCCGTGGAAGACGATCGTCGGCGGGCGGATCGTATGGGAATGAGAGAGGCGATCCTCGTCCTGCGCGACGGCCGCGTGTTCCGCGGCCAGGCGCTCGGCGCCGAAGGGGAAACTGCCGGAGAAGTCATTTTCAATACGGCGATGTCGGGATATCAGGAAATCCTCACCGATCCGTCCTATCGAGGACAGATCGTGACGATGACGTACCCGATGATCGGCAACTACGGGCTGAACGACGAGGACGTCGAGTCGCGCAAGCCCTGGGTCAACGGCCTCATCGTCAAGGAGGCGTCCCCCTATCCCTCGTCGTGGCGCGGGCGCGTGAGCCTCGACGACTACCTGAAAGCCCACGGGATCGTCGGCCTGCAGGGAATCGACACGCGCGCGCTCACCCGGCACCTGCGCGATCACGGCTCGCAGGACGGCATCGTCTCCACGGTCGAGCGCGACGTCGAGCGGCTGCGCGAGCGCGCGCGAGGGCTGCCGCAAATCGTCGGCCGCGATCTCGTGAAGGAAGTGAGCGTCACCCAGCCCTTCGGCTGGCACGAGGGCGAGTGGAAGCGTGCTGGCGGCTACGTCACGCCGCCGCCGGCGCGCTTCAACGTCGTGGCCTACGACGCCGGGATCAAGCTCAACATCCTGCGCCAGCTCAGCACGGCCGGCTGCGACGTCACCGTGGTGCCCGCCGACACGCCGGCCGCGGGCGTGCTGGAGAGAAAGCCAGACGGGGTCTTCCTTTCGAATGGACCGGGGGATCCCGAAGGCGTTCCATATCTGGTCGAGTCGGTGCGCGGCCTTATCGGGAAGGTTCCTATTTTTGGCATCTGCCTCGGGCACCAGATCCTCGGGCTCGCCGCGGGCGGGCGCACGTACAAGCTCTCGTTCGGCCATCACGGCGCCAACCACCCGGTGCGCGACCTCGCCACCGGCCGCGTGGAGATCACCTCGCAGAACCACAACTTCGCGGTCGATCCGGCCTCGGTGGCCGGCCGCGGCTGGGAGCCGAGCCACCTCAATCTCAACGACAACACGTGCGAGGGACTGCGCCACCGGGAGCTGCCGGTGTTCTGCGTGCAGTACCACCCCGAAGCCTCACCGGGGCCGCACGACGCGAATTACCTCTTCGCACGGTTCACCGATCTCATGGGAGGCTGATCCATGCCGAAGTACTTGATCTCGTACCGCAAGGTCGAGAGCGCCGGGCAGAAACCGGAGTGGGCGTCGTTCACCGCCCAGAACGAGGCGTCGCTGGAGGCCAAGGCCATCAAGGAGCGCGTGGAGAAGCGCATGAGCGTGCTGGGCGAGCAGCTCTGGGGCGACGGCCAGGTCGTGTGGGCCGGCGGCGGCCGCCTCGACGACGTCCTCTACAAGCGCGAGGAAGCCGCGCCCGACACCTCCGTGGTCTACGGGCTGGTCGAGGAATAAGTGCCCAAGCGCACCGACCTCCACAAGATCCTGATCATCGGCTCGGGGCCGATCGTCATCGGCCAGGCCTGCGAGTTCGACTACTCGGGTACGCAGGGCTGCCGGGCGCTGCGGGAAGAAGGCTTCGAGGTCGTGCTGGTGAACTCGAATCCCGCCACGATCATGACCGACCCCGAGATGGCGGACCGCACGTACGTGGAGCCGCTCACGCCGGAGTTCGTGGCCAAGATCATCGAGCGCGAGCGGCCGGACGCGCTGCTGCCGACGCTCGGCGGCCAGACGGCGCTCAACCTGGCCGTCGCGCTGAGCGAGGACGGCACGCTGGAGCGCTTCGGCGTGGAGCTGATCGGCGCCAAGATCCCGGCGATCAAGAAGGCCGAGGACCGCGAGCTGTTCAAGCACGCCATCGAGCGCATCGGCCTGGCCCTGCCGCGCTCGGGCTATGCGAAGTCGATCGAGGACGCCAAGAACGTCGTGCGCACGACGGGCTATCCCGCGCTCATCCGCCCGTCGTTCACGCTCGGTGGCACCGGCGCCTCCATCGCCTACAACCCGGAAGAGCTGGAGAGCGCGGTGCGCTGGGGTCTGCAGATGTCGCCGGTGGGCAGCGTGCTCATCGAGGAGTCGGTGATCGGCTGGAAGGAGTTCGAGCTCGAGGTCATGCGCGACCTCGCCGACAACGTCGTCATCATCTGCTCGATCGAGAACGTCGATCCAATGGGTGTGCACACGGGCGATTCCATCACCGTCGCCCCGGCGCAAACACTCACCGACAAGGAATATCAACTGATGCGCGACGCCGCCGTCGCGATCATCCGCGAGATCGGCGTGGAGACGGGCGGGTCCAACATCCAGTTCGCGATCAATCCCGACGACGGCCGCCTGGTCGTCATCGAGATGAACCCGCGCGTCAGCCGCTCCTCGGCGCTGGCCTCCAAGGCCACGGGCTTCCCGATCGCCAAGATCGCCAGCAAGCTCGCGGTCGGCTATCGGCTGGACGAGATCCGCAACGACATCACGCGCGAGACGCCCGCCTCGTTCGAGCCCGTGCTGGACTACTGTGTCGTGAAGATCCCGCGCTGGGCCTTCGAGAAGTTCCCCGAGGCCGACCGCACGCTGACGACGCAGATGAAGTCGGTCGGCGAGGTCATGG
This sequence comes from Candidatus Rokuibacteriota bacterium, assembly GCA_003220265.1. Classification (GTDB taxonomy): domain Bacteria; phylum Methylomirabilota; class Methylomirabilia; order Rokubacteriales; family CSP1-6; genus AR5. The sequence goes on along the minus strand of QHRW01000007.1, from coordinate 22,275 downwards.
CGATCGGCCGGACGTTCAAGGAGGCGCTGCAGAAGGCCGTCCGCTCGCTCGAGCAGGACCGCTGGGGGCTGACGCTCGACCGTCCGGTCGAGGCCGACGAGCTGGAGCACCTCATCCGCGTGCCGAACCCCGACCGCCTGTTTGCGCTCGGCGAGGCCTGCCGGGCCGGCATGACGACGGCCGAGATCCACGGCCTGTCGAAGATCGACCCGTGGTTCCTGGAGAACATCCGCGAGATCGTCGCCTTCGAGGCCGACATCGCCCGCGAGGCTCTGACCGATCCCGCCACGCTGCGCCGGGCCAAGCAGCTCGGCTTCGCCGACCGGCGCATCGCCGCGCTCACCGGGAGGAGCGAGCTCGACGTCCGCCGGCTCCGGACGTCGCACGGGATCACCGCCACGTTCAAGACGGTGGACACGTGCGCGGCGGAGTTCGAGGCCCACACGCCCTACCTCTATTCGACGTACGAGGAGGAGGACGAGGCGCCGCCGTCCGCGCGGCGCAAGGTGATCATTCTCGGCTCCGGGCCCAACCGCATCGGCCAGGGGATCGAGTTCGACTACTGCTGCGTCCACGCCGCCTATGCGCTCAAGGAAGCCGACGTCGAAGCGATCATGATCAACTGCAACCCGGAGACGGTCTCGACGGACTACGACACGTCCGACCGCCTCTACTTCGAGCCGCTCACCCTCGAGGACGTGCTGAACGTCGTCGAGAAGGAGCGCCCGCTCGGTGTCATCGTGCAGTTCGGCGGCCAGACGCCGCTGAAGCTGGCCGTGCCGCTGCGCGAGGCGGGCGTGCCCATCCTGGGCACCTCCCCCGACGCCATCGATCGCGCCGAGGACCGCCAGCGCTTCAACGCGCTCATCACCGAGCTCGGCCTGCAGCAGGCCGCCGGCGCCACCGCGCGCTCCTTCGAGGAGGCGCAGGCCATCGCGGCCGGCATCGGCTACCCGGTGCTCGTGCGCCCCTCCTACGTGCTGGGCGGCCGCGCCATGCAGATCGTCCACGACGAGCAGGATCTCGTGCAGTTCGTCAAGGAGGCGGTCCGCGTCGCCCCCGAGCATCCGATCCTCATCGACAAGTTCCTGGAAGACGCGCTCGAGATCGACGTGGACGCGGTGGCCGACGGCGAGCGCGTGGTGATCGGCGGCGTGATGGAGCACATCGAGAAGGCCGGCGTGCACTCCGGCGACGCCGCCTGCGCCCTGCCGCCCTACTCGCTCGACGACGGCCAGGTGCGCGCGCTGTGCGCCCAGACGAAGGCGATGGCCAGGGCCCTCGGCGTGATCGGGCTCATCAACGTGCAGTTCGCCATCCGCAACGACGTGATCTACGTGCTGGAGGTGAACCCGCGCGCCTCGCGCACGGTGCCGTTCGTCTCCAAGGCCATCGGCGTGCCGCTGGCCAAGATCGCCACGCGCGCGATGCTGGGCGGCAGCGTGGCGTCGATGGCGGGAGTCGAGGAGCGCGAGCAGCGGCACATCGCCGTGAAGGAGTCGGTCTTCCCCTTCATCAAGTTCCCCGGCGTGGACGTCGTGCTGGGACCCGAGATGAAGTCCACCGGCGAGGTCATGGGTCTCGACCGCGACTTCCGCAAGGCGTACCTCAAATCGCAGATCGCCGCCGGGTCCATCTTGCCGACCTCCGGCAAGATCTTCGTCTCCGTGAAGAGCCGCGACAAGCGCGCGGCCGCGTCGCTGGCCCGTCGCCTGGTCGAGATGGGCTTCTCGCTGGTCGCCACGGCCGGCACCGCCCGCGTGCTCGAGCGCCAGGGCATGACGGTGGAGCTGGTCCACAAGGTGGCGGAAGGCTACCGGCCGAACGTGGTCGACCTGATGAAGCGCGGCGACATCGCGCTGCTGTTCAACACGCCCGAGGACGGGCGCGCGCGAAAGGACTCGTACTTGATCCGCCGCACCGCGGTCAACAACAACATCCCGTACTACCTCACGGTGGACGGCGCTCAGGCGGCCATCGGCGCCATCGAGGCGCTGCTCAAGGGCGAGCACCAGGTGCGCAGCCTGCAGGAGTATCACGCGGATGCCTGAGGCATCGGCGCCCAGGGACCGCCTGCTGGTCGCGCTCGACGTCGAGCGGCTCGACGAGGCCGATGCGCTGATGGACCGGCTGGCCGGCGAGGTCAGCGGCTGCAAGATCGGCAGCCAGCTCTTCACCGCCGCCGGCCCCGTGGCTGTCGAGCACGCGCTCAAGCGCGGCTTCCGCGTCTTCCTGGACCTCAAGTACCACGACATCCCGAACACGGTGGCGGGCGCCGTGCGCGAGGCCACGCGCCTCGGCGTCTTCATCCTCAACGTCCACGCCTCGGGCGGCGCGGCGATGCTGCGCGCTGCCGCCGAGGCGGCCACGAAGGCGGCCAAGGACTTCGCCGTCGCACGCCCGCTCGTGATCGGCGTGACGGTGCTGACGAGCCTCGACCGCCGCGCGCTCGAGCGGGAAGTCGGCGTGGGTGGCAGCGTCGAGGCCCACGTGCTGCATCTCGCCGAGCAGGCACGCACGGCCGGACTCGACGGCTGCGTGGCGTCGTCTCACGAGATTCGTCTCCTGCGCAATGCGCTCGGCCGCGCGTGGGTCATCGTGACGCCGGGGATCCGGCCCGCAGACCGCGGTGACGACCAGATGCGCACCGCGACGCCCACGGCGGCGATCGCCGCCGGTGCGAATTACCTGGTGGTGGGCCGGCCGATCACGGCCGCATCGGACCCTGTTGTGGCGGCGCGTGCCATCACCGAGGAAATCTCAGCCGCTTCCACTTGAGCCAACCGATCCGGAGCTCGAAGGCACGGCGGTTGCTCCGCGACTGCCCGATGCCTCGGATGTCTAGCCTCAAGGGCATGGTCTTCCGCGTCTTCACGGCGATCGCCATGCTGATCGCGCTCGCACTTCCCGCCGTGGCAGCCACCAGGTATTCCGGATTTACCTCCGTGCCAGGTGATTCCGTCGGCGACGGCACCATCCTGATCGCCAAGGGCGGCGGTGGTGGAGGCGGTGGCGGTGGAGGTGGAGGCGGCGGGTCCGGCGGTGGCAGCGGCAGTGGCTCCGGCGGTAGCGGCAGTGGCTCCGGAAGCGGCGGCTCGGGTAGCGGCAGTGGCTCGGGTAGCGGCAGTGGCAGTGGTTCGAGTGGTGGCAATGGCGCGGGTGGCTCTGCCGGTGGCGGCGGGACTGGTGCAGGAAGTGCCGGAGCCTCCGGCGCCGCGGGCAGCGGTGCGGCCGGCACGGGTGCGGGCTCCGGCGTTGGCGCTGCGGGCGGAAATGCGACGAGCACGGGTCCGAGCGCAACGGGGACGGCGTCGCCGACCGGGGGCAGCAACAGTCTCGGCGGCGATCCGGACCCGAGCTCCGTTGGCGGAGTGCCGGTCGAAGCGCTGCTGGCGCGCGCGCGCACCGAGCTGGCGCGCGGCAGCTTCGCGCTCGCGCAGCGCGACGCCGAGGCGCTGCTGCAGGCCCGGGTGCCGTCGGCGATTCGTGCGGGCGCGCTCAATGTCGCCGCCGATGCGGCGTACGGGCTGCGCGCCTACAGTCGCGCCGCTCACTATTACCGTGACGTGCTCGCGCTCGGCGATGCCAGCCCCGACGCCGCGGGCGCAGCCATGGCGCTCGGCTGGGCCGAGCTGAGGCGTGGCCGTCGCGACGAGGCACGGCGCGCGTGGACGCAGCTCGCCGACCGCTTCCCGGCCGACACGCGCGCTCCGCTCGCCCTGATTCTCGCGGCGGAGGTCGCCGCTCAGGCCGGCGACACGACGGCGAGCGCACGCCTGCTCGACAGCGCCCTCGCCCGGTACGCGGCCAGCCCGTACGTCTCGCTCGCGCGGCTCGGCCGAGCCACGGTCGCGGTTCGGCGAGGGCGCCACGACGAGGCGCTTCGCGATCTCGAAGCGGTCGCGGCCGGCGGGCCCGCGGTCGTCCAGTCGCGCTCACGGCTGGAAGACGCGCTCGTGGTGTACGGCGGCGAAGCGTGGCTCACCGCGCCGGCGTCGCCCACGAGCAAGGGTCCCGACGGACGCGCTCGCCTCGATGCATTCGCGGGCGCCGTCATGAGCCAGCGGCAGCGCAGCCCGTACCTGATCCACGGCGTCACGCTGCTGGCGGCGGCCGACCGCGGTTGGCCCGACTCGCTGACCGCCGCGCTCGCCGCGCGCCTCGTCGAGGACTTCCCGTCCTATCCGCCGGCGCCTGCGTTGCTGACTCGCGTGGCGGCCGGCGCCGCATCGGCAGGCCAGTGGCCGATCGCTCGCCGCTCCTACGAGACGCTGCTGGCGCGGGCACCCGCGGCCGCCCCGCCGAGCGTCCGTCTGCAGTCCGCCGAGGCGCTCTTCCGCACCGGGGCCACGGCCGAGGCGCGTGCTCGGCTCGAACCCATCGCGGCGAGCAAGGGCGCCGAAGCTCCGCGCGCGCTGCTGCTCCTCGCGCAGATCCACGAGGCCGCGGGCAACCGGCCGGCTGCGCGCGGGGCGCTGCAGAGACTCGTTCAGATCGGGCGCGCCGACGAGGCCGCCGAGGCCGCGTACCGCCTTGCCGAAGGATTGCAGGCCGAGGGAGAGCACTCCGCCGCCGTCGAGTGGTACCTGACGGCGGCCTACGTCGCGGAGCGCACGCCGTGGGCGCGACGCGCCCTGCTCGGTGCCGGCCGCTCCTTCACGGCGCTGCGCGACCCCGCGCAGGCGCTCGCCGCGTACGGAAAGCTGGTCGGCCGTCGGCCCGGCTACGATCCCACCGACGATCGCGCGACGAGCGGCGAGGCCGCCTACCTCGCGGGCGATGTCCTGCGAAACGCGGGCCTTCATCAGGAATCCCTGGAGATGTTCGCCAGGTCGGCCGATCTCGCCGCCGGACTGCCCGCCGAGCGTCGCGCGCTGCTGGCAGCGATGCAGACCTTCCTCGCGATCGGTGATCGCGGCGCCGCCGAGAGCGTCTATCGCCGTCTGGCGAGCGCAGCGGCCGCGGACCCCGACGTGCTCGCTCGCGCTCGCCAGACGCTCGAGGCCGCCGCGGCGCCACCGTCGGCATCTCGTGCGACGGAATCTGCGCTGCCGACCACCGTGCGCTGAGCTCAGCCACGCGCTGAACCGACAGAAGCGTCCCGGGACGTGCCGCGCTGGCAACCCAGTGTCGGCGGGCCGACAACCGTCCCGGACCGCCCCCCGGCCAAGCCCGCTTCGAATATCACCTTCCTGGTGTGGCATGGCCAGTGCCCTGGGTCTTCCCGGAGGCTTGCGCCATGCGAACACTGTCGGGTGCTCTGCTCGCCCTCCTGTTGACCGCGTCGCCGGCATGGCCGCAGCAGGCAGGCGGCCCGAACCAGTTCTATCGCTATGTCGACGAGCAAGGCGTGATCCACTGGGCGCAGTCGAAGCACCTGATCCCGGAGAAGTACGCGGCGAAGGCGACCACGCCGGACTTCCGCGACGACACCGTCTTCCCGTCGCCGAAGCCCTACGTGAAGCCGGCGACGCCGCCCGTGCTGGGCCTCGTCATCCAGCACCACCCACGCCTGGAGTCGCTGTCGGGAGCGTGGGCGCGCGAGACACGCAGGATCGTGACGAAGGCCTGGATCGGACGCGGCCAGGACGGGCCGCAGCCGATCATCGCCCTGTACGTCAATCGCGACGGCGGGCTCACGATTCCCGAGATCGAGCGCTCCTCCGGCGACTTCAAGTACGACCTCAAGGCCCGCGACACGATCATCGGCCTCCGCCGGCTGCCTCCGCTGCCGCAGGACTTCCGCGGCGCGCGCGTCCGGGTTCAGATCGCGTTCGGCTTCATACGGTAAGCGGCTAGCAACCGCTCCGACCTGCCTTGACACGGGCCCCGCCTGCGCCGATCATTCGCCGCGCGAGGAGGGCCTTTCCATGAGAGACCGACGCCTCACCCGGCGGACATTCCTGGCCGGCGCGGCCGGCGCCTCGGTCGCCCTGGCGCTGCCGCTGCGCCTCGACGCGGCCCCCGCCGTGAAGAAGGGCGCGAGCCTGCGGCTGTGGATCCTCAAGACCTACGTCGAGCCGACCAACAAGGCCATCGAGGGGAGCGCGCAGCGCTGGGCGGAGAAGCACGGCGCCAGCGTGACGGTGGAGTACTTCACGTTCGAGGACGTGCAGACGAAGTACGTGGCGGCCATCGAGAACAAGAACACGCCCGACGTCGGCCAGCTCGAGACGGGTGCGCCGGCGCGCTTCGCCGGCATGGGCCAGCTGATGGACCTCAGCAGCTTCGCGCGCCAGGTGGAGGGCGAGGTGGGCAAGCCGCCCGCCAACGTGGCGCCCGTCACCGTGATCGGCGGCAAGACGTACGCGCTGCCGTGGTACATCATGCCGGCCTTCTGGTACGTCTGGCGCGACGTGCTCGACAAGCACAAGGTCAAGCTGCCGAACACGTTCGAGGAGGCCAAGGCCGCGGCGGCGGCGGTGAACCGGCCGAAGGACAACTTCTACGGCATGGGCCAGAGCTGGAACCGCACGGCCGACGGCTACGGCGTCATGCAGAGCCTCATGTACTCGCACGGCGTGGGCTGGGCGACGAAGGACGGCAAGTACCAGTCGATCAAGAACGCCAGGATGCAGACGGTCATGAAGTGGGCGACCGACATCTACAAGGAAGGCATCCAGCCCGCCGACACGCTGACCTGGACCGGCTCGGGCAACAACGAGAACTTCATCGCCAAGAACATCGCGCAGACCTCCAACGGGCCCAGCATCACGTTCGCCATGGAGAACGCGGTGGCCAAGGCCACCGACGCCAAGGAAAAGAAGGCGCGCGAGGAGGCGCTGGCCAATCACGTCGCGCTGCCGCACCCGGGCGGGCCCGATGGCCGCCGCATGTGGTCGATCGCCATGAGCTTCGGCATCTTCAAGAACAGCAAGGATCCCGACGCCGCGATGAGCCTCATCGCGCACCTGCTGTCGCCCGAGGAGACCTTCCGCGTGATGAAGGACTCGTACGGCCAGTTCACGCCCGTGCTCGACAAGGCGCGCGCGGCCTCGAAGGAGTACTTCAACAAGAACGAGAACTACCGGACGTTCGGCCGCGCCGCCGAGTGGTTCTCGGCGACGGGCTGGCCGGGCCCGGTGACGGCGGCGGCGGCCGAGGTGCAGGCCAGCAACGTGCTGACCGACGCGCCGGCCAAGGTCATCGTCGACAAGTGGTCGGTCGATCAGGCGATCGACTGGGCCGACAAGAAGATCAAGGAAATCTACGACACGATCCAGGGCTAGCACCGGGCGGCAGCGGCGGGAGACGGGCACCGCCCTCCTCCTGCTGCTGCCGCTCTTCGTCCTCGTCGTCGGCCTCATCGCCTATCCGTTCTTCCGCGCGGTGTGGCTGTCCTTCACCGACAAGCTCGTCGGCTATCCGGAGCGGTGGGTCGGCCTGCGCAACTACCTCTACCTGGCGCACGACGACACCTTCCACACGGTCGTGCGCAACAGCCTCACCTTCACGTGCGCCTCGGTCGCCCTGAAGGTGCTCACGGGCCTGGCCATGGCGCTCGTGCTGCACGCGACGTGGCGCTGGCGCAACTTCTTCCGGGGCCTCCTCCTCCTGCCCTGGATCACCTCCACGGTGATCATCGCGCTCACCTGGCGCTGGATGTTCGACGCCTTCCCCGGGCGCGGCTTCTTCAACAGCGTGCTGCTCGACGCCGGCCTGCTCACACGGCCCATCGCGTTCATGGCCACGCCGGAGGGCGCGATGGCGGCGGTGGTGGTGGCCAACTGGTGGCGCGGCTTTCCGTTCTTCGGCGTGTCCTACCTGGCGGGGATGCAGGCGATTCCCGGCGAGCTCTACGAGGCGGCCTCGGTGGACGGGGCCGGCGCCTGGCGCCGCTTCTGGCACATCACGCTGCCCGGACTCAAGCACGTGATCATCGTGACCGTGCTGCTGACGTTCATCTTCACCCTCAACGACTTCAACATCATCTACGTGATGACGCGCGGCGGCCCCGGCACCGCCACCCAGGTGTTCGCGACGTACTCCTACGAGGTCGCGTTCAACCAGCTCCGCTGGGGGCGCGGCGTGACGATCTCGATCTACGCAGTGCCGCTGCTGATCGCCGTCATCCCGCTGGTCAGCCGCTATCTCCTGCGCGAGCGTGCGGCATGAACCCCTGGAAGGCGGCCACGGTGGTGGGGCTGGCGGGCTTCGCGCTGCTGGTGCTGGTGCCCTTCTGGTGGATCGCCAGCATGTCGTTCAAGACGTACGAGCAGATCCAGTTCGCGCAATCGATTTACGTGCCGCGCCCCTTCACCTGGGAGAACTACACCGGCCTCTGGCTCGACACGCGCTTTCCGCTGTGGCTGCGCAACAGCGCCATCACGGCGGTGGTGGTGACGGTGATCACGACGGTGGTGTCGTGCCTGGGCGGCTACGCGGTGGCGCGCCTGCGCTTTCCCGGGCGCGAGTGGGTGGCGAGCCTGATCCTCATCCTCTACCTCGTGCCCCCCGCCCTGCTCTTCATCCCGCTCTACCGCGTGCTGGCCGAGTTGGGGGCGACCAACAGCCTGATGGCGCTGTTCCTCTCGTACCCGACGTTCACGGTGCCCTTCTGCACGTGGCTGCTCATCGGCTTCTTCAAGGCGCTGCCGACCGAGCTGGAAGAGGCGGCGCTCGTCGACGGCGCCACGCGGACCCAGGCGCTGGCGCGGGTGCTCCTGCCGCTGGCCGCCCCAGGCATCGTGGCCTCGGCCATCTTCGCCTTCACGCTGTCGTGGAACGAGTTCCTGTACGCGCTGATCTTCATCCAGGACGAGCGGATGATCACGGTGCCGGTGGGCCTCAATCTCCTGATCTACGGCGACGTCTTCCACTGGGGCCAGCTCATGGCGGCCTCCGTGATCACCACGGTGCCGGTGGTGACGCTCTACATGTTCATCCACCGGTGGATGGTGGAGGGGCTGGCGGCGGGCGCGGTCAAGGGCTGAGGTCCACTTCCGCGGCTTGCCCCATCGCCGCAACGGCGGTAGCGTCGAGTGTCCGATGGCCGTGCACTTCCGCAGCTTCCGCAGCCGGCTGGTCGTCGTCTTTCTCGGACTGTTCGCGCTGATCCAGGCGACCGGCTACTTCGCCGTCACGGCGTTCGTGCGGGCCAGCGCCCGTCACACGGTGGACGACGAGCTGCGCCTGGCCAGCACGCTCTTCGCGCGGCAGCTCGACGTCCGCACGCAGCAGCTCGTGGCCGCCACGCGGCTGCTCTCCGGCGACTTCGCGCTGAAGACCGCGGTCGCCACCGCCGATCACGCGACCACGGCGTCCGTGCTCGAGAATCATCGGCAGCGCGTGGACGCCGACGTGCTGATGCTGGCCGCCCTCGACGGCCACGTCGTGGCCGACACCCAGCGGCCCGCCCACCACGGTGTGCCGTTCCCGGCGCCCCGGCTGCTCGCGGAGGCCGAGGCCGGACGCGATGCCTCCGATGTCGTCGCCATCGGCTCCAATCTCTACCGGCTGGCCGTCGTCCCCCTGCTCGCCCCCGAGCCGATCGCATGGCTCGCCGCCGGCTTCGCGATCGACGATCGGGCCGCCGCCGATCTGCGCCGCCTCAGCGGCCTGCACGTCTCCTTCGTCGCCCGCCGGGACGGCGACGTGGTCGTCCACGCCTCGACGCTGGGCGCGGCCGACCGCCGCACGCTGGCGAGCGGCCTGCTGGCCCTGGGCGCCGCCGGTTTGCTCGAGCTCGACGGCGGCGAGCACCTCGTGCGCATCGAGCCCGTGGGCCGTGACGTCGTGGTGGTGCTGCAGCGCCCCCTGGCCGAGGCGCTGGCGCCGTACGACCGCATGCTGCTGATCCTCCTGGCGGTGGCCGCCGCCGGCGTGCTCCTGGCCCTCCTCGGCGCCGCCCTCGTCGCTCGCCGGGTGAGCCGGCCCGTGCTCACCCTCGCGCGCGGCGCACGCCGGGTGGCCGCGGGCGACTTCGACGTGGCGGTCAAGGTCCCGCAGCGTGACGAGCTCGGCGAGCTGGCCAGGACCTTCAACGAGATGGTGGGCGGCCTGCGCGAGCGGGAGCGGGTGCGCGACGAGCTGGAGCGCACCGCCAAGCTCAAGCGCTTCTTCTCCCCGCAGCTCGCCGACGCGCTGTCCGCCGGCGACGAGTCGCTGCTGGCCTCGCACCGGCGCCAGATCACCGTGGTGTTCTGCGACCTGCGCGGCTTCACGGCCTTCGCCGAGGCCGCGGACCCCGAAGAGGTCATGCGGCTGCTGCACGAGTACCACGCCACGATCGGCCCGCTCGTCTTCGCCAACGAGGGCACGCTGGAGCGCTTCACCGGCGACGGGCTGATGGTGTTCTTCAACGATCCGGTGCCGTGCCCCGACCCCGCGGCCCGCGCCGTCCGCATGGCGGTGGCGATGCGCGACGCCGTGGCGACGCTGCTGGCCGAGTGGCGCCGGCGCGGCCACGCCCTCGGCTTCGGGACCGGCATCGCGATGGGCGACGCCACCATCGGCCGCATCGGCTTCGAGGGACGCTTCGACTACGCGGCGATCGGCACCGTGACGAACCTCAGCGCGCGGCTCTGCCAGGAGGCGCGCGACGGCCAGATCCTCGTGAGCGAGCCGGTGCACGCCGAGGTCGAATCGCTGGTGGAGGCCAAGAACGTCGGCCCGCTGCCGCTGCGCGGCTTCGCGCGCCCGATCGTCGTGTTCGACGTCCTCGGCCTGCGTCCCCAGCCGACGGAGCCCCCGTGAGGCCGGCGGCGCCGTGAGGCGCGCGCTCGCGACGATCCTCGGGGCGGTCACGCTGACGCTGCTGATCCCCTGCCTCACGCCGGCGCAGACGGATCGCGGCCGTCTCGACGTGCTCGTCAAGGACGAGCGCGGCAAGCCGGTGGCCGACGCGGTCGTGTCGCTGACGCCGCCCGGCGCCATCGCCGGGCCGCCGCGCCCGGGCGCGGTCATGGACCAGCAGGGCAAGGAGTTCGTCCCGCTCGTCCTGCCGGTCGCGGTGGGGACGCCGGTGACGTTCCCCAACCGCGACAACATCCGTCACCACGTCTACTCGTTCTCGCCCGCCAAGCGATTCGAGCTGCCGCTCTACATCGGCACGCCGGCAGCACCGGTGGTGTTCGACACGCCGGGCAGCGTGGTGCTGGGCTGCAACATCCACGACTGGATGCTCGGGTACGTCTACGTGCTGGCCACGCCCTACTTCGTGAAGACCGCGGAGGACGGCAAGGGCCGCATCGGCGAGCTCGCGCCCGGCACCTACGAGGCGCGCGTGTGGCATCCCCGCCTGCGCGCGGAGACGGAGAAGACGGCGACGCCGGTCACGATCGCCGCCGGCGAGCCCGGACAGGTCAGCTTCGTCGTCGCGCTGAAGCCCGATCGGCGGCCCATCCGCCGCCCGAACTACGAGGGCGTGCAGGGCAACTAGCGCGAGGTCTTCGCGGCCGCCTCGCCCTGCAGCTCGTAGATCGACGTGTAGCCCTGGCTGAAGTCCGGCGGCATCGGCATGTCGCCATGCGTGCGCCGGGCCACGGCCGGCCACGTCCCGCGGATCAGCCGGCCGTGCAGCGGCGAGCGCGTGGAGTCCGGCACGAGGCTGATGGCATCGGCGGCGGTGTAGGAGTTGATCAGCAGCCGGCGGTCGCCGGGCGAGGTGTTGGGCGCCGACCAGTGCACGAGCCGGTAGTGGTGGATGTGGATGCTGCCCGCGGGCAGCGCCAGCAGCACCGCCGGACTCCGATCGAGCCGCGCGATGTCCTCGTCGCGCATGCAGCCCACGAACCGGCCCTGCGCGTCGAAGTGGGTGTGGATCGGCCCGCGGTGGCTGCCCGGCAGCACCGACATGGCGCCGTTCTCCTCGGTGGCGTCGTCCAGCAGCAACCCCACGGCGAGCACGTCGTCGTTGGAGTGCGGATAGAACGCCGCGTCCTGGTGCACCTCGACGGGCGCGCCGAGGTGGCTGCCCTTGAGGTTCAGCTTCGAGTGGTGGAAGCGGATCGACGGTCCCAGCAGCTCGGTGACCACGTCGACGATCGGTGAGTCGAACGCCAGCCACCGGTAGAGCGGATCGTTGTCGGCGGGATTCTTGATGCGGCGCAGGACCGGCGCCGCCGCCGTGTGGCGCGGATCGAGGTCATAGATCGCGTCGCTGCGCGTGACGGTGCGCGCGCGCTCGACGAACGCGTCGGTCAGGCGCCGCAGGGCCTCGACGCGGTCCTTGTCGATGAGGCGGGGGACGGCCAGGTAGCCGTCGCGATGGTAGCTCGCGATCTGCTCGTCGGTGAGATAGCGCGTCGTCGCGGTCGTCGTGCTCATGGACCGATTATAATCTCGGCGGGGAGGTCGGCTCGTCCATGACCATCACGATCTACGGGGCGGGCGCCATCGGCGGCATCACGGGGGCGCGGCTGGCGCAGGCCGGCCACGACGTGCTGCTGATCGACAAGGCCGAGGACCACGTGGCCGCGATGAACGCCCGCGGCCTCACGATCGAGGCGCGCGAGGGCTCGGTCACCATCCCCGTGCGCGCCGGCACGCCCTCGGCGCTGGGACAGCACCTCGAGCTCGTCCTGCTCGCCGTGAAGTCGCAGGACACGCCCGCCGCGCTCGAGATCCTGGCCCCGCGCCTGGCGCCCGACGGCGCGATCGTCTCGCTGCAGAACGGGCTCAACGAGGAAGTCATCGCCGCCGCGATCGGCGAGCGGCGCACCGTGGGCTGCCTGGTGAACTGGGCGGCGGACTGGCAGGCGCCGGGGCGGATCCTCCACGGTGGCGAGGGCGCGCTGGTGCTCGGCGAGCTCGACGGGCGGCGCAGCGAGCGCGTGCAGGCGCTGGCCAAGCTGCTCGACGTGGTGGCGCCCACGCGCGTGAGCGACAACATCCTCGGCTACACGTGGGCCAAGCACGTCTACGGCGCCCTGCTCGTCGCCACGGCGGTCGTGGACGCCCACGTCTACGAGGTCGTGGAGCGCTCGCCGGCGATCCAGGCGATGCTGATCAGCCTGGTGATCGAGAACATGGACGTCGCCGAGCGCGCCGGCGTACGCCTGCTGGCCTTCGACGAGTACGATCCGGCCGAGTACCGCGCGGCTGCCCGTGGCGACACTGCCGCCCGCGCGCGGGCCATGGCCAGCATCGCGACACACTACCGCGCCGCCACCAAGACCAAGACCGGGATCTGGCGCGATCTGGCCGTGCGCAAGCGCAAGACGGAGGTCGGCGCGCTGCTGGGCGCGACGGTGGCGAAGGCGAAGGGCTACGGGCTGGCGATGCCGCTGACGGAGCGGCTCATCGCGATGATCGCGGATCTGGAGAGCGGCCGGCGCCAGATGTCCTGGGCCAACCTCGACGAGCTGGTGCGCGCCCTCTAGCGCCTCAGCGGCGCCGCCACGGTGCTAGCGGCGTCGATGAAACAGCTCGCACCAGCGCCGGTTGTCCTCGCCGCCCGCCTCGCTGCTTCCGGAGATCCAGGCGGCCGCCGTCACCACGGCGTCGTCGTCCAGGCCGCGGCCCTGGGGCGCATGCGAGGCGCACCAGCGCACGTCGAGGATCTCGAACGCCGGATCGGCAGCCGGCTCGCAACCGGGACAGTACATCCGGGCCAGCGAGGGCGTATCCGTCAGATGGTCCGTCATGCACCGTCGTAATGGCAAACCCCGTGCCGACTCGAACGGCGCTGAATTTCAGGTATTTACCGCACGGCGACGCCGGTTTCTGTCGGCTTCGCGGGCAATCCGTCATCGGGTGCGGGCCAAACCGACAGAAATTCCCACTCGCGACAGCGCGACGCGTCACCTGGCCAGCGGATCGGGTCGGAGCTGGAACTTCACGACCTTGCTCGTCGTGCCCTTGCCGCCCTCGACGTGGAAGGGCGTGCGGGTGCTATAGGTGGCCCAGAGCCCCCGGCCCTTCCAGCCGGCCGCGGGATCGTCGATCCGACCGTCCATCCACTTCGTGTAGAAGCCCATCGGATAGGGCACCCGGAGGTTGACGAAGCGGCCGTTGACCAGGGCCAGCAGCGCCTCGTTGGCGTTGCCGGTGGCGATGGGCACGTCCCGCCCCAGACCGAACGTGTCGAACTGATCGACCCAGGTGTAGTAGCTCGACTCGGCGCTGCCGGTCTCGGTCACGTTCTGCAGTTGCGGGCCGGGGAACGGATACAGCGTCCAGCCCTCGGGGCAGTGCGCGCCCGTCGCCGTCGGTCCGTTGAGGGGGCCCTTGCACTTGCGGCGATCGAAGCTGGCCATATGGCCGCTCGACAGCGGCGTCCACACGACACCCTGGCGATCGATGTCCATGCCGCGCGGCCCATACCCGGTCCTCGGCGGCTCGAAGACTTCGGTGAGCGCCGTTGCCGGCGGATTCGACCCGGGATTCAGGCGAATCACGTAGCCGGGGAAGCCGAGCACCGTCCCCCACACGGTGCCGTCCGCCGGGCTCACGCCGATGCCGTAGAAGGCCGCCTTGATGGCGGTGTCCCCGGCGTCGCGCACGCCGTTGCCGTTGGTGTCGAGCACCGTGGCGGTCCAGCCTTGCGATTTGACCTCGTCACCCGTCTCCTCGAACAGCTTGCGATTGAGCCAGCCGACGACGCCGCTCTGCGGGCCGCCCGCGCTGGTCCACAGCGTGTGGTTGGCGTCCTCGGCGAAGACGAGGTGATGCGTGGCAAAGCACGTGCTGATCAGCGTGATCTTCCCGGTCTTCGGCTCGTACATGGACAGGTGGCGGTTCGAGGACTCGAGCGGCGTCAGCCGGGCCGACGGGTGATCCGAGCCTTGCTTGCAGAACTCCGGGTTCGCGGGCGGGCGGACACGCGACGTGAACCACACGCGTCCCTTCTCGTCGAACATCGGATTGTGCATGCTCGTCTGGCTGTCCCAGATCGGATCCGGGCCCCAGATGGGCGAGGGCAGCATGGTGTTCTGCTTCGAGGACGGCGTGGCCTGATCACGCACGAGCATCTTCACCTGCGTCGCGACGTGCTTGACGGGATCGAGCACGGGGAAGAGATCCGTGCTCTCCTCGGGCGTGCCGTAGATCAACCCGTCGGCGTTGAGGCGCGGGTTGCGCTTGTCGGTCGAGACCTCGTCGTGCAGGTAGTCCTTGGGGCCCGCCCAGTCCCAGAGCGTGAGGACGACGTTGCGCTCCACGCCCTGCGGCCGCGACGGCTGCACGCCGGGCAGCTCGCCGGCCGCGATGCGATCGGTCCAGTCGCCGAAGAGCTTCAGCGCCCGCGCGTTGCCCAGCCGGCCCAGGTTGGCCGTCATCTGCAGCAGCGCCTGCCCCGACTGGATGCGCCGCTGCCAGGCGTCCGCCGACGTCTTGAAGTCGCCCAGCTCTTTGGAAATCGTCCGCGTCGCCTTGTTGCCGAGCTGGTGGCACGTGTAGCAGCCGTTGGTCTTCACGATGTCGAGCCACTGCGCCTGCGTCTTGAGGCCTGTCGCGATGCCGTTGCCGTCGGGCCCGGTGCCGGGGAACTCGTTCTTCTCGGGCACGCGCAGCAGCGAGTACCAGTAGATGGCCGGGTAGTACTCGGCGGCGGCGGCCGCGCTCGGCGCCGCCACCGCGGTGAGGTCGAGGATCCGGCCGGGCGCGGCCTGGACCTTCGGCGAGTCGACGAGCCCGTAGCCGCGCACCCAGACGCGATACGACGCCTTCGGAAGCTCCGGCATCACGTAGCGGCCGCGCTCGTCGGTGACCACGATCTTGGCGAGCTTCGTCGGCAGGTCGGTCGTCTCGGCGATCACCCACACGCCGGCCTCCGGCCCACCGGCGCTGCGCACGACGCCGCCGAGATCGGTGGCGCCGACGCGGATCGCCGGGTCCGTGCTCGGCTGCGCGCCCAGCCCTCCCTGCCAGCCGGCGACGAGTCCGGCGGTCGCGACGATCATCACCACGGCCCACAACGCTCTGGTCGTCCTCATCGATCTCATGGTGGGCACCTCGCGGGCGCCAGTATCCCACCGTTGACACGCCTCGGGAGTCGCCGCATCATTCGCGGCATCTTCGCGCCGAGGTGAGAGCCGTGACCGCGCCCTGGGAATATCGGGATCCACTCGAGTCCGTGCTGGCCGCGCAGGTGTCCTCCGCGACGCTGATGGAGCACGTGCGCACGATCGGCGCCTGGGAGCGCGAGTCGGGCAGCCCGGGCGAAGCGCAGGCCTTCGACTACATCGAGCGCGCGCTCAAGTCCTACGGCGTCGAGGTCGAGCGGCGGGAGATCGAGGCGTTCATCAGCCTGCCGCTCGAGGCGCGCCTGACCCTCGCGGATGGCACGGTCGTGGAGGGCCTCACCCACTCCTTCTCGACGTCCGTCGAGGCCCTCGAGGCCGAGGTGGTGGACGTGGGCGACGCGCGCCCCGATGATCTGCGGCGCGCGCAGGGCAAGATCGCGCTCATCCGCGGGCTGGCCTCGCCCGGCCGCGCGTGGGCCGCGCAACAGGCGGGCGCGCTGGGGCAGATCCACGTGCTCATGGATCACCTGCACAACATGATCGTGACGACGATCTGGGGTACGCCCTCGCCCGAGTCCGCCGCGCGCATCCCCGCCACGCCGTGCCTGTCGATCCTCGGCGCCGACGGCGAGCGCCTGCGCGCGCGGCTCGCGCACGGGCCGCTGCGCGTGCGCATGACCACGCGCGTGCGCACGGGCTGGATGCCGATCCCGCACCTCGTCGGCGAGCTGAAGGGCCGGCACGAGGACCGCTTCCTGCTGGTCTCCGGCCACGTCGACTCGTGGCACCACGGCGCCATGGACAACGGGACCGCCAACGCGACGATGCTGGAAGTGGCGCGCCTGCTGGCGGGCCGCCGCGACGCCCTTCGCCGCGGCGTCCGCTTCGCGTTCTGGTCGGGACACTCGCACGGGCGCTACGCCGGCTCCGCCTGGTACGCGGACCACGCCTGGCGCGACCTGCACGCGCGTTGCGTGGCCCATCTGAACGTCGACTCCACGGGCGCGCGCGGGGCCACCGATTACTCCGTGCTGCACGCCACCGAGGACGCGGCAGCCTTCGCGGAGAGCGTCGTGGCCGACGTCACCGGGCAGCGCAGCCGCGCCAGGCGCTTCTCCCGCGCGGGCGATCAGTCGTTCTGGGGCTGCGGCGTGCCCTCCGCGTTCATGTCACTCTCCGGGCTCCCCAAGCAGGACACCGAGCTGTCGCGCGCGATGGAGCGCCTGGTCGGCAGCGCCGGCTTCCCGTGGTGGTGGCACACCCGGGACGACACGGTCGACAAGATCGACGCCGACGTCCTCGTCCTCGACACGCGCGTCTACCTCGCCTCCGCGCTGCGCTGGCTCAACGCGCCGGTGCTGCCGCTCGATCACACGCGCGCGGCGCAGGCCCTCATCGCGGAGCTCGAAGCGCTGCAGGCCGCCGCCGGCGCCCGCTTCGATCTCTCACCGGTGCTGGAGGCGGCGCGCGCGCTGGGCGAGCGGCTGCAACGCGTGAGCGCGCTGGTGGCGTCGGCCCCGGACGGCGCGCGCGAGGCGATCAACCGCGGGCTCATGCGGCTCTCGCGCGTGCTGGTCCCGCTGGCCTACACGACCGGCGATCGCTTCACGCACGACCTGGCGCTGCCCATTCCGCCGCTGGCCGGGCTGCAACGGGCGCGCGAGCTGGCCGCGCTCGACCCCCATGGCGACGCGTACAAGTTCGCCGTCGCCGCGCTCGTGCGCGAGCGCAACCGCGCGGTCCACGCGCTCGACAGCGCCGCCTCGATCGCCGACGAGCTCTCCTCGCAGAAAGACTGGAGATAGCCCATGCGCATGCGCTCTCGCCTGCTCCCCGGCCTGCTGGTGCTCGGCCTCGCCGTCGCAAGCATCGTCCCCTCGGCCGACGCGCAGAAGCGCGGCGGCACGCTGACGATCGTGCGGCCGACCGACCCCGTCTCGCTCGACCCGAACCTCGAGACGACCGCGCCCGGCGCCTGGGTCTACTTCAACATGCTGGAGGGGTTGCTGACGCTCGACGACAAGATGCAGGTCAAGCCCCTGCTGGCCACGTCGTACGAGGTCATGTCGCCGACCAAGGTCCGCTTCAAGCTGCGGCCCAACGTGAAGTTCCACGACGGCACGCCCTTCAACGCCGCCGCCGTGAAGTTCACCTTCGACCGCGCGCTCCGCGGCACGCCGCCCGCGCGCTGGGCCAGCCTGGCCGGCTCGCTCGACGGCGCCGAGGTGGTGGACGACCTCACGGTCGACGTCGTGACCAAGGAGCCGTACGGCCCGATCCTCCGCACCCTGGCCATGTACTGCATGGGCATCGTGTCGCCGACGGCCGTGCAGAAGCAGGGCGCTGACTTCAGCCGCGCGCCCGTCGGCACGGGACCGTTCAAGTTCGTGGAGTGGAAGACCAACACCCACGTCATCATCGAGCGGAACAACGACTACTGGGGCGACAAGGCGCTGCTCGATCGCGTGATCTTCAAGGTCGTGCCCGAGGAGGGCGCGCGCATGATCGCGCTGCAGACGGGCGACGCCGACATGGTGCTCTTCCCCTCGCCGGCCCAGCTCCCCGCGCTGCGCAAGGACTCGAAGTTCACCGTGCACGAGACGACCGGCATCCGCGTGGTGTTCGCCGGCTTCCACGCCGGCATGCCGCCGCTGGACGACGTGCGCGTGCGCCAGGCGCTGCTCCACGCCGTCGACCGCAAGGCGATCCTCGACAACATCATGGAAGGCTCGGCCGGCCCCGCCCGCGGCGTGCTGGCGCCCGGCGTGTTCGGCTACAAGGACATGCAGCTCGACAAGCTCTATCCCTTCGATCGCGCCAAGGCCAAGGCGCTGCTGACCCAGGCCGGCTGGACGCCCGGGCCCGACGGCATCATGGTCAAGGGCGGCCAGCGGCTGTCGCTCTCCTGGCTGGCCGCGCGCGGCCGCTATCCCAAGGACGGCGAGATCACCGAGGCGATCCAGGCGATGTTCAAGGACGTCGGCGTCGAGGCCAAGGTGCAGGTGCTGGAGTGGGCCGCGGTCTTCCAGCAGGTGCGCGCCAACCCGTTCAACCACCACATGTTCACGCTGGGCTGGGTGACCTCGAACGCCGACGCCGACTACTCGCTCTACGCGCTCTTCCACAGCAAGCAGGTGCCGCCGACCGGTTGGAACACCTCGCGCTACGCCAACCCGCGGGTGGACACGCTGGTGGAGCAGGCACGCCGCAGCCTCAACCAGACCGAGCGCGAGAAGCTCTACGGCGAGGTGCAGGACATCCTGGCCAAGGAGATGGTGTGGATCCCGGTCTACACGACCAAGGAGATCATCGTCACGCGCTCGAGCGTGAAGGGATTCCACATTCACCCGGTCGAGTACAACCTCGCGCTCTGGAAGACGTCCGTCGAGAAATAAGCGCGTGAGCACGGGCAGCGGACGATGCTGACCTTCGTCGTCCGCCGCCTCCTGCTCGCGATCCCCGTGCTGCTCGGCGTGGTGTTCGTCGTGATGCTGACGATCGATCTGCTGCCGGGCGACGCCGTCACGCTGATGCTGGGCGAGCACGCCACCAAGGACGCCGTCGCCAAGCTCCGCGAGCACCTCGGCCTCGACAAGCCGTTCGCCGTGCGCTATCTCGACTACGTTGCCCGCGTCGCGCGCGGTGACCTCGGCCGCTCGATCCAGCAGAATCGCCCGGTGGCCGCCGAGCTGGCCGATGCCTGGCCGGCCACGCTCGAGCTCACCGTGGCCGCGCTGCTCATCGCGGCCGCCTTCGGCATCGCGGCCGGCGTGGCCTCGGCCGTGTGGCCCAACTCGCTGTTCGATGCGCTCGCCCGCCTCGGCTCGCTCTTCGGGCTCTCCATGCCGATCTTCTGGACCGGTCTCGTGTTGATCGTGATCTTCTCGCTCTGGCTCAACTGGCTGCCCGTGGGCGGCGCCGGCTCGCTCTCGCACCTGGTGCTGCCGGCCGTCACGCTGGCGCTGCCGTCGGTGGCCATGCTCGCGCGGATGACGCGCTCGGCGGTGCTCGACGTGCTGCGCGAGGACTACGTGCGCACCGCGCGCGCCAAGGGCGTGGGCGAGATCCTCGTGCTCGCGCGCCACGCCCTGCGCAACGCGTTCATCCCGATCGTCACGCTGCTGGGGCTGCAGTCGGGTCAGCTCATGGGCGGCGCCGTGCTGACCGAGACCGTCTTCGCCTGGCCCGGCCTCGGGCGGCTGATGGTCAAGGCGATCTTCGCGCGCGACTACGTCCTGCTGCAGGGCGCCGTGCTCGTCTTCGCGCTGGCTTTCGTCATCATCAACCTGCTCGTCGATCTCTCCTACGGCCTGCTCGACCCGCGCGTGGCCCGGCAGGGATGACCGCGCGGCCAAGCTGGATGACGAGGCGCGTTCTCCGCCCGACCGTCGGGCGCCGGCGCCCGGCGCCGGCGCCCCGGCGGCGAATCTAATGGGCGGCTGGGCACGCTTTCGCCGCAATCGCCTGGCGCTGCTGGGCCTCGTCCTGGTCGTGGTGCTCGGCCTGACCGCCGTGCTCGCGCCATGGATCGCGCCCTACGATCCGGCGCGCCAGAGCCTCGTCGAGAAGCGCGCGCGGCCGGGCGCCAAGTACGTGCTGGGCGCCGACGAGTTCGGCCGCGACATCCTCTCGCGCGTGATCTACGGCACGCGCGTGGCGCTGCTGGTCGGCGTGCTGTCGGCGCTCATCGCGCTTGCCGGCGGGCTCGTGCTCGGCATGACGGCCGGCTTTGCCGGCGGCTGGCTCGACGCCACGCTCATGCGCGCCGTCGAGATCCTGCTGGCGTTCCCCTATCTGCTGCTGGCGCTCGCCATCGTGGCGGCGCTCGGCCCCGGCGCGCTCAACACGACGATCGCCGTCGGCATCTGGGGGATTCCGGCCGTGACGCGCATCGTGCGCGGCGCGGTGCTGGCCCTGCGCGAGACCGAGTACGTCGGCGCCGCCCGCGCGCTGGGCGCGCCGGGGCGCGACCTGCTGCGCCGCCACATCGCGCCGAACATCCTCCCCGGCCTCATCGTGTACGCGACGCTCTTCATGGCCAACGCCATCCTGCTGGAGGCCGCGCTCTCCTTCCTGGGGCTCGGCGTCCAGCCGCCGACCGCGTCATGGGGCCTCATGGTCTCGACCGGGCGTGACGTGCTGCTGGTCGCGCCGCACGTCGCCACGGTGCCGGGCCTGGCGATCATGGTGGCGGTGCTGGCGTTCAACCTGGTGGGCGACGGTCTGCGCGACGCGCTCGACCCGCGGATGCGCGGCAGCACATGACGGTATCGAATTCGTGGCGTTGACACGCCCCGCCGTCATGTGACCATGATGGTCACATGACGAAGGTCGGGGTCGCGCGACTCAAAGCCGAACTCAGCCGCTATCTCGCCGTGGCCAAGCATGGAGGCGAGGTCGTCATCACCGAGCGAGGGCGGCCGGTGGCGAAGCTGGTCGCGCTGCGCGAGACGGAGGATTCAGAGTCACGCCGCCAGCGCTTGGCCCGGGCCGGTGTGCTGATTCTCGGTCGTGGGCGGCTCCGGCCGTCACTGCGGAAGCCGCCGCGGGGACCGAAGTCGGCCGGCGACGGGGTTCTTCGGGCGCTGCTCGAGGAACGGGAGAACGGCCGGTAGTTGTTCTGGGACAGCTCGGCCATCGTCCCCACGCTTGTCCCCGCCGCCGAGTCGTCGCCACTGCACGCAATCCTGCAAGCCGATCCGGAACGAACGCTCTGGTGGGGAACACCGGTCGAGTGCCAATCCGCGCTGTTTCGTCGCGAGCGAGACCGTCACCTGACGCCGTCACTCGTGCAGCAGGGACTCCAGCGCTTGGTCGCCCTGATCCAGGACGTCGACTTCGTGGGACCGACGACCCGACTGCGCGATCGCGCCTGCCGGCTGGTCGCGACGCACCCGTTGCGCGCGGGCGACGCGCTTCAGCTCGCCGCCGCCCTGATGTGGTGCGGTGAAGCACCGGACGCGGGAGCGCCATTCGTCTCGCTCGACGCGCGCCTGCGTGACGCCGCCCGCCGGGAAGGCTTCGCGATCCTGCCCGACTGACGGGGCAGGACCTCCGCGCGCTGTCGTCTGCCGCTACCCCCTCAACGCGGCGAGGCGTTGGCGAGCAGGGCCACCAGATCGCAGGCGCAACGCTGATCGCGATCCCGCAGCGAAGCGTACTCCGCCACCTCGACGATACGGATGCGGGGATCGGCCAGGAGGACGCCGAGCAGGCCAGCGCCCTCGGCGAGCGTCAATCCCTCCGTGTGGGGGAAGTACACGGCCGGCACCTGGTCCGCGCCGGAAGCGCGAGGTCGCCGTCGTCCACGACGGTGCAGCCGGTCGCCTGCAGGCGCGCCACGCGCACGGCCTCGCGGTAGGACGCGGTA
>QHRW01000006.1 GCA_003220265.1 Candidatus Rokuibacteriota bacterium | reverse complement strand
TGTGAGCGAGCGGTTCGGCCGGCTCGACTTCGTGTTCAACAACGCCGGCGTGGGCGGTGCGTTCGGCCCGATCACGGAGCTCGACGCGGACGACTGGGACTACACGTTCGCCGTCCTCGTGCGCGGCGTCTTTCTCGGCACCAAGCACGGCGCCCGCGTGATGCAGACGCAGGCCACCGGCGGCGCCATCGTGAACACCGGCTCCATCGCGGGCCTGGCCGGCGGCGGCGGGCCGCAGGCCTACTCAGCCGCGAAGGCCGCCGTGATCCACTTCACGCGGATGGCCGCCGCCGAGCTGGCGCCGCATCGCATCCGCGTCAACAGCATCTCGCCCGGCGTCATCCACACGCCGCTGGTGGACACCGGCAAGCGCGACGTCAACGCGGCCATCGCCGGCATCCAGCCGTGGGAAGAGGTAGGCCAGCCCGACTACATCGCGCGCGTCGTCGAGTTCCTCGCGGGCGACGGCGCGCGCTTCATCACGGGCGAGAACGTCGTCATCGACGGCGGTTTGATGGCGGCCGGCGTGCGCATGGACGACCGCCTCGGCGGCAACCCCGGCCTGCGCGGCAAGGCCGGCGTCAACCGCGGGACGACGGGCGAGGCCCACGGCGTCCGGCGCGTGGATCCGCCGCCGCCCGCGCGCTGAGACCCGGCTCAGTCGGTGAGAGAGCGGTAGATCTCCACCTCGGCGGCGCCCTCGGTGAGCCCCTCCTTCTCGCGCCGCTCGCGATACGAGGCGAGGTGCGGCGCCTTGCGGTGCAGGTCGAAGGCGGCCTCGTCCTTGTACTGCTCGTAGAAGATGAAGAGGTCGGGGTCCTTGGCCGAGCGGTGCGGGCGATAGACGAGGCAGCCCGGCTCCGCCTTGCGCACGACGCCGGCTTGCTCGGCCAGCAGCTTGGCCAGCGCGTCGCCCTTGCCCTTCGCCGCCCGGATCTTCGCCACCACGGTCAGCACGTTCGCCATCGCCAGTTCCTTTCTCTTGGGTAGGGGAACCCTAGCAGGGTTCCCCTCTTCCCCTCCTGTCCTGCACGCAGAGGGACTCTCGCCCCCGCCCGCAGCGGAGTCAAGTGCGTGGTATCGTACCGACCACTTCGCTTTTGCCTCGGAGGCCAGCCATATGAATCAACGTGTCGCGGGACTGTTCGCGCTGCTCACCTCCTGCCTGCTGGCCCTGGCGGTGCCGGCCTCGGGTCAGGACAAGCCGCGCGCGGGCGGCGAGCTGATCTTCGTCGTCGCCGCCGAGCCGCCGAGCTTCGACGGCCACCAGGAAGAGACCTTCGCGATGCTCCACCCGGGCGCGCCCCAGTACAACACGCTGATGCGTGTCGATCCCAACGACAAGACCGGCACGAAGTTCGTGGGCGACCTCGCCGAGTCGTGGACCATCTCGCCAGACCGCCGGACCTACACGTTCAAGGTGCGCCAGGGCGTGAAGTTCCACGACGGCAGCGTGATGACGTCGAAGGACGTGAAGGCCTCCTACGATCACATCATCTTCCCGCCGGCCAACGTGGTGTCGAGCCGCAAGGCCACCTACCAGGCGGTGGAGTCGGTGGAGGCGCCGGCGCCCGACACCGTCGTCTTCCGCCTGAAGCATCCCGAGGCCTCGTTCATGGCGAACCTCGCGCAGCCGTGGAACTGGATCTACAAGGCCGACCTCCTGGCCAAGGATCCGAACTGGTACAAGACGCACGTGATGGGCACCGGGCCCTTCAAGTTCGTCGAGTACGTGCGCGGCGGGCACTGGATCGGCAAGAAGAACCCCGACTACTGGGACAAGGGCAAGCCGTATCTCGACGGCTTCCGCGCCATCTTCATCCCCAGTGCGTCGGCCCAGGTGGCCGCCATCCGCGGCGAGCGCGCCATGATCCAGTTCCGTGGCTTCACGCCGGCCGATCGCGACACGCTCGTGAGCACGCTCGGCAACAAGGTGACCGTGCAGGAGAGCCCGTGGAACTGCTCGATCGGCGTGACGCCCAACGAGCAGAAGAAGCCCTACGACGACAAGCGCGTGCGGCGCGCGCTCACGCTTGCGCTCGACCGCTACGAGGGGTCCAAGGCGCTCTCGCGCATCGCGCTGATCAAGGAGGTGGCCGGCATCCAGGTGCCCGGCACCCCGTGGGCCACGCCGCCGGCCGAGCTGGAGAAGCTGGCCGGCTACGGGCACGACATCAACGCCGCCCGCGCGGAGGCGAAGCGTCTGCTGAAGGAAGCCGGCGTCGAGAACCTGTCCTTCACCCTCCTGAACCGCGCGGTGCCGCAGCCCTACGAGCCGTTCGGCATCTGGCTGATCGACCAGTGGCGGCAGGTCGGGATCACCGTCAGGCACAATCCGATGGAGACGTCGAGCTGGTTCGGGGCGCTCCGCAACGGCGACTTCGAAGTCGCCGTGACGGCGCCCTGCAACTCCATCGTCGAGCCGGACCTCGACATCCACTGGTTCCTCACGACGTCGCCGGTCAACTACGGCAAGCACAAGGACACCGTGATGGACGATCTCTACTCCCGGCAATCGCGCACGCTCGATCCCGAGGAACGGCGGCGACTCCTGCGCCAGTTCGAGAAGCGGCTCTACGACGAGGAAGTGCACTTCATCATGGGCTTCCAGTGGCACCGCATCGTGCCGCACCTGGCCAAGGTGCGCGGCTGGACGCTGATGCCGAGCCACTTCCTCAACCAGCAGCTCGACACGGTGTGGCTGAGCGAGTAGCCATGCTCCGCGCCGCCGTCCTCGTCCTGCTGCTCCTGCTCGTCGCGGGCGGTGGCGCGCCCGTTTCCGCCGCGCCGGAAGGCGAGATGACGTGGGCCGTCCACGTCTCGCTGGCCCCGACGTGGTTCGATCCGGCCGAGACGCCGGCCGTGATCACGCCGTTCATGATGCTCTACGCCATGCACGACGCGCTGGTGAAGCCGATGCCCGACAAGGCCATGGCGCCGAGCCTGGCCGAGTCGTGGACGATGTCGAAGGATGGGCTCGTCTACGAGTTCGTCCTGCGCAAGGGGGTGAAGTTCCACAACGGCGATCCCGTGACCGCCGAGGACGTGAAGTTCTCGCTGGAGCGATACAAGGGCGCGGCGGCCGGCACGCTGAAGGCCCGGGTGGCCGGGGTCGAGGTCGTCGATCCACTGCGCGTGCGCATCCGCCTCAAGCAGCCGTGGCCGGACTTCATGACGTTCTACGGCACGCCGGCCACGGGGGCCGCCTGGATCGTGCCCAAGAAGTACGTCGAGCGCGTCGGCGACGACGGCTTCAAGAAGGCGCCGGTGGGCGCCGGGCCCTACAAGTTCGTCTCGTTCAACCCGGGCGTGGAGCTGGTGCTGGAGGCCAACGAGCAGTACTGGCGCAAGACGCCGAGCGTGAAGCGGCTGGTCTTCCGCTCGGTGCCCGACGACACCACGCGCCTGGCCATGCTCAAGCGCGGGGAGGCCGACGTCGCCTACTCGCTGCGCGGCGCGCTGGCCGAGGAGGTGAAGCGCACGCCGGGCCTCACGCTGAAGGCGTCGTCACCGACGTTCACCGAGTGGGTCGTCTTCACCGAGCAGTGGGACCCGAAATCACCGTGGCATGACAAGCGCGTGCGCGTGGCCGCCAACCTGGCCATCGACCGCAAGGCGCTGAACGACGCCGAGTACCTCGGCTTCGCCAAGGTCACGGCCAGCATCATCCCGCACACCTTCGAGTTCTACTGGCCGGCGCCGCCGTACCCCTACGATCCTGCCCGGGCCAAGCAGCTCCTGGCCGAGGCCGGCTACCCGCGCGGCTTCGATGCCGGCGAGCTGGTCACCGACGCGGTCTACGCGGGCACCGGCGAGGCCGTCGTCAACAACCTCGTGGCGGTCGGCATCAAGGTGCGGCTGCGCCCGCTCGAGCGCGCGGCCTTCTACAAGGGCGACCAGGAGAAGGCGTTCAAGAAGCTCGTGCGGCCGGGCAGCGCCGCCGCCGGCAACGCGGCCACGCGCATCGAGGCCTTCGTGATCACCGGCGGCATCCGCTCGTACGGCGGCTATCCCGACATCGACGGCCTCTTCCGCGAGCAGGCCGTCGAGCTCGATCCGAAGAAGCGCGAGGCCATGCTGCACAAGATCCAGCAGCTCATGCACGAGCGGGCGATGTACGCGCCCATCGTGGAGCCCGCGTTCCTCAGCGGCGTCGGGCCCCGCATCGAGCACTCGGCGCTCGGCATGATTCCCGGCCATGCGTTCTCGTATCCATACGAGGAGATCCGCCTCAAGCCCCGCTAGCCCGCCGGCGGCAAGTGGATCAGCCGATGCATCACCGGCCCGAGCGTGATCTTGCGCTCGGCCAGGAATGTCCGCAGCTCCTCGTCCTCCGCGAAGGTCTTCGCGACGGGGCCCGCCAGCTGCGCCAGAAGCCGCCTGCGGGCGTCGGGCGTCGGGGCCTGCTCCAGCTCGCCCATCAGCGGCGGGTTGCCGATCATGAGCCCGGCCACTTCCGGCCAGCGCTCCTGGAACGCCACCCAGCGCCCGATGTGACTCGGCGTCAGCGCCGGCGTGCCGCCGAAGGCGCGCCGCGCGTGCGCCACGAACAGCAGGAGCCGCAGGCGGTTGATCGCCCGCTTCGCGCTGCGCGGCTGGTAGAGATGCGCCAGCACCTGGCTGTAGGCCTCCTTCAGCAGCGCCGAGTCGTTGATGACGTGCAGCAGCTTGCGCTCGTTGACGAGCGCGGTGAACTGCTTGCGATCGAAGGCCGCGTCCGGTGCGGGCTCCTCGCCCTTGGCCAGCCGGGCGTCCATGTGCCGCCGCGCCTCCGCCAGGCGCGCGTCGCGTCCGGAGCTCCAGCAGGCTGCCACGACCCACACGAGGGCCCCGGCCACGACGGCGCCGCCGATGGCGCGTGAGACCTCGAGGAGCAGCGCGTAGACGGCCGGCGCGTCGGCATTGCCGCCGTCGAAGATGCGCCACACCGCGCCGCCCTCGACGAGGACGATGCGGTCGATCACGAGCGCGATCTGGGCGACGGCCAGCAGCCACCACGCCGCGCGCGCCGCGCGCGGCACGTCGGCCTCCGCCTCGGCGACGAGCTCGCCGGGCAGGGCCGGTGTGCGCGAGAACACGAAGACGAGCCCGCCCGTGACCAGCGTCCCGGCCAGGCACGTCCAGAACCAGCTCGTGCCCGGCGGCGCGATGGCCGAGGTGAGCCAGAACCAGTCCCGGGCCGTGACGAAGCTGCGCACCGGATCGAACGCGACCTTGTCGAGCCCCCAGACGGCAACGGCGATGCCGGCCATGAGCCCGGAAGAGACGGCGCGCGGCATCGCGCGGCGCGCCTCGCGCCGCGCCAGCGCGAAGGCGATCCAGGCGCCACCGGCCAGGCCGACGGCGACCGCGCGCGCGATCCACACCGCCGTCGGGTCGCCGACGGCGAGCGGCAGCAGCCAGTCGAGCGCCGCGTCCGGCGCGACGTGGGTGGCGAGCAGTGCGGTCGACGGGAGCCGTCCGAGCGCGTCCACGAGGAGCGGCAGCGCCGCGATCCCGCCGAGCGCCAGCACCTTCACGGACTCGGGCAGCGCCAGGACGCCGCGCGCGCCGGCCCAGAAGTCCACCGCCCTCAGTCGCACGGGCCGCCAGACGCGCACGGCCCACGGCTCCGGCGTCTCCGGCGCCCGCGGCGGCTGGTCCACGACCAGCTTCTCCATCAGCTCGCGAATGCGCTCGGGCATGTGCGCGGGGATGTCGAACTGGAGCTGGACGATCTTCTGCAGGTAGAGGCGGCCGTACGTCGATTTGACGTTGGGCGGCAGGTTGAGCCGGTCGGCCGGGTTGTAGCGCTCGGCCAGCGTCTTGTACTTGATCTCCGCGCAGGCCGCGACGGCCGGCATGTCGGCCATGATCACGGTGACGACGCCCTCGTGCCCCAGCATCTGGTTGGCGATCTCCAGGAGGTCGACGGCGCGCGGCGGCCGGCAGCGCTCGAGGTCGTCGACGAAGATGACGAAGCGGCTGCCGCGCGGCGTGGCCTGACGGATCAGCGCGCCGAGCTGCTCCTGCACGCGGTTCAGCGTGCCTCGGGTTGCCGCCGCCTCGGGGTCCTTCACGAAGCTCGACAGCGAGCCGCCGATCGAGAAGAGCAGCCGGCCGGCCATCGCCAGCACCGCGGCGGCGAACGTGCCGAACGCCTTACTGTCGCCGAGGTCGGTGAGCGCCTGGAGCTGGTCATCGGTGAGGACGTCGAAGGCGCCGAGCACCGCGATGAGTCGCGTGAGGCCGCCGAACCACGCGCCGACGATGAGCAGGAGGAGCGCGAGGAGGACCACCGAGCCGAGCTGCCGCGTGCGCTCGCGCGTGGTGGCCAGCGCCCACGGAATGGGCCGCAGCAGCCGCCGCACCAGCGACCGCCGCCGGTGCGCGGCGCGCGCCACTTCCGCGGCGAAGGCCGAGCCCAGGTTGCGCGCGTCGTCGTGCATCCACGCATTGAACGCGCACGTGACGTGCGGCTTGCTGCCGCCCGCCGCGGGCTTCGTCTCCAGGCGCTCGCGCACCATCGCGGCCAGCGTGGACTTGCCGGCGCCCCACGGCGCCGAGATCGCGATCGTCAGCGGCGTGCCGGTCTTGGGATTGTCGATGATGCCGGCGATCGCGTCGGCGTACGCGTCGAAGCCGAGGCGGTCGTCCGCCACGCGCACCTCGGGCTGATCGGCCAGCACGTGGAGCCGCGCACGCCCGACGGGCTCCTGAGCCGGTGTCGTCGGCGTCGTCGTCGTGGGCGTCGTGTGCGACTGGGTGGGCGGC
Source organism: Candidatus Rokuibacteriota bacterium (assembly GCA_003220265.1). Classification (GTDB taxonomy): domain Bacteria; phylum Methylomirabilota; class Methylomirabilia; order Rokubacteriales; family CSP1-6; genus AR5. The sequence goes on along the minus strand of QHRW01000006.1, from coordinate 12,252 downwards.
GGTGGCTGCCGGGCCATGAGCCGCTCCCACGTGGCGTCGTCAAGCTCGCCATTGACAGGCAAGCCCGCCGCCTTCTGGAACTCGCTCAGCGCGGCTTTTGTCTGGGGGCCGACGCGGCCGTCGGCAAAGACGCGGTGCCCCAGGGCACTGAGCCGCGCTTGCGCCTCGGTGATACGTTTCGTGTCGACGCCACTCGCCATCGTCGTCGTCATGACGGACCTCCAATCGTCGGGCAACGAGCAGCGTCCGATTTTCGGCGCGGCGCCGTCAATGTACGATTTGGCGAACTTATGTACGTTTTGGCGAGAACGCGGTGGGCTGGCGGTCTTACCTGTGGGGCGCGACGAGGATCTTGCCGGAGCGCTCGCCGCGCTGCGCGTGGGCGAGGGCGGCCCTGATCTCCTCGATCGCATAGACCTTCTCGACGGGCGCCGAGAGGTAGCCGTCGCGGAGCTGGTGGGCGAGCTCGCCGTACATCACGCGGACCTGGTCTAGCGTACGCGTGGCCAGTCCACGACCGAGGATGAAGCCGACGAGCTTCTGACCGCCCCCGATCAGGCCGGCGCGCGGCATCACCGGGTCCTCGCCGCTCATCGAGCCGTAGTTGCACACCACGCCGCCGTCGGCGAGACACGCCGACAGGCGCGCGGTGGCCTGGCCGGAGACGGCGTCGAGCGCCAGGCGGATGGGCGCGCCGCCGGTCTTCGCCTTCACCGCCTCGGCGAGGTCGGGGCCATCGACGACGCAGGCGTCGGCGCCGAGCGCCTTCAGCTCGTCGAAGAGCGAGTCGCGCCGCACGACGTTCATCGTCCGGATGCTGAGCGCGCGGGCCAGGCGGATCACCAGCCGGCCGACGGCGGAGTTGGCGACGTTCTGGATCACCCAGTCGCCCGGCTTGAGATCGACGACGTCGCTGAGCAGCAGCAGCGCCGTCGGCGGGTTGATCCGCAGCATCGCGGCCTGCCGGAGGTCGAGGTCGGGGGGAATCGCGATGACGTCGTCGCCCCGCACACGGCGGCGCTCGGCCCAGTTCTCACGCTGCAGGTTGATGACGAGGTCGCCCGGCTTGACGTGGCTGACGCCGGCGCCCACGGCGCTGACGCGGCCCACGCACTCGGCGCCCGGCGTGGCCGGCAGCGGCGGGCGCAGGCGATACGTGCCGCGGCAGAAGGAGACATCGGCCGGGTTGATCGGGAAGTAGAGGACGTCGAACACGACCTCGCCCGCACCGGGCGCGCCGACGTCGGCCACCTCCACGCAGCGCGCGACGTCTTCCGGCGCGCCGTACCGGTCGATGTCGACGCGCTTCATCGTGCGGGCAGATTCCAGCCGAGCCAGTCGCAGACGGCGCGGCCCATCACCAGCTCGAGGTCGCGGCCCTTCAGCCACGGCAGCTCCTCGGTGAACATCGTCACGCACTGCCGCCACGAGCACGGCATGCGCGTGATGTCCGTCCCCCAGAACATCCGCGCGGGACCGAACGCCTCGTAGATCGCCTTCAGGTGGCCGTGGATGTTGCGATAGGGATAGGGCTCGCTCGAGTAGCTCGGCGCGCCCGTCGCCTTGATCGCGACGTTCGGATACTTCGCCAGCGCCAGCATCTCGGGCAGGCTCGTCCATGCGGCGTCGTCCTTGGTGCCCGACGAGCGGCCGAGATGGTCGATGATCAGCTTCAGCCGCGGATGGCGCTCCGCGACCTGCGCCACCTTGGGCAGGAACGTCCCGGCCAGCAGCGCCACCGGCAGCTGCGCGCGCTCGGCCGCCGGCCACAGCCAGTCGATGGTGCCGTCCGTCGGCCACGTCTTCTGGTGCGGCTGTAAGAATACGAAGCGCAGGCCCAGCATGCCGGGCCGCTGCTTCCACGTATCGATCAGGTTTCGGCTCTCCGGACGGTCGAGCGGGAAGTTGCCCAGGATCGCCAGGCGATCGGGATGCCGGCGCGCGGCCTCCACGGCCAGCTCGTTGCTGTTCGGATCCCACGAGGCGGGCGGATGGATGACGGCCGCGTGCACGCCCGCCTCGTCCATCTCCTTCAGCAGGTCGTCCTTCGTGAAGGCCGCCACCTGCCGGTGATTCGCGTTGGTCGGCTTGCCGCTACTCCAGATATGAACCTGCGCGTCGACGATCAACATGGCTAGTGCCCACCGCCGCCGCGCACCCAGCCGCCGTGGACCGGGTGGTGCGAGCAGAGGAACTCCACGAAGGCCGGGCGGCCTTTGGCGTTCTCGTCGAGCGCGCGCTTGAGCGCGGGGATGATCTCCGAGGGCTGCGAGACGTCCTCGCTGTGGAAGCCGACGGACTTCGCCATCGTGGCCATGCACGCCGAGCCGTGGTCGGAGACCTTCCACGTGTAGGGATCGTGGCCGGCGCCCCAGAAACCGGGACCATAGCCCGAGTAGCCGCCGTTGTTGATGTGGATCGTCGTGATGCCGAGCTTGTAGCGGGCCACGGCCTCGAAGTTGCCCATCATGTAGCAGACGCCGGCATCACCGGTGACGTTCACGCACTGGCGGTTGGGATAGGCGAGCTTGGCCGCCACGGCGCCGGCCAGGCTGAAGCCCAGCGTGGAGACGTTGCCCCAGCCCAGGAAGCCGCGCGGGACGTGCGTCTCGTACACCGTGCTCGTCTGATCGCGCGTGTTGCCGGAGTCCGCGGTGACGAACGAGTTCTTGGGATCGAGCACCTTCATGAGATCGCCGAGCACGCGATACGGGTTGATCGGCGTCTCGTTCGACGTGAGCCACGGCGTGAACTTGGCGAGGAACGCCTGCTTGTGGGCGCGGATCTCGTCCACGAGAGCCGGCTTCTTGCCGGCGCCCCCGCGCTTGGCCAGCTCCTCGATGAGCGCCTGCAGCGTCAGCTTGGCGTCGCCGATCACGGCGTGGCGCGTCTCGTAGGACCGGTTGATGTCGAGCGTGTCCACCGTGCACTGCACGATCGTCTTCTTGTCCGGCTCCGGCACCGCGTGGCTGAAGCGGTTGGGGAAGAGACTGGAGCCGATCGAGAACAGCACGTCGCAGCCGCGCAGGTAGTGCTCGGTCAGCGAGCCGCGGATGCCGACCGACAGCGGGTGATGCTCGGGGAAAGCGCCCTTGGCCTTCAGCGTCGTCATCACCGGCACCTGCGCCGCCTCGGCGAACTGCAGCAGCTCGGCCGTGGCGTCGGCGTAGAGCACGCCCTCGCCGACGTGGAGCAGGGGGTTCTTCGCCGCCAGCAGCGTCTTGATGGCGGATTTCACGTCGTCGGGATCGGGACCGGAGCGCCAGCCCTTCACGGGCGCGTACGGATGCTCGGCCTCGTCGTACTCGCCGAGATCGCGCGGGATCAGCAGCAGCACAGGGCCCGGACGGCCCGAGCGCAGGTGCGTGAAGGCACGGCGCACGTAGTCGGGCACCTGGTCGGCGCGTCCGACTTCGCCGACCCACTTGGTGACCGACTTCAAGGCGCCGGCCATGTCGTAGTGCGTGTGGCGCGTGGCGCCGGCGCCCACGCCTTCCGCCATCACCAGCAGCGGCGAGGAGTCCTCCCAGGCTTGCGCGATGGCGCCGTAGGCCATCTGGATGCCGGCCGCGTTGAGGCCGGCCATCACCGTGCAGGCGCCGATCTGCTTGCCGCTCGTCACGCGCGAGAACGCGTCGGCGACCGCCACGGCGAAGCGCTCCTCGCCCATCATGAGAATCGGCACGCCCTCCTCGCCCAGCGCGTTGTTGACGGGCGACGTGGGATAGCAGCTCACCCACGGGATGCCCTCGGCCTTGAGGATGCGCGCAATGCCGTTGACCGCCTGGATCTTCATGGGACGCCCTCCGCGCGCTGTCGTACCGTGCCCGGGTGACGCTGTCAAGAATGGGGTATCCTTCTGGCCATGAGCTCCATGAATCCCGCCGACCTGAAGATGGACGCCGCCTCCCTCTACCGGGAAGAGGTCTACACCGACCGGAAGATCGGCACGATCCGCGTGATGACGCCCGTCACCGCCCTCGGCGGCCCCGACTCGAGCCGCCCGGTCGTCTACATCGGGGAGACGCAGCTCCTGACCTCCGGCGGGCTGCTGCCGCTGGCCTTCCAGATCGAGGCCGCCACGCTGGCCGAGGCCGTCGAGAAGTTCGCCGCCGGCGCCAGCGAGGCCGTCGAGCGCACCCGCCGCGAGATCGAGCGCCTGCACCGCGAGGCCTCGTCGTCGATCATCACCCCCGACCGCATCCCCGGCGGGTTCGACCCCATGGGCGGCCCCGGCGGCATGCCTCCTGGCGGGAAGATCCGGCTCCGATAGTCGCCTCACGCGACGGGACGGCATTTGCGATCCGGGCTGTTAGACTACCGGGACGCAAGCGACGTCATCGTTCGACGGGAGGCCGAAATGCTGCAAGCCCGAACGCTCGTGCTCGCCGCGCTGGCCGTCGTGCTGGCGACCACGCCCGCCCCGGCGCAGACCACCACGCTCACGATGTCCTCGTGGGTCTCGCCGCAGCACCACATCACGGCCGTCGTGCTGCAGGGCTGGGCGAACGAGGCGGAGAAGGCCACCAACGGGCGGGTGAAGTTCTCGATGCTGCCCAAGCACCCATCGGCGCCGCCCGGCACCTTCGACGCCGTCCGCGACGGGCTCGTCGATCTCTCGTTCGTGACGGCCAGCTACACGCCGGCGCGCCACATCCTGCCGCTGATGCCGGAGCTGCCCGGTAGCGGCGACACCGCGCTGGCCAACTCGATCGCCTACTCCCGCATCCACTGGAAGCACTTCCACAAGCTGGGCGAATACAAGGGCGTGAAGCTGCTCGGCGTGTTCACGCACGGGCCCGGCCAGATGTTCACCAAGAAGCCGGTGCGCTCCATCGCCGACGTGCAGGGCCTCAAGATCCGCACGGGCGGCGGCGTGGCCGAGCAGGTGGCCAAGGCGCTCGGCGCCTCGGCCTTCGTGAAGCCGGCGCCGGAGTCCTACGAGCTGCTGAGCTCGGGCGTGGCCGACGGCGTGTTCTTCCCGCTGGAGTCGATCATCTCGTTCAAGCTGGAGACGGTGCTGGAGCAGGCCACGCTGTTCCCCGGCGGCATGTACAGCTCGGCCTTCGGCTTCTTCATGAACGAGGACAAGTGGAACAAGCTGCCCCGCCAGGATCAGGAGGCCCTCGAGAAGATCTCGGGTGAGCACATCGCGCGGCTGGCCGGCAACTCGTGGGACGAGGCCGATCGCAAGGGCATGGAGGCCCTGAAGAAGTCGGGTGTGAAGATCGTCAACGCCAACTCCGAGTTCGTGGCCGAGGTGAAGAAGCGCTCCACCCCGATCATCGAGGACTGGATCCAGAAGGCCAACGCCAAGGGCCTCGACGGCGCAAAGATCCTGGCCGAGTTCCGCGACGAGCTGAAGAAGGCCGCCGCCGTCAAGTGAGCGTGCCCGAGCCACGGTGGAAGCGGCGCGCCGACGCGCTGCTCGGCGTGCCCGCCTCCGTCGTGCTGCTTGCCATGATGGGCCTCACCGTGGTGGACGTGGTCGCGCGCTACCGGTTCAGCCGGCCCGTCCGCGGCGCCTTCGAGGTCACCGAGCTGATGCTGGTCGTGCTGATCTTCGCCGGCCTGCCACTGGTGTCGTTCTCCGACGAGCACGCCGTGATGGATTTCGTCGACCGGCTCCTGGGCCCGCGCGGCCAGGGACGGCTGCAGCGATGCGTGCACGTGGTCAACGCCGCCTTCATGTTCCTGCTCACCTGGCTCATGTGGCGCAAGGCCGACCGCATCTGGGCCTACGGCGACGCCACCGACGTGCTGCGCATCCTCTACGGGCCCTTCGTGTACTTCATGGCGATCACGCTGGCCTTCGCGGGCGTGATCCATCTCTACAAGGTGGTGGAGCGCCGATGATCGAGGGCCTCGTCGGCCTCGCCGTGATGATGCTGCTGTGCTGCCTGCGCATCCCGATCTCGTTCTCGATGGCCCTGGTGGGGATGGTCGGCTACGCCTACATGCGCGACTGGAACTGGACGGTGGCGTTCGCGACGGTCCAGACCAAGCTCTACGAGACGGGCCGCAACTACACGCTGTCGGTGGTGCCGCTCTTCATCCTCATGGGCAACTTCGTCACGCGGGCCGGCATGTCGCAGGAGCTCTTTCGCGCGGCGTACGCGTTCATCGGCCACCTGCGCGGCGGCCTCGCCATGGCCACCATCTGGGCCTCGGCCGGGTTCGGCGGCATCTGCGGCTCCTCCATCGCCACCGCCGCCACCTTCGCCAAGGTCGCCTACCCGTCGATGAAGAAGTTCGGCTACTCCGACCGCCTGGCGGCGGGCGTGGTGGCGGGCGGCGGCACGCTGGGCATCATGATCCCGCCCTCGACCATCATGGTGATCTACGGCATCTTCACCGAGACCAACATCGGCAAGCTGTTCGCGGCCGGCATCGTACCCGGCATCGTGGGCGCCATCCTGCTGTGCGGGGCGGTGCAGTACATGACGTGGCGCGACCCGGCGTCCGGCCCGCGCGGCGAGCGCTCGACCTGGGGCGAGCGCTTCCGGGCGCTGAAGGACGTGTGGGCGGTGGCCGTGCTCTTCCTGTTCGTGATGGGCGGCATCTACGGCGGTCTCTTCACGGCCACCGAGGGCGCGGCCATGGGCGCCTTCGGCGCCATGGTGTTCGCGCTGTGGCGGCGCGCGCTCACGTGGACGACGCTCTACGCGGCGCTGCTGGAGAGCGCGCGCACGACGGCGATGCTGTTCATGATCCTCATCGGCGCGCTGATCTTCGCGGAGTTCGTCAACATCACCACGATGCCGGCCGACCTCAAGGCCTTCGTCACCCGCTTCAACGTGGGGCCCACCATGGTGGTGGCGGCGATCTGCGCGATCTACGTCGTGCTGGGCACCGCGATGGAGGAGCTGTCGATGATCCTGCTCACGATCCCGGTGTTCTTCCCGGTGGTCGTGCACCTGGGCTTCGATCCCATCTGGTTCGGCATCATCATCGTCTGCGTGGTGGAGATCGGGCTCATCAGCCCGCCGGTGGGCATGAACATGTTCGTGCTGCGCACGCTCATCCCGGAGCTCAGCACGGCCACCATCTTCAGCGGGGTGCTGCCGTTCATGTGGGCCGACGTGCTGCGGCTGGCGCTCCTGGTGGCCTTTCCGATCCTGTCGCTGTGGCTGCCGAGCTTCATGAAATGATGGACGACGTCCGGCCCACCGTCGTCGAGGTCAGCCTGGCGCGGCTGACCGAGAACTTCCGCGCGATCCAGGCCGCCGTCGGCCGGGCGACCGTGATGCCCATCGTGAAGAGCAACGCCTACGGCCACGGGCTCGTCCCCGTCGGGCGTCACCTCGCCGGCCTGGGTGCGACGTCGCTGGGGGTCGCCCTCCTCGAGGAGGCGGTGGCGCTCCGCGAGGCCGGCGTCACGCTGCCCATCCTCGTGATGGGCGGCATCCTCGGCCACCAGATCCCGATCTTCCTGCGGCACGGGCTCACGCTGACCGCGTCGTCCATCGACAAGCTGCGCCAGATCGACGAGGCCGCGCGCGAGCTGGGCGTGCGGGCGAAGGTCCACCTGAAGGTCGACACCGGCATGGAGCGCATCGGCGTCCACTACTACAACGCCCAGGGGTTGCTCGAGCGGGCGGCGGAGTGCCGGCACGCCGTCGTGGAAGGGATCTACTCGCACTTCGCCAACGCCGATGCCGACGATCTCGGCTCGGCGCGTGTGCAGCTCGAGCGCTTCCTCGAGGTGCTGCAGTGGTACGACAAGCGCGGCGTGCGCCCGCCCATGCGGCACATGGCCAACTCCGGCGCCATCCTGCAGCTCCCCGAGAGCTACCTCGATCTCGTGCGGCCGGGCATCCTGCTCTTCGGCGTCTATCCCTCCGCCGAGGTGCGGCGCACGATCCCCGTGCGACCGGTGCTGTCCTGGAAGTCGCGCGTCGTCTACTTCAAGGTCGTCCGGCCCGATCACCCCGTCAGCTACGGGTCCACCTGGCGGAGCGATCACCAGGTGCGCATCGTCACCATCCCGGTGGGCTATGGCGACGGCTACTTCCGCGCGCTCTCCAACACCGCGCAGGTGGCCATTCGCGGCAAGCGTTATCCCGTCGTGGGGCGCGTGTGCATGGACCAGATCATGGTCAACATCGAGTGGGACAGCGCGTACAACGGCGACCCCGTCGTGCTGCTGGGGACGGACGGCGCGGCCACGATCACCTGCGAGGACCTGGCGGGCTGGGCGGGAACGATTCCCTACGAGATCCTGACCAACATCAACACCCGCGTGCCGCGCGTCTACGTTTAGCGGGCGCCCGAACGCTCGCGCAGCACGCGGCGCAGCTCGTCGCAGAGCTCCCAGGGATCGGTCGGCTTCAGGAGGACGGCGTCGAAGCCGGCGGCCAGCGCGTCCTCCGGGCTGCGCCCGGTGAGCGCGATGACCGGCAGCCCGGGCTGCACGCGCCGCACCTCGGCCAGCAGCCACACGCCGTCCTCGCCGCGCAGCCCGATGTCCGTGATCAACGCGTCGGGCCGCTCGGTCTCGACCAGCGCCAGCGCCTCCTTGGCGGACACGGCGGAGATCGGCTCGGCGCCGTTGGCTCCGCAGGCCTGGCTCAGCATGTCGAGCGTGTCGGGATGGTCGTCCACGATGAGGATGCGGCGTCCCCTCAGCGGATCGTCCATGGGCGCCACGGGCTTCTAGGCCTGGCCGCGGATCTGTTTCAGCCGCCGCTGCAGGGCCGTCATGCGATCGTTCATCTTCTCCGACATGCCGCCGCCGCGCGGCCGCCGCTTCTGGCCGGGCGTCTTGGGCGCGGTGGGCTCCGGCGTGCGCGCGTGACAGTACACGCAGCCGCTCTTCATCCCGTGCTTGCACTCATCGCTCATGCGCGTCTCCTACGGCCAGGATATCACTCGTTGCGCAGCATGTGCTCCAGCTCGGCGCGCGCTCGCGCGCGGTCGTCCAGCCCGCGCTTCAACCGCTCGATGTCCGCTTCCAGCCGGCCGATCACCTGGCGATCCCGGGCGTCGAGGAACTCGAGCAGCGCCAGCGACGTCTCGGCGTACCGGCGCTTCGCCTGCCTGAGCGCCGGCAGCGAGACCGAGCGCAGGGCCGGGCCGCCGGCGTTGTAGCGCTCCGTCGCGCGGCCGAGCTCGGCGACGGCGGCGGCCTGGGCGTCGCGCAGGGCGATGTAGCGCTCGGCGAGCTCCGGGCCCAGCCGCCGCATGTACTCGACGATTGCCGCGTCGTCCTGTGCCGGGATCGCCGTGGGCGCCAGCAGAAGGACCGCGAGAAGCGCGACCAGGCGGCACGCGATCATCGCCTGGCACGCCGGCTGCAGCACCAATCGGTGTGCGACGAGCAGCCGCTTTCCTCGCGGTCGTCCTGTGCATCGTCTTGCCGGGTTGCACGCTGAGCCGGCCGAACTATGTGGCCCCGGACGTCCAGGTCGGCCAGCCCGCGTTCGTCCGCGCCATGGAGGCCCACACGCTGTCGGGTCTCGTCCAGGGCAACCGCGCGGAGGTGCTCGTCAACGGCGACCAGATCTTCCCGGCGATGCTGGCGGCGATCCGCGGGGCGCGCACGACCATCACGTTCGCCAACTTCGTCTACGAGGACGGCGCGATTGCCCGCGAGATGGCCGAGGCGCTGGCCGAGCGCTGCCGGGCGGGGGTGGGCGTCAGCGTCCTGGTGGACGCCGTCGGCTCCAGCAAGATGCCGAAGGCGCTGCGCCGGATGCTGAGCGAGAGCGGCTGCCACTTCGCGCGCTATCAGCCGGTCAACCCCTTCGCGCTCAAGCGATTCAACCACCGCAACCACCGGCGCATCCTGGTCGTGGACGGCCGCATCGGCTTCACCGGCGGCACCGGCATCGGCGAGAAGTGGACGGGGGACGGCCGCCAGGAGGGCCACTGGCGCCAGACCGACGTGCGCGTGGAGGGCCCGATCGTGCGCTTCCTGCAGGCGGCCTTCGTCGAGGACTGGCGCGAAGCCACCACGCTGCTGCTGGCCGGGGACGCTTATTTCCCGCCGTTGCCGCCACGCGGCGACCTGGCGATCCAGTCGGTCAAGAGCTCGCCCGCCAGCGGCGCCACCGAGGCGTACCTGCTGTTCCTGCTGGCCATCGACGCCGCCCGGTCGTCGATCAAGCTCACCAATCCGTACTTCGTGCCGGACGATCGGATGGCGCAGGCGCTGGCCGCCGCGGCCCACCGCGGCGTGGAGGTGACCGTCATCACGGCCGGCGCCGTGGGCTCCACGCTGGACCGCCTGGTGCGCAAGGCCAGCCTGGCCCACTTCGGGCGCGCGCTGCGGGCCGGCGTGAAGATCCACGAGTACGGCCCGGGGCTGCTGCATGCCAAGACGATGGTGGTGGACGACCAGTGGGTGAGCATCGGCAGCGCGAACCTGGACAACCGCTCCTTCGCGATCAACAACGAGCTCAACGTCACCTTCCTCGATCGCCGGCTGGCCCGGCGCCTCACCGAGATCTTCGAGGCGGATCTGACCTCCACGAAGCCGGTGGCGCTGGACGACTGGAAGCGCCACAGCGTCGGCTATCTCTTCTACCTGCCGCTGGTCCCGCTCCGCGATCAGCTCTAGCCGGCGCGCTCCTACTCTGGCGTTGTAACAATGTCGGCTGGCACGCCCGCTGCACCACCGATGGGTATGCCCTGGCACGCCTGGCTCGCCGTCGTCGCGCTGTGCATCGCGTTGCCGGGCTGCACGCTCAGCCGGCCCGACTATCTCGCGCCGGACATCGCCGTCGGCGAGTCCGCGTTCGTCCGCGCCGTCGAGGCCCACACGCTGTCGGGCCTGATCGAGGGCAACCGCGCCGAGGTGCTCCTCAACGGCGACGAGATCTTTCCGGCGATGCTGGCGGCGATCCGCGGCGCCCGCACGACCATTACGTTCGCCAACTTCTCCTGGGAGGACGGCGCCGTCGCCCGCGAGATGGTCCAGGCGCTGGCCGCGCGATGCCGGGCGGGCGTCGGCGTGAACATCCTCGTGGACGCCATCGGTTCCAGCGCCATGCCCAAGGCGCTGGGCCGCACGCTGGCGGCCTCGGGCTGTCACTTCGCGCGCTACAAGCCCGTCCGGCCGCTCACGATCAAGCGGGTCAATCACCGCAACCATCGCCGCGTCCTCGTCGTCGACGGCCGCATCGGCTTCACCGGCGGCACCGGGATCGGCGAGAAGTGGACCGGAGACGGCCGCGGGGCCGGGCACTGGCGCCAGACCGACGTGCGCGTCGAGGGGCCGATCGTGCGCGCCCTGCAGGCGGCCTTCGTCGAGGACTGGCGCGAGGCCACCACCTTGCTGCTGGGCGGCGACGCGTACTTCCCGGTGCTGGAGCGGCGCGGGGATCTCGCGATCCAGTCGGTCAAGAGCTCGCCGGCCAGCGGCGCCACCGAGGCGTACCTGCTCTTCCTGCTGGCGATCGAGTCGGCACGGACGTCGATCAAGATCACCAACCCCTACTTCGTGCCCGACGCGCGGATGGCCCGGGCGCTCGCGGAGGCCGCCCGCCGGGGAGTCGACGTGACGCTGATCACGGCGGGGGCGGTCAGCGGGACGCAGAACCAGATCGTCCGCAAGGCCAGCCAGGCGCACTTCGGCCGCGTGCTGGAAGCGGGCGTGAAGATCCACGAGTACGGGCCGGCGATGCTGCACGCCAAGACCATGGTGGTGGACGATCAGTGGGTGTCGATCGGCAGCGCGAACCTCGACAACGCCTCCTTCGCGCTGAACAACGAGCTCAACGTCACCTTCCTGGACCGGCGGCTCGCCCGGCGCCTCAGCGAGATCTTCGCCAACGACCTGCAGTCGACCACGCCGGTGACGCTGGAGGAGTGGCGGCGCCACGTCTTCCGCCATCTGCTCTACCTGCCGCTGATTCCCTTGCGGGATCAGCTCTGAGACGGGACCGGCGGCTCGACGAGGACGATGCTCTCCTCGCCGGCGCGGAAGCGGATCTGCGGCAGCCGCGCCACCGCCTGGCGCAGGGCCTGCTCCCAGCGCACGCCGATCTTCACCAGATCGGGATCGTTCGCGGTGAACCGGCGCTGCCGCGTGATCTCGAGCTCGTCCACGCTGTAGGCGAGCAGGTCGATCGGCGGCCCCACGGTGACGTTGGAGCGCATCGTCGAGTCCAGGGACAGCAGCGCGTACTTCGCCGCCTCCTCGAGCGTCGTCTTGTCGAAGCGGATGCCGCGATCCAGGATGGGGCGGCCGTACTTCGTCTCGCCGATCTGCAAGTACGGCGAGTCCTCGCTGGCCTGCAGCGGGTTGCC
>QHRW01000005.1:20496-39773 GCA_003220265.1 Candidatus Rokuibacteriota bacterium | reverse complement strand
CCGTCCGCCAGCGCGCGGCGGAAGGCGGCTGCCGCCGGCGCAAGCGCACGGAACGCGACGTCGTCGCCCCGGCGCCAGATCTGCAGATCGACGGCGCCGGCGTCGAGATCGACAACACCGTCGCCGCCGGGCTGATTCGCGCGCCAGAGCGCGTCCACCGGCCAGGGTGAGGCGAGCAGCGTGACCGACGGGTGCAGCGCCAGCCGCGCGCTCTCGAGCGTGCCGGCCGGCAGCGCGCGAGCCGTCTCTGTGTTCAGCACGCCCGTGTCGGCGGCGTGCAGCGCCACGTTCATCGCCCACTCGAGCCGCGCGACGTCCGGCAGGTACGCGAGTTGGCGACAGGCCGGAAACGCCGCGAGGAAGTCGGGGAACGTTGCGCCGTACTCGAAGAGGCAGGGCCCGGCCGGCGGCTCTGCGCGCACGTAGGCGTCGCACGCGTAGCGGAAGAAGCGCTGATCGACGAGGCGGACCACCACCGGGAACGTCGCCTCCAGCGCCGCCGTCAGGCTCGTGAGGACGTGGTGACGATAGACCGCGAGCCGCGCGGCCGGCGTCACGCCGTCGCCGGCGATCTCGCCGACGGTGGCCTCCGCCGAGCCCAATAGCGCATCGCGAACGTCGTGCTGCAGCTCACGCAGCGTGGACATCGCGCTCCCCGCGGGCGGCCTCGTCGAGGCGGTGCGCCGCCTGGGCCGCCTCGCCCAGCAGCGTCGGCAGCGGCGGCACGTCGGTGTCCCACTCCACCAGCGTCGGCCGGGCGCCGAAGCGCGCCAGCGCGCGCTCGTAGAGGCGCCAGACCGGCTCGGCCACCGGCGAGGCGTGGTCGTCGATCAGGATCGGCCGGCCGTCGGCGTCGTTGACCGCGTGACCGCCGAGGTGGATCTCGCCGATCGCCGCCGCCGGCAGCGCACCGAGGTATGCGTCGGCATCGCCGCCGAGGTTCGCGCACGTCACGTGGATGTTGTTGACGTCGCACAGGAGGCCACAGCCTGTCCGTTGCGCGAGCGCCGTGAGGAACTCCGCCTCCTCCAGCGTCGAGTGCTCGAACCGCAGGTAGCCCGACGGATTCTCGACGAGGATCCGACGCCGCAGCCGCTCTTGCACGCGCGCGACGTGGGCCGTCACGATCGCCAGCGACTCCTCCGTGTAGGGCAGCGGCAGCAGGTGATTGAGATAGGCGCCGCCGGCGATGCTCCACGACAGGTGCTCCGACACGAGCGCGGGCTCGACGCGCTCCACCAGCCGCGCGAGCCGCTCGAGATGGTCGGCGTCGAGGCCGTCCGCGCTGCCGAGCGAGAGCCCCACGCCGTGCACCGAGACGGGATACTCCGACCGCAGGCGCTCCAGGGCGCGCATGGCCGGTCCGCCGCCCATGTAGTTCTCCGCGTGGATCTCCAGCCAGCCGACGGCCGGCCGCGTCGCGAGCATCTCCTCGACGTGAGGTGACCGCAGCCCGATGCCGGCAAGGGACTGAAAGGCCATGGCACGCGTTAGACACGGGGCCGGCCCGCGAGGGTGCGGGGCCCCGGCCACGCACCGCCCCGGTGCCCGCCCGTGTCCAAGGGAGCAGAACATCCGGACCGCGACGGCCGAGCGGGCTCCCGTCGGGGACGGCAACAGTCACCGAGCCCGCAAAGATAAGGAGAGTGCCCATGAAGACGAGCCAGTTGCTCATCGCGTCCGTCGTGGCCGCCGCCCTCGCGCTGCCGATGGCCTCCGAGGCCGGCCCGGCCCCCAAGCCGAAGTTCGAGGCCGAGAAGTGCTACGGCATCTCGAAGGCCGGCAAGAACGACTGCCAGACGGCGAACTCCTCCTGCGCCGGCACCAGCAAGCGCGACCAGCAGGGCGACGCCTGGATCTACATGCCGGCGGGCGCGTGCGAGAAGGTGGTCGGCGGCAGCACGCAGCCGAAGAGAGCCTGATGACCACGATGGCACCGACGATGACGACGACGGTGCCGGAGACCGGCGTGCGTGGGCGCCTCGCCCACGCCGTCGCCCTCGCCGGCCGCTTTCCGCTGTCCGTGCTCCAGCTGCTCTTTCGCCTCGCCGTGGCGAGCGTGTTCCTCAAGGCGGGCCTGAACAAGATCGCGAGCTGGGAGCTCACGGTCCAGCTCTTCGCCGACGAGTACAAGGTGCCGGTGCTTTCCCCCGAGCTGGCGGCGAGGCTGGCCTCGACCTTCGAGATCGGCTGCTCGATGCTGCTGATCCTCGGCCTCGGCACGCGGCTGGCCACGCTACCGCTGCTCGGCATGATCGTGGTCATCCAGACGACGGTCTATCCCAACGCCTACGCCGAGCATCTGACATGGGGCTCGATCCTCCTCTTCCTGCTCACTCGCGGCGGCGGCCCATTCTCCCTCGACCGCGCGCTGGGCCTCGAGTCCGGGGGCTCGGAGCGCTCTTAGCAATAATGTGGAGGGGAAGGGGGGAACCCTGCGAGGGTTCCCCCAGATCAAAGACGGGAAGGGGGGAACCCTGCGAGGGTTCCCCCAGATCAAAGACGGGAAGGGGGGAACCCTGCGAGGGTTCCCCCAGATCAAAGACGGGAAGGGGGAACCCTGCGAGGGTTCCCCCAGATCAAAGACGGGAAGGGGGAACCCTGCGAGGGTTCCCCCAGATAATGGAAGGGAAGGCGGAAACCCTGCGAGAGCTCCCCCAGATAAGAGACCGGCCGGCGCTGCCCGTGTGGCGGCGCCTGGCTGTCCGTTTGGCGGTGGCGTTCGCGCTGCTGACGTTCGTCAGCGTGGCGATCGTCGGCGTGCTGGTGCGCGAGCGGCAGAAGCGCGAGCTGGAAGACGCCGTCGGCACCCAGCTCCTCAACATCGCGCGCGTGGCGGTGCTCTTCGTGGACCCCAGCCAGCACGCCGAGCTGCAGCGCGCGCCGCGCACGGAGGCGACGGCCTACCGCCGCCTGCGCGCCTCGCTGGCCACGGTGCAGCGCGAGGTGCTGCTCACCACGCCGATCCGGACGCTGACCGACTACGATCCGAAGGCGCGGCGCGCGCGCGTGGTGGTCACCACCGACGAGGCCGAGCGGCCCGGCGCCTGGTACGCCCTGCCGCCGGAGCTCGACGAGCCGATCACCTCGGGCCTGGAAGACGGCGTGGCGCGCTACACGCGCGCCTATCGCAGCGCCGCCGGCACCTGGATCAGCGCGGTGGCGCCGATCGTGGACGCGCGCGGCCGCGCGACGGCGTTCCTCAGCGTGGACTACCAGGTCGACGTCTTCCTCGACCGGCTGCGCGAGCTGGACGTCACCATCCTCGAGGGCTCGGCGGCCGGCGCCCTCTGCGCGCTCGTGCTCGGCCTGCTCTTCGCGCGGCGGCTCACGCGGCCCATCAGCGCGCTGACGACCGCCGTCGCCCGCGTGGCGGGCGGCGACCTCTCCCAGCCCGCGCTGCCCGTGCGCTCACGCGACGAGGTCGGCCTGCTGACGGGCGCCTTCAACGGCATGGTCGAGGGGCTGCGCCAGCGCGACTTCATCCGCAACGCGTTCGGCCGCTACGTCTCACCGGAGGTTGCCAAGACGCTGCTGGAATCCCCCGACGGCCTGCGCCTGGGCGGCGAGAAGCGCGAGATCACCGTGCTCATGTCCGACCTGCGCGGCTACACGCGCTTCGCCGAGCACGGCGATCCGGCCGGCGTCATGGCCGTGCTCAACGACTACCTCGGGCGGATGGCCGACGTCGTCATCGCCCACGGCGGCACCATCAACGAGTTCATCGGCGACGCGATCTTCGCGGTATTCGGCGCGCCGGTGGAGCATGCCGATCACGCCGAGCGGGCGGCCGCCACCGCGCTCGCCATGCAGCGCGCGATGGACGCGCTGAACGCCGAGAACGTCGGGCGCGGCCGGCCACGCTTCGAGATGGGCATCGGCCTGCACACGGGCGAGGCCGTCGTCGGCAACATCGGCTCCGAGCAGCGTACCAAGTACGCCGTCGTCGGCGCCGCCGTGAACCTGGCTGCGCGCGTGGAGGGCTGCACGGTGGGCGGGCAGATCTTGATGACGACGGCGACGCGCGAGCGGCTGGGCGACCTCGCGGAGACGGCGCCCCCCATCCACGCCGAGCTCAAGGGCCTGGAAGCGCCGGTGGCGCTGCACGAGCTGCGCGGCCTGGGGGGCCGCTGGGCTCAGCGGCTGGACGCGGCCGACGACGCCGTGCTCGCGGTGGCGCTGGCGCTGACCGGCGCCATCTTCGAGGGCAAGCACGTCGAAGGCGAGCTTCGCGGCTCCGTCCGGCGGCTCGGACGCCGATGGCTGGAGGCGACGCTCGACAGCCCGCTGGCCGTCCTCACCAACGTGAGGCTGCGCGTCACGTGGCCCGACGGACGCCGCTCCGGCGATCTCTACGGCAAGGTCACCGGCAGCGCGGAGGACGGCGCCACGCGGATCCATCTCACCTCGATCAATCCCGCGGATGCCGCGGTGATCGACGCGCTCGTGACGGGCGGGCCCGCACCGGGACGCGCCGGCGGCGTGTCCAACGGGGCGGAGGCACGATGATGAGCCAGCGTCCCAGGCGCATCCTGATCCTCGGCGGCGGTTTCGGCGGCGTCTACACCGCGCTGACGCTCGAGAAGCTCCTGAAGAAGGAGATCCGCCGCGGCGAGGTCGAGCTGGGGCTGGTGAGCCGCGAGAACTACATGGTCTTCCAGCCGATGCTCCCCGAGGTGATCTCCGGCAGCATCGGGATCCTGGACACGATCGCGCCCATCCGGCGGTTGTGCCCGAACACCAACCTCTACACGCGCACGATCGAGTCGATCGACCTCGGGCACCGCAGCGTGACGGCCACCGCCGGCTTCGGCAGCCGGCAACACCATCTCCACTACGATCACCTCGTCCTCGCCCTCGGCAACGTGACCAGCTTCGCCGGACAACCCGGGCTCGCCGAGTACGCGCTGCCGTTCAAGTACCTGGGTGACGCCCTCGCCCTGCGCAACCGCCTCATCCACACGCTGGAAGAGGCCGATATCGAGCAGGATCCCGAGGTGCGGCGCGCGCTGCTGACCTTCGTGGTGGCGGGCGGCGGGTTCTCGGGGGTGGAGGCGGTGGCCGAGCTCAACGATTTCGTGCGGGCGGCGGCGCGCAGCTTCCGCCACGTCGACGCCCGGGAGATCCGCGTCGTGCTGCTCCACGCGGGCGGTCTCATCCTGCCCGAGCTGCCGAAGTCGCTGGCCGAGTTCGCGCAGGGCCTCCTCATGAAGCGCGGCGTGGAGATCAAGCTCGACACGCTGCTGGTGGGCGCCACGGCGGACAGCGCCGTGCTCCAGGGCGGCGAGCGCATCCCGACGCGCACGCTCGTGAGCACCGTGCCGTCCGGACCGAACCCGCTCGTCGCCATGCTGCCGCTCAAGATGGAGCGGGGCCGCGTCGTCGTCGACGCCACGCTGGCGGTGCCGGAGCATCCGGGCGTGTGGGCAGTGGGCGACTGCGCCTACATCCGCGACGCGCGCAGCGGCGAGGCGTGCCCGCCCACCGCGCAGCACGCCACGCGCGAGGCGCAGTGCGTGGCGCGCAACATCGTGGCCGCGCTGCGCGGCGAGCCGGCGACGCCGTTCTCGTTCAAGGCGCTCGGCAAGATGGGCGCGCTCGGCCGCCGCTCGGCCGTCGCCGAGATCTTCGGCTTCAAGGTCTCGGGCTTCCTGGCCTGGTGGCTGTGGCGCACGATCTATCTCATGAAGCTGCCGGGGCTCGACCGCAAGCTGCGCGTGGCCACCGACTGGACGCTCGACCTCGTGCTGCCGCCCGACATCGTGCAGCTCAAGACCGAGCGCGCGCTCGGCGTGCGCCGCGAGTACTTCGAGCCCGGGCAGGTCATCTTCCGCGAGGGCGATCGCGGCGACTGGCTCTACGTGGTCACCGAGGGCGAGGTGGAGGTGGTGCGGAGCTCCGAAGACGGCGAGGAGACCTCGCTGCGCCGGCTCGGGCGCGGCGAGTGTTTCGGCGAGATCGCGCTGGTGAGCGATCGCCCGCGCAGCGCCACCGTGCGCGCGGTCTCGGCCAGCAACGTGCTCGCCGTCGATCGCGACGCCTTCCAGGCGCTGTTCGCCACGCTGCCGCCGCTGCGCAGCTTCTTCGAGTCGCTCATCGCGACGCGGACGCGATGATCCGGCTCACCTGCCGGCAGGTCATCGCGCGCCTGGCCGACTATATCGATGCCGCGCTCGGCGGTCTCATGCGGGCGCGCGTGAGCCTCCACCTGTTGCTGTGCTCCGAGTGCCGCGCGTACCTCGAAACGTATCGCCGCACGATCGCGCTCGTCGGCGAGGCGGGGCGCGTCGAGATGCCGGGCGACGCGCGTCACCGGGTGACGCGCGAGCTCCTCGAACGACTCCGCCGCGAGGGCTAGAACGCCACCGCCCCACGGCCGATGAGGGTCCGGGCGCGGAGCTTGGCGTGGAGCTCGGGGACGCGCTCGAGCGCCACGACCTCGGAGACCACGGGACGGATGCGGCCCTCGGCCACCAGCTCACCGGCGCGCGCCATCTCCCAGCGCGAGGCGTAGCGGCTGCCGATCACGCTGATCTCGTCGTGCACGAGCCGGCGCGGCGAGACGTCCGCCGTGATGCCGGGGAACGTCGTCAGGCACACGAGGCGCCCGCGCTTGCCGAGCACCTCCAGGCAGAGCGCGAGCGTCTCGCGACTCCCGACGAAGTCGATGGCCACCGAGACTCCGTCCGCGGCCGCCGCGCGCACGGCCGCCGCGGCGTCGCCCTGGCCGGTGTCCACGACGGCGTCGGC
This sequence comes from Candidatus Rokuibacteriota bacterium, assembly GCA_003220265.1. Lineage (GTDB taxonomy): Bacteria > Methylomirabilota > Methylomirabilia > Rokubacteriales > CSP1-6 > AR5. The sequence goes on along the minus strand of QHRW01000005.1, from coordinate 33,023 downwards.
GCCGGCCTCGCGCGCCGCGGCCAGCTTGGCGTCGCCCACGTCCACGCCGACGACGCGCGCTCCGAACAGACGCGCCATCTGCACCATGTGGATGCCCACGCCGCCGCCAGCGCCCATCACCACGACGACGTCGCCCGGCGCGATGCTCGCGCGCCGGCTGACGTGGAAGGGCGTGGCGATCGCGTCCGGAATGGCGGTGGCCGCGACCGGCTCGACGCCGGCGGGCACCGGCAGCAGGTTGAAGGCGGGCAGCGCGCAGTACTCGGCGTAGCCGCCGTCGGCGGAGACGCCGACGTTGCCCCTGAGATTCCGGCAGAGCGGCTCGTGGGCGAGACGGCAGAGATCGCAGTGACCGCAGGCGAGATAGAAGTAGGCCATCACGCGCTCGCCGACGCGGGGATGCTCGACGCCGGCGCCCGTCTCCACGACGGTGCCGACGAGCTCGTGGCCGGGGATGCGCGGCAGCCAGTCCGCGCGGCGCGCCTGGTTCCCGTTCATATAGTTGAGGACGGTGAGGCCGACGCCACAGGCCTCGACACGGACGAGCGCTTCGCCGGCGCGCGGCTTCGGCACCGCCACCGTCTCGTACTTCAGCGCATCACCCCACGCGTGCAAGACCTGTGCGTGCATGCGGCAGGCGCGTTATCGAGGCGCGTCCGGGCTCCGCCGGGGTGCGCCGAGGCCTGGGGGGCTTGGGGGCCATGTCGGGACCCCCATCTTCAACTCTCCCGCCATCAGCGATGGTCGCCGCCGATGGCTTCGACGCGGTCGTAGGTGAACACGCGGACGCGATACGCCGGCGCTGGCGTGGTGGGCACCGAGAAGTATAGCTGTCCGCCACCGCGCAGATCGCCGGGCACCCAGGCCACCTTCTGGGCGGTGATCTGGCCGGCGGAGTCGAGCGTGTCGACCAGCAGGCGGATACCGACGAGGTCGTAGGGCGAGATGTTCGTCACCGTGCCCTCCACGACGGGCTTGCCGCGATACTCGGCGGGTCCGTATTCGAGCGCGAGCACGTTCTCCCAGCCTGCCATGTGCGGCTTGATCTCGCCGGCACGGACGACGTTCGCGGCGGCGAGAATGGACGTCGCGAGCACGAGCAGCCCCAGAGCACGTCGCATGAGGATTCCGACCTCCTTAACTTCATAATGCCACGCTCTTCACCGCAGCGCTGCGGCCAGCAGCTCGAGCGCCGCCCGCGTGAAGACGCGCATGTTGAGCTCGCGATCGCCGTGTCCGGTCTCGAGCGTCACGGCGCGCTCCACTGGTCCGGCGATCGCCAGGCACGCGTGGCCGGCGGCATCGCCGTAGCGATTACCGGTGGGCCCGCTGGCCCCCGTCTCGGCCAGGCCCCAGGTGGCGCCCAACCGCTCGCGAATCGTCCGCGCCTTCACGAGTGCGTAGGCCTCGGTGCTCGAGCGGATGCCGCGCACGGCCTCGTCGGGCACCTGGAGCAGGCCGCGCCGCGCGGCTTGCGTGTAGATGACGCCGCCGCCGAGGAAGTAGGCGGAGGCGCCGGGCACGGCGAGCAGCGACGCCGAGATGAGGCCGCCGGCCGAGGACTCGGCCACGCCGATCGTCTCCTTGCGCTCGACCAGCCTTCGGGCCAGCGCGGCCGCCTGCGCGATCAGCTCCTCCGTGGTCGGGCCCGTCATGGCGTCGCGGGATATAGTAGCCCCGTCGTCACGACAGGAGGAGCGAGCCATGATCGCCATGTGGGTGAAGGCCCGGATCAAGCGCGACCAGCGCAAGCGGTTCCTGGAGGCCATCGAGATCGACGCGCTCGCGTCCGAGCGCGACGAGCCTGGTTGCTATCGCTTCAACGTGCTCCAGGACGAGCAGGATCCCGACGTCTACTACTTCTACGAGGTCTACAAGGACCAGGCGGCGCTGGAGGCGCACCGCACGATGCCGCACTACGCGACGTGGCGCGCGGCGGCCGACACGCTCGACGGCGCCACGCAGCCGACGCGCTGCGCGACGGTGTTTCCCTCGCAGAGCGATTACTGGGACAAGCGTTAACGCCGCGGGCCCTTGCGGGCGTCGTCGTCGTCTTGCGGGCGCGCCCCGCGCTGCGGCGCCGGCGCCTCGGGCTTCTTCGGGGCGGGCGGAGCGGCGTCGCGCTGGTCGCGTGAGAGCGCGCCGCGCTGCGGCGTCGGCGTGGTCGCCTGGTGGCCCACCGCCGGCACCGCTTGCTGGTGACCGGGCCCGGTCTCGCTGCGGCCCGGGAAGACTCGGTTGGCAGGCTCCCCCGGCAGCGGCCGGCCACCCGGCTGGGCTGGATCCTGCTGCTGCGGCTGACGCGGCGCTGGCTGCGGCTGGCTGACCGCCGGGGGCGCGCCGCCGGGCGCTCCGCCCCGCTCCGGACCTCGGCCTCGCTCGCGCACCGTCGGCGTGTCGGGCCGCACGGGGCCGTCACGAAGCGCCGGCGGCGTCTCGCGTCGTGACGCGCCCTCGCCGGGCGTGGCCGTCGGCGTGTCGCGACGCACGGTTCCCTCCTGACGGACGGCCGGCGGCGCCTCCGGCCGCTGCGCCTGGCCTTCGCGCCGCGTGTTCTCATCGCGCGGCGGCACGGCGGGCGCGGCGCCCCCCTGGCGACGCGGCGAGGTCTCCAGGCGCTCGGGCTCCGGACGGCGTGGCCGCTCGATGTCGCTCGCACCCGGCTGCGGCCGCGCGGGAACCGGCGCGATCTGCGCGGCCTTGGGCGCCGGCACGATCTTCGCCGCCGGCATCTTCGCCGGGGCCTCCGTGCCCGCGGGCCCGTCTCGCAGGGCCGGCGGCAGCGCCTCACGCGCGCCGCGCACCGGTGGCCGCGTTGCGACGACGGGCTGCGTGATCGTCGTGGCGGGCGGGCGAGCGGCCGCGGCGCCGCTGGAGGCGACGAAGCTCGCGGGCTCGGGCTTCACGTCCAGGCGGCCGTGCATCGGACGCAGCTTCTGGATGTCCACGTGCTCGAGCCGCGCCTCCTGCACGGAGCGGCGACCGAAGCCGTCACGCTGCACGGCGACCACCGCGTTGTTCACGGTCGTGTTGCGATAGACGTTGATGTTGGTCACGTTGACCACGGTCGTGTTGTGGACCACGACGTTGTTGACGACACGCGGCCCGCCCCAGCCGCCCCAGTACGGCCGGCCCACGAACCCCGGGCGGCCCCACCACGGCACCACCGGCTCGCCCCAGCTGAGCGCGACCCAGCTCACGAATGGCGTGCCGACCTGAACGGTGACTCCGGGCGCCGCGAAGAACGCGACCAGCGCGGGCGCGTAGACGGGGCGGGCCACGAGCGGGCCGGGCGCCCAGCCCCAGTAGCCGTCGACGAAGACCCAGCGCCCGTAGTGGTAGGGCGCCCAGCCCCACGGCGCCGTGTCCACCCACGTCCAGCCGTAGATCGGGTCGGACACCCAGCGGCCGGTCGTGTACGGCGCCCAGCCGACCGGCACGCCCTGCGGGACCCACACCGAGCCGTACGTCGGCACCGAGCGCCAGCTTCCATTGTGGTCGAGGTCGTCGGCGCCGTAGACCTGGGCGGGGACGTACCGCGCGCTGACCGAGTCCAGCAGCGCGTCGGTGCGCGTGTAGTTCCAGCGATCGAAGAGGTCGAGCTCGGTGGCCGCGAAGCTGCGAACGGTGGGCGTCGGGTCGCCCTCGACCACGACCTCCTCGCTGGAAGCGATCGCCACGGGCCGGCCGCTGGCCGGGGTCATGGCGGCGCGGCCCGAGCGGCGCGTGGTGAACGACGTGCGCTCGGGCGTGACGTCGACGCGGTAGTAACCGGGCGTCTCGATGGCGAACGCGGCGTGCGGCGTGTTGACCTCGACGGTGCGTCCGGGATCCACGCTGCGCAGGTCGAGGCTCGCGTGGCCGGTGGTCACCTTGAGCTGCAGAAAGTCGGGCTCCTGGTTGGCCAGGCCGAGCTGCGTGTCGCCCCACGCGCGCACGTAGGCGCGGGCGCCGACCTGGAGCTCGAGGAGGCCTTCGTGGCCGGTGAAGAGCTCGTCGCCGGGAACGAGCGGAGTGTTGACCTGGGCGGGCGCCCAGTCCGTCGCGCCCGGACGCCAGAACGAGACGGGCCCCTGCGAATAGGCGAGTCGCGGCGGGGTCGCGCCGATCGCCTCGGCGCCCGCGGCAGCGGCCGGCGCCGACCCGGGCGGCGGTGGCGCCTGGGCACGGCTTACCGCCGGCACACTGCCGACGAGCAGCAGGAACACCAGCACCGTCGCCATCGCCCGTGTGGTCATGTGATCCTCCTCGACCAGCTTGGCATTGAGACGGGCTGTGGCGGTGTCGAATTCACATCAGTGCTTGGTGTTCTGGCCGACGAAGGCCTGCACGCGCTTCCAGGCATCCGCCGAGGCCTCGGCGAACTCCGTGAACTTGCGGTCGAAAAAGCTGTGGGGCGCGCCGGGGTACACCTTCATGTCGTGCTTCACGTTCGCCTTCTTGAGGGCCGTGTCGAACTCGTCGACCGCCGATTGCGGGATCCCCTCGTCGGCGCCGCCGAAGATCGACTCGACCGGGCAGGTGTACCGGCTCACGGCGTCGATGGGCTTCGGCCGATCGGGCCAGCGCTTGAGCCCGAGCGGCCAGCCGTAGAAGCCGATGACGCCCGCGTAGTTCAGCCCGCTGGCCGCCTGCAGATACGAGATCGCGCCGCCGAAGCAGAAGCCCACCGAGAAGAGCGAGCGCACCTGGCCGCCGTCCTGGCCGCGCAGATAGCCGGCCGCCGCCGCGATGTCGGCCTGCAGCGTCTCGGGGCTGGTCCTGGGCACTTCCGACATGAAGTCGAACTTGTCGCTGCGGTCCTCGGTCGTGGCCGTCCGCGCGAAGAAATCGATGGCGACGGCGTCCACGCCCACCTCGGCCAAGCGGTCGGCCAGCTCCTTGTAGTAGACGTGCAGCCCGCGCACGTCGGGAATGACCACCATGCCGGCGCCCGTCGGGCGCGCCGCGCGCGCCGCGTAGGCCATGAACTTCGTGCCGTCGGACGAGGTCAGCTTGAAGTCCTTGCCGCCCGCGGAGCCGCCGGCGATGGGAGTGATGGGGGGACGGGAGTCGTTGTCCACGCACATGGGGAGCCTCCTTACGCGGGGAACATCGCGAACACTTTGTTCGAGTTGAAGATCCAGCTCTCGATGAAGGTGGTCTCGCTCGGGCGCCGTCCCAGCTCGGCCATGGCGCCGGCCAGGCACATCCAGTTCAGCATCTCCTGCTGACCGCTGTCCTCGATCGCGGCCAGCGGCGTCGCGCGCCACGCGTCGTAGTCGCCCTTGCGCAGCGTCTCGTACATCGCGCGGTCCGCCGTCACGTCGGGATGCAGCAGGTGATGCTTCGGCGTGAGGAACGCGTGCGACCAGCTCGACGAGGCGATGAGCGCCACGCGCCACGGGCTGTCGGCGAGCACGCGCGCGGCCGCGCGCCCGAGATCGAAGCAGCGCCACGGCGGCGGCGAGGGCGGATCAAGGCGCTCCTCGTCGGACATGCCGGCGAGCGCGCCCATCGTGCCGTGCTGGGCGATCACGCGGCGGCCGTAGCAGTTGACCTGGAACGGGATCACCGGGTACGGGAAGCCCTGGCGGTCGTAGTCGAGGAACAGCAGCGTGTTCATGAACGCGTGCCCGAGCGGGTGATGCAGAGGGCGGTACGCGTACGACACGTCGAAGCCGGACTCGAGCAGGCCGGAGGCCAGCCGCTTGGCCGCGGGGCGATGGCCCTTGTAGACGAACGTCGCGTCCTTGGGCTCGTCCCAGACGTTGGGCCACCTGGCCTCGGCCCACGGACGGTGCTCGATCGCCTCGTAGGCGAGCACGCAGAAGGGCGGGATGACGTCCTCCTTGAAGTTCTCGTACTGGTCGTCGCCCCACACCACGACCACGTCCGGCGCGAAGTCGTCCAGCGCGCGCCGTGTCTTGCGACACCACGCGAGGAGCGCGTCGCGGTGGCGGGCGGCGGCGGCGAGGCCCTCGTCGGCGCCCCACTCGCGCCGCATCGCCTCCGGCCAGCCCTCGGGCCGACGATAGCGCTCGGGCAGGTCGGGATCCTGCAGCACGCGGCGCAGGATGCGGCTCATGTCCTGATCCCGCCCGGCCAGCAGGGGCACGTGCGTCATGCCGAGACCCAGTATGGCTCCCATGGCTGCTACTCCTTTACCCCGTGTGCCGCGTCGAGACCGACGCGGCCGTCGAACTCGATGCGCTCGACCGTGAAGCCGCGCCCCACCAGGAGCTTCGGCAGTCCACCGTCCCCCACCATGTGCAGGATACCCGCCGCCACGAACATGCGCCGCCCGCCGTCGTGCAGCTCCGCGATGCGGCGGGCCATGCCCGCGTTGCGCCCGACGACCGTGCGCTCTACGCCCGCGCGCTCGGTGGCGTCGAGGGCGACGAGCGCGCGGCCGAGGTCGTCGAGATCGCCGCGGGCCCACGCCTCGGCCACCGTCACCAGCTCCGTGCGCGCCGTGCCCTGCTCGAGGCCGCCCACCACGGCCTCGATCGAGGCGAGCTGGTCGCCCGGCGGGCCGCCGGTGATGGCCGCGCGCTGCACGGCGGTGCTCTCCAGCGTGGCGACGCTCTTGCCGCTGCTCCAGGCGTAACCGGCCAGCACCATCTCGGAGGCGTACTCGGCGAAGAAGCCCGCCCACGCGGCGTCGATCAGCGTCAGCGTGGCGGCGATCATCATGGGCGGCATCGATCGCAGCACCTCCCACGGCACGCAGCTTCGCAACGCCTGCTGGCGAAGACGCACCACGAGGGGCGCGGGCAGCGCGGGCGCCTCGTGCGGCTTGGCGGGCGCCGTCACGCCGGCGGCGAAGCCGGGATCGAGCGGGTCGGCCTCCATCACGATCGTCTCGGCGTCGATGAGGGCGTTGACGGTGGTACGGCCGGGCATCGCCCACTCGGGCTTGCCGACGTGGATGGTGCCGTAGAGGTAGCCCCGGCGGCCGTCCTTCTCGAAACGCCAGAGCGCGCCGCGATCGCGCGCGGTGAGCATCGCCTGCTGGATCTCGGCCTGCGTGGGCACGCTGGCCCGCGGCGGGCAGAGGGGCTCGGCGGCGACCGGCGCCGCCGCCAGCAGCAGCGCGAGCGAGAACGTCCAGGCCAGGACGCGGCCCTCGGGCAACTTCAGGATGCTCACCTCCGACGGGACGTGACTGCCGGGGCGATGGTACCATCGCCCCGCACGCGACAAGGAGCGAGCCGATGAGCACACTGCCCCCGCTGATCTCGAGCGACGGTCACCTGGAGGTCCGGCCCGAGCGGTGGACGCCGCGCATGCCGGCGCGCCATCGCGAGCACGCGCCGCGCACCATCAAGCTGCCCGACGGCGGCGACGCCATCCTCGTCGAGGGCCAGGCGCCGTATCCCGCGCCGTTCCTCGATTTGCGCGCCGGCCGCACCAACGAGACGTGGCAGCCCTTCGGCGCCACGGTGGACGACACGGCCGGCGTCGGGCCGCCCGAGCAGCGCCTGCGCGAGCAGGAGCAGGACGGCCTGCATGCGGAGGTACTGTTCCCCAACATGCAGGTCGGGCCGCGTCTCTGGCGCGGCATCGCGGACGAGGACGTGTACCGCGCGACCGTGCGCGCGTACAACGACTGGCTCGGCGAGGAGTACTGCCCGATGTCGCGCGATCGGCTCATCGGCCTCGGCGTGATCCCGTGGACCAACCTGAAGGACGCGCTCGCCGAGCTCGAGCACTGCGCGCGGCTGGGGCTCAAGGGCGTCAACCTCGGCGTCTTCCCCAACGGCAAGTCCTATCCGCTGCCCGAGGACGACGCGTTCTGGGCGGCCGCGGTCGACATGAAAATGCCGCTCACCGTCCACGTCGGCTTCGATCGCCTGGGCCCGCGCGCGCCGCAGCCGACGTTCGAGTACCCGGGCGCCGATCCGGAGGTGTTGAAGAAGCTCGGCCCGCGCAAGCTCGTGGAGTGGATCGCGCTGCCGTTCCTCAGCATCCCGCCGTCGATCAGTCTCGCCCAGCTCGTGCTCTCCGGCGTCTTCGACCGCGTGCCCGACCTGAAGATCTTCTTCGCCGAGACGCGCCTGGGCTGGGTGCCGTTCTGGATGGAGGAGGCCGACTACTGGTACGAGCGCCATCGCCACTGGGCCGAGCGGCTGCTCGCCCTGAAGCCGCTTGCCCACCGGCCCAGCGAGTACGTGCGCCGGCACGTCTGCTTCAGCGTGCAGCACGTGGAGCGCGTGGCCGTCGAGCTGCGTCACCACATGGGCGTCGAGAACATCATGTTCGCGACGGACTTTCCGCACATCGAGTGCGACTGGCCCAACACGCGGCCGTTCGCCGAGCGGCTCTTCGACGGCGTGCCGGCCGACGAAGCGTACCGGATCGCGGCCGGCAACACGCTGCAGTTCTTTCATCTGCAAGACACGCCGATGGGCAAGGCGGTCCGCGCGGCGGCGGCGACGCTCAACTTCCCCAGCTGACGCTCTCGCCGCCATCCACGATGAGGGCGACCCCGGTCACGAAGGCCGCCTCGTCGGAATGCAGGTAGAGCGCGGCATAGGCGACGTCCCAGCCGGTCCCCATCCGGCGGCGCAGCGGCACGCGCCGATCGCGGGAGGCGATCACCTCCTCGCGGGCGGTGCCCTTCGCCACGCGCGACTCGATCGCCATCGGCGTGTTCATGAGCCCCGGCAGGATCGCGTTCGCGCGCACGCCGTGGGCGGCGTTGTGGGCGGCGAGGTTCTCGGTGAGCGCGACGACGGCGGCCTTCATCGTCTTGTAGCCGACGAGCGGGTAGGCGTTGAGGGCGGCCATCGACGAGATGTTGACGATGGAGCCGCCGGCGGCGCGGAGCGCGGGCAGGGCGTGCTTGCAGGCCAGCCACATGCCCTTGAGGTTCACGTCGAAGCTGCGCTGGAAGGCGGCTTCGGTGAGCTCGGTGGCGGGCGCGTCGCCGAGCGCGAGGCTGGCGCCGACGTTGTTGTGCAGGATGTCCAGTCGCCCGAAGCGTTCGAGCGCGGCGGCCATCAGCCGGGCCGCCGCGTCCTCGTTCGTGATGTCGGCCTCGAACGCCCACGCCTGGCCGCCCTCGCCCTCGATCATGTCCACCGTGGCCCGGGCGGACGCGCGGTCGCGATCGACGACGCATACGCGCGCGCCCTCGCGCGCCAGCAGCACCGCCGTCGCGCGTCCGTTGCCGATCGTTTGCCCCGGTGTCTGCCCGCCGCCCACGACGATCGCCGCCTTGCCCTCGACCCGCCTGGCCATCGCGCCCCTCCCGGCGGCAAGTCTATGCGACCTCTCACGCCAACGGCGGTAGGGCTTACAAGGCTTGCCATCTCCACGGCCGTGCGAATACGAATGCCGCCCGCGCACGTCTCAAGGACATGAAGAAGTTGGTGTCCGTCCTCTCTCTCGTTGCGCTCGTCGCCGCCTCCGCGGGCGTCGCCGCGGCGGCGCCCGGTCACGGCGGCGGCGGCTTCCGCGGCCCCGCCGTCTCGCACGGCGGCCCAGTGTTTCGGCCCGGCGCGTTTGGCGGCCATCCCGGCTTTCGCGGCCATCCCGGGTTCCATCGGGGGTTCCACGGCCGGGCCTTCGTGGGTGTGGCGCCGTTGTTCTTTTTCCCACCGGTGTACGTGGCGCCGCTGCCGGTAGTCGTGGAGCCGCCGCCCGTGTACGTCCAGCCGCCCCAGCCGGGCTACTGGTACTACTGCCCGAGCGCGGGAGCCTACTACCCGGCGGTGGGCTCGTGCCCGGAGCCATGGGTGCCGGTACCGCCGAGCGGCGGCTAGGCACGGGCGCTTAGAGCCTGCGCAGCGCCGCCTGGGCGGCGCGGCTCGGCAGCCGCTGAGCGTGCGCTGCCCCTGTGCCCGCCGTCCGCTGAATCGTCGGAATGCAAACGATTCCCGCTCGCGTATACTCCGGCCCCACCATGACCGAGCCCATCAGCGTCGAGAAGTTTGGCGTCGGCCAGTCCGCCCGCCGGCTCGAGGATCCGCACCTGCTGCGCGGCCTCGGGCGCTACTCGGATGACGTGACCCTTCCGCGCCAGGCGTACGGCGCCGTCGTGCGCTCGCCGCACGCGCACGCGCGGATCCGCGCGCTCGACGTGGCCGCGGCCGCGCGCGCGCCCGGTGTGGTGACCGTCCTCACGGGGGCCGACCTCGCCGCCGACGGCCTCGGCAACCTGCCGACGGACGGCAACCGCAAGCGGCGCGACGGCTCGCCGGCGTTCAAGACGCCGCGCCCGGCGCTGGCACGCGAGCGCGTCCGTCACGTGGGCGACCCGGTGGCCTTCGTGGTGGCCGAGACTCCGGCCCAGGCGGCGGACGCCGCCGAGCGCGTCGCCGTGGACTACGAGCCGTTGCCGGCGATCGCCTCGACCTCGGAGGCCGCGCAGGCGGGCAGGCCGGCGGTGTGGGACGAAGTACCCGACAACGCGGCCTTCGTCTGGGAGGCGGGCAAGCGGGACGCCGTGGCCGCCGCCTTCGAGGGCGCGGCCCACGTCACGCGGCTGCCCTTCGTGGTGACGCGCGTGGCGGCGGCGCCGCTGGAGCCGCGCGGCGCTGTCGGCGAGTTCGACCGGCGCACGGGTCGCTACGCGCTCTACACCGGCATCCAGGCGCCGCACGGGCTGCGCACGCTGCTGGCCGACCAGGTTTTCAAGGTGCCGCACAGCCACCTGCGCGTCGTCACCGGCGAGGTGGGCGGCAGCTTCGGCATGAAGAGCGGGGTCTATCCCGAGCACGTGCTGGTGCTGTGGGCGGCCCGGCGCCTGGGCCGCCCCGTCAAGTGGACGTCGGATCGCCACGAGGGCTTCGTCACCGACGAGCACGGGCGCGACAACGTCTCGACGGCCGAGCTGGCGCTGGACGCGAGCGGGAAGTTCCTCGGGCTGCGCGTGGCGATCACGCTCAACATCGGCGCCTACCTCACGCCGCGCAGCGCGGGGCCGGGCACCAACAACGTCGGCGGCCTCGCGGGCGTCTACACGACACCGGCCATCCACGTGCAGACCACGGGCGTGTTCACGCACACCACGCCCACGGGACCGTACCGGGGCGCCGGACGTCCGGAGGCGACCTACGCCATCGAGCGCGTGATCGACCTGGCCGCCGCCGAGCTGGGCCTCGATCCGATCGAGCTGCGCCGCCGCAATCTCATCCCGGCCTCGGCCATGCCGTTCAAGACGGGCCTCGTGTTCACCTACGACTGCGGCGACTTCCGCCGCGGCCTCGAGATGGCGCTGGCCATGGCGGACTACAAGAGCTTCTCCGACCGGCGCGCGCAGGCGCGCCGCCGCGGCAAGCTGCGCGGCATCGGCATCGCGAATCCGATCGAGGTGGCCGGTGGTCCATACACGTCCGTGAACCCGGACACGGCGGAGGTGCGCGTCAACGCCGACGGCTCGGTCACGGTGTTCACCGGCTCCACGTCGATGGGGCAGGGCAACGAGACGGCCTTTGCGCAGATCGTCAGCGAGCGGCTCGGCGTGCCGCCCTCCCGCATCCGCGTGCTGTGGGGCGACAGCGATGCGCTGGGCGCCGGGCGCGGCAACGGCGGCTCCGGCGCGATGTCGGTCGGCGGCTCGGCCGTGTTGCGCGCGACCGACAAGGTGATCGAGCGCGGCCGTCGCATCGCCGCCGCCCAGCTGGAGGCGGCGCCCGAAGACGTGGTCTTGCGCGACGGCTCCTTCCTGGTCGCGGGCACCGACCGCGGCGTCGCGTTCAACGCCGTCGCGCGCGCCGCCTACCAGCCGAAGCCGCCCGGCGGGCTCGAGCCCGGCTTCAGCGAGACGGCCGCCTTCACGCCGCCGGCGGTGACGTTTCCCAACGGCTGCCACGTCTGCGAGGTGGAGATCGACGAGGCGACCGGCGCGGTGAGCCTCGAGCGGTACTGGGTCGTGGACGACGTCGGCAAGATGGTGAACCCGATGCTGGTGAAGGGGCAGATCCACGGCGGGATCGCGCAGGGCGTGGGCCAGGCGCTGTTCGAGGCGCTCACGTACGATCGCGCGGGCCAGCTCCTCACGGGCTCCTTCATGGACTACGCGATGCCGCGCGCCGGCGACCTGCCGTCGTTCGACGTCGATTCCTTCGAGGTGCCGACGCAGGTGAACCCGCTCGGCGCCAAGGGCGTGGGCGAGGCCGGCACCGTCGGCGCGATGGCGGCGCTGCTCAACGCGGTCAACGACGCGCTGGCGCCGCTCGGCGTGCGCCACCTCGACATGCCCGTCACGCCGGAGCGCGTGTGGCGCGCGATGCGGAACGCGCGGCCGTGAGCGCGCGGCTGGACGGAAAAGTCGCGCTGGTGACCGGCGCGCAGCAGGGCATCGGGCGCGCGCTCGCCATCGCACTGGCTCGCGAGGGCGCCGACGTCGGCGTGAACTTCCTCGACGACCGCGCCGCCGCCGAGCGCGTCGCGCAGGAGGTGCGCGGCCTCGGCCGTCGCGCGGTGGTCGTGCAGGCCGACGTCGGGCGGCGCGCCGAGGTCGAGGCCATGGTCACCACGGTGGTGAAGGAGCTGGGCGCGCCCGACGTGCTCATGAACAACGCCGGCGGCCTCCCGCG
>QHRW01000005.1:1612-20460 GCA_003220265.1 Candidatus Rokuibacteriota bacterium | reverse complement strand
GCGCGCGCGATGGTGGCCGCCGGCCGGCCGGGCGCCATCGTCAACCTGGCGTCGTCGGCCGTGCGCGGCGATCCGCGCGGCGTGCACTACTCGGCCAGCAAGGCCGGGGTCGTGGGGATGACGCGCGCGATGGCTCTGGCGCTGGCGCCGCACCGCGTGCGCGTCAACGCCATCGCGCCGGGCACCACCGACACCGCGCAGCCGCGCTACGGCAACACCGAGGCGGAGCTCGCCGAGCGCGCGCGCCAGATCCCGCTCGGCCGCATGGCGCAGCCCGAGGAGATCGCGCGCGTGGCCGTTTTCCTGGCCTCCGACGAGGCCGTCTTCATCACGGGTGAGGTGATCCACGCCAACGGCGGGGCGTACATGGCGTGAGATCCGGGGGAAGAGCCGTGACGATACGCGTGTTGCTTGCCGTCTCGATCGTGGCCCTTGCCGCGCCGGGGTGGGCGCAAGACCCGGACCGCACGTCGCTGGGCCGGGTGGCGTTCACGACGGACGCCGGCCTGGTCAAGGGCTGCACGCTGCTCGGACGCGTGAAGGACGACGAGGTGAAGGATCTGCGCCGCAAGATCGTGAGGCTCGGCGGCGACACGGCGGTGGTGGCGTTCGGCTACGCGGACATCCACGCCGACGTCTATCGCTGCCCCGCGCCGAAAACGCCGCCGCCGCCCGTGCCGCCAGATATCCCGCCGCCGCCCGCCGGGACTCCGCCGCCTCCGCCACCGCGTTGAGTTAGAGGGCCGAATGTCCGGGGGGTTTGGGGGGCCCTTCGAGGCCCCCCATGTCACACAAATGCCCCAGCACGTGCTCGACCGCGACGCGGTAGAAAACGAGCGCGAGCGGTCCCGTCACGCCCCCGGCCGAGCGGATCGTGCGCGCGAACAGCGCGTCGTCGGCGGCCTCCACCGCGCGAATCGTCGCCGCACGGTTGTTCTCGAACTCCTCCAGCAGCTCGCCCACCGAGCGCCCGGCGCGCTTGGCCACCTGGCGCTCGTTGTAGGCGTCGTTGCCGCCCCGCATGGTGCGCGTCGGCGTCTCGCCGGCCGGCGCCGGCGCCGCGGTGCCGTCACGCGCGATGTCGAGCAGGCGGGGATACGTCCACTCGATCGACGCCAGGTGCGCGAGGATCTGGCGGCCGTTCCAGCCGCGCTCGTAGCGCCCGCGCTCGAGGGCCTCCGGCGATAGCGCCCGCACGGTCGCCAGCACCGCGTCTCGGCTCGTGCGCAGCGCGGCCAGCAGCGCCGCCCGAGTGGGGACCTCGTTTCCCGTCATGCGCGTGACCCCTCCGCTCCCTGCCGGTGTACTACGCGCCCGGTGTGACCGCAACGGGCGGTGTGACGGCAACGTGCCGACAAATATCATGCTGTGATATAGAGTCGAGTGATGGGCCGTGGGGGCTCGCGCGTGGCCGAGCGCCGCTTCACCGACTACGAGACCCTGGCCGACCTCCGATACCAGTTGCGGCGGTTCCAGCGCGTCCGCGAGATCGCGGCGCGCGCCGCCGGGGTCGCGCCCCAGCAGTATCAGCTGTTGCTGCAGGTGAAAGGACTCGACGGCCGTGGGGCCGCCACGATCGGGGCGCTCGCCGAGCGCCTGCAGATCAGCCATCACGGTGTCGTCCAGCTCGTGGATCGGCTCGCCCGGCGGCATCTGATCGAACGCCGCCCGGGCGAGGATCGGCGCGAGGTGGTCGTGCGCCTGCGCCCGCCCGGCGAGACGCTCCTGCGGCGACTCGCCGGCTACTCGATCGCCGAGCTGACGACGGAGGGACCGCGGCTGGTGGCGTCGCTCCGTCGTCTGCTCGCGCAGTCAACTCGCAGGGGGACCTCGTCCACGAGAGGACGAAGAAAGGGTCGACGATGACCAAGCCAGGGCTGGTTGTGCATGCGGTGATAGTGGCCATGATGATCGCGGGCTGTGCGAAGGCGCCGGCGACGACGAGCACCTCGACCCCGTCCCCGACAGGGGTATCGGGGACGACGGGCCGGGGCGACTCCGACGCGGGCCGGGGCGGAATCTCGGGGACGGGGACGTCCGGAACGGCGTCGAGGACGGGGAGCGCGACGACGATGGGCAGCGCCCGCGTCGTGCCCGGTGAGTACGAGCCGATCCGCGAGCTCGAGGACGTTCATTTCGACTACGACAAGTACGAGATCCGTTCGGAAGACGCGAGGATCCTCGACGCCACCGCGACCTGGCTCCAGCAGAACGCCGACCGGCTCATCCTGATCGAGGGCCACTGCGACGAGCGCGGGACGTCGGAGTACAACGTCGCGCTCGGCGAGCGGCGCGCGAAGTCGACGATGAACTACCTGCTCTCCCGCGGCGTGGCCGCGCGCCGGATCGCGATCGTCAGCTATGGCGAGGAGCGCCCGGCGTGCGCGCAGCACCAGGAGGCCTGCTGGGCGAAGAATCGTCGCGCCCACTTCCTGGCCAAGCGCGGCTAGCCACGACGGAGCCGGAGGCGGCGCGGGCATGCGGCCAGCGCCGCCTCCGGCTCAGTGCTTCAGCGCTGCCTCGTCAACGTCACGTCGCCGGACGCTTCACGCACCACCACGCGCACGGCGAGCGGCGTTGCCGCCACCGGCTGTGACTCGGCGTTGCGGGTGCGCTGCACGGGGAGGGGGCTCAGCGCCAGCTCGAAGACCGTCAGCGGCTCCCCGTTGATGTCTCGCTGCCGGGCCCAGCCTTCCGCGACGTAGAGCACGGAGGCTTCCCCGGCTCGACCCCATTCCATGAAGCCCCGGGCGTGGCCGTGGCCGCCGGCAAAATCGGTGACCAGGGCGGCGCGGCGGGCATGCCGGGCGACATCGGGACCGGGCGCGAACACGAGCTCGTAGGCGCCGAGACGATACGACACCGCGCTGTCGGCGCTGATACTGGTGACCTGCACGCGTCGGCCGGTGACGGCGGGATAGTCCACCGGCTTCGAGACCCCACAGCCGCTGACGACGAACGCCAGCGGAATCAGCATCCAGCGGCTCAGCCCATGACGCCTCATCGATGTTCCTCCTCGCGCACGAAGGCGCGGCACGTCAGTTTCCGGTTGGACGCAGCGCGCGGGCGCCGCCGGCGGCGTACCAGGCCGACACGCCGCCGCGAATGAAGCGCGCGTCGTAGCCGCGCTCCCGCAGCGTGCGCGTCACGCTGCAGCCGACGTGGAAGCCATAGGCGCAGTAGACGGCGACCGGCTGCTCGGGCGAGAGCTCGCCGATCCACTCCTCCACGCGATCGGGATCCCGCCACACCGCGCCCTCCATCAGGTCCACGGTCCGCGAGATGTGGTGGCGCGGCCGCGCGTCGAGCACCTGGATCGGCTCGCCCTTCGCGAGCTGCGCGGAGAGCTCCTCGATGGACAGCGAGGGCAGCGTCGCGTCGGACAGGTCTTCCTGGGGCAGCGGGCGATCGGCGCGGACCGCGGCGAGGCGCTCGACGACGGCCGCCCAGTTGACGTTGCGCATGAAGGCATCGATGTAGGCCACGGCGTTGGCGCCGAAGTCCAGGTGATAGGCGTGCTCGTACATGTCGAGCGCCAGCACCGGCGCCGCGTCGACCGCGGCCTGCGAGTGATCGAACGCGATCTGGTTCCACAGCCGCTTCTGGCGCCGCGAGTAGGTGAGCAGCGTCCAGCCGGAGCCGCCGGCCAGCGACTGCGCGGCGCCCACGAAGTCGCGCCGCCACGCCGTCACGCTGCCGAAATGCTCCTCGAGCAGCGTGCCCACCGGCTCGGGGACCTTGTTGCCCTCGCCGCCGAGGTTGCCGAAGTAGAGCTCGTGCAGCGTGACGGAGTTCAGCGTCATCAGCTCCTCGCGCTTGAGGGCGCGGACCCGGGAGGCGGGCGCCCCTGCCTCGAGGGCGGCCAGCTCGCGGCGCACGGCGTTCAGGGTGCGCACGGCGCCGCCGTAGTTGTTCTCGTAATGGCTGACGATGAGCCGCTCGGACATCCCGTTCAGCGTCCACGGCCTGACTGCAATCGGAGCGATCGGCTGGTTCATGGCGGGCCCTCTCCTTCTCGGCCTGATGGCCTCGACTATGTTTCCTGATGAAACAATAGTTGCACTCAGATGTCAAGCGGATGTTCCTCTTGACACGTGCCTGAAACGATTGTTTCCTGAGACCATGAGCCAGCCCCCCCTGCTCCTGCTGCTGGTCGGCCTTCCGCCCACGCCCTCCAGCCTGCGCGTGCGCATCTGGAGGCGGCTGCGCTCGCTGGGGGCGGTGCCGCTCAAGCGCTCCGCCTACCTGCTGCCCGACACCCCGGAGCGGTACGAGGATTTCCAGTGGCTGGCGCAGGAGATCCAGCGCGAGGGCGGCGACGCCACCCTCATGCGCGTGGAGCAGATCGAGAACGTCGATCGGGCCGACGTCCTGCGCCTGTTCCACGAGCCGCGCGATCAGGACTACCGGCACCTGGCGACCCGCTACCGCAAGCTGCTCCAGGGTCTGGACCGCAAGTCGGCGGCGGCGAGCGCGCGGGTGCAGGAGGAGCTGGCGCGCCTGACCAAGGACCACCGGCGCGTGCGTGACATCGATTTCTTCGACGCCCCCGGCGGGGCCGAGGTGCGCCGTCTCGAGGAGGCCATCGCCATGCGAACCCGACGTCCGGAATCCGCCCGTCGTAGCGAGGCGCCGACGCCCGCGCTCGATCTGGCCACGCTGCGCGGCCGCCGCTGGGTCACCCGGCCGCGGCCCCACGTGGATCGCATCGCCTCGGCGTGGCTCATCAAGCGCTTCATCGACCCCCAGGCCGAGTTCGTCTTCGCGCCCCCGGGGGAGTTCCCGGCCGACGCGGTCCCGTTCGACGCCCCCGGCGTCGAGCTGAGCCACCACGGCGAGGACTGCACGTTCGAGACGCTCGTCAAGCGCGCGCGCCTGCGCGATCGCCGGCTGGCCCGGCTGGCCGAGGTCGTCCACGAGGCGGACCTGCGCGACGGCAAGTACCCGCACGACGAGGCGCGCGGCATCGACGTGGCCATCCGGGCGCTGCTCGCCGCCTCGCCCGACGACCACCAGGTGCTGGCCCAAGGCCTGGCGCTCTTCGAAGGCCTCTACGCCACGACGCCGCGGAAGGCGTCGAGCTAGGCGCTCAGGGCTTCCCGAAGGAGAAGGCGAGCAGGCCGGCGAGACCGGCCGCCGCCACGAGAATCGGCTCCGGCACTTTGAAGCGCCAGAGCACCGCCAGGCTCACCAGCGCGATGACGGCCGTCGGCCCGTCGTAGATCGCGCGCCGGGCCAGCAGGATGACGGCGCCGGCGATGGCGCCGGTGGCCGCCGACGTCGCGCCGAGCACGAAGGCCTTGAGCAGCGCGTTGTCCCGATTGCGGCTGAACCACGGCGCCGGAATGACCGTGAAGAGGTAGACGGGCAGGAAGATGCCGACGGCCGCCGCCACCGCGCCCAGGAAGCCGGCGGCGAGGTAGCCGATGAAGACCACCGTGATGACGACCGGGCCCGGGGTGATCATCGCCACGGCGACGGCGTCGATGAACTGCTGCTCGCTGAGCCAGCCGAACTGC
Source organism: Candidatus Rokuibacteriota bacterium (assembly GCA_003220265.1). Classification (GTDB taxonomy): domain Bacteria; phylum Methylomirabilota; class Methylomirabilia; order Rokubacteriales; family CSP1-6; genus AR5. Next base: position 14,941 of record QHRW01000005.1, on the reverse strand, counting down.
TGGACGACGCCCTGGTGTAGGAACGGCACGATCGCCAGGCCGCTGCCGAACACGAAGGCGCCGGCCTTGGTGAAGAACGCCAGGATCTGCAGCAGCACGTGGTGGCCGCCGACCTCGAGGTTGACGAACCAGCGCTCGATCAGCCACACGAGGGCGACCACGGCGGCGCCGCCCAGCCCGGCCGCCAGCGCCTGCGCGCGGGTCGGCCGCGCGCGGGCGAACAGCGTGACCAGCCCCGCCACGACGAAGAACTCGGCCAGCTCCGCCTCCGCCAGCATCGTCAGGAGAGCCAGAGTTCCGAAGATCGCCCACAGCAGGGGATCGCGCTTGTTGGTCGAGCGCGCCAGCTTGTAGGCCGCGATGGCGATGATGGCGATCACGGCCGCCCCGATCCCGTAGAAGAGCGCCTGCATCCACCACAGCCCGCCGAAGCGGCGATACGCGATCGACAGCGCGATGACCATGAGGAACGAGGGGACGACGAACGCCAGCCCCACGGCCGTCGCGCCCAGCACGCCACGCTGGAAATAGCCGAGGGCGATCGCGAGCTGCGCGGCCAGCGGGCCCGGCATGATCTGCGCCAGGGCGACGCCCAGGCGGTACTCGTCCTCGTGGATCCAGCGCCGCCGCTCGACGAGGTCGCGGTGCATGAAGCCGACGAGCGCCACGGGCCCGCCGAAGCCCAGCGTCCCCAGGTAGAGGAAGTAGCGCACGAGCGCCCCCAGAGTCGCGCGCGCGGGCGGCGTCGAGGGCGTCACCGACGTCGCTGGGCTCATGCCCCGGCCGCGACCTCGTCGAGCAGCGCCGTCACGCGGGCGACGATGGCGTCGCGGGCCTTGTCGAAGTCCTCGCTGACCGCCGGCACGTCGTCCCAGCGCTCGATACGGCGCGCCAGAGGGGCGAGCGGCCCGAGGTCGCAGCCGAACGTGACCACGGTCGTGGCCGCCTCGATGTCAGCTGCGGTCGGCCGGCGCGGACGCCGATCACGGACGTCGATGCCGTCCTTGTGTAGCCCGTTGACGACGCGGGGCGGAATGGCGTCGTCGGGCTCGAGGCCGGCGTCGCCGCTGGAGACGGCGAGGCCGCGCGCGGCGGCGAGCCGGCGCAGCTGCTCGGCCGCGATGACGCTCTTGGCGGAGCCGTGGAGACACACGAAGAACACGCTGGTAGCCATGGGCCATCCTCTTCCTGTTCGGGCCCGGGAGGGCGCCCGTCACGTCTCGGAGTGTAACGTTTGACTTCGTATGTATCAACTGTTACTTTTCGATCTGTCGCCGGCCGACCCCACCGGGCACGAGCCGGCGGCCAGACAGAGGAGGAGGATGCCATGAAATGGATCACGCGCGAGAGGGCCCGGGTCGACCGCATCGCCTGCCCGTGGCTCATCAGCCGCTTCATCGATCGGGAGGCGACGTTCCTGTTCGTGCCGGCCGACCAGGTGCTGAGCGTCGCGCAGCGCGAGGGCGCCACGCCCTACGACGTGCCGAACGTCGAGCTGGGGCACCACGGCGATCACTGCTCGTTCGACGCCTTCATCGACAAGTACCGGCTCACCGATCCGGCGCTGCAGACGCTGGCGCGCATCGTGCGCGGCGCGGACACGGACGCCCGGCAGCTCACGCCGGAGTCGGCCGGCCTGTATGCGCTGGCGACGGGGTTCCAGGCGATCGCCAAGGACGACCACGACAACATGGCCAGGCAGTTTCCGGCGTACGACGCGCTCTACGCGTACTGCCGCGCCGCGGTCCGATAGGCGGCCGCCATGCTTGACCACATCGGCGACATCGACCTGCCGCCGCACGCCGGCAGCGGCGGCTTCGACCACGCGGCCGTGCATCGGCGCAGCGGCCGCGTGTTCGTGGCGCACACGGCCAACGACGCCGTCGACATCATCGACGGGGCCGCCGGCCGCTTCGTGGAGTCCGTGACCGGGTTGCCGGCCGTGGCCGGCGCCCTCGTCAGCGACGAGCACGACCTGGTCTTCACCTCCAACCGCGGCGCGAACACCGTGAGCGTCTTCGACGTGGCGGCGCCGGTCAAGGGCGTCGCGATCGGGGTCGGTGTCCGTCCCAACGGGCTCGCATACGATCCGACGCGGCGCCGACTGCTGGCGGCCAACGTCGGCCGGCCGGAAACACCCGGGTCGTTCACGGTCTCGCTCGTTGACCTCGACACCCGCGTGCTGCTCGCGGACGTCCCGGTGCCGGGCCGGACGCGCTGGACCGTCTACGATCCCACTGCCGACGTCTTTCACGTCAACGTCCTCGACCCGGCGGTGATCGTCGTGGTCGATGCCGCGCGGCCGGCGGTGACGCGCGTGGTCGCCGTCCCCAGCGCCGGCCCCCACGGCCTGGACCTCGACGTCGCGTCCCGGCGGCTGTTCTGCGCGTGCGACGCGGGACGCCTGCTCGAGATCGACGCCGACGCTGGCACGATCCGGCGGGGCGCCGAGCTGGCGGGAGTGCCCGACGTGATCTTCTTCAACCCGACGCTCGAGCGGCTGTACGTGGCCGTCGGCGACCCGGGCGTCATCGAGGTGTTCGATACGCGGTCGCTGCGGCGCGTGGAGAGCATCGTCACCGAGAAGGACGCGCACACGCTGGCGTTCGACGCCGCCCGCAATCTCGTGTACGCGCTGTTGCCCGGAACGCATCGCGCCGCGGTCTACGTCGATCGCGGATGAGGAAGGAACCTATGAAGGCCGTGATCGTTGCGCTCGTCCTGCTGAGCGTGGCGCTGGATGATGGGGAGGCCGCGATGAGCGAGGCATGGGAATCGGGTTCCACCGGCCGGGGCACCGCGCGCTGGGAGGTGTCGGAGCGCCAGGTCGTGTATCGCGGGGGCGCCGACTTCGGCTGGGCGGTGAGCGGGCCGGCGCTCGCGGACGGCTTCGTCGAGGTGCGCTTCCGCCCGCTGGACGGCCGCGCCGACCAGGCGGGTGGCGTCGTGTGGCGCTGGCGGGACGCGAACAACTACTACATCGCGCGCGCCAACGCGCTGGAGGACAACGTCGTCGCCTACAAGATGGTCAACGGCCGGCGGACCGACTTGAAGCCCGTCGGCGCCGGCGCCCGCGCGTACGGCGTGTCGGCGACCGTGGCGCCCAAAGCGTGGCACACGCTGCGCGTCGAGTTCAGCGGCGGCGAGTTCGCCGTGCGCTTCGACGCCGGCGCGGCCGCCTTCACCGTGCGCGACGAGACGCTGAAGTCCGCCGGTCGGGTGGGCGTGTGGTCCAAGGCCGACAGCGTGACGGAGTTCGACGAGTTCCGGTACGGCCGGTCGGGGGGCTAGTCGCCCGCGCTCTCGAGGTAGGCGCCGTCCTTGACGACCCAGACGGTGGACATCAGCCCGACCGCGCGGATGTTGTTGCAGTTGTAGTTGAGCGTGACGTTGCCGGCGAAGTCCGTGTCGACGTTGGTCGACGAGGTGTCGCGGCGGTTTTCGGACACCATGGCGCCGTTGACGACCACGTTGCCGCTGACGGTGAGGTCGTTCAGCCCGTACACCAGGCCGTTGATGATCCGGGTCCCCGTGATGTTCACCGACCCGTTGACGATCACGATGCCGTTGAACGTCCCGTTGCCCGAGAGGTTGAGGCTGCCGTCGCGGCCGGGCGGCGTGCTGCCGGAGAAGGGCGTGCCGTCCATCGTGTCGATGTACACGATCCCGCTGGCCGGCAGGCTGCTGACGGCGCCCTGGTAGTACGTGCCGTTGGCCTGCGCGATCAGCTTGATCTTCGCCAGCACGTCGGGCGTGTACTTGAACTGGCTCGTGTCGTTCGTCTGGGTGATGGCGCCCGGCCCCCTGGTGCCGTAGCCCAGGAAGCTTGGATTCGCGTTGTACTGCAGCGGCTGGACGGTCTGCACCGCGTAGCGCGGCGGATTGGTGCCCGGACAGCCGCCGATCGAGGTGTTGAAGGAAGCGGCGCTGCCGTTGACCAGCGCCTCGCCGGCCACGCACAGCACGCAGGGCGGATCGAGCGGCGGGATGACGCCCATCTGCACGACCGCCTGGATCTTGCGGTGCGAGTTCGTGAAGCCTGCGTCCTTCGACGGCGTCCAGCCGACGGCCGTCACGCTGCGCTCGTACCTGGCGTTCGAGGGCTCCCAGGCCACGCGCACGGTGAATCCGCCGGTGGCGCCCACGGTCACGAAATTCGCCCCGTTGTAGTTGCCGCCGGCCGCCGTCCCGTCGTGCGCGAGCGCCGCGAGGTTGACGCCCAGGCCGGAGGGATCGGTGGAGTTCGTCAGGCCCCACAGCGCGAGCTGCAGCCCGGAGTCGGCCAGGCGCAGCGCCTGCGCGGTCTGCATCTGGTTGGCGGCGATCGTGGGGTCGCTCTTGCCGAGGATCGCGAACGTGATGACGAAGGCGCTGAGGATCACGAGCGAGACCATCGCGACGGGCATCGCCAGGCCGCGCTCGCTGGTGCCGAAGTCCTTCAGCCGGCCGGTGACACGCATGCAGCGTGGCACAGCAAGCCGAAGGCCAAGGCGGGCCGCACGCGCCGGCCGCGGCAGCGCCGACGTGACGGCGCGACGAAGTGACATGCTCGTGCCGGAACGCCCGTCACTTTGACCGCTGATGATTCGCTCGACTCGCCTCACGCCGCCGCGACGGCCCTCCCGGCGAAGCGGCTCATCTGGACCATCGCTTGCACGGTGCGGCGCCCCGGACGGTCCCGGGCGCGCCGGGCCGTGAGCGAGGACTCCGCCAGAGAGGCGAAGGGACGGGACGATGCCGACGCTGACGCTGGTGACCGAACGGACGCCGGTCAAGGCCTACGAGGTGAGGACCCTCGGCGTGAACATCGGCCGCGGCGACGACATGGACATCGTCATCGACAACGTCTCGGTGTCCCGCCGCCAGGCGCGGATCCAGATGACCCCTGCCGGCGAGTGGGTGGTGGAAGACCTCAATTCCGCCAACGGCACCTTCGTCAACGGCCAGCGCCTGACGGCGCCCCGCCCGCTCTCGCGCGGTGACGAGATCTCGTTTGGCAAGTTTTCGCTCTTCTTCGACCGCGCGCTGCGCGAGCCCCTGCAGGAGCGTCCACTGGAGATCAGGTCCGACCTGCCGCGGCCGAGCGACACGTTCCACATGGACGTGAAGGACATGGAGCGGTTGCAGCAGGCGGTGGCCCTGAAGCGCCGCGCGCACCTCAAGTGGGAAGCGCGCGGCAAGCAGGACACCTTCTATCTCGAGCGTCTCGAGCGGAGCGCCGTGCTCGTCGGCCAGTCGGACCTGTGCGACCTGCGCGTGCCGGCCGGGCCGAGGCACCACGTGCTCGTGCTGCGCAATCGCACGGGCTACGAGGTGCGCAATCTCTCCGGGTGGCATCGCATGCGGGTGAACGGCGAGATGCTGACGCAAGCGCCGCTCAAGGGCGGGGACGTGATCGAAATCCGCGGGCTGCGCCTGACGTTCTTCGACGAGATCGGTTGAGCCGCTACTCGCGCGGAGCGCGACCGATCGCCCCATGACGCCGTCTACCGCCGACGCCCAGCTCAAGCTCAGCGCGCGTCCGGTCGCCCCCGAGCGCTACGAGCTGCTCGGCGTCCTCGGGCAAGGCGCGATGGGCATCGTCTACAAGGCCCGCGATCGTGAGCTCGACCGCGAGGTGGCCATCAAGACGCTCCAGCGGCAGGACGCACGCGGCTCCGGCGCGGACGTCGAGGCGATCGCCGGACGCCTCTCGCGCGAGGCGATGGCGGCGGCGCGTCTCAGCCATCCCGGCATCGTCACGGTCTACGACGTCGGGCGCTTCGCGGGCACGCCCTACGTCGTCATGGAGTACTTCACGGGGCGCACGCTCACCGAGCTGCTCGAGAGCGGGCCGCTGTCTCCGGACCGGGCCGTCCACGTGGCGCTGCAGGTGTGCCGGGCCCTCGCCTATGCGCACGGCCAGGGCGTCGTCCATCGCGACGTCAAGAGCAGCAACATCATGGTCGACACGGGCTGGCACGCGAAGCTGACGGACTTCGGGGTCGCGCGCATCGTGGACAAGCCGGCGAACGACGCCGGCATGATGATCGGGACGCCCGCCTACATGTCGCCCGAGCAGGCCCGGGGCGGCGCCACCGACGCGCGGAGCGACCTGTTCTCGGTCGGTGTGGTCCTCTACGAGGCGCTGACGGGCGCCACGCCGTTTCCCGGCACCGACCTCGCGCGCGTCCTCGACGACGTCGTGCGTCTCGATCCCGTGCCGCCGCGCGAGAGGAACTTCGCCGTGTCGCCGGCGCTCGACGCCGTGGTCCGCCGCGTGATGGGCAAGGTGCCCGACGATCGCTATCCCGACGCGATGTCGCTGGCCGAGGCCCTGGCCCAGGCAGGCGCGCTCAGCGACACGGCGCCGGGGGAGCGGGCGCTCCACCACCCACGTCGCCGCACGGCCGTCATTGCCGCGGCGCTGATCGCGCTGGCGGTGGGCGCGGCGCTCTACCTGCCCGCGCGCTTCGGCGATCCCGCCTCGCAGGAGCCGACGCCGGTGGCGCCGGTGGAGCTCCAGGCCTCGATGGAGCTGCCACGGCGCGCCGCGGCCCCCGAGAAGGAGGTCGGGACACCCGCCTGCCTCAGCGTCAACGCCGTGCCGTTTGCGACCGTGTACGTCGATGGGCGCGAGAAGGGGGACACGCCGCAGGCGTGCGTGCGGGTCGGCTCCGGCCAGCATCGCGTGCATTTCCGGTGGCTGCAGCGGCGCAGCCCCGACCACGTCGTCGAGGTGGGAGCGCAGCACACGGCCGACAATCCGCTGCGCGTCAGCTACGACTTCCGCACGGGACGATTCCTGAGCCATGCCGACTAGGTCCCGCCTCCGCCGGCTGACCTTCCTCGGGCTCGCCGCGAGCCTGCTGTCGGCGGCGGGCTGCGCCGTGGTCGAGCAGAAGTCGGCGGATACCAAGCGCGGCCTGGCGGCCCGGGTCACGCACCCGGTGCGCTACCGGGTGGCGGGCGCCGACCCGGCGCTGCGCGCGAACCTCGATCGCGCGCTCGACGAGCTGGCGGCCGGCAATCATCGCCTCGCGCTGCCCCTGCTGAATCGCGCGCTCTGGGACATGGCGCGGATTCGCAAGCGTGATCTTCGGCTGACCGAGACCGTCACCGTGTACGACTCGCTCGAGCAGGCCTACGTGGCGATGGGGATGACCGAGCTCGCCGACGAAGCGCGGCGCATGGCGAAGGGCCTCGGCGAAGCCGCCGGGCGCGAGCCGGCCACCCGCGCCACGCAGCTCCTCGCGCGCGCCAAGGAAGCCTACGCGGCGGCGCAATTCCGCGAGGCCCTCCGCCGTCTGCGACAGGCGCTCATCGAGCTGGAAGACATCGCGGACGTCGAGACGCGCGTGACCTACCTCGCCGAGACACGGTGCTACCTGGCCTTCGCCTACTTCGCCACGCGGGAGCGCGGCCTCGTGCAGGTCGAGCTGCGTCGGCTCGCCGCCTTCGACCCCGCCTTCGCCGTGTGCGGGCAGGATGCGCCGCCCGGCGTGCGCGCGCTCATCGCCGAGCTGCGCCGGAACAACGATCTCTGACGTGAGCACCCTCACCACGACAACCTCGGGAGTCGGACAGCTCGGCGCCATGCTGGCCACGCTATGGCGCCGCGGCGCCGACCATTTCTTGCGCCCGCCCCTGGTGACCGCCGTCGGCGCCAGCGACGTCGGCCGCGTCCGCGAGAACAACGAGGATTACTTCCTCCTGGCCGACCTGGCCCGGCCGGCGGCGACGGTGCGGGGCAGCGACCGCGTCGGCGCCGTGACCTCCTCGCGCCCGCTCCTCCTCGTCGCCGACGGGATGGGCGGGGCCGCCGGTGGCGAGGTGGCGAGCGCGATGGCCGCCAACATCATCTGCTCGCAGGTGGAGCTGGCCGCGCGCGAGCATCGCCTGCGCACCGGCGCGCAGTGGCGCAAGACCCTCGCCGACGCCTTCGTCACCGCCAACGGCCGCATCCGCGCGCGCGGGGAAGCCGACGCGCCGCTACGCGGCATGGGGACCACGGCGACGGCGGTCGCCCTGGCGGGTGACGGACTGTACGTCGCCCACGTCGGTGACAGCCGGGCGTACGTCGTCCGCGACGGCCACGCCCGGCGACTGACCAAGGACCACACGTGGCTGCAGTACCTCATCGACGCCGGCCGCCCCGACGACACCGAGGCCGGCGACCCGCGGCGCAACGCGCTGCTGCGGGCGCTCGGCACCCAGCCCGCCGTCACGGTGGACGTGACGCATGCCGAGCTGCGGCACGGCAACACGGTGATCCTGTGCACGGACGGTCTGTGGTCCGTCGTCGACGACGGCGAGCTGGCTCGGCTGGTGTCCGCGCAGCCGGACCTGAACGCGCTGTGCCAGACGTTGCTGGCGCTGGCCAGTGACCGGGGCGGGCAGGACAACGCGACGGTGCTCGCCGCACGGATGGAGCCGTGATGGCGCGCTGACGGTCGGACCGTCATTGCTGTCTCCGTTTCCGACGCTCGGGTCCCTGCGGCCACGTCGAATTCGCGAAGATCAGCCTCGGCATCCCCCTTGCTCCGCTCAAGGGTTACAACGCGCCGTCGGAAAACTTCTTCCCATCGTTAAGGAGCCTCGGAAGTGCTCACGAGTTACGAGTTCACGTATCGGGGTCGCGCGCTCTCGTTCGTCCAGCAGACGATCGCCGAATGGTGTGCCGCGCACGGTTGTGCGCTCGATGTGACCTCGCTGCTCCAGGGTGCCCGGTTCCGCGTCAGTGGACGGGAAGAGGCCGTCCGGGACGCGATGCAGGCGGTCCGCGTATGGATCCGCCCGGCCGCGTGATCGAAAGCTTCCTCAGGACTCACGGCGGCTATTTCTGCGTCGACTGCCTGACCCGCGTCCTCGACATCCCCGGCGGGCAGATCAGCATGATCCTGCGTCGGCTCCAGCAGTCGGGGAGCTGTCGAGCGCAGATCGGGACCTGCTCGCACTGCGGCCGCCGGATGCCGGTGGTCGGCCGCGCCGAGGAAGCCTCGTAAGGGTCTGTCTCGATGCTGACGCGAGGCGTCAGGTCACCGACGCCTTTGCACAGTCGCCATCCTGCAAATCACGCCGGTGCCGCGGAATCCGCGCGCATCCGCGTGTGGCACGCACACTGCACCGCCGGGCCGCGCTTTCGAGCTGCTCCAGTGAACGTTCGAGCTGGTCCAGTGAAAGGGAGACATGATGGGTAGCAATCCGTGGAAGCTGACCGCGATCGGGATGGTCCTCGTCGCCGCAACGGCGCTCGTCACCGGGGTCGTCGTGGCGAATCGATCGAAGTCGGAGGAGCGTCCGCCCGTGGCCCAGACCGTTCAGCCGGCGCCGAGGGAGACGCGCCCGGCCACTTCGGCCTCCGTGGTTACGCCGGCGCCGCGCGTGCCGACGGCCTCGGTCGTCAAGGCCTGCAACGATCATGCGGCAGTGGCGACGGGTCCCCGTGACAAGACGACCGAGGTGGTGAAGGACGGCGCACTCGGCGCCCTTCTCGGCGCCGCGGTCGGCGCGGCCGGCGGCGCCATCGCCGATGGCGGCAAGGGGGCGGGCAAGGGCGCCGCGATCGGCGGCGTGGTGGGCGCCGGCGCCGGCGCGCTGTACGGCGTCAACGACAACCGCAAGCACGACACCGCCTATCGCGAAGCCTACGCCGGCTGCCTGCGCTCGCGCGGGTACAGCGGCTAGCTCTCGCGCCGGCGCCCCGTCAGCGGCGGACACGGAGCCTGGCATCCAGGCTCGCGCGGCCGGGACCCGCGAACACCAGCCAGGCGAGCAGGAAGAGCAGCAAGACCTCCGGCAGGTAGAGGAAGTCGAGCAGCCCGTGCCAGCTCGCGCTGAGGTGCTTCTCGGGCACGGCCGCGGTCACGATCGCCACCGTCATGACGCCGCAGAGCATGAGCGCTGCCGGCCTGGTCGCGAGGCCGGCGGCGATCAGCGCGCCACAGACCAGCTCGGCGCTCGCCACGAACGGCCCCTGGATCTCGGGCGCCGGGATGCCCAGCGAGCGGAAGTACTGGATGAACCCGCCCAGCTTGCCGAGCTTGCCCAGGCCCGAGCCGAAGAACTCGAGCCCGACCGCGACGCGGATCACCAGCCGGACGAGCCACTCGAGGCCATCGAGCCGGGCATAGGTTCGACTGGCGAGGCCAGCGAGCCGTGTCATGGCCGCTCCGTGCCGCCCGCGAGCTTCGCGGCCAGGTCTCGGCCAAGCACGAGCTGGAGCGCCGCGCGCAGCTCAGGATGTCTGGTCAGAAAGCGCTCCAGGTCCGCCGTCGCCCAGGACACGAAGCGGGCCCGCTCGACCACCTCGACGGCGGCGGTGGTCTGCGCGCCGGTCAGGAAGCTCATCTCGCCCGCGAACTGCCCCGCCCGGAGCGTCGCCACTTCGTGGCCGTGCACTTTCACCGCCGCCCGTCCCGCCGCCAGCACGAGGATCCGCCCGGGACGGGCGCCCTCTGCGATCAGGACTTCCTTGGCCGGCGCCTCCTGCCAGCGCCCCGCCGCCAGGAGCCGCTGGAACTCGCGGGGCGTGAGCGTGCGGAACGCCGCCGCGTACAGCACCTGCTCTTCCGCGGTGAGCCTCACGGGCCGCCGCTCCCGCCACAGCCGCGCGATCTGCACGATGTTGATCGTGTTGTAGACGAGCGTCCAGCCGATGAACGTGGCGCTCGGTGTCGGCGTGGTCAGCGTCCACGTCAGCGAGCTGAGCCCGCCCAGCACGGCGAGCGCGCGCAGCCACAGGATGTCCGTGACGAGGTACGAGACGACGTACAGGATATTGGCGAGATGGAACCAGATCTCCATCACACGCGCCCTCCCGGCGTCGGTACGATAGCACTGCGCCGTCGGCTCACGGGTCCCCGCGCATCGCCTCCCGCATGACACCACGCCGCGCGTTGGCTACAATCGCCAGCGCCCATCCAGGGCTCCGACGCGCGATAGAGGGAGAAGTGGGGACGTGGAAAACAAGGCGCTCGTCCGGCGGTGGTTCGACGAGGTATGGAACAAGGGCCGCGAAGCGGCGATCGGCGAAATGCTCGCCCCGCATGGCGTCGTCCATGGCGTCGGCCCGGACATGATCGGGCCCGAGGGGTTCAAACGCTTCCATACCCCGTATCGCACCGCATTCCCGGACGTGAACGTGGCGATCGACGACATGGTCGCCGAGGGGGACAGGGTCGCGTTCCGATGGACGGCGACCGCCACCCATAAGGGGCGCCTGCTGGACTTTCCCCCGACCGGGAAGCGAGTGGTCTTCGAAGGCATGGGGATCGTCCGCGTGGACAATGGACTGCTCGTCGAGGGCTGGAACGTCTTCGACCAGCTCGGCATGCTCCAACAGCTCGGCGTCGTCAACCTGCCGGAGTAGTGTCCTGAGGATCGTTGCCGCGCGCACCGTCCGCCCGCGCGGCCGGGAGGCAGTAGAAGTGCACCGAGCGGTCGTCGGGTCCGGGAACGTCTTCGATCGGTCGGATCGCCGCGCCACAGACCGGACACAGCGGCCTGCCCTGGGCGTCGCGGTCATTGCAGGATCGCATTGTCATTCCTTCTCACCAGCCGTCAGCGCGATGTCCCTCACCGGGGACCAGCAGTAGGACGCGCGCCACGCGCCCTTCATTCGCAGCCTGAGCCAATGAGCGCGTCCTACGACGTCATCGTGATCGGGGCCGGCATCTCCGGCATGTATCAGCTACATCGGCTGCGCGGGCTCGGCATGCGCGTGCGGGTGTTCGAGGCCGGCGACGGCGTGGGGGGCACGTGGTACTGGAACCGCTACCCCGGCGCGCGCTTCGACTCCGAATCGTGGACCTATGGCTACTCGTTCTCGGAGGAGATCCTGCGGGAGTGGGAGTGGAGCGAGCACTTCGCGGCCCAGCCGGAGACGCTGCGCTACTGTAACTTCGTCGCCGACAAGCTCGACCTGCGTCGCGACATCGAGTTCGGCTGCCGGATCACGGCCGCGGTCTACGATGAGGCCGCCGGCCAGTGGGAGATCATGAGCGAGGACGGCCGGCGAGCGTGCGCCCGCTTCCTGATCACCGCGATCGGGCCGCTGTCGGCGCCGACCATGCCGGCCATCCCGGGTGTCGAGAGCTTCCGCGGCGAGGCGTACCACACCGGACGCTGGCCGCACGAGCCCGTCAGCTTCGCGGGCAAGCGCGTCGCGGTGATCGGCACGGGCGCGACCGCGGTGCAGGCGATCACCGAGATCGCCAAGACGGTCGGCCACCTCACGGTGTTCCAGCGCACCCCGAACTGGTGCGCGCCGCTGCACAACAGCACGATCGACGCGCACAGCCAGGCGCGCATCAGGGCCAGCTATCCGGAGATCTTCGCGCGCTGCCGGGAATCGTTCGGCTGCTTCATCCACGATTCGGATCCGCGCAAAGCCCTGGAGGTCAGCGCCGAGGAGCGCGAGGCCCTCTTCGAGAAGCTCTATCGCGAGCCCGGCTTCGGCATCTGGATGGGCAACTTCCGGGACGTGTTGATCGACGCGGAGGCCAACGCCACGATCACCGAGTTCATGCGCCGGAAGATCCGGGAGCGCGTGAAGGACCCGGCCGTCGCCGAGAAGCTGATCCCGACCAACCACGGCTTCGGCACCCGCCGCGTCCCGCTCGAGAGCGGCTACTACGAGGTCTACAACCAGCCCAACGTGCGCCTCGTCGACATCCGCGCGACGCCGCTCGAGCGCATCACGCCCGCCGGCGTGAAGACGACCGACGCGGAATACGACGTCGACATGCTCATCTACGCCACCGGCTTCGACGCCATCACCGGGGCGTTCGACCGCATCGACATCCGCGGGCGCGGCGGCCGGCGGCTGCGCGAGAAGTGGGCCGATGGCCCGCGCACGTACCTGGGATTGCAGATCGAAGGCTTCCCGAACCTGTTCACGCTGGTCGGCCCGCACAACGCGGCCACGTTCTGCAACATCCCGCGCTGCATCGAGCAGAACGTGGACTGGGTGACCGCGCTCCTCGCCCACATGGGCGACCGCGGCCACACCCGCGTGGAGCCGACGCCGGAGGCGGAGCGTGACTGGACGCAGCACGTGCACGACACCGGCCGGCGCATGCTCTTCACCCAGGTCGACTCGTGGATGATGGGCATCAACTCCAACGTGGCCGGCAAGGACCGGCGCACGTTCATCGTCTACGCGGGCGGGGCGCCGAAGTACCGCGAGAAGTGCGACGAGGTCGCGCGCGGCGGCTACGCCGGCTTCGCGTTCCGGTAGCGGGGACTCACACCGCCAGGTAAGCCTGCCGCACGTCGGCGTCGCCCAGGAACGCCGCCATCGAGCCCTGGTAGCGCACCATGCCCTTCTCGATGATGTAGACGCGGTCG
>QHRW01000005.1:0-1559 GCA_003220265.1 Candidatus Rokuibacteriota bacterium | reverse complement strand
AGCGGGGCCAACCCTTCCGACGGCTCGTCGAGTAGCAGGATGTCCGGGTTGCCCATCAGCGTGCGAGCGATCGTGAGCATCTGCTGCTCGCCACCGCTGAGCGTTCCGCCGGGCTGGCGCCGCCGCTCGCGCAGGATCGGAAAGAGCTCGAAGACACGCTCGGCCGTCCACGCCCCGTCGCCAGCCCAGGTCCGGCGCGCGACCTCCAGGTTCTCGTGCACGGTGAGGTTGGGAAAGATGCGGCGGTCCTCCGGCACGAAGCCGATCCCGAGCCGGGCGATGCGGAAGGGTGGCAGCCCGGCCAGGTCGCGGCCGCGCAGGGTGATCCGGCCGCCGCGGGGCGGCGTCAGCCCGATGATGCTGCGCACCGTGGTGGTCTTGCCGGCGCCGTTGCGGCCGAGGAGGCAGACGACCTCGCCCGCCTCGACGGTCAGCGAGAGATCGAACAGGATGTGGCTGTCGTCGTAGTAGGCGTCGACGTGGCTGACCTCCAGCAGGGCCATCAGCGCGCCACCGGCTGGCCGAGGTACACGCGCTGCACGTCGCTGTTAGCCCGGACCTCGGCCGGCGCGCCTTCGGCCAGCACCGCGCCCTGGTGGAGCACCGTGATGCGGCGGGCCACCGCGAACACCACGTCCATATCGTGCTCGGTGAACACGACGGTGAGCCCGGTATCGCCGGCGATGCGCGCCACGAGCGCCATGATCTCGTGGCGCTCGCGTGGCGCCATGCCGGCCGTCGGCTCGTCGAGGAGCAGCAGCTTGGGCGCGCTGGCCAGTGCGATGGCCAGCTCCAGCCGGCGCTGATCGCCGTGGGCCAGGATCCCGCTCGGCTTGCCGGCTTGCTCGCGAAGGCCGACGCGTTCCAGCAGGGCCAGCGCGTCGTCGCGGTAGAGCCGCCGGGCCGGCACCACGAGGTTGAAGTGCCGGTGGTGGTGGCTGAGGAAGGCCGTCTGCACGTTCTCCAGCGCGGTGAGCCGCCGGAAGATGCTGGTGATCTGAAACGTGCGGCCCATCCCCCGGCGACACAGCCGGTGGGGCGGCAGGCCGCTGACCTCCTCGCCGCCGAAGTAGATCTGGCCGGTGTCGTGGGCGATGTCGCCGGTGATCAGGTTGAACAGCGTCGTCTTGCCGGCGCCGTTGGGGCCGATGATCGCGCGCAGGTCACCGGGCGGCACCGCCAGGTCCACGCCGTTCACGGCCTGGACGCCGCCGAAGTGCTTGCGCAGCCCGCGCGTCTCTAATAGTGGGGGCGCCGAAATGGCCCCCAGACCCCCAATCGCTCGGGGCGCCCCGGCGGAGCCGTGGCGCCCCTCGATACCTACCGGGTGCGCCACAGCCGTCCCCCCACGAGGCCCACGAAGCCGTACGGCAGCAGCACGATCACCACGATGACGCTGGAGCCGAGGAACAGCGGCCAGTACACGGGCCACTGCCGGCTGACGAGCCACTCGAGGATCTTGAAGCCGAGGGCGCCGGCCACGGGGCCGAAGAACGACTGCACGCCGCCCAGCAGCGCCACGACCAGCGGCTCGAAGGACTTGGTGAAGTACGCGAAGT
>QHRW01000165.1 GCA_003220265.1 Candidatus Rokuibacteriota bacterium | reverse complement strand
GTTGGGCTTGAAGGCGAGCCCGAGCACGGCGATCACGCGGCCGTCCAGCGGCCCCAGCGCCTTCACCAGGAGGTCCACGAAGTGGCCGGCCCGGTCGCGGTTGACGTCCACCACGGAGCGCAGCAGCGCGAAGTCGTAGCCGAGCGTGGAGGCCGTGTGCACGAGCGAGTCGGTGTCCTTGGGGAAGCAGGAGCCGCCGTAGCCGAGACCGGCCGCCAGGAAGGCGGAGCCGATGCGCGGATCGAGGCCCATGCCCTTCATCACCTGGGTGACGTCGGCGCCGGCCAGCTCGCAGATGTTCGCGATGGCGTTGATGAACGAGATCTTCGTCGACAGGAACGCGTTGGAGGCGTACTTGATCATCTCGGCCGACGGTACGTCGGTGATGATCATGGGGCGCTCCAGCGGCGCGTACAGCTCCAGCAGCGTCATGGCCACCTGCTGGGTGGGGGCGCCGATCACGATGCGATCCGGGCGCAGCGTGTCCTCGATGGCCGAGCCCTCGCGCAAGAACTCCGGATTGGAGACCACGTCGAAGGCGACCGGCGTCGCCTGGTGGCGCTCGATCACCTCGCGCACGAACTCGCCGGTGCCGACGGGAACGGTGGACTTGTTGACCACCACCGTATATCGCTCCATGGCCTGGGCGATACCGCGGGCGACGTCCTCCACGGCGGCGAGGTCCGTCTGGCCGTCGCTCTTGGGCGGCGTGCCCACCGTGATGAAGACGATGACCGCGCGGCGCACGGCAGCCGGGAGGTCGGTGGTGAAGGCCAGGCGGCCGTCGGCGACGTTGCGGGCGACCATTTCCTCGAGCCCGGGCTCGTAGATGGGCATGCGGCCGCCTTCGAGGTCCGAGATCTTGACGGCGTCGTTGTCGACGCAGACGACGTCGTTACCGAGGTCGGCGAAGACGGCGCCGGTGACCAGCCCCACGTATCCGGTGCCGACGACGCAGATGTTCATGGACGACGGCAGCCATGATAGCAAGGCAGGGTCCGGCGACTGGTGAAAAAGAGGGCCGGATTGCAGAACTTACGACGCGATTCGCTACGCGGCCTCCGGACCGTCGTCGTCCGGCTCGTCCTCGTCACCTAGCTGCTCGCGCGCGTCGCGCACGGCCTCGGTGAGCGAGTCGAAGCGCTGGCCGGAGATCGAAATCGTATTGCTGTCCTCATCTCGCGCCTTCCACATCCACTCGCGGCGCTGGCGGCCGACCGGCACGAACTGGACCTTCACACTCCCCGTGGTCGAAAAGCTTTCCATCGCCCTTCCCCTTCTCCTGGTTGCCGGTCTTGCTTCGGCCGGCGCGTAAGAGGAGGGAGTGCAAGGCGGGTGCCACCATGCTTGAGCGACGTCACGCGGTCTCGTCGGCTTCGGCGGCGACCCAGCGGAAGTAGACGACCGTGAACGCGGCGAGCGGGATGAGCCCCGAGGGGACCCACATGATGATGCCCCCCAGGCGCTGATCGGCGAGCGGCGTGAGGTCGACGATCCGCGGCGCCGCCTCGTAGAACGGATAGAGCACCTGCTCGGCGCCCGTGATCATCGAGGCCACCACCGTCATCGGCATGCCGAAGACGAACAGGTAAAGGAGCTGGGCGGCGTACGGCAGCGGCGGCAGCGCGCGCGAGGGCGACAGCACGGGCCACCAGCCGAGGACGGCGGTGACGAGCAGCACGAGGTGCTCCACCACGTGCCAGCCGTGGATTTCCAGCGCCGCGTTGTACGGGGCCGGCAAGTGCCAGCCGATGAGCCCGACGCCGTAGAGGGCGAACGCCGGCAACGGGCGCGTCACCGTGCGCGCCACCGCCGCCGTCACCCGGCGCGCGAGCACGGGGCGAAGCAGCGCGTCGGCCATGGCGGTCGGCAGGCCGAGCAGCAGCAGCGGCGGCACCACGAGCGTCAGGAGCAGGTGCTGCACCATGTGGGCGCTGAAGAGGTACCAGTCGCTCAGATCGTGCAGCGGCCCGTTCAGTGCCACGAGCAGCGTGACCAGCGACCCCACGAAGCAGGCGGCCTGGCCCCGGGCGGCCGGCGTCCGGCGCATGGCCCACGCGTAGAGCGCGGCGGCGCCGGCGGCGGCGAGGATGACCTCGGGATGGAGCGAGCCGACGCCGATTGCCATGCCGCGGCAGCCTCAGCGCTGGAAGGCGGGCAGCGTGCCGACGAGGACGATGACGACGAGGGCAAGCAGGGTCGCCATGATCAGCGGACCCACGAAGACTCCCGCAAGGGGCCGCGGGTCGTAGCGCAGGTGCATGAAGAACATCACGACGAGCACGAACTTCGCCGCCGCCATCACGAGCAGGAGCGGCACGACGATCGGCGTCAGGAAGCGGATATAGATGACGCCCACCTCCAGCGCGGTGACCGCGGTGAGGATGAGCGCCACCCGGACGTAGGTCGCCACCGAGGCGTGGCTGTCGTGCGCCTCGCGGGCGGGGCGGCGCTGGGCGTCGGTGTCGACGGCGTGGCCGTGGGTGCTCATGGAATCAAGTAGACCACGGTGAAGATGACGATCCACACGACGTCGACGAAATGCCAGTAGAGGCCGACCACCTCGACCCTGGGCGCGTCCTGCACGGCGAGCTTGCCGCGCAGGTCGAGGATGCCCAGGGTCAGGAGCATGGCGACGCCCAGCGCCACGTGGCCGCCGTGGAAGCCGGTGAGCACGAAGAACGTCGAGCCGAACAGGTTCTGCTGCAGCGTGAGCCCCTCGTGCACGAACGCAGTGAACTCCCAGGCCTGGAAGCCCAGGAAGATGAGGCCGAAGAACGCGGTGCCGAACAGCCACATCCGGGCCTGCCGGCGGTCGCCGCGCTGGACGGCGTGCAGGGCCAGCACCATCAGGAGCGAGGACATCAGCAGATCGAAGGTGGAGATCGTCGTCAGCGGGATGTTGAGGATCTCGTGCGGGTGGGGGCCCACCTTGTCGTGGCCCTTGTAGGCCAGATAGGTCGCGATCATCGTCCCGAAGAAGAAGCACTCGGAGCCCAGGAACGTCCACATCGCCAGCTTGCGGTGGTCGACGCCGAGGTTGCCCACCTGGTCCACGTGGGCGGGATTGCGGTGGTGCTCGAGCGCGAACGCCCAGCCGCCGACCAGGACGACCACCGCGCCCAGCACGACCACGGCCAGATGGGTGAGCGCGCCGGCGGCGGTGATGACGATGCCGAGCGCGGTGACCAGCGGCCAGAACGACGGCGCCGGCATGTGGATGCCGTGCGGGTCGGGGCGGGGCGGCAGCGGCGTCGGCTTGCGGCCGCGGCTGTCGCCGTGCTTCTCGCGCCAGAACGTGTCGCGCCCGTAGACGGGCGGGATCGCGTCGAAGTTGTGCACCGGCGGCGGCGAGGACGTCCGCCACTCGAGCGTGCGGCCGTCCCACGGATCGGCCGGCGCCAGCGCGCCGTGGCGCAGCGAGCGCGCGGCGTTGACCAGGAAGAGCAGCACCGAGAGCCCGATGCCGAAGGCCCCGACCGTCGACATCAGGTTCCAGAACTCCCAGCCGCGCCCGGGCCCGTACGTGTAGATTCGGCGCGGCATGCCGATGGCGCCCAGGTAGTGCTGCGGGAAGAAGGTGAGGTTGAAGCCGGCCACGAGCAGCCAGAACTGCACGCGGCCCAGCCGCTCGTCGAGGAAGCGCCCGGTGATCTTGGGCCACCAGTAGTAGGCGCCGGCCAGCAGCCCGAAGAGGCTGCCGCCGATCAGCACGTAGTGGAAGTGGGCCACGACGAAATAGGTGTCCGTCTGCTGCAGGTCCACCGGCGGTGAGGAGTGCATGATGCCGCTGAGCCCGCCCACGGTGAAGAGCGCGACGAGCCCGGCCGCGTAGTGGAAGGCCACCGTCGGACGGATGGAGCCGCCCCACAGCGTGGCCAGCCAGTTGAAGATCTTCACGCCCGTCGGGATGGCGATCAGCATGGTGCCGATCGAGAAGGCCGCGTCCGCCACCGGACCCATCCCGGCCGCGAACATGTGATGCGCCCACACGCCGAAGCCGAAGAAGCCGATGAGGATGCCGGAGTAGATCACCACCGGCGCGCCGAACAAGGGCTTGCGCGCGAACGTCGGCAGCACCTCGGAGACGATGCCGAAGGCCGGCAGGATGAGGATGTAGACCTCGGGGTGTCCGAAGATCCAGAACAGGTGCTGCCAGAGGAGAACGTTGCCGCCGGCCGCCACGTCGTAGAAGTGGGTGCCGAAGAACCGGTCGAACATCAGGAACACGAGGCCGATCGTGATGGGCGGGAAGGCCAGCACGATGAGGAACTGCACGACCAGCGACATCCACACGAAGACCGGCATGCGCATGAGCGTGAGGCCGGGCGCGCGCATGTTGAGGATCGTGGCGATGAAGTTGACGCCGGCCATCACCGAGGAGGCGCCCAGGATCTGGAGCCCGAGCAGCCAGAAGTCGATGTTGGGCCCCGGCGAGTACTGGCGCAGCGTGAGGCTCGTGTAGCCGAACCAGCCGCCGTCGGGGGGCGCGCCCACCAGGAAGCTCGCGTTGATGAAGAGGCCGCCGAGCAGGAAGATCCAGTACGACAGCGCGTTCAGCCGCGGGAAGGCGACGTCGCGGGCGCCGATCATGAGCGGCAGCATGTAATTGAAGAACGCGGAGCCGAACGGCATGATCGCCAGGAACACCATGGTGGTGCCGTGCATGGTGAACAGCGCGTTGAACGTCTCCGCGCTCACCACCGTGCTGTTCGGCCGCGCGAGCTGCAACCGGATGATGAGCGCCTCGATCCCGCCTACCGCGAAGAACGTGAGCGCGGTGACGCCGTAGAGGATGCCGATGCGCTTGTGATCGACGGTGGTGATCCACGACCACACACCGGTGGCGGCGGGCGCGTGCACCGCGTGCTCGTGCCGCAGCAGCGCCGCCTCGTGCGTGGCCATCACTTGAGCCCGACGAGGTACGCGGCCACGGCCTTCGAATCTGCGTCACTGAGATGCAGGTTGGGCATCTTCGCGCCCGGCTTGAGCGCCGGGGGATCCTTCACCCACGCCGCCACGTTGTCGGCCGTGGTCGGCCAGAGCCCGGCGCCGAAGAGCGTGCGGCTGCCGAAGTGGGTGAGGTCGGGGCCGAGCACGCCCGCCGACACGCCGCGAATGGTGTGGCAGCCCACGCACGCGCTCCGGGCGTAGATCTCCTTGCCGGCCGCGCCATCACCGCTCGGCTCCGGCGCCGGCGCCTTCTGGGCCGCCACCCAGCGGTCGAACGCGGCCGGCTCGTCGACGACCACGCGGAGCTGCATGTTGGCGTGGGAGGCGCCGCAGAACTCGGCGCACTGGCCCCAGTACTCGCCGGGGTGCTCCGGCGTCAGCGTGATGCGGTTCAGGCGGCCCGGCACCACGTCGCGCTTGCCGCCGAGCTGTGGCACCCAGAAGCTGTGGATGACGTCGGGCCCTTCCATCACGAACACGATCGGCTGTCCCACCGGCACGTGCGCCTCGTTGGCGGTGACCACGTCGAGCGAGGGATAGCGAAACTCCCACCACCACTGCCAGCCGCGCACGCGGACTTCCAGCGCGTTCTGGGGCGCGGCCGCGGTCTGCGTGCGGAAGATCACCTGGATGGTCGGGATCGCGATGATCAGCAGGACGAGGGCGGGCGCGATCGTCCACGCGATCTCGAGCGCGGTGTGGCCGTGGATCTGGTGGGCCACGAGCCCCGGCCGTTCGCGGAAGCGCAGCAGCACGACCGCCAGGATCACGAAGACGAGCAGGCCGATGATGACCGTCGCCCACGTGATGATCCGATAGACCGACAGGATGGAGCGATTGAGGTCGGAGCGCGCGACCAGCGTGGACATCGGCCCGTCGAACGCGCAGCCGCTCGCCAGGACGGCCGCCGCCACGACCAGCGCAGCGCGCAGGCACAGCCCGAGCGGCTGGGTCGGCAGGCGGTTCACGAGGCGAGACGGTAGCGCTTGGCCGGGCCGTCCGCAAGATGGGGGGCGGCTGTTCGAGATGGGGGGCCCCGAAATGGCCCCCCAAACCCCCCAAGACGTTCGGCCCGCCCCGGCAAAGCCGTGGCGGCCCTCTATTCAGCTCAGCTGGCGAGTGTGAGCAGCGTGTGCAGGAGGACGTTGGCGCCGCGCTCGATGGCGGCGGGGTCGCTGGTCTCGTCCACGCGGTGGCTCTTGCCGCCCTGCGAGGGAATGAAGAGCATGCCGGAGTCGGTGATGAGCGCCAGGTTCTGCGCGTCGTGGCCGGCGGCCGAGTAGAGCGTCTTCCAGCCGAGCCCGAGCTGCTTGCACGCGCCCTCGACGGCGGCCTGGACCTTCGGCGAGCACGCCACCGGGATCGTGGCCGACATGCGGCGCACCTCGACGCCGATGCCGCGGCGCTCGCCGACCTCGCGGGCCAGCGCCTCGCAGGCCTGCGCGAGCCGCTCCAGCACGTCGGCGTCGGGGCTGCGCATCTCGTGCACGAGCTCGGCCCGGCCGGGCACGATGTTGCTGACGCCCGGGTGCACGTAGACCACGCCGATGTTGGTGACGCTGCGCCCGCCGCCGCGCTCGACGACGAGCTCGCGCGCGCTCAGCGAGTACTCCGCCGCGGCGAGGAAGGCATCGCGCCTGCGCTCCATCGGCGTGGTGCCGGCGTGGTCGGCCTGGCCCGTGAAGATCAGCCGCGTGCGGCGCACGCCGACGATCGAGTCCACGACGGCGATCGGCACCCCCGCCTCGTCCAGGCGCGGGCCCTGCTCGATGTGCAGCTCGACGTAGGCGTGCACGGCGCCCTCGGGCGCGCGGGCTTCCGGCGCACGCGCGGCGTCGAAGCCGGCGCGCGCCATCGCCGTCACGAGCGGCTCGCCGTCGACGGCCGTCATCGTGGGCAGCGCCGCCGCGTCGAGCCGGCCGCAGAAGGCCCGCGAGCCGAAGAGACTGCCATAGCGGCCTTCCTCGTCGCTCCACGCCGCCACCACCAGCGGCCGCGGAGCCGCGGCGCCGGCCTCGCGGATCGCCTGCAAGCACTCCAGGCCGGCCAGCACGCCAAGCGCGCCGTCGAGGATGCCGCCCTCGGGCACCGTGTCGATGTGCGAGCCCGTCACCACCGCCGGCGTCCCGGCGCTGAAGCTCGACGCGCCGAGGCCGCCGAAGACGTTGCCGGCGGGATCGACCCAGGCCTGCAAGCCCGCGCCGCGGATCTCGGACAGCAGCCAGGCGCGGGCTTCCTCGTGGGGCGGGCTCCAGCAGGAGCGTGTGACGCCACCGCCCGGCAGCGCGCCGAAGCGGGCGAGCGCGGCGATCCGTGCGTGGAGCCGCGCCGCGTTCACAGTGGTCACGGCGAAGGAGTATAGCCTTGACAGCCACGACGGGGGGTCCCTAGAATGAACCACCGTTCAGCGCCACGGAGGCCCCTTGGACTTCACGTTGACCCCCGACCAGCAAGCGTTCCGGGAGCGCACGCGCTCCTGGCTCAAGGCGAACATCCCCGCCGAGTGGAAGGCGATCGGCTCCACCGAGGTGCCCCGGCCCGAAGCCTACGAGTTCCTCCGCAAGTGGCAGAAGAAGATGCACGAGGGCGGCCTCATCGGCGCCACCTGGCCCAAGGAGTACGGCGGCCAGGGCCTGACGTTCGTCGAGGAGACGATCCTGCACGAGGAGATGGCGCTCCAGAAAGCGCCGCCGATGCTCAACGTGCTCGGCGTCGGCATGGCCGGCCCCACCATCATCGCGTACGGGACCGAGGAGCAGAAGAAGCGGTATCCCGAAAAAATCCTCACCTGCGAGGAGATCTGGTGTCAGGGCTACTCCGAGCCCAACGCCGGCTCCGATCTCGCCGGGCTGCAGACCCGCGCGGTGAAGGACGGCGAGTACTACGTCATCAATGGCCAGAAGGTGTGGACGTCG
>QHRW01000004.1 GCA_003220265.1 Candidatus Rokuibacteriota bacterium | reverse complement strand
GCGCGAAGAGCGCCGGGGCCTGGGCCTGCCGGCGCGTGGCCTCGGTGACGACCATCTCGCCCCGGCGGCCGATCCGCAGAAGGGCGGCGGCCACGCGCGCCGTGGCGCCGAGGGCCGTGTAGTCCACCCGGAGGTCCACGCCGATCGCGCCGACCGACACCGTGCCGGTATGGGCGCTGATCCGCATGCCGAAATCCACCCCGTGGAGGCGGCGGGCCTCGTCGGCCACGGCCACCAGAGCCTCGAGGATCTCCCGCCCGGCCGCGACGGCATCGTCGGCCCGATCGAACAGCGCCATCGCCCCGTCGCCGAGGAACTGGTTGACGGTGCCGCCCTGTCGATGGACCGCGTCCAGGATCACGGCGAACGTCCGCTGCATGAGGCCGAAGACGTCCTCGGGGTCGAGCCGCTCGGACATGGCCGTGTAGCCGACGATGTCGCAGAAGAGCACGGTGGCCCGGCGCGAGGCGCAGCGGGCCGGCGTCAGCGCGGGGGCGGCACCGAGGCGGGTGCCGCACTCGCCGCAGAAGTTGCTGGTCGCCCGCTGGACGGTGGAGCACCCGGCGCAGACCGCGGTCGGTGGGTTGATCTGCAGCGCGCTTCGGCTCGCCATCCTCGCCCTCCCGACCAGCCGTGATGACCGACGGGCGGGGCCTGGTGCGAGGGGCGTGCCACGGCCAAGTGCGCGGAGATGAGTGATTGCGCCCGAGCGGCGAGACGGCGAGACGACCGCACGCCGCGCCGGGCTCGGGCGCCCTGCCCGGGCAGCGTTACGGGGCGGCGATCCTGTTGGCGAGCACGCCGATCTTCTCGACCTCGGCTTCCATCTTGTCGCCCGCCTTCAGGAACTTGCCGAGGGCGGCCCCCACCCCCTCCGGGGTGCCGGTGGCGATGACATCGCCGGGAAGGATCGTGAAGCCCTGGGAGAGGACGGCAATGCACTCGTCGACCGGGAAGATCATCTTCGAGGTGTTGCTCGACTGGCGGGTCTCGCCGTTGATCCGCATCGCCACGTTGAGCTGCTGCGGGTCGGGGATCTCGTCGGCGGTGACGAGCACCGGCCCCATGGGGCAGAAGGTGTCCATCGACTTCCCGTGAAACCACTGCTGGTGGCGCTTCTGCACGTCGCGTGCGGTCACGTCGTTGACGATCGTGTAGCCGAACACGTGGCCGAGCGCCTGCTCGCGCGCGATGTCCTTGCCGGCGGTGCCGATGACCACCGTCAGCTCCACCTCGTAGTCGAGCTCCTTGGTGGCGGCGTGATGGATCACCTTGGCGCCGGGCCCGACGACCGTCTCGGGCGCCTTCGTGAAATAGACCGGGTGCTCGGGGGCGGCGGCGCCGCGCTCGGCGGCGTGCTCCTTGTAGTTGCGCCCGAGGCAGAAGACGTTGCGGGCGGGCCGCGGAATCGGCGCGTCCAGCCGTGCCTTGGCCGCCGGCACGCCGAGCTTGCGCTCGACCAGCGCGTTGACCCCGTCGCGCTTGAGGACCGCCTCGCCGTGGCCGAGCGCCTCGCGCGCCATCGCCAGGGCCTCGGCGCCCCCCTGGATCAGCTCGAGCATCGTCTTGGGAAAGCCGCCGCGGCCCTTGCGGACGGTGCCGCGCTCACGGGCGAGATCGGCGGCGAGCGCGCCCAGGTCGAACACGACCTCGCCGGCCAGCGCGCCGACGCGCGGCTTCGAGGATCCCTTGCGATAGGTCACCAGACGCATGGCTCACCGCTCCTTCAGCAGCACGACCAGCACGCGTGCCGGCTTCTTCGACTCGTTGACGGAATAGTGGACGACGCCCTTGGGCGCCCACTCGACCTCGCCCTGCCGCACCACCCGCTTGCCCTGCCCCTTCGTCACCACGCCGAACTGTCCATCGAGCACGTACGCGAACTCGTCGACGGGCGCCTCGTGCTCCTCGCCCTTGAACCCCGGCGGAAACACGAACTCGAACATCTGCACCCGCTCGTTGTCGAGCAGCTTCTTCTCCGCTACCTGCCCCTGCCCGCTGCCACTCCCGGGCGCCACCACGACGCCGACGCCGAGCCCGACCGCAAACACCAGCGTGACGCCCAGGGCCATGGTCCACCCGCGCTGGGCCCGCTTCAAGAAACGCGCGCGATGCGACGCTCGATTCGCCATGGGATGGGTGAGACTCGACATCGGGGGGCCTCCTGCGATGGAGGGGGCCGGCGCCCCCCCCATTGACGACTAGATACTCCTTCGCATGGCATTTCTCTCCGGCAAATCCAGCCCGCGGCTCTGCGCGGCCTGCGTCAGCTCCTGAGGCAGCGCGAAGCGGACGTCCTCTTCCACCACGTGGACCTCGCGCACCTTGACGCCCTCGCCCCGCAGCGTCTTGACGGCCTGCGAGACCAGGATCTCGGGCGTGGAGGCGCCGGCGGTGATGCCCACCCGCGCCACGCCCTCCAGCCACTCGGGCCGGATGTCCTGCACGTCGTTGATGAGGTAGGCGCGGGTGCCGGCGGTCTGCGCCACCTCGACCAGCCGCTTGGCGTTGGAGCTGTTGGCGGCGCCGATGACCAGCAGGACGTCGACGTCGTCGACGAGCCGCTTGACGGCCGTCTGCCGGTTCTGCGTCGCGTAGCAGATGTCGTCGCGCGAGGGTCCCACGATCTTGGGGAACTTGAGGCGCAGGGCGTTGATGACGTCGCGCGTGTCGTCCACCGACAGCGTCGTCTGCGTGAGGTAGGCCACCTTGTCGGGATCGGGCAGGGCGAGGCGCTCGACCTCCGCCACGCTGTCCACCACGATGATGCGCTCGGGCGCCTCGCCCAGCGTGCCGATCACCTCGTCGTGGTCCTCGTGGCCGATGAGGATGATCGAGTAGCCCTCGCGCGCGTAGCGGATGGCCTCCAGGTGCACCTTGGTCACCAGCGGGCACGTGGCATCGACCACGCGCAGGCCGCGCCGCCGTGCTTCCTGGCGCACCGCCGGCGAGATGCCGTGGGCGCTGAAGATCACGGTCGCATCGTCCGGCACCTCGTCCAGCTCGTCGACGAACATCGCGCCCTTCTGGCGCAGCGTCTCGACGACGAGCCGGTTGTGGACGATCTCGCGGCGCACGTACACGGGATGCGGCCACACCGAGAGCGCGAGCTCCACGATGTCGATGGCGCGCTCCACGCCCGCGCAGAAGCCGCGCGGCCCGGCCAGGAGGATCTCGGCGATCGGCGCTTTCATGCTCTCCTCACTCGAAGAAGAAGGATACGCCGAGCACGCCGGCGTTGGACTCGATCCCGCGGTTGGGCTTGGCGGTGTTGCCGTTGGAGATGTGCTCGTAGCGGTAGCCGGCGTAGATCGCCGTGCGATCGGTGACGAAGTACGAGGCGCCCAGGCCCCCCCACAGCAGGAAGGTGAAGCGCGAGCGGATCTCGGTGATCTTCAGATTCGTCGCGCCCGCGAACGCCGCCAACTCGGCGTAGGGCACGAGACGCCCCAGGCCCAGGAAGTGATAGCGGAGGGCCGGTCCCAGGCCGGCGAAGTAGACGAACTCGGGCGACGTGTACTGCTGATACAAGGGCTCCAGCCCGATCTCGAACGCGCCGTGCACCGGCGTGCCGGCGGCCAGCGGCGACAACGGCAGATAGCCGAAGCGGATGCCGCCGTTGACGTACTCGACGCCGGTGTAGCCGGGCTTGTGCTCGAGGTCGAACTGGTGACCGTAGCTGACCTCGGGCGAGAGCACGATCGAGCCCTGCATGAAGGTCTCTTTGGGATCGTAGGCGCGCGCCGGCCGCGCCCATGCGAGCAGCGTGACGAGCGCGGCGCCGAGCATGGCCGTGCGCCGTGTCATGGCTCGATGAGCACCTTCATCGCCTGGCCGGCCGCCATCAGGTCGAGCGCCTCCCGTACGCCGTCGAGCTGCATGCGATGCGTGATCAGGCCGTGGGGATCGAACGCGCCGTCCGCCTCGAGCAGCTCCACCGCCCGGCGGATCAGCTCCGGCGTGTGGTGGAACGCGCCCAGCAGCGCGAGCTCCTCGTAGTGCGTCCGGCGCGTATCGATATTGATCGAGGTGCCGGGCGCACAGCCCCCAAAGAATATCACGCAGCCGCCGCGGCCCACGGCATCCAGGGCCTGCCCCCACACCTCCGGGCGCCCGGTGGCGTCGATGGTGACCTCCGCGCCTCGACCACCGGTGGCGGTGCGGAGCGCGGCCACCACGTCGGGCGTGGCCGTCGCGTCCACGCACTCGCCGAGGCCCAGGGCGCGCACGCGCTCGAAGCGCCAGCCGGCCTTGCCGACGAGGATCACGCGCGCCTTGCGGGCGCCCGCGGCCATCGCCAGCAGGCAGCCGAGGGGGCCGTGGCCGAAGATCACCACGGTCTGGCCGTCCTCCACGCGCGCGCGCTCGACGCCGCCGAGCGCGCAGGCCAGCGGCTCGGCGAAGGCCGCGCGCGCCGCCGGCGTGCCGCGTCCGAGGGTGACCAGATTCGTCGCCACCAGCCGCGGCGGCAGCGCGATGAATTCGCCGTAGGCGCCGTTGACGAACAGCAGGTCCTCGCAGAGATTCGGCCGGCCGGCCAGGCAGAGGCGGCAGGAGCCGCACGGCGCCGAATTCGCCGCCACCGCGCGATCGCCCTCGCGCACGCGGCGCACGCCAGCGCCCACGGCCGTCACCGTGCCGGCGAACTCGTGACCGAACACGGTCGGCACGCGCGGGATCATCACCGGGTGCCCGCGCCGGAGCGTCTTCACGTCGGTGCCGCACGTCAGCGCGGCGTCGATCTTCAGCACGACCTCGCCGCGCGCCGGCGTCGGCACCGGCAATTCCTCGGCGCGCAGATCGCCCGGGCCATGGAAGACCATCGCGCGCATCGTGCTCACGGTGTCACGTACACCTTCAGCGCCTCGCGGCGGCGCATCAGGTCCACGCCCTCGGCCAGCCGGTCGAGCGGCAGCCGATGGCTGATGAGGCCCGCGACCTCTACCTTGCCCGCGGCGAGCAGCCAGAAGGCGCGGGCCAGCGTGGCCGGCGACGAGGAGTACGTGGTGGTGATCGTCAGCTCGTGGTGATAGAGCGTCGCCAGCGGCAGCGGCAGCGCGTCGCCCGGCCCGCCGGCGAAGTAGTGGATGCTGCCGCCGTCGCGCGTGAGGCCGGCCGCCCAGCCGAGCACGTCGGCGCCGCCGCCGGTGACGATCACGTGGTCGGCGCCGCGCCCGTCGCTCAGCTCGCGTGCGGCCTTGGCCGCGCGCTCCGCGTCGCCGGCTTCGCGCGCGCCGTAGGCCTCGTGGGCGACGCGGGCGCGGGCGGCCAATGGGTCGGCGCCGACGACGGCGGCGCCGGCGCGGGCCAGGAGCTGGGTGAAGAGGCAGCCGATCGAGCCCAGGCCCACCACGAGCGCGGTGTCGCCCGCCTCCACGCGCGCGCGGTCCACGGCGCGCAGGCAGCAGGCCAGCGGCTCCACGAACGAGGCCTCCTCGTCCGTGAGGTGCTCGGGAATCCGAAACGTCGCGTGGCGCACGTTGGCCGGCGGCACGCGGACGTACTCCGCGAAGCCGCCGGGGTCGAGATTGGAGGCCTTGAAGGCGCGGCACATCGACTCGCTGCCGCGCCGGCAGTAGTGACACTGCCCGCAGGGCACGTGATGGGCGGCCACGACGCGATCGCCGACCGCGAAGCCGGCCACGCCGGCGCCCGCCTCGATCACGTCGCCCACGACCTCGTGGCCGAACACGGCGGGCCCGCGCGTCTCCGGCGCGACGATCTTGGCGATGTCGGAGCCGCACAGGCCGCAGCCGCGCACGCGCAGGAGCAGCTCGCCGGCGCCCACGGCCGGTCGCGGCCAGTCGCCGGGCGTGATGCGTCCGCCGCCGTGGAAGACCGCGGCCTTCACGCGGGCGCCCCGTTGCGCCGCAGCCGCGCGCCGGCCCAGCAGCGCAGCGCGATGGCCACCTTGCGCCGCGCCGGCACGGTGATCCGCTCGCCGAAGACCGCGAAGCGCCGGCGCTCGATCTCCTCGAGCAGCGCGTGATAGATCCGCCCCATGATCTCCGCCGCCACCAGCGAGCGCGCGTCGCGCGCCGGGTACGAGGCGTGCGCGGCGGCGTAGAAGCGGCGCGCGCGAACGGCCTGGTGCACCATCAGCCGCACGAACGGCTCGCCGTAGCGGCCTTCCACCAGGTCGTCCTCGCTGACGCCGAAGTCCTTGAGGTCGCGCTGCGGCAGGTACACGCGGCCGGCGCGGGCGTCCACGCCGACGTCGCGCATGATATTGGTGAGCTGCAGCGCCTTGCCGAGATCGATCGCGTACTGGCGGGCGCGGGGGTCGGTGTAGCCGAAGATCTCGATGCAGCAGAGCCCGACGGCGGAGGCCACGCGGTAGCAGTACGGCTCGAGCTCCTCGGCCGTCTCGTAGCGCACGCGCTCGAGGTCCATCGCGCAGCCCTCGATGATGGCGTCCAGCGCGGCGCGCGGGATCGGATATGCGGTCACCGCCGCCTTGAGCTGTCGGGCGATCGGGTGCACGGGCTCGGCGCCGGGCGCGAAGCAGCGGGCGACGTCCTCGCGCCAGCGGGCCAGCTCCCCGCGCTGGGCGGCCGGGTCGTGGCCGAGGTCGGCCACGTCGTCCACGGTGCGGCAGAACGCGTAGACCGCGTAGAGGGCGTCGCGGCGCGCGCGCGGCAGCGTGAGGAACGCGTAGTAGAAGTTCGAGCGGCTCTTGCGCGTGAGCGTCGCGCTCAGACTGCCGAGGCTCATGCGCGCGCCGGTGTCCGCGCCCGGAACCACGCCACCGCGTCGGCCAGCGCCACGCGCGGCTCCGTCTGCGGCAGGCCGAGGTCGCGCACCGCCTTGGCCGGGCTGAAGTACATGCGCTTGCGCGCCATCCGCACGGCCGTCAGCGGCACCGCCGGCGGCCGGCCGGTCACCCGCGCGAAGCCCTCGCAGGCGGCGGCGCTGCACCAGGCCAGCGCGTAGGGCACGCGGAAGCGCGGCGCGCGGCCGCCGGTGATCGAGGCCAGCAGGCGGAAGATGTCCGCGAGCGGGAGGTTGCCCTGGGCGTGGCCGAGGATGTAGCGCTCGCCCGGCTTGCCGCGCTCGGCGGCCAGCAGGTGGCCGCGGGCGACGTCGCGCACGTGGACGATGTTGAGCCCGGTGTCGAGCGTGGCCACCATGCGCCCGCGCATGAAGTCCACGATCATCTGCCCGGTCGGCGTCGGCTTGACGTCCCACGGCCCCACCGGCGCCGAGGGATTCACGACGACCACCGGCAGCCCGCGGCGCGCGAACTCGAGCGCGACCTGCTCGGCGAGAAACTTGGAGCGCTTGTAGTCGCCCACCATGTCGGCGAGCGTGACCGGCGTCTCCTCGGTGCCCGGTGTGCCGTCCTTGGGAATGCCGAGCGCGCCCACGCTGGAGGTGTAGACGACGCGCCCGGCGCCCGCCTGACCCGCGGCCTCGAGCACCACGCGCGTGCCCTCGACGTTGGCGCGATAGAGCGCGGCGGGATCGGGCGTCCACAGGCGATAGTCCGCGGCCACGTGATAGACCGTCTGCACGCCGGCTACCGCGCGCCGCACGGAGGCAGCGTCCAGCAGGTCGCCCTCGGCGAGCTCGACACGAATGCCCTCGAGCGCGCGCCGATCGCCGCCCGGGCGCGCGAGCACGCGCACCGTCGCGCCCGCGGCCACGAGCTCGCGGACGACGTTGGCGCCGATGAAGCCGGTCCCGCCGGTGACGAGCGCGTCGGTCATGCCGTCCTCGCCAGTCTACCCAGGGTGGCCGCCACCGTCTTCAGGGCGGCGGCGGTGCCGGCCCGCAGGGCCATGGCATCGGCCAGCGCGCGCGGCCGCGCGAGCACCGCGCTCACCGCGCGCAACGGCCGCACGCGGCCGTCGTCCTGCACGACCCGCGCGAGATCGGCCGGCACGCCGCGGGCGGCGGAATCGGACACCGCGCGCACGACGACGGCCGGCAGGCCGTGGGCGGCCGCCCACGCCACGATCGTCGCCGATTCCATGTCCACGGCGAGGGCGCCGCTCGCGAGCCACAGCCGCGACTTGCCGGCGGCGTCCTCCAGCACGCGCTCGCTGCTCACCAGCGTCCCCTGCCGCGGCAGGCCGCCGATCGCCGCGGTCGCGAAGCGCCGGCCGTCGGGCGCGATGACCGTCTCGGGGACGACGAGCGCGCCGACGGCGAGCTCGGGCGCCAGCGCGCCGCAGGCGCCGGCGGAGACGACCAGCGTGGATGGCGGCGGCGCGGTGAGCCGCGTGGCGAGATGCGCGGCGGCGAGACCGACGACGGCGATCTCCACCTGGCCGCCCGCGAAGCGGGGAAAGTCGCCGGCGACCGGGGCGAGACCGAGGTGACGCGCGAGGCCGCGGGCTTCGACGTCGACGGCAGTGAGGACGAGAAGTCGCCTCACGCGCCCGGCGGGGACGACGCCGCCTTGGCCGCCTCTTTGCCGCGGAGCCAGGCCGCGTACGAGTTGCCCGCGGCGGTGTCCTTGCCGGTGAACCGGATCGCGCGGATGCGCGCGTAGGGGACGCTCGACGGCCCGCTCCCCTCGCGCTCGAACATCTGCACGAACGGCTCGGCCACGTCGCGGTTCCTGTTGAAGAGGTAGCCGATCAGCTCGCGGCCGTCCTGGAGCACGACGGTGACGTCACCGCGATAGTCGAAGGCGCGATCCACCACCTCGGCCAGCGTGGCGGCGTCGGAGATCTCGGGCGTCCAGCCCTCGAGACTCTTCTCTTCGCTCATACGACGGCTAGAGCCGGCCGGTCACCGTGGCGGCCACCGTGTCGCGAAAGCCCTTCCACGACGTGAAGGTGTGGTTGACGGCGGTGGGCTCGTGGCCGCAGTGCACCATGCAGTCCTGGCACTTGTCGTTGCCGCTCTTGCGCCCGTACTCCTCCCAGCGCGTCGTCTCCATCAGCTCCTTGAAGGTCGGCGCGTAGCCCTCCTGCAGCAGGTAGCAGGGGCGCTGCCAGCCGAAGAGGTTGTAGGTGGGATTGCCCCACGGCGTGCACTCGAAGTCCTGCTTGCCCATGAGGAACTGCAAGAAGAGCGGCGACTGGTTGAACTTCCACCGCTTCTTGGGATTCTCCAGCATCTTGCTGAACAGCTCGTTGGTCTTCTGCCGCCGCAGGAAGTGCTCCTGGTCGGGCGCCTTCGAGTAGCTGTAGCCGGGCGACAGCATCATGCCCTCGACGCCGAGGTCCATCATCTCGTCGAAGAACATCTGCATGCGGATGGGCGAGGCGTTGTCGAACAGCGTCGTGTTGGTGGTGACGCGGAAGCCGCGGCGCAGCGCTTCCTTCATGCCCTCGACGGCCTGGTCGAAGACGCCGTCGCGGCACACGGCCTCGTCGTGCTCCTGCTTGAGGCCGTCCATGTGCACGCTGAAGGAGAGGTACTTGGACGGCGTGAAGAGGCCGGCCTCGAGCTTCTCCTTGAGCAGGATGGCGTTCGTGCAGAGATAGACGTACTTGCGGCGGGCGACGAGCTCCTTCACGAGCCGGCCGATCTCGGGATACATCAGCGGCTCGCCGCCGGGGATCGACACCATCGGCGCGCCGCACTCCTCGACGGCGGCCAGGCACTGCTCGACGCTCAAATGCTTGCGCAGCACGTGGCCGGGATACTGGATCTTGCCGCAGCCGGCGCAGGCGAGGTTGCAGCGGAAGAGCGGCTCCAGCATCAGGACCAGCGGGTAGCGCGTGTTGCCGCGAAGCCTCTGCCCCAGGACATACGTCGCCACCGTCCACATCTGGGAAACGGGAACGCTCATGCTTGCTGCTTCTCCAGACCCAGCCCCTCGGCCGGTCGTTGCGAGACACTCCACAACAGCAGTGCAGTCGCCAGGTGCACGGTCGTACTCGCCACCAGCAACTTCCACTCGGCGATCCACGCGGTCACGGCCAGGTTGAAGCCAAACACGGCGTAGTATAGCGCGATCCCCGGCCACGGCTGACGACCACTCGTCGCCGTCCAGCCTCCGAGACGCCCGAGCGTCAGGTATCCCCCGACGCCGAGCGTGCCGACCACCACCCAGCCGGCGAAGTTCGAGAGCGGCACGCCGAAGTACACGCCACCGTCAGGGTAGAAAAAGATCCGGCCGAGGAACCATCGGTCGCCGCGCACCGCGACGGGATCGATGACGACGTCGAGCAACATCATCAGGACGCCCGCGGACAGCGCCATCACCGGCGCCGGCACGCGCCGGCCGGCCAGCGCCACGCGCGCCAGGCAAAAGGCCGCGTAGGCCAGGAACGTGAACGACAGGCAGTCCATGAGCGGCACGTCGGCGATGAACAGCTCCTGGGCCCGCGTGGTGCCCGTGTAGTTGTAGAGGCCGAACGGAATGCCGATGCGCGTGGAGGTGAACTCCGCCAGCCACGCCAATGGACCGACCCATGCCGCAAAGAGGAGGGTGCGGCGCACGCCGAGGTCGACCGCGCCCGCCGCCAGGAAGGCGGCCAGGAAGCCGAACACGTACGGCCGCAGCACGAAGGTGCCGATCAGCAGGTCCATGCGTACGTCCGGTGTAGTGCCGGACCGAGGGTGCATGTTAGCATTTGTGCTCGTGACGGCCCTCCACGAAGCCATTTCCCGGGCGCAGCGGCATCTTCTCTCCCTCCAGGCACCCGACGGGCACTGGAGCGGGGAGCTGGAGGCCGACTGGGCGCTGACCGCCGAAGCGCTCCTCCTCCACCACCTCATCGACCGCGTCGACGGCAACCATCAGCAGCGGGCGGTCCGCTTCTTGAGACGCCGGCAGAACGCCGATGGTGGCTGGAGCCTGTTCGCCGGCGGGCCCTCGGATCTCTCGGCCACCATCAAGATCTACTTCGCCATGAAGATGGCGGGCGTCGACGTGGACGATCCGGTGATGGCCGCCGCCCGCGCCCGCATCCACGCGATGGGCGGGCCCACCCGGGCCAGCGTGTTCACCAAGATCCTGCTGGCGCTCTTCGGGGAGTACGACTGGAACGGCGTGCCGGCGATGCCGGCGGAGATCATGCTGCTGCCGCCGCCGTTCTTCCTCTTCAACATCTACGAGGTCTCGTACTGGTCGCGCTGCGTGATCGTGCCGCTGCTGATCATCATGGACCGCAAGCCGATCAAGTGGCTGCCGCCGCGCCAGTCACTCGACGAGCTATGGCCGGTGCCGCGCGAGCAGGCCAGCCTGCGCTTCCCCCGGGTGCCGGAGCCGTTCTCCTGGCGCGGCCTCTTCTGGAAGAGCTTTTTCATCGGCGTGGATGACGGGCTCAAGATCTGGGAGCGCTTCTCGCCGCGCCCGCTGCGCAAGCGCGCCATCGAGGCGGCGCGGCTGTGGCTGGAGGAGCGCCTCTCGGTGCCCGGCGGCCTCGGCGGCATCTACCCGGCCATGGCCAACTCCGTGCTGGCGCTGCGCCTGCTGGGCTATGCGGAGGATCACCCGCTGATCCTCGGCCAGCTGAAGGAGATCGAGGCGCTCGCCGTCGAGCACGGCGACGAGCTCTATTACCAGCCCTGTCCCTCGCCCGTCTGGGACACCTCGCTGGCCGTCAACGCGCTGGTCGAGAGCGGCGTCGCGCCCGATCACCCGTCGCTGATCCGCGCCACCGAGTGGATGCTGGCCAAGCAGGTCGCCCTGCCGGGCGACTGGCAGGTCAAGCGCCCGCACGTGCAGCCGGGCGGCTGGGCGTTCCAGTACGACAACCCCTTCTATCCGGACCTCGACGACACCGCCATGGTCCTGATGGCGCTGGAGAAGGTGCAGGGCATCGACGCCGACCGCATGCGGCTGGCCAAGGAGCGGGGGCTTGGCTGGTTCCTCGGCATGCAGAACCAGGACGGCGGCTTCGCCTCGTTCGACGCCGACAACAACCGCCTCTTCCTGAACAACATCCCGTTCGCCGACCACGGCGCGCTGCTCGATCCCTCGACGGAGGATCTCACCGGCCGGGGCCTCGAGCTGCTCGGCTCGCTCGGCTACGACTTCGGCTTCGAGCCGGCCGGGCGCGCGCTCGAGTTCATCCGGCACAGCCAGCGCCACGACGGGCCCTGGCACGGCCGCTGGGGCGTCAACTATATCTATGGCACCTGGTCGGTGCTGCGCGGCCTGGGGGCCATGCGCGTTGATCCGCGCCACGAGTACGTGCAGCGGGCGGTGCGCTGGCTCATCCGCCGCCAGAACGCCGACGGCGGCTGGGGCGAGACGTGCGAGAGCTACGTCAAGCCGGAGCTCGCCGGGCGCGGCCCCTCGATTCCCAGCCAGACGGCGTGGGCGCTGCTGGGACTCTTCGCCGTCGGGACCATCTCGGGACCGGCCGTCGAGGCGGGCATCGACTACCTGCTGCGCACGCAGCGCGCCGACGGCGGCTGGGACGATGCGTTCTGGAACGGGACGGGCTTCCCGCGCGTCTTCTACCTCAAATACCACCTGTACGCCGGCTACTTCCCGCTCTGGGCGCTCGGCGTCTACCGCACCGCGCATGCATGATTGACGCTCCGGCGTCGCCGGCACTGCGGCCGTTCGAGGCTCTGGGCCGGTGGACCATCTTCCTCGTCGAGTCGCTCGGGCAGTTCGGTGGCTTCCTCGGCCAGGCGCTCGGCGCGCTGCTGACGCCACCCTTCAAGCTCTGGCCGCTGCTGGGCCGCATCAACTACATCGGCTTCCGCTCGCTCCTCATCATCATCCTCACCGGCGGCTTCACCGGGATGGTGCTCGGCCTGCAGATCTTCTTCACGCTCTCGCGCTTCGGGTCCGAGGCGTTCCTGGGCCCGGCGGTGGCGCTCTCGCTGATCCGCGAGCTGGGGCCGGTGCTGGCCGCCCTCATGGTGACGGGCCGCGCCGGCTCGGCGCTCACCGCGGAGCTGGGCATCATGCGGATCACCGAGCAGATCGACGCGCTGACGGTGATGGCGCTCTCGCCCATGCGCTACCTGGTGGCGCCCTCGATCCTGGCCGGCCTCATCACCTTCCCGATGATGACGGCGCTCTTCGACGTCGTGGGGATCTTCGGCGGCTACCTGGTCGGCGTCGAGCTGCTCGGCCTCAGCGAGGGGACCTACTTCGGCGAGATGCAGACGTTCGTCGACATGGCGGACATCATGACCGGCTTCTGGAAGTCGGTCTCGTTCGGCATCATCGTCACCTGGGTGTGCACGTACAAGGGCTTCCACGTGGCGCACGGCGCCGAGGGCGTCGCGCGCGCCACCACCCAGGCGGTCGTGCTCTCCTCGGTCCTGATCCTCGTCTGGGACTACTTCCTGGGCACGATCCTCCCCTGACGCCGTGATCAAGGTCGAAGGCCTCCGCAAGTCCTTCCGCGGTCAGCAAGTGCTGCGCGGCGTCGATCTCGAGGTGCCGACGGGCTCGATCACGGTGATCATCGGGCGCAGCGGCGGCGGCAAGTCGGTGTTCCTCAAGCACCTCATTGGCCTGCTGCGGCCGGACAGCGGGCGCCTCGAGGTGGCCGGCGTCGACCTGTCCCGCCTCTCGGGACGGGCGCTCGACGAGGTGCGCAAGCGCTACGGCGTCGTGTTCCAGGGCGGGGCCCTGTTCGACTCCATGACGTGCCGCGAGAACGTGGCCTTCCCGCTGCGCGAGAAGCTGCGCCTGCCGGCTCCGGAGATCGACAAGCGGGTGGACATGGCGCTCGAGCGCGTCGGGCTGGCCGGGATCGGCGCGAAGTATCCCGAGGAGGTCTCGGGGGGCATGCGCAAGCGCGTGGCGATGGCGCGGGCGCTCGTCACCGAGCCGGAGATCGTCTTCTTCGACGAGCCCACCACCGGCCTGGACCCCGTGCTGGTCAACGCGATCCACCGGCTGATCCGCGAGCTGCACCGCGCCTCGCGGTTCACGGCCGTCATCGTCAGCCACGAGATTCCCGAGATCTTCGAGATCGCCGACCGGGTCGGGATGCTTCACGAGGGGCGTATCGTGGAGATCGGCCCGCCGGAAGTCATCCAGAACTCGAAGAACCCGATCGTCCAGCAGTTCATCCGGGGTGAACCCGACCCCCAGGCTTAGCGTTAGCGAGAGGAGGAGCGACGATGGAGCGACGGGCCAACATCGCGGTCGGGCTGTTCCTGGTGCTCGGCATCTTGGCATTGGGTTACCTTTCGATTAAACTCGGACGCGTCTCGTTCCTCGGCAGCTCGGGCTACACCGTGACAGTCGATTTTCCGTCGGTGGGCGGTCTCAAGGCCGGCTCCGCCGTCGAGATCGCGGGGGTTGAGATCGGCCGGGTGGAGTCGATCGGCCTCGCCGACTACCAGGCGCGGGCCATCCTGAGGGTCCGTCGCGACGTGAAGCTCCAGGAGGACTCAATCGCCTCCATCAAGACCAAGGGCCTGATCGGCGAGAAGTTCGTGCGCATCAGCCCTGGGGGCTCCGACAAGCTGATCCCGCCGAACGGCCGTATCCGGGAGGTGGAAGCCCCCGTCGACTTCGAAGAGCTGCTCTCCAAGTACATCTTCGGGAAGGTGTAGGGAGGCCGTCCATGAGGTGGCTCCGCCGTCACGCTGGGCTGGTCGTGGCCGTGGCCTTTGCCGGCGTGGTGGTCGCCGTCGCCCCGGCCCGCGCCGGCGCGCCGCTGGAGCAGCTTCGCTTGCAGGTCGACCGCGTTCTGAAGCTGCTCGACGATCCCGAGCTCAAGAAGGAGAGCAAGGCCAAGGACCGCCGGGTGGCGGTGCGCAAGATCGCCAACGAGATCTTCGACTTCAGCGAGACGGCCAAGCGCTCGCTGGGGCGCCACTGGCTGGCCCGCACGCCGGCCGAGCGCGACGAGTTCGTGCAGGTCTTCACGGACCTGCTGGAGCGCTCCTACATCTCCCGGGTCGAGCTCTACGGCGGCGAGAAGATCCAGTACGTCAGCGACACGATCGAGGAAGGCGAGCAGGCCAAGGTGCAGACGAAGCTCGTTACCAAGGGCGGCGGTGAGATCCCGATCGAGTACCGCATGCATAAAAAAGCTGACCGCTGGCTGGTCTACGACGTCATCATCGAGGGCGTGAGCCTGGTCTCCAACTACCGCACGCAGTTCAACAAGATCATCCAGACCTCCTCGTTCCAGGAGCTGGTGAAGAAGATGAAGAGCAAGCAGGAAGAGCTGGGCCAGTCGTGAACGCCGTCATCCTGGTCGCCGGCGTCGCCCGACGCATGGCGCCCCTGACGGACACCACCCACAAGGCGCTGCTGCCGGTGGGCGGGCGTCCCGTCCTCACGCGCATGCTGGAGGCGCTCGACGCCGCCGGCGTGCGCCAGGCCACCCTCGTGGTGGGCCACTGCGCCGACCAGGTGCGCAAGGTGGCCGGCGAGCGCGTCGGCCGCCTGGCCGTCCGCTACATCCACAATCCCGAGTACACGCGGGGCTCCGTCATCTCGCTCTACACCGCCCGCCAGTGCCTGCGCGAGCCGGCGCTGGTCATGGACGCCGACGTCCTCTTTCCGCGCGAGTTCCTCACCCGCCTGCTGGCGGTGCCGGCGCCCAGCGCGCTCCTCGTCGATCGCGGCTTCAGCGACACCGGCGAGGAAGTGAAAATCTACACGCGGGGCGACCGCGTGATCGCGCTGGGCAAGAAGGTCGTGCCGG
This sequence comes from Candidatus Rokuibacteriota bacterium, assembly GCA_003220265.1. Lineage (GTDB taxonomy): Bacteria > Methylomirabilota > Methylomirabilia > Rokubacteriales > CSP1-6 > AR5. The sequence continues at coordinate 28,006 of QHRW01000004.1, read as the reverse complement.
AGGCGTGGGACGCGGTGGGCGAGGGCGTCGGATTCTTCAAGTGCGGTGCCGAAGCCGCCCCCGAGCTGCTGCGCGGTCTGGCCAAGGTCATCGAGGAGAGTCACGGCCTCGGCGAGTGGGAAGACGCCATCCACCTTCTGGCACCCCAGCGGCACGTCGGCTGGGTGGATGTGACCGGCATGCCGTGGACCGAGATCGACTTCGTCGAAGACCTCCGACGCGCCGAGACGGACGTGCTGCCCCGCGTCGTCCGGCACGACGGCGCGTGATCCGCCAGGCCGCTCTCTATCTCGTCGCCGCCGAGGACGTCCGGACGTCCGGATTGGCCGTGGCCGGCCGCCCGGTCGTCTTCCGCGCCATCGTGGCCGCCGTGCGGGCCGGGGTCGCTCGCGTGCTCGTCCCGCTGGCGCTGCGCTCGCCCGAGCTCCAGGCCGCGCTCGAGTCCTCGCCGCGCGCGCGCGCGGCCGTCGCCTGGCTCGACAATCCGGCGGCGCTCGCCGACGAGCCGACCCTCGTGGTGCCGGCCACCGGGTTGACGCCGCCCGACGCGCTGCGCCGGATGGCGGCCGCGCCCGGCGCCGCCCTGCTCGCCGAGTCGGTCAGCGCCGACGCACCGCTGTTCGTCGCCGACCGTCCCCTGCTGGCCGCGCTGCGCACGCAGCTCGTGGCGGGCGTGCCGCTGGCCGAGACGCTCGACCGCGCGCGCAAGCTGCGCGACCTGCCCGTGGTCATGAGCGGGCGCTGGTACGTGCGCGTCGCCGACGCCGCGGCCGCCGCCGACGCGGAGGCGCGCCTCTACGCGGGCCTCGGCTCGCCGATCGACACGCAGCTCGACGTCAGCCTGCATCGCCGCCTGTCCCGTCCGATCAGCCGCGCGGCCGTCACCGCCGGCATCGGCCCCAACGCCATCACGCTGGCCAGCGGGCTGGTCGGCCTCGCCTCGGTGGCCACGTTCGCGCACGGCGAGGTGCTCGCCGTGCTGGCGGGCCTGCTCCTCTACGTCGCCGCCGTCGTGCTCGATCACGCCGACGGCGAGGTGGCGCGGCTCACCCTCACCGAGTCGGTGCTCGGCGAGTGGCTCGACATCGTCGTCGACACGCTGATCCACGGCACGATGCTGCTGGCCCTGGGCGTCGCCTGCATGCGGGTGACGGGCGTCGGGCTGACGGCGGGCGCGGTGGGGGCGGTGGCGGTGATGGTCAGCGGCATCCTCGGCAAGGTGTGGCCGCCGGCGCCGCCCTCGACGGCCGAGCGCGGCCTGCTCGACCGCCTCAGCTCACGCGACGGCTTCTACGGGATGCTGCTGTCCTTCGTGGTCGTGCGGATCGCGGCGCCGGCGCTGCTGCCGGTGCTGCTGGTGATCATCGCGGCCGGGTCGCACACCTACTGGGTGGCCCGCGTCGCCTTCCTGCTGTCGAGGAAGACCCGCCGGAAGCCGAAGTAGGCGATCGCGTCCTTCATGTTGGACACGAACCGCTTGAGCGGATGCATCGAGGGGTCGGTGACGTACTCCAGCGTGAGGCTCACGCGCTCTTCGTTCTCGCCGAGCGGCGTGATCGAGTGCCAGAGCTTGTCGCCGTTGAACAGGATCACCGTGCCGGGGTGCGTCGTCAGCGCGCGCTCCTCGACCGCGCGGCCCGGCACATTCTTGTAGAGCTGGCAGACGAGGCGGCTCGACGAGCGCTCGACGAGGCCCACCAGCACCGTGTAGCGCGCCCCCTTGTAGTACGACGTGTCGAAGTGGAAGCCGATGTGATCGCCGGGCTCGGTGTAGAAGTAGAGCGCACACGCGTGCGGATCGCCGGGCGGGCACGCCAGCAGCGCGCGGCCGCTCAGTGCGGAGAGGAACGCGATGAAGGCCGGGGCGCGATAGAGCGCGACGATCGTGGGCGCCTGCTCGACGAGCGTGTAGAAGCTGACGCTGCCGCCCTTCTTGTGGCGCGGGATGAAATTGCGGTTGATGGCGGGGCGCACGCGCTCGACCTCGGCCACCAGGCGCGCCACCAGGTCCGGCGGGAGCCAGCGCTCGAGGTAGACGAACTCGTTCTGCTCCCAGTAGGCGCGCCGCACGGCCGCCACGTCGACGGACTCCAGCGCGCGCGCCACCGTGTCGGCCACCGCCGTCGGCATTTTGGTCTCCATTGACCAGGAATATTACAACCATGTGCTAAACTGGGCCCTATCGTTGTGACCGCCGCACGGCCGCTTGCCGCGCGGACTTTCGCCTGCAGCCAGGAGGCCGGCCGTGGGATCCGTTCGAGTCGCCATCATCGGTGTCGGCAACTGTGCCTCGTCGCTCGTGCAGGGCATCCAGTTTTACAAGCACGCGCGCGAAGACGCGTTCATCCCCGGCCTGATGCATCCGCGCGTGGGCGGCTACCACGTGGGAGACATCGAGTTCTCGGCCGCCTTCGACATCGACGCGCGCAAGGTCGGCAAGGACCTCGGCGAGGCGATCTTCGAGGCGCCCAACAACACGGTGAAGTTCGCCGACGTCCCGAATCTCGGCGTCACCGTGCAGCGCGGGATGACCCACGACGGGCTCGGCACGTACCTGGCCCAGATGATCCAGAAGGCGCCGGGCTCCACCGCCGACATCGCCAACATCCTGCGCGACACCGGCACCCAGGTCGTCGTCAACTTCCTGCCGGTGGGCAGCGAGATGGCGACCAAGTGGTACGTCGAGCAGGTGCTGGAGGCCGGCTGCGCGTTCGTGAACTGCATCCCGGTCTTCATCGCGCGCGAGGCCTACTGGCGGCGGCGCTTCGAGGAGCGCGGGCTGCCGATCGTGGGCGACGACGTGAAGTCGCAGGTGGGCGCCACCATCATCCACCGCATCCTCACGCACCTGTTCATGGACCGCGGCGTGCGGCTGGAGCACACCAGCCAGCTCAACTTCGGCGGCAACACCGACTTCTACAACATGCTGGAGCGGGACCGGCTGCAGTCCAAGAAGATCTCCAAGACCGACTCGGTGCGCTCGCAGCTCGCCCACGAGCTGCCCGCCGACGACGTGCACATCGGCCCCAGCGACTACGTGCCCTGGCTCAAGGACCGCAAGTGGGCGCACATCCGCCTGGAGGGCAAGGGGTTCGGTGAGCAGCCGATCAACGTCGAGCTGAAACTCGAGGTCTGGGACTCGCCCAACTCGGCCGGTGTCGTCATCGACGCCATTCGCTGCTGCAAGCTCGCGCTGGATCGGGGGCTCAAGGGTGGCCTGTTCGCGCCGTCGGCCTACCTGATGAAATCGCCGCCCGAGCAGTGGCCGGACGACGTGGCCCGTCACCGCCTGGAGCGGTTCATAGCCGGCGAAGAGTAGTCTCGTGCCGTCGACGTCCCGGACCGGGCGCCACCTGCGCCGGCTGGTTCGTCTGGCCTGCGTCCGTCCCCGCCTCACGGTTGCTCGTGGCCGTCGTGCTGACGGTCGTCTCGATGGTCTACTCGCTCACCACGCTGACCTTCGCGACGTCCACCCGCGCGCTCATGCCGCGCACCTCCTACATCGAGCGGTACGGCGAGTACGACAAGGAGTTCGGCGACCTCGACGACCTCGCCATCGTGGTGGAGGCGCCGTCCCTGCCCGAGGCGACCGTGTACGCCAACCGCCTCGTGCGGGAGATCAAGGCCGCGCGCGTGCCGCTCTCCCGCATCAACTACCGCATCGATCCCAAGCAGTTCGAGGGGCGCGCGCTCCTCTACCTCTCCAAGGACAAGCTGCAGGAGATCCGCGACCGCATCTTCGACTACCAGGAGTTCATGGAGTCGTTCGCGGGCCGCCCCACCCTCGACCAGCTCGTGGAGGGCGTGGCCACGCAGATCGCCCAGGCCTTCGTGGGCGGCTTCCTCGACCTGGGCCTCTCCGACGGCAAGGGCAGTCTCGACCTGAAGTTCGTGCACGACCTCGTCGCGCAGATCTCCGGCCGGCTCGACGCCCCCGCGCCCTATCGCTCGCCGTGGGGGGCGCTGTTCTCGGTGGGGGGTGACAGCACCGGGGCCGGCTACTACCTCTCCGACGACCAGCGCCTGCTGTTCATCCTGGCGGCGCCGGTGGAGACGAGCACCGGGACCTTCACCAACAACCAGGGCGCCATCGAGGGCGTCCGCCAGGTCGTCGCCCGGCTCAAGAAGGAGTTCCCCGACGTCAACGTGGGCGTGACCGGCAAGCCCGCGCTGTCCAACGACGAGATGACCGCCGCCTTCCGCGACAGCGAGTACGCCAGCGTGGTGTCCTTCGTCCTCACGCTCGCGCTGTTACTGGTGGGCTTCAAGCGCATCGGCAAGCCCATCGCCATGACCATCGTGCTGTCGATGAGCCTGGCGTGGTCGGTCGGCCTCGCCACGATCTTCCCCGGCCACCTGTCGCTGTTCTCCGTGATGTTCATCTCGATCGTCGTCGGCATCGGGATCGACTACGGCATCTACTTCCTCTTCCGCTACGAGGAGGAGCTGTTCCTCGGACGCAACCTCAAGGAGGCGCTCGAGATCACGGCCGCGCGCAGCGGACCCGGCATCCTGCTGGGCGCGGTGACGGCGGCGGCCACCTTCTACGTGCTGATGCTGACCGACTTCCGCGGCCTCCAGGAGCTGGGATTCATCTCGGGCAGCGCGATCCTGATCGCCTTCGTGGCGATGTTCACCGTGTTCCCCGCCACGCTCATGCTGATGGACCGGCGGCACGCGGCGCGGCCGCGCGGCACCGTCCCCCGCGCGCTGGCGCTCGAGTCGATCCACGTGCCGCTGGTCGACCAGATCACCCGCTACCCGAAGACCGTGCTGGTGGTGGCGGCGCTGCTCACCGTCGCCTCGGCGGTCGCCTTCCGGTCCGTGCGCTTCGACTACAACCTGCTGAACCTGCAGGCGCACGGCACGGAATCGGTCGTGTGGGAGATGAAGATCCTGGCCACGTCGGGGCGCTCCGGCTTCGCCGCCATGTCCAGGGCCGACACGCTCGACGAGCTGCGGGCCAAGTACCACGCCTTCCGCAAGCTCGCGACGGTGTCCGAGGTGGACTCCGCGCTGCTCCTGATCCCCGACGACCAGCCGCAGAAGCAGAAGCTCATCGCCGACTTCGAGCCGATCGTCGGCCCCGTCCGCGTCAGCCGGCCGCTGCCGGTGGACCCCGAGCGGCTGGTGACGGCGCTCGAGACGCTCAAGCGCCGCTTCGAGATCGCCGCCGGCGAGGCGCCGCCCGGCGACACGCAGCGCGAGCTCACGCGCGTCGCGGAGGACATCGGGCGGCTCGTGGTCAAGCTGCGCCAGACGGATTCCGCCAGCGTGGAAGCCTCGCTGGCGCTGCTCCAGCGGCAGGTGTACCGCGACTTCGTCTCGAGCTTCCAGCGGCTGCAGAGCAACCTGCACCCGCGCATGGTCGGGCTCGCCGACGTGCCGCCGGAGATCAAGCGCAAGTTCATCAGCGACAGCGGCCGCTTCCTGCTGCAGATCCACCCGGCCGTCAACATCTGGGACCGCGACGGCGCCGCCCGTTTCGTGGCCGAGCTCCGCAGCGTCGACCCCGACGTGACGGGCACGCCGATCATCACCTACGAGGCGATCCGCCTCATGGAGCGCGCGGCCAAGCAGGGCACCGCGTACGCCATCATTCTGGTGTCCGGCCTCACGGCGCTGATGCTGCGCCGGGTGCGCGAGACGCTGCTGGCACTCTCACCGCTGGCGTTCGGGCTCATCTGGACGGCGGGATTCATGTGGGTCTTCGACCTGCAGTTCAACCTGGGCAACATCTTCGGCCTGCCGCTGATCCTCGGCGCCGGCGCCGAGTACGGCCTGAGCATCGTCACCCGCTTCATGGAAGACCGCGAGCATGGCGGGCCGCTCATCGCGCGCTCCACGGTGATGGGCGTGCTCATCGCGGCGCTGACGACGCTGGTCGGCTTCGCCAGCCTCATGCTCGCCGAGCACCGCGGGATCTACGGCCTCGGGCTGCTCCTCACGATCGGTACCATCACCAGCATGATCGCCGCGCTGATCGTGCTCCCCGTCCTCCTGCGCCTCTGCTACAGGCCGGCGCGCGCCGACGTGCTCACGCAGCACGAGGCGGCCGAGACGGTACAGCAGCCGAGCGCGAGGTAGTGTTACCAACGCGCGCGTTACTGCGCTCGGGTGACTTCCACCAGGTTCGAGTGGAGGGCGGGGCCGCCGCCCATGTCGGTCACGCGGTCGTCGGTCAGGAAATTGATGCCGCGGCCGCCGGGGTGGAAGCGGTGCCACCAGAGGCCTTCGATCACCGCCACGCCGGGGCGCGTGGCATCGGTGACCTGGGCGCTGAAGCGAGCGTCGCCGCGCGGGCTTTCCACGCGCACGGTGTCGCCGTCCACGATGCCGCGCGCGGCGGCGTCTGCCGGTGACAGCATCACGATCGGCGTGCCCTGGCGACGGCGCAGCCGCTCGGACTGGCTGAACGAGGAGTTCAGGAAGAAGCGGTTGGGCGGCACGATGCACTGCAGCGGATAACGCGCCACCAGCACCCGGTTGGCCGGGCCCTCGGCCAGCGGCGTCCACGTCGGCAGCGCGGGCAGCCCGGCCGCGGCCAGCCGTCCGGAGTAGAGCTCCACCTTGCCGGACGACGTCGGCGCGCCGTCGGCGAACGGCATGTACGGGCGCGGCAGGTTCAGCCGCACCGAGCCCTCCGCGCGCAACTGCTCGTAGGTGATCGCGCGCACGCTGTCGTCGCCCCGGGCCAGCACGTCGCGGATGAGCGCCTCCGGCGTCTTCGCGTAATGCGCCTCGGCCACGCCGAGGGCGCGCGCGAGCAGGCCGAACACCTCCCAGTTGGAGCGGGCCTGCCCCAGGGGCGGCAGCACGGGCTGCGCGAGCTGCACGTAGAACTGGCCGTACGAGCGATAGACGTCCTCGTGCTCCATCGACGTGGTGGCCGGCAGCACGAGATCGGCCCAGCGCGCGGTGTCCGTCATGACCTGCTCGTGCACCACGGTGAAGAGGTCCTCGCGGGCCAGGCCCTGCATGACCAGCGTCTGGTTCGGGCACACCGCGGCCGGGTTGGAGCTGTAGACGTAGAGCGCCTTGACCAGCGGCGCCAGCGCCGGGTCTGTGAGCGCGCGGCCGAGCTGGATCATGTTGATCGTGCGCGGCACCGGGCGCAGCAGGAGGTCGGCCCGCTCCAGCACGCCGAGCGCGAAGCCGGCGGCGCCACCGGAGGACAGCAGCGCGCCGCCGTGCGGATCGGCATAGGCCCCGGTCAGGGCCGGCAGGCAGGCCAGCGTGCGGCACGTCATGCCGCCGTTGTCGTGCCGCGAGATTCCGATACCGATGCGGATGAAGGAGGCGCGCGTGGCGCCGTAGCGGCGGGCAAAGGCCACGATCGTCTCGGCCGGCAGGCCGGTGATCGAGGCCACGCGCTCGGGCGACCAGTCCTCCAGATGCCGCGCCAGCGGCTCGAAGCCCACCGTGGCGCGCGCGATGTAGTCGCGATCGACGAGCTTGTCCGTGACCAGCACGTGCATGACGGCCAGCGCGAGCGCGCCGTCGGTGCCCGGCCGCACCATCAGGTGCTCGTCGGCCTGCTGGGCGGTGGGCGTGCGATAAGGATCGATCGTCACCACCCAGGCGCCCCGCGCCCGCGCCTGTTTCACCAGCGTCATCACGTTGATCGTCGAGTACGCGGCGTTGATGCCCCACAGCACGACGAGGTCGGCGCCCACCATCTGCTCGGAGTCGTTGCCCGTGACCGCGCCCACGGTGGCGCGCCAGCCGGCGTAGGCGGTGGCCACGCAGATGGTGCGGTCCAGCAGCGTCGCGCCGAGAGCGTGGAAGAGCGGGTGCCCGGCGTAGTACTGGATCTGCCCCATCGAGCCGGCGTAGGAGAACGGCAGGATGGCCTCGCCCCCGTGGGCCGCGATGATCGTGCGCCAGCGGGCGGCGATCTCCGCCACCGCGTCGTGCCACGAGACCGGCTCGAACCGGCCCTCGCCCTTGGCGCCCACCCGGCGCAGCGGCTGGGTGATGCGCAGCGGGGAATGCACGCGCTCGGCGTACTCGCGCACCTTGCCGCAGATGACGGACTGGGTGAACGGGTGCTCGGCCCCGGTGACGCGCGCGATCCGGCCGTCCTCGACGGCCACCTCGAGGCTGCAGCAGGACGGGCAATCGTGCGGACAGACCGACCGCATCACCCGGATATTAGACTATGATCTCGAAAGATGTTTCGCAGCGCTCTCAATCCCTTCAGGACGCCCGATGCGCGCCGGCTGGCCACGCTGTTCGCCGTCGTCTACTTCGCCCAGGGCATGTGGGGGCTGCCCACCCAGCCGATGACCATCGTGCTGAAGGAGCGCGGCCTCAGCTCGGCCGCCGTCGCCGACTTCATGCTGATCTCCACCCTGCCGTGGCTGATCAAGCCGCTGTACGGCCTGCTCTCGGACTTCGTGCCGCTGTTCGGCCGCCGGCGCCAGAGCTACTTCCTGATCACCTCCGCGCTGGCCTCGGTCTCCGGCATCGTGCTGGCGATGATGAGCGAGCACTCCTACTGGCGGATGGCCGGCTGGTATACCGCCATGGGCTTCGGGCTGGCGTTCACCGACGTCCTGACGGACGCCCTCATGGTCGAGAACGGCAAGCCTCGCGGGCTCACCGGCGCCTTCCAGTCCGTGCAATGGGCGGCCATCTACACGGCGTCGATCGCGGTCGGTCTCGTGGGCGGGCACTTTGCGGAGACGCGCAACCTGCACGCCACGTTCGCCATCGCGGCGTGCTTTCCGCTGATCTCGCTGGTCATGGCCTGGGTGTTCGTGCACGAGGCGCCGGCGCGGATCGAGCGCGGGGCCTTCCGCGCGACGTGGCGCTCGATCCGGCACGCCGCGCGGGGCCGCGAGATCTGGCTGGTAGCCGGCCTCATCTTCTTCTTCAACTTCAGCCCGTCGTTCGGCCCCGCCTTCCTCTACTACCAGACCGACGTGCTGAAGTTCGACCAGCAGTTCATCGGCGTGCTGGCCGCGCTGAGCTCGATCGGCTACATCGTGGGCGCCGTGATCTACGCCCCGCTCTCGCGGCGCGTGTCGCTCGAGCGCATCGTCGTGTGGGTCATCGGCCTGAGCGCGGCGGCCACGCTCGGCTACCTGCTCTATCGCGGGCGCACCTCGGCCATCGTCATCGACGCCACGTTCGGGGTCCTGGCCATGATCACGCAGCTCGCCTTCCTCGACCTGGCGGCCAAGGCGTGCCCGCCGCGGGTGGAAGGCACGTTCTTCGCGCTGCTGATGTCGGTCTTCAACGGCGGCACCCAGCTCTCGATGAACGTCGGCGGGCGCCTGTACGACAGCTACGGCTTCACGACGTTGGTCTTCATCTCGGCGGCGGTGACGGCGGCGGCCTGGGTGTTCGTCCCGTTCGTGAAGATCGACAGGATCGAGCGCCGCGCGCGCGAGCAGACGGCCACGGCCAGCGCGCCCGCCTGACGCGGGTCGCGCACGCTCCGGCGCCAGAGCAGCCGCGCCTTGGCCGTGACGCGCTTCCTCAGCGGGCGGCGCGGTCCGAACTCCAGCGACCACGCCAGCCGCGGCAGCGGCGTCTCGTTGGGCAGGCCACCGCGCGGGAGACGTCCACGTCGTCGGCCTCCAGCGCGTGGGCGTGGCGCAGGTGCTGCAGCCGGTGGTGCTTGCGGATCTGCTCGCGATGGCTGCCGGGGATGAACTGCATGCAGCCCCGCTCGACCGACACGTCGTGCATCGGGACCCAGAAGTGGGCGGTGACCAGGCTCGGATCGAGCGTGTAGGCCTCGTCCTGGTGCCACGCCGTGGCCCGGCCGTTGAAGGCCGGCTTGTAGATGGCGTGGTCGAAGCGGTACTCGACCGGCCGTCCCAGCAGCGCCTCGGCCAGCTCCCGGCAGCGCCGAAACGTCAGCGATGCCTCCAGCTCGGGCTCCAGATCGAGCGTCTGGTTGATCTCCAGGATCTCCGGGAGGTCGCCGGCCGACCCGGTGCCCAGGTTCCAGGCCCGGCGCATTCGGGCCAGCGTGTTGTAGCGGCGGTACAGCCGGGCCATCACGCGGCTGATCGCCTCGAGGTCGTCGGGCGTCGTCACCCGCTCGAGGACCGTGAAGCCGTCACGATGGAAGGCGCTGATGGTGTGCGGCGAAAGCGATGACGGACTCGGCGCGGTCTCGACCGGGATCATGGCCGTGGCTCCCGTTTGGCGTAAGTGCAAGCGACGCGCCGCACCGGCCGCCCGCGTGCTTTCGACGCGAAATTCCGGCCGGATCGCGCCCGCGCCGGGGCCGGGGGCGCGCGACTACGCAACGGCGGTGATGGATGTGTTGCAGGAAGAGGCGAAAGCGTTGCGGCTCGTTGCCACGTTGGCCCCACGCGAGATCAGGAGGACGCCTCGGGCGTCGCGTCGTGGGCGGCCAGCCTCCAGGCGCGGCGCAGCCAGCGCAGCGCGCCCGGCACGTCGGCCTCGGTCTCCACGAGCAGCTCGATCCACCCCTGGCGGCCGAAGCGGCGGTGCGGGCGCACCCCGGACTCGCGTAGCGCCCGCGCCTGGTCGTCGGCGCCCAGCCGGATCCAGAGGTCGCGGTCCTTGTCGCGCAGGGGAAAGCAGGCGAACAGCCGCTCGCCGACGAAGTAGCCCCAGCGGCCGAACATCGGCGTGATGCGCACGCCGTCCCAGCCCCCCAGCGTGGTGTTGAGGGCACGCGCCGGCCCCGTCCCGCCCCGCGCCAGCGAGCGGCGCAGCTTGCGGCCGTGGCCGAGGCTGCGCACGCGGGGCGTCCGTCCGGGAGGTGTTTTTCTCTTCATGGGCACGGCATTCTGCCATTGACAGCCCCGCGGCCGGCATGCGAAATGAAGCGCGATCGTCCCCCGACGTCCAGGAGATCCCATGACCCACCCACGATTCCGTTACGAGGCCGTGGAGGGCGCGCCGGCGCTCTTCACCGACACGTTCGTCGAGTACCTGCTGGCGCTGCATGACCGCGTGACCCCCCAGATCGCCTCCCTTCTCGGCCGCCGCGCCGAGGCCGTCCGTCGCGCCGTCACCCAGGGCGTCCTCCCCGGCCATCCGGCGCGCAGCGCCGCCAGCGGCGGCGAGTGGAAGGTGCCCGCGGTGCCCGAGGACCTGTTGCGGCCCGGCATCGAGATCTCCGGGCCCTGCTCGATCACGTCGATGTTCATCAACGCTCTCAATCCCGGCCCCGAGGGCGAGCGCGCCGAGGGTGACCTGGACGACGACGAGGACTCGGGCGGGCACCGGCTGATCGACACCGTGCGCGCCGCCCACAACCGGGTGGCGGCCGTCCAGCGCGAGCTCTACTTCCGCGACGCCGAGCGCAACCGCGAGTACAAGATCGCCGAGGGCGAGCTGCCGTTCTTCATGCACCGCGAGCGCGGCATTCACCTGGACGAGCCCGACGTCACCGTGGACGGCAAGCCCGTCAACGCCGCCGTGCTCGGCACCGCGCTCACGCTCTTCCACGCCGGCCGCGCCCAGGCCGAGCGCGGCCAGGGCATCTACTTCTATCTCCCCAAGCTGGAGTTCGCGCCGGAGGCGCGCGTCTACCGCGACCTCTTCGACCTCAGCCGCGAGCGGCTGCCGTGGCTGCGCACCGCCACCCTCCGGGCCATCGTGCTGGTCGAGTCGTTGCCGTGCGTCTACGAGATGGAGGAGATGCTCCACGAGCTCGGCCCCTACGCGGCCGGCCTCAACGCCGCGCGCTGGGACCTCAAGGCGTCGATCTTCGAGTACGTCATGGGCGACTCCAAGGCGGTGTGGCCGGACCGCTTCGGCGTGGACATCAAGACCACACCGTTCCTGGCCAACATCTTCCGGCGGCTGGTGGCGATCTGCCTCAAGCGCGGCGCGGTGCCGATCGGCGGCATGGCGACGGCATTGCCGAATCCCGACCCCGAGGTCAACCGCGCCGCGGCGGAAGCGATCCGGAAGGACAAGGAGTGGGAGGCGGCCCAGGGCTTCATCCGCGCGTGGGTCGCGCACATCTTCCACATGAAGACGGCCGCCGATCCCTTCCGGCGGCTGATCGCCGGCGGCTTCAAGCCGACGGCGCAGATGAAGGATCCCGAGCACTACCCGGTGAAGCTCGAGGTGCCGGCGGGCCCAATCACGCTCGAGGGCACGCGGCGCAACGCGCGCATGCTGATCGAGTACGTGGAGGGCTGGCTCAACGGCCGCGGCGCCAAGGGCATCGACAGCCTGGAGGGCAAGCCCGGGATCCATCCGGCGCTCATGGAGGACCTGGCCACCGGCCGGATGTCGGTCGCCCAGATCGCCCAGCGCATCCGCCACGAGGCGCGCACCACCGAAGGGCCGGGCGCCACGCACGACTTCCCGCTGGTGAAACGCCTGCTGCAGGAAGAGCTGGAGGACATCCTGCGGCGCCGGCCGGGCGACGCCACGATGCAGGAGCGCTACCGCAAGTCGGTGAAGATCGCGATGCGCTGGATCAAGAACTACGCCGAGCTGGACTTCCGCTCGCTCGGCTCCTACACCCGCAAGGACCTCGAGGCGATCGCCGCCGCTGCTGACGCTTTCTGAGGATTAGCGCGCGGGCTCTCTGCCGCACTGCCAGCAGACGGTCCAGGCCCAGCCGCCGAGGGTGCCGCGGTGGACCTCGGAGACGTACAGCCGGGCGTAGTGCGGGTTGCCGGCCATGGTGTCGCGCTCGGCGACGGCCGCCGAGTAGGAGCGCCAGTTGTAGAACTCGTGGCGGTTGGGATGCGCGCACGCATGGGCCGGGCGTTGGGGAACCGACCCGACGGCGCTGCGCGTGCCTGAGGCAGCCATGGCCCTCAAGTGTGCGGCACGCTCAGCGAATCCGCCAGCTTTTGTCCACGTACCGCCGGCCGGCGATCAGCGAGATCTGGAGCGCCGCGCGATAGTCGCCGGCTGACACCGTGTGGGTCAGCGTCTCCACCGTCACCTGCTCGGCGTCCGGACCGTCCCTGAGCGCCTCCATCAGAACCCGCCCGTCCAGGTCCTCGGCCGGAAGTCCGAGCAAGGCCAGGATCGTCGGCGTCACGTCCACGTTGCCGGCCGGCGCGCGCACCGTCGCGCCGGCCTTGAAGTCGGGGCCCCACGCCAGCAGCGTGTTGCGCACGTTCCACGGGCTCATGCTGCCGTGATCGCTCGCGTACGGCACGCCGCCGGCGGCGACGTTGGCCCGGTCGGCGCCGGGCACGCCGAAGGCGTTGACGGCCGACGTCCACGGAAACGTCGCGAGCAGATCCGGCCCCCGCTCGGCGTTGGCCGCGTGGATGATGTCCAGCGAGAAGGTGCCGTCCGCCACGCCTCGCGCGTCGCCCGGCGCGCGGCCGGCGGTGAACACCACTCCACCCCAGTCGCGCGACTGCACGAAGCGCGCGAGAGCGGCGACGCGCTCGCGATCGCGTCCGTTCACGTGGAGGCCCACGGCCTGGCCGCTGCTGGCCAGCACGACGTCGTTGGAGTCGCGTGAGGCCTTCAACCCGGCGGCCACGAGCTCTCCCACGACGTCCACGCCGGCGGTGTTCACGGTGAAGCCGTGGTCGGAGGCGACGAGAACATCGGTGGCGCCGGTCAGGCCCAGCGCGTCCAGTGTCTCGAGCACCCGGCCGACCTCGCGATCGGCGTTGCGGATGGCCTCGCGGGCCGAGGGCGTGCCGACGCCGACGACGTGCTGCGTGTGGTCGGGCTCGGTGAGCCAGTCGATCACGACGGTGGGCGCCAGCTCCGGCAGCACGTACTCGCGCAGGACGCGCTGCGTCCAGGCGACGGCGGCGTCGTAGCGCTCGGCGCCGGCCTTGGGCGGCGCCGCGCCGAACTTGCCGAGGATCGTGCGGTTGACGTCGGCGGGATAGGCCACCGTCGCGCCCGGCTCGAAGTAGCCGTTCACGAGCACGCCGGCGCCGGCGGCCGCCCTGGGATTCAGCAGCCAGGCACTGCCCGTCGAGCCCGAGCTGACCGCGGCCAGCCGCAGTCCGCGCTCGTGCAGCCGCTCGCCCAGCGTGCGCACGAGCAGCAGCCGGCCGCTGGTGGCCGCGTCGAGACGGGCGAGCCGCCGGTAGTCGTCCGTGCTGAACGCGCGCGCCGGCTCCACCGCCGGCACGTACATCTGGTTGCCGGCGATGCCGTGCGTGCCGGGCTGGGCGCCCGTCACCAGCGAGGCAGCGTTGACGCGCGTCACGGTCGGGAAGACGGCATGGCTGTTCGTGAAGTCCACGCCCTCGGCGCGCAGGCGCGCGAGCGCCGGCGTCTCCTCGGCGCTGATGGCGTCGGGGCGCAGCCCGTCCACGACGAAGAGGACGACCAGGCGCGGCGGCATCAGCGCCCCCGGCCTTCGAGGCGCGCCACCGCGCGGTCGGCGTCGGGCTGCTCGGGCTGGAGCTGGAGCACCTCTCGGTACTCGCGATACGCGTCGCCGGGCTGGCCGATCTTCTCGAGACCGCGCGCCAGCGCCAGCCGCACCTCGAGGTCGCGCGGCGCCTGCGCCTTGAGCGTGCGCCACTCGTTGAGCGCCTGGAAGTACTGCTCGCTCCGCCACAACCGATCGGCCAGGCGCTTGCGGTAGCGCGGCGTGCGCGGCTCGAGCGTGACGGCGACGCGATAGTCTTCCAGCGCCTGGTCGGCGGCGCCCGTCGCCTCGCGCACGAGACCCAGCCCGAAGCGCGCGTCGGCGTCCCGTGTGTCGGCGGCCACCAGCGCTCGCCACTCGGGCAGCGCCTGATCCCAGAGCCGCCGCTCGGTGAGATAGGCGGCGAGCGCGCGACGGTAGCGGCCGAGGTGCTCGAGATCGCCGGCGAGCCCGCTCACGAGCCGATTCAGCCGCGCGCCGCGAACGGGAAACGGCCGCCGCTCCGTCGCCGTCGCGCGCGCCTCCATCACGCTCGTGGCCAGGCGCAGGTGATCGAGCGCCTCGGGATCGGCGGCCCGCGCCAGCGCCGCGCCGAGCGCGCGCTCCAGCTCGGGGTTGGCGGTGTCGGCCGCGGCCGCCTCGCGCAGCGTGGCGATCGCCTCGGCGCTGGCGCCAGCGCGGCCGAGCGCCTCGGCGAGCGCCCAGCGGTAGAGCGAGGTCTCGCGCGCCGGGGCGACGGCGACGGCGCCGCGGTAGGCGGCCAGCGCGGCCGGACGCAGCCGCCGCGCCTCGAGCAACACCGCGAGCTCGAGCCGATCGACGGCGGTGGCGGGGACCAGCGCGAGCCACTCGGCCTCGGTGAGCCCGAGCGGGCGGTAGAGATCGAGCATCTCGCCGAGCAGGGCCGGGTCGCGCGCGACCGCCTCGCGCGCGGCGGCCAGACCGAGCTCCGGCATGGAGTACGCGAGCCGCGCCATCGCGGCGTAGAAGAGCGGACTGTTGGCGCCGAGCGCGATCGCGCGGCTGCCATGGGTCAACGCCGCCGCCAGCCCTTCGGCGCCGCCCCGGCCCTGCACGACCGCGTCGCTCGCCTCGACCCAGGCCAGGTCCATGTGGATCCACGGATTACTCGGCGCGATCGTGAGCGCGTGGCGCAGGTCGGCGCGCGCCGCCGCCAGCCCGTCGCGCGCGGCGCGCTCGCGATCCACGCCCGGCGCCGGCGGCGACTCCCACGCCACCAGCGCCGCGCCCTGGCGCGATCGCGCGCGCGCCACGAGCGCGTCGCTGCTGCGCGGGTCCAGGGCCAGCACGGCTTCCGCGCGCGCGGCCGCCTCGGGCAGCGGCGCCTCCAGCATCGCGCTCTCCGCCCGGCCCACGCGCTCCAGGTACACCCAGCCGCCCGTCCATGCGGCCAGCATCACCAGGGCGACGCCACCGACGATCCGTGCGCGCGGCCGCGGCAGCGCCACGGTCGTCACGCCGCTCAGAAGCTGCTCGTGGCCCGGCTGCAACCGCGTGTGCAACGCCACCGTCGCCAGGCCCAGCAGCGCCGCCGCCAGGAAGCCGACGGCCGGGATGCGCGCCGAAAAATCGAGCGCGCTGTGGGCGAGGAGCCCGGCGAGGCCCGCGAGGGCGCCGGTGGCGACGCCGAGGCTGTAGCGATCGCTGCGCATCGCCTCTTCTCCCTCGCCGCCGTCCACCGGACAGGCGCCGCGGCCGCCGAGGTGCGTGCGCACGAGGTCGCTCACGATGCGCCAGCCGAGAAAGGTGCAGAGCGCGGCACCGACCACGCCCAGCTCGACGGCGAGCTGGAGCAGGTCGTTGTGCGCGAACGGATAGTAGACGCGCGCCGGCGCGTGGGCCAGCGGCTGGTGGCGGAGGTAGACGTCGCCGTAGCGTCCGAGCCCGACGCCCAGCAGCGGAAACTCCGCCAGCATCGGCAGCGAGGCGAGGTACTGCTGCAGGCGTCCGGCCGTGCCCTCCGGGGTCTCCGTCAGTCGCGCCAGCAACGGATCGAAGCCGATCCAGCCGCCGTAGGCCACGACGGCGGTCAGCAGCAGGCCCGTCAGCACGAGGCTCCGGCGCGCGCGGCCGACGGCGCCCAGCATGACGATCAGCGCCACCAGCGCCACCACGAGGTTGACGAGCCCGCCCCGGCTCAGCGTGAAGACGAGCGCGACGGCCATGACGACGACGCCGAGCAGCGGGACGTAGCGCCGGGCCGCCTGCTCGCGCAGCTCGTGCACGGAGAGCCACTCGCGGAGCGACGGCGTCCGGCGGCGGTCGGGGGCGCGCGCGACGAGCCAGCCCAGACCGAGCGCGATCAGCATGGCCAGCCAGGCGGCGAAGTGATCGGGATTCACGAACGTGCCCGACAATCGCCCGCTGAATGGGTGCTCGCGCCAGGCGAGCAGCCACGTCTCCCCGGTCATGTAGTCGAGGAGGCCGAGAAACGCCATCAGCGCACCCAGCGTCAGCAGCGTGCGGACCAGCCGGCCCACGTGCTGCCGCGTGCGGATCGTCTGCACGACGAGGAAATACACGGCGGCGTATCCGGCGAAGACCAGCACGGAGACGACGCCCTGGCGCGGCGTCACGCTGCCGATCGTCAGGAAGGGCGCGGGGAAGCGCGCGGCGATCTCGGTCACCGGCGCCGCCGGCGCCAGCGCCCAGGCGACGAGCGCGCGGTTGCCGAGGGCGAGCTGCACGATGACCAGCGCGAGCAGGAGCGCGACGGGCAGGTCGAGCGGCGTGCGCCGCCACTCGAGCTGGCCGGCACGCAGGCCGGCCGCCAGCCACGCCGCCGCCGCGAGGGCGACCACCACGAACGCGACCGTCTGCGCCACGCCGTCCCAGGCGCCGAAGGCGAGCGGCGCCCAGATCAGCAGGGCATGGAGCGCGACGCGGCTCGAGCGGTCGAGGCTACCCGTCGACACCCGTCACGGAAACATGTAACGGCTGATGTGCAGGTGAACGCCGTGACTGCCCTCGGGCTCCACGGTGACCTCCCCGGTGCCGTCGAGGCGCGGCGTGCCGGCTTTCCGCAAGGCCGCGGTGAGGGCGAAGAAGTCTTCGGCCACGCACGAGAGTGCGACGAGGCCGGCGGTGCCGCCCACCTCGTGGGCCGGCACCACCAGCAGCGCGCCGCGGCCGACCGCCAGCATCGTGCGCGGGCCGCCGTTCATGGCGACCTCCTGAAATCCAAACAGTCCCTGGAAGAGGCCGGCCGTCTGCTTCACGTCGTCGGCGCCGATCACCAGCCGCTTGAGACGCAGCGGCGAGGGGTGCTCGTCGTGCAGCGCGGGCGGCGTGGCCAGCTCCACCAGCACGCCCGAGCAGGCGCGCGGGTGCAGGAAGCCGATGCGGCCCGCCAGCCCGGCCCGCGGCGTTGTGTCGATGAGCTCGACGCCGCGCGTGCCCAGGCTCGCCAGCGAGCCGCCGACGTCCGGGGTTTCGAAGCAGAGATGGTGGAGCCCCTCCCCGCGCCTGGCGAGGAAGCGGCCCACCGGCGTGGTCGGGCCCAGCGGTTCGAGCAGCTCGATCTCGCTGTCACCGGCGGCGAGCAGCGCGGCCTTCACGCCCTGCTCGGGGATCTCGGCCTCGCGCAGCAACGGCAAGCCGAGGACGTCGCGATAGAACACGTACGCGTCGGTGAGACGCTTCACCACGATTCCGACGTGATGAATCCGTCGTATCACCTGTCGGCCCTCCTTAGCGGATGAATGCCGCGGCCCGCCGGCTGCACGCGTCGCGGATTCGAATGCGGTGATTGGCCAGCAGCGTGACGGGCAGGCGGGTGAGCGGCATCCAGCGGAGCGCGAGCGTCTCGTCGCACGTCGTCAGCGTGCCGCTCTGCACCGCGCACTCGAAGCAGACGTTCACGTAATGCCACACGTTGCCGTCGGGGTAACGCACGACCTGCAGCTTCGGCTCCGAGTACACACCGACGAGGCGCCGGACCGTCACCGTGAGCCCCGTCTCTTC
The DNA here is from genome assembly GCA_003220265.1 of Candidatus Rokuibacteriota bacterium. GTDB lineage: Bacteria > Methylomirabilota > Methylomirabilia > Rokubacteriales > CSP1-6 > AR5. The sequence continues at coordinate 9,708 of QHRW01000004.1, read as the reverse complement.
CCGGACCTCGCGGATCACGCCCTCGGTCACGGACTCACCGATCTCCAGCGAGCCGCCCGGCAGCCCCCACTGCCCGCCGTCGGAGCGGTGCTGCAACAGCAGCCGCCGCCGCGCGCCGAAGATGACGGCGGAGACGCTCGGCCGCACGCCCAGCGCCCGTTCCCAGTCGGGCTCGGGCATGATCCCGGCGGCCACCGTACCCGACGCCCGCGATGTCCGCAAGGCTCAACCCTCGCTGAAGAGCCGCTTGACCTGCTCGCCGCCCAGCGGCGGCACGGCAGCCACGCCGACGTTGTCGTCGACGTGGGCGGTGGACTTCATGCCGACCAGGGCGGTGCCGATGCCGGGCGTCGAGCGTACGAACTGGATCGCGCGCTGCGCATCGGTGGCCAGGCCCGGCATGAGGTCGGCGAACGCGGCGGGCAGCGCTTGCGTGAGCTTGCCCTGCAGGACGGCGGCGGAGGCCATGACGTAGACGCCCAGGTGGCGCGCGGCGTCCAGGGTGCTGAAGAAGCCGCCCTCCAGCTTCTGGTTGGCGCGCGTGAAGGCCTCCGGCATGGCGAGGTTGTAGGGAAGCTGGACGACACGGAAATGGTGGTCGGTGCCCCCGGCCTCACGGGCCAGGCCCACCAGCTCGGCCAGCGAGAGGTGGCCGCGCTCGCCGGGATCGGTGCGGAAGCCGTTCCAGGTGGCGGCGCCGTAGAGCTGGATCTTGCCCTCGGCCACGGCGCCCTCGAGCGCGACGAAAGCGTCGCGCATGCGCGTGAGGAACTGCGGGCGCTCGACCTCGTCGAGCTGCTGCTCGGGGTTGTGCACGTAGTAGACGTCGATGGTGGCGAGACCGAGATTGGCGCGGCTGCGCTCGAGCTGGTCGAGGAGATAGCGCGGCGTGATGCAGTGCGAGCCGACCACTTCGCCGGGCTGGATGATGCCGGTGCGCACGTACGTCGCGACGAAGTACGCGCGCGGATCGGAGGGCACCTCGCCGTCGAAGGCCAGGTAGCCGCCCTTGGTGGCCACCACGATCTCGTCACGCTTGACGCCGCCCGCCCGCACCGCCGCCGCCAGCGCGGCGCCCACGGCCCGCTCGCTGCGCTGGTGGCGATAGTTGATGGCGGTGTCGAGCACGTTCACGCCGCGCTCCAGCGCGCGCGTCACCGCCTTGCGGTAGAGCCCGTCGGTGACCTCGTCCTCGCGGCCGAGGTAGGTGCCCAGCCCCAGCGTGGAGGCGCGGGCGCCGCCGGCCATCTCGCGGAAGTGCTCGGCGGGCATCCGGCCCGCGCACCGCTGTACGTAGCGCGAGGTCCCGTCCTTGGTGGCCTGGCCTTCGAGCATCCCGCCCATTATGCCGCTGTCGCGCTCAGGCCTCGCGATAAACGACGAGAATCAGGCCCACCGCCGTCAAGCAGAGCGTGGCCAGCCAGCCGGGCGTCCGGCCCGCTTCGGGCAGGCGCAGCTCGACCCAGCGCCCCCATCCCGTGAAGGCGCCCAGCACGCCGAGCGGGGCGTGGGTGACCTCCGTGAGGAACTCGTACTTGAGGTTGAACATCGCGTGCGAGTGCGTGAGCAGCAGCCCGCCCCCGAGCGCGCACAGCAGCGGGAAGACGTAGCCCCACGGCCGGCGCGCCAGGCGATCCGTGCGGACCATCCACTCGAAGGCCGCGAAGGCGACGATGAGCACCACGAAGGCGCGGTGCTGGAGCACGTCCGGCAGCAGGAAGCTTTCCCAGAAACCGGCCGGGCCCAGCGGCCACGCGCGCGGATCGTTGCGCACGAACAGGAAGGCGGCGAGCCCCAGGAAGGCCAGCGGCCAGTGCCGGGCGGCGCGCACGCCGAGCCGCTCGAGGCACGCCAGCACGCCCATCGTCAGCACGAAGAGACCCGCCCAGTGATGGTTGTACTCCGACCAGGCTCGCTCGACGGGCTCGCGTCGCGTGGCCGGCGACATCAGCGGCTCGGCCTTGGCGATCAGCTCGGCCACGCGCGGGCTCGTGAGCCGCGGGGCCGTCGGCACGAAGCGGCCGGCCACCTCGGCCACCGTCGCGCGGTCGGCGGGCGCGACGTCCACGGCCGGGGGCAGCGACGTCAGCGAGGCGGCGGCGAAGAGCACGGTGAGACCGAGCCCGAGCTCCACCTCGACGTAGCGCAGCAGCCGCGGGGCGGCCGCGGACGCGCCGGCGCGGACCGCGCGCAGGTTGGCCGCGGCGAGCGCCAGGATCGCCACGAGCAGGATCGTCTTGCTGAGCACCATCACGCCGTACGCGGTGCCCACGTACGCGGCCGCGTCGCGGATGTAGAGCCAGGACAACACGGTGCCGGCGACGACGAGCGTCACGACCGACGCCAGCGCGAGATTCGAAAAGCGGCGCAGGAGCGTCTCGCCGTCCGCCGGGGGCGTCACCTCCCTGCCGCGGCGCGCCGCCCAGAGTGTGAGATGCGCGAGCCCGCCGATCCAGACGGCCGCCGCCACCTGATGGAGCGCGTCGAGCGCCAGCAGGACGGCCCGGCCCTCGACGCGGGCCACGGCGTGGCTCAGCACGGCGGAGGTGACGACGAGCGCCAGCGCCAGCGCGCCGAGCGCGCGCCACGCCGTGGGCCCGGCGGGACGCCGCGCGAGCGTCGCCGCGAGCGCGATGACGCCGAGGGCCAGCCCAACCCGCACGAGCGCGGCCCGCGCGAACGTCGTGCCGAGGAACGGGCCGATGGGCCAGCCGGCCGGTCCGCCGACCTCGGCCAGCGCCACCAGCAGCGTGCAGGTTTGCCCGAGCGCGGCGGCGGCCGCGGCGACGGCCACACCGCGCAGCGCCAGCGTCGTGGCCGGCGACGGCTTCACGTGCGGCTCGGCGCGCAGCACCAGCCGTGTCCACGCCACGCCGCCGAGCACCAGGCTGGCGAAGACGAGGATCAGCCCCCGCAGCAGGACATCGAGGAAACCAGCCATTCAGTCGGAGGGGGCCTCGACGGCCCCCTCCGAGGCCTCCCCCAGAGAGGAATTGCGCCGGCAAAGCCGGCGCTCGAAGTGGACGGCCGAAGGCGCGAGGCCACGTTCGGGCAGTCGGTCAGACGCTGCGATTGAAATCTCTGAAAGCACGCGCGGGGCTAGCGGGCGATGTTGAAGTCGAAGCGGCCGGAGACGACGTGGCCGTCGGTGGAGAGGACTTGCCATTCGACACGCCAGCGGCCGGGGCCGAGCGGCGGCAGCGGCCCGGTCAGACGGTCGGCGGGCGCGGCGTCCGCACGGAGCGCGACGGGCTGCGCGCCGCCGCGGCCGTCGAGCAGGCGGACGCGCGAGAGCGGCTTCTCGATGCGATTGTTGAAGCGCAGCATGAGCTCGGGCGGCCCGGCGGCCAGTGTGGCGCCGGCGGCGGGCGTCGATTCGAGGAGCAGCGAGTGCGCGGCGGCAGGGCCGGCGACCGCGATCAGGAGGACGGCAGCGGCCGCGAGAGCCTGGAGCCCTCTCAACGCCAGTCGTCGAGGACGAGGTCGGCGGCGTCCTCGTAATCCTCGGGCTTGCCTTTCTGCATGCGGACCATGGTGAAGTCGACCTGGTAGCCGCACTTCACCAGAGTGCTGTACGCGATCCAGTATCGCAAGTACACCGGCAGGATCACGCGCTGGAAGCCCTGCTCCTGCGCGAGCTCCTCGATGGCGCTCACGGCCTGCTCGAGATGCTCGACCTTCCGCTGGCGGGGGTCGATGGCCAGGTACTTCACGTAGAGGCTACCCGTCGGCGCCTCGCTGACGCCGGGGGCGTGGTAGATCGCGAAGCCGACCAGCTCGGCGCCGCGCTCGAGCAGCAGCGTGTCGCCGAGGGCGAGGCCCTCGACGATCTCGACCTCCTTGGCCAGCTCGAGGCCGCGGCAGACGCCGTTGGTGATCCGGTGGATCCGCGCCAGCGCGGCCTTCTTCTTGGTCTCCTCCAGGCTGGAGAAGCGGCGCACGGTCAGCGTGCCCTTGGCCACCGGCGGCTTGACCACGGCGCCCCGCACGCCGGCCCGATCGAGCGCGCGGCTCATCACGGCGGTCAGCGACTTCGGCTTGTAGCCGAACTTGTGATAGAGCGCCAGGTGCTTGCTGCTGGTCGGGTACGTGACGGCGCCGTGCAGCGTCGCCTTGTTCTCGTCGAAGAAGTCCTGCACGGCCCGCATGAGCTGCTGGGCGATCGTCTGGTTGTGATAGTGCGTGAGCACCGCCACCGGGCCCACCAGCCCGAGCGTCCCCCAGGTGACCGCGAGCGCGGCGCCCACGATCTTGGCGTTGTCCTCCTCGGCGACGAAGCAGCCCCAGGGCTCCATGAGCCAGCGGTGGTGCACGTACTGCGCGCCGTTGAAGGCCTGCCGCGGGCGCGTCCCGAGCTGGCGCTCGAGGAAATCGCCGAAGCTCTGCTCGAAGACGTCCTTGACCTTGGCGAGATCGCCCTTGCGGACGCGGCGGACCTGCACCTTCGGCAGGCGGCCCTGCGGATCGAGGCCCGCCCGGTCGACGGTGGCCCTCACGAGGCGCCCGCGAGGTCTTCCAGCAACGTGATGACCCCCGAGTGGTCGAGGCCGCCGCGGCCCTTCACGCGCAGCGCGCTGAACAATTCCTGCACGACCGCCGTGGCCGGCAGCGGCACGCCGAGCGCGCGCGCCGATTCCATGATCAGCCCCAGGTCCTTGTAGTGCAGGTCGATCTTGAAGCCCGGGTTGTAGGTGTTGGCGAGGTAGTTCGGCTTCTTCTGCTCGAGGCACTTGGAGCCGGCCAGCCCGCCGGCCAGCGCCGTCAGCAGCAGCTCGCGGTCGAGCCCGGCCTTCTTGCCCAGCGTGAGGGCCTCGGCCAGCGCGGTGAGGTTGACCGCGACGATGATCTGGTTGGCGAGCTTGGTGAAGCCGCCGAAGCCGAGCGGGCCGAGCAGCGTGATGGTCTTGCCCATCGCCTGGAAGATCGGCAGCACTTTTTCGAAGACGGCCTTGTCGCCGCCGACCATGATCGACAGCGCGCCGTCGATGGCGCCCTTCTCACCGCCCGACACCGGCGCGTCCAGCATGGCCGCGCCCTTGGCCGCCAGCGCCTCGCCGACTTTCTTCGACACGATCGGCGAGATCGTGGACATGTCGGCCAGGATCAGGCCGCGGCGCGCGCCCTCGATGATGCCGTTGGGGCCGAGCGCGACCAGCTCGACGTCGGGGGAGTTGGGCAGCATCGTGATGAGCACGTCGCACTGCGCTGCGACGTCCTTGGGCGAGGCGGCGGCCTTGGCGCCGGCGTTGACGATCTCGTCGACGGGTCCCTGGCTGCGGCTGTGGACGATCAGCGAGTGCCCGGCCTTGAGAAGGTTCCGGGCCATGGGGCGACCCATAATTCCCAGACCAATGAAACCGATTACTTGAGCCATGCGCCCCCCTGACCCGGCGGGTCTTCCTGGGACCTCCGCGGGGCGCTGATCAGTACCACGAGATGCGCGAGGGGGTCAAGGTCGAACCATGCGACGAACACCCTCAAGCCACGCCTCGACGGTGTTCTCGCCGTCGAGGACGTTGAAATTCGCGGGCTTACCGGGCGCGAGCATCCCGCTGACCGGGACTACCGTTCGTCCATCGAGGTCGATCACCTCGTAGTCGTCCTCCCGGAGCCAGAGGATCTCGTCGCTGCCTCCGACCTCGACGATGCGCCCGTCCCTCACGGCGAGTGCCTGGGCGATGGGCAGGGAGTCGTCGTGGGTGTGAACGACCGCGTTGATGAGCAGGTAGATCACCGAGCGGACACTGACCCGTACCGGTTATCGTGCGCCGGCGAGCGCACGAAGCGGACGGCCGCCAAGCGAGGCGTTGCGCGCCTGGCCGAGCCGGGCGCCGAGACGGCGATAGAAGCGACGGGCGCGCGTGTTGCTGCCGCGCACGCCCCACTCGAGACACGTCAAGCGTCGTCGCACCGCCTCGCGCGCGACGGCCTGCACGAGCGCGCGCCCGATGCCACGGCTGCGCCGGGCGGGCACCACGAAGAGATCGAGCATGAAGAGCTCACGCGCTGCGAGGTCCGTATTGTAGCCGGTGACGAACGATGCGTAGCCGGCCACGCGCGCGTCCACCTCGGCGATGAGCACGCGGAAGGCCCGCGAGGGCCCGAACGCGTCCCGCCGCACGATCGCCGGCGTGAACGCGCGCGGGCTCAGGCCTTCGTGGCGGTTGAGGACATTCGCCATCCGCGCGATCGCGGCGGCGTCGGCCCGACGCGCACGGCGTACCCGCAGGCGGGCTAGGCCCTGCTGCCCCAGAGCTCTTTGGCGAGCGAGTCGAGACCGAGCTCCTTGAGCGTCTTGGGCAGCGGCTTGCCGGTCTTCCTGTCGTAGCCGACCTCGTCGTACCACGTCTGCACCATCGTGTCCCACTGCGCGCTCACCGCCTGGCCCTTGGCGGGGCCGTCCTGCGGCGTGGAGCCGTAGCGCTTGGACGGGAATTCGAGAGCCGGCGTGAGACCGCAGCGCAGCGCCACCGCGCGGTTGATGGCGGCGGTCCGGCGGCCCTGGCGCATGGCCTCCTCGACCGTGTAGCGCCAGCCGGTCGCCGCCGACAGCGCGCGGCAGACGTTCTCCAGCCGCGTGCGCGTGGTGAAGATGCAGATGCCCAGCGAGTCCTCGAAGTTGCGCCGGCCGCGGCAGCCCGCCACCAGCTTGGCCACCTCGATGCCGTTGAAGGGGTTGATGCGCGCCGGCAGCCCGACCTCGGTCTGGTGGACCGGGTTGCCGGTCTCCATCGTCGCCGTCGAGGAGGTGGCGGTGTCGAGCATCTCCTCCCAGCGCGCGCGATGGTCGTGGCCGCGTGGCGAGGCGCCCTTGCCGAGGAAGATGGACGCTTCGAGCGCCGCGCCGCCGAGCTTCTCGGAGGCGCGCTTGACACCCTCGGCGAGCAGGTCGCCGAAGCCCTCGCGCTTGCTGATCATCTGGATGAGCCGGTTGGCGCCTTGAATATCGCCCCACTTGAGGTCGAAGCCCACCTGCTGCTTGGTGAGCCAGCCCTTCTCGAGACCTTCCATGACCCAGCCGCACACCCAGCCAAACTCGTTGACGTCGAGACAGGCGCGGTCGAGCTGCGTGTTGAGCCACGCCACGCCGTCGATGTCGCCGGTGACGCCGATCGTCCAGCCGGCGCCCGACCAGCCTTCATACTCGGGCTCGTCGACGATCTTGCCCTTGTTGGGGCCCTGGCGGATCACCGACATGTGGCAGTGGTGCATGCCGCACGAGTTGCACTGGTGCCCGCGATGGTCGAAGCCCTCGCGCAGCTTGGGCGCCTCCCACTTGGAGAGGTCGGCGTCGGTGGTGTTCGTCGTGTAGTTCTTGATCGGCAGCGCGCCGAGCTTGTTGAGGTTCACGACGCCGGGCAGCGTGCCGTACTCGTAGAGCGAGCGAGCGGAGGGATCAGTCTTCAGATCGTGGGCGATCTCGTCGGCGGCCTGCACGAGGCCGCGCGGATCGTTGGCGGTGAGCGCCCGCGTGCCCTTCACGATCGCCACCGCCTTGAGCTTCTTCTTGCCCATGACGGCGCCCACGCCGTTCTTGGAGGCGACGTGACCGTAATCGCCCTGGATCGCCGCGAAGCGCGCGAGGTGCTCGCCGGCGGGACCGATCGAGTACACCGAGAGCTGGTGGCCTCGCATGCCGAGGTCGGCGCTGAGCGCGTCCTGCGTCTCCCACGTGTCCTTGCCGACGTAAGGCTTGGCGTCACGGATCTCGACGCGGTCGTCGTCGATGTAGAGGTAGACCCAGTCGCGGGCCTGGCCCTGGATGACGATCGCGTCGTAGCCGCAGTATTTGAGATTCGTGCCGAAGAAGCCGTTGGCCTGCGTGGAGGTGGGGCCGTTGGTGCCGGCGCCGATGGTGACGACGGTGAGCCCACCCGTGCCCCACACCGGCAGGCCGGCGAGCGGGCCCGTGGCGAGGATCAGCCGGTTGTCGGCATGATCCCACGACACGTTGCCCTTCCCCTTGCGCGTCTCCTCGTAGAGGATGCGCGAGCCGAGGCCGATGCCGCCGAGCTGGTCGCGCATCTCGGACGGGCTGCCCCACGGCTCGCCCCAGCACTTCCGCTTGGCGAGGTCGACACGCAGGATCTGGCCGGCGAATCCGCCGGGCAGCGTGGGTTGCGGCTTCGCGGCCTTCTTCGGAGCGTCCTTGATCGCTGGCATCATACGGCCACCGGGCTGTCACCGGGCGCCTTCGACGGGCGCCCCAGGACGGTTTCGGGAAGCAGGGTGTGCGTCGTTTTGGAGGCGATGAACGCGGTCTTGACGTCGAACGGATTGCGCCGCAGGTGCTCCTTGAAGCGGCCCAGCGGCGTCCCGCTCTGCACGAGGCCCTTGAGCATGCCCACGTCGTTGGTCGTCCAGATGTCGTTCGAGCGGCCGATGATGATGGCGCCCGTCATACGATCGCCGGTGAAGAGCAGCTTGCGGTAGGCGTTGCGGTCCTTCTTCAAGCCGCTGATGGCTTCCGCCTTGGCGTCGTCCCACGCGCCGAACGAGGCGACGTCGAGGTGGCACACCTCGACGATGTTGATGATGAGCGAGCCCTTGTAGGCGACCGGCTTGCCCGCCATGTTGGCCCCGGCGATGCGCCCGTGCTCCTGGGCCGTCGGCTCGATGGCGTGAATAGCGCCCTTGCCGGAGATGAGGTCGCGCCCCTGCGCGGAGTCGCCGGCGGCATAGACGTTGGGCACGTTGGAGCGCAGCCGCTCGTCCACGACGATGCCCCGATCGATCACGACCCCGGAGTCCTTGAGCCAGTCGAGATTGGTCCGGATGCCGGTGGCCATGATGACGACGTCGGCCGTGAGATCGGGCCCCGCGGCGAACTTCAGCCGTTTCTTGTCCTTGGCGTCCTCGATCTTCGCGAGCTTGACGTTGGCCCGGATGGCGACCCCGTGGGCCCTGAGCCAGCTATCCACCAGCTCGCCGCCGGTGTCGTCCACCATGCGCGGCAGGATTCGCGGCGCCACTTCCACGATGGTCAGCTTGGCGCCGAGCGAGAGGATCGAGTTGAGGATCGTGAAGGAGATGAAGCCGGCGCCGACCATCACCACCTGGCTGCCGGGCTTGATCTCGTCGATCACGGCGCGCGCGTCGTCGAGCGTCCAGAACGAGTGGACGGCCCGCCCGTCGGCGCCCGGCACCGGCGCGCGCACCGCCGACGAGCCGGTCGCGATCAGGCAGTCGTCGTACTCGACCTTCGTCCCGTCGTCGAGCGTGCACACGTTGGCCTTCGTATCCAGGCTCGCCGCGCGGCGGCCCACCAGCGGCTTCACCTTCCACTGCGCGAGCTGGATGGCGGTGGCCGTGAACACGTGCGACTCGGCGACCGAGCGGTCGAGGTAGTACGGCAGCACCATGCGCGAGTACGGCCGCTCGGCGCTGACCAGCGTGATCTCCGACGGCTCTTTCTCTTCCTCGCGAATCGTGCGCATCGCGTTCATGCCCGCCGTGCCGCCGCCGATGATGAGATGACGGGTGGCCATCTCAGTGGCCTCCCTTATGAGGGGGCACCCTAGAAGGGTTCCCCCCTTCCCTTCCCTTATGAGGGGGCACCCTAGAAGGGTTCCCCCCTTCCCCTCCCTTATGAGGGGGCACCCTAGAAGGGTTCCCCCCTTCCCCTCCGTTGGTCATAGCAAGTACGTGGCTCATGCGCTCGGCCGCGAAGTCGCCGAGCCAATCCTTCGTCGCGACCTCTTCGTACTC
>QHRW01000003.1:17656-37871 GCA_003220265.1 Candidatus Rokuibacteriota bacterium | reverse complement strand
ACGCAGCAAGAACTTAGCGCGAGTAGTCAAAAGTTCAATGTCGAGGGTGCGAACGCGGTAGCGTCAACTGTCTGACAGCCTCCGCCGTCGGCAGCAGACCCTCGTGAGGCCATCGAGGCGAGGCAACCCGCTTCATCGACCAGAAAACCGCGGCGGCAAGGGTGCCGGCGGAGCCGACGGCCCCGCCGAAGGGGAACGCAACGTCGTAGCCGTAATGGGTCGATCCCCGGACTCAAGGCGAATGGCGAGCACGCGGCCGGCCCTACGGTGATGCCGACGAAGGCGACGCCGACCAGGGCCGCGTGCGATCGATCAGCCACCCTGCAGGGGGAAGAACGGGAAGACAACACTGATGGTGTCATCGCGTCGCATAGGTCCGCTGACTCAGGCGCGCAGCGAGCCGAGGTCCATCACCACGCGCTCGGACGCGAGCTTGCCGTCCGCGTCGAAGCGGTAGAAGGCGACGAAGGGGAGCTCGACGGCGCGCCCCGTCGGCGCAAAGCCGAGGAACTCGGCGCTGTGCATTCCGCAGACGCGTCCCTCGACCACGGTCTCGGCGTCGGTGAAGTGTTCCTGGTCGACCACGGCGCGAAGGCCGCTGAACGCGCCGGGCGCCGCGCTCATGCCGATGTAGCCGTGCGCCCAGCGGATCGTCGCGTCGCTGGGGAACTCCTGGCGGTTGTAGAGCATGACCCCGTCCTTCGAGAACGTGGCCATGATTCGCTCCAGATCGTGGTCGTTCTCGGCGGCATAGTGCGCACGCACGAGCGCTCGTCGCCGTTCGCGTTCTCGGTCGTCGATGGGCATGGCCACTCCCCTTTCGCTAGTGCGCTGACGATACGAAGGCCGTGTGAAGGCCGTGTGTCGGGGAGTAAAGATTTGTAAACGACGACGCGAGCAGGCGGGCTTACTTCCGGGGCGTGGACGCGCCCTTCTCGGTCTGGCCGAGGCGGACGCTCTTCAGCGCGGCGTCGCGGCGTCGGCGGGCGAGACGGCGAAGCCGCCGAACGGCATGGCGAGTCTTCGAGTGCGTGGCCATGTGTTTCCTCCCCTGGGTTCGGCGGATAGCGCGGGACGCCCAGAAACACGGGCGCCGAGCTTCACTCGGCGCCCGTGATGACCGGCGAGCCGGCCTACTTCTTGTCCTTGATCGCCGCCTTCACCTTGGCGGTCATGTCAGGTGGCATGGTCGTCATCTTGTGCGCGGTCTTGGCGTGCTCGGCGCCCTTGGTCATCACCTCGGCCTCGTCCTTGCCTTCGATGACCGCGTTACACCCCGGCATCAAGTCTCCGCATCGAAGTACCTTCGCCATCTGAGACCTCCTTCTTGCTGCGCTGCCTGATCGCGGCCAGCGTTATCAGTCGCTCGCCTGGCGATCGGCCAACGAGACGAAGTCTCGATGGAGCGCCTCGCGTTGTCAACCTGATCGCGGCGCGCGCTTCGAGCGTCCGCACTACGGCTTGACCACTGCGCGCCGCGAGGCCATCATACCGTGTGCGCTATAGCCGTCACGTCGCACTTCTCGTCGTTGCGCTGCTCACCGCGCTCGTCCCGGCGGCGTACGCCTCGCCACCCGATCCAACGTGGATCGGCGGCTACTGGGACGACGACGACTTCGACAACGTCGTCGTCTCGATCGTCAGTGCCTGCGCGGTTGCCGCCGCGCCGTTACCCGCAGCCGCGGCGGAGTGGGCGTGCCTGGCCCGCATCTGGGTCAGGGAAGTCCTGTTCGTCCCCGCCGCGTTTCGTCCTGCCGGCTCCCCCCGCTCTCCGCCGATCGCGTAGCTCGCTCGCGCTGATTCTCTACTAGGGCCCGCCGGCCGATCGCTCGGCCGGCACTGTCGGAGACGTGTCGCTACACAGGGCGCGTTCCCTCGGGCCCTGCCCATCGACCAGCACGTGTGGGGGGACGCGATGCAAGACCGCTCGACGATCGTCGGCATGGATCGCTGAGATGTCCAGCGTGGATCTCGTCTTTCTCGGTCCAGTCCTCTTCGCGGCGGCCTACTGGGTCGTCGCCTTCGGGTGCGCGGCCCGCTACGGCGGATCGTGGCGCGGCGTCACCACGTGTTCGCCACCGGTGACGATCTTGAAGCCGCTGCGCGGCGATGACGGACAGCTCTACGAAAACCTGGCCAGCTTTTGCCGGCAGGAGTATCCCACCTTCGAGATCGTCCTCGGTGTGCGCGACAGGCAGGACCCGGCCATTGCCGTCGTCGACCGGCTGATCCAGGACTTCCCGCACGTCGAGCTGACGCTCGTGATCGACGACCGCACGATCGGGACCAACCTGAAGGTCAGCAACCTCGCCAATCTCGCCCGGCACGCGAAGCACGACATGCTGATCGTCGTCGACAGCGACATGCGCGTCGGGCCCGGCTACATCGGCGCGGTCGTGGGGCCGCTGGCCGAGCCGCGCGTCGGGCTGGTGACGTGCCTGTACCGTGGCGTGGCGCCGGGCGGGCTCGCATCGCGGCTCGGCGCGATGTTCATCAACGAGTGGTTCTTCCCGGCCGCGCTGGTCGGCATCCGCATCGAACCGCTGCGTCACGCCTTCGGCGCGACGATCGCGTGCCGCCGCGAGACGCTCGGCGCCATCGGGGGCTTCGAGGCCGTGGCCGACCATCTCGCCGACGACTACATGCTCGGCCGCCTCGTCAGCGGGCTGGGCCTGCGCGTCGTGCTCGTTCCCTATGTCGTCGACAACGTCATCACCGAGCGGGGCGTGCGCAGCCTCCTGGTCCACGAGCTTCGATGGGCGAGGACGTTCCGGACGCTGCGACCGTTGCCGTACTTCTGCTCGCTCTTCACGTTCGGGATCCCGCTGTCGCTCCTGTGGTTCGTGCTCAGCCAGGGCGGGGCCGCCGCCGGCGTCGCCACGCTGGCCCACATCGGTCTCCGGTGCCTCGGCCGCCTGGTGCTGTCGCGCTCGCTGGGGCCGCATCTGCGCTGGTCCGACACCTGGCTGGTCCCGATCCGCGACGTCCTGTCGTTCCTCGTCGGCATCGTCAGCTTCATGGGACGCACCGTGCAATGGAACGAGGCGAAGCTCCGGGTTCGTCCGGACGGGCGCCTCGAGCCCGCGCGGGGCGGCGTCAACCAACATGCGCTCGGCCGAGCGGCGGCGCCGCCACCGCTCGCGTCCAAGTGGGAGGAATCGCCGTGACGATCGAGCACGGGTATCTCAAGACCCTGTTCCTGCACCCACCGTCGTACGAGGGGTTCGATGGCGGCGCCGGCGCCCGCTACCAGGCGCGGCGCGAGATCCGCTCGTTCTGGTACCCGACCTGGCTCGCCCAGCCCGCCGCGCTCGTGCCCGGCTCCCGGCTCGTGGACGCGCCGCCCGACGACCTCACGCTCGACGACGTCCGGCCGATGGCCGCCGACTATGACCTGGCCATCCTGCACACCAGCACGCCGTCCTTCGCGCACGACGTCCGCGTGGCGGAGGCCCTGAAGGCCGAGAACCCGGCGCTGCGGGTCGGCCTCGTCGGCGCCCACGTCGCCGTGAATCCCGTGCGGGCGCTGTCGGCGTCCCGGGCCATCGACTTCGTCGCCCGCAACGAGTTCGACTTCACGATCAAGGAAGTCGCCGAGGACCGTCCGCTGGAGACCGTGCTCGGCCTCAGCTTCCGGTCGAACGGCACGATCCGTCATACGCCCGACCGGCCGGTGCTGGAGGACATGGACACGCTGCCGTTCGTGGTGGACGTCTACAAGCGCGACCTCGTCGTGGAGCACTACGCGATCGGGTACCTGCTGCATCCCTACGTGTCGCTCTACACGGGCCGGGGGTGCCGGTCGAAGTGCACGTTCTGTCTGTGGCCGCAGACGGTCGGCGGCCATCGGTATCGCACGCGCAGTGTCGAGCACGTCGCCGACGAGATCGCGCTGGCCACGCGGCACTTTCCTCAGGTGCGGGAGTATTTCTTCGACGATGACACCCTCACCGACGACCTGCCGCGCGTCGAGGCGCTGGCGCGGCGCCTGGGCAAGCTCGGCGTGACGTGGTCGTGCAACGCCAAGGCGAACGTGCCGTACGAGTCGCTGAAGGTGATGAAGGACAACGGGCTGCGCCTGCTGCTCGTGGGCTACGAGTCCGGCAACCAGACGATCCTGAACAACGTGAAGAAGGGCATTCGCCTGGACATGGCCCGGCTCTTCACCCGGCACGCCAAGACCCTCGGCATCAAGATCCACGGCACGTTCATCCTCGGCCTGCCGGGGGAGGCCGCGGACACGATCCAGGAAAGCATCCGGTTCGCCTGCGACATCAACCCGGACACCATCCAGGTCTCGATCGCCGCGCCGTATCCCGGCACCGAGCTCTTCCGCCAGGCGGTCGACAACGGCTGGCTCTCGCGGGAGGCGCTCGTCGACGAGCGCGGCGCCCAGGTGAGCGCGCTGTCGTATCCGCACCTCGCCAGCACCGAGATCGCGCGCAGCACCGAGGAGTTTTACCGCCGATTCTACTTCCGGCCGGGGAAGCTCTTCGCCATCGCGCGGGAGATGGTGGCGGACCGCCAGGTCATGCGGCGGCGGCTCCGCGAGGGCCGCGAATTCCTGCAGTTCCTCGCCGCCCGCACGCCGGACGCGCCCGCCCCGGCCACGCCGGCGCCGCCGGTCCGGCCGGCCCCGCGCCCGGGGCTCCAGGTCTTGGTGCCGGTGCCGCGCGACGCGGCGGTGGTGGCCTCCGTCGCCGCCGGCGTGCGGGCCGCCAGCGCCGCTGCCACGCTGGAGGGCGTCAGCCGCGTCGTCTTCTTTACCGAATCCGAGGCGTTGCCGGGATCCTGGCGGCGGCAGCTCGCCGGCATCCGGGCGCCCTGGCGGCACGTCGTGTCCGCCGCGTCCGCGGCGGGCCTGGCCGGCGAGCTCGATCCCAACTCGCCCGTGCTCGTGATCGCTCCGGACACGGTGCCGGAGCCTAACGAGTTGCGCGAGCTCCTGGCCCCGGCGGTCTCCGCGCGCCGCCCGACGACCTGGATGTCGCGCGGCGCGCCGGTCGGCACGTACTATCCGGCCGCCCGGGCGCTCATCACGCGGGCCGCGCACGGCGCTGGAGCGTTCGGGCGGTGGGCCGTGTCCGACCTGGACACGGTGCGGGTGGCGGCGCCCGCGGCGAGCTGGCACGACGCGAACGATGCGTCGAGCCGCCGCAGCGCCGAGCGCCGTCTCTTCGGCGCCCTGCGCCGGTCGACGGACGGCTATCTGGCGCGCGTGGATCGGACGCTGTCCATCTTCATCTCCCGGCTCTTGATCCGCACGCCGGTCACGCCCAACGCGATCACGGCGCTCAGTCTCCTCGTCGGGCTCGGCGGCGCTGCGCTCCTCGCAGGTGCGGATCCGCGCCGGGCGCTCGCCGGCGTGGCCCTGCTCTGGGCCAGCTGCATTCTCGACGGCTGCGATGGCGAGGTGGCCCGGCTCAAGCTGCTCATGTCCCGTGCCGGCGCCCGCTTCGACATCGCGACGGACAACGTGATCCACCTCGCGACGTTCGTCGCGATCGCGGTGCACCTGCAGCGGCTCCACCCGGACATGAGCTTCGCGACGCCGGCGCTCATCCTCTTGATCGGCGTCCTGCTGAGCATGGCGTCCGTCTCCTGGCTGATCAACCGCTACCCGCCCGAGCGCCGGCTGGGATTCCTGCGCGTCTACGAGCGCATCGCCAGCCGGGACTACATCTACCTCGTCATGGCCCTCACCGCCGTCGAGCGGCTCGAATGGTTCGTGTGGAGCGCTGCCATCGGCGCCCACCTGTTCTGGATCAGCCTCTGGTGGGGAGCCCGACCGCCACGGGCACGATGAGGACGAGCCACAAGATCCTCCTCGCGCTCGGCACGCTGGGCCTCGGATTCCTGGCGTGGCGGTTCGACACGAACGTCGTGCGCGTCGGGCTGGCGCAGGTGGGATGGGGTCTAGCGCTCGTGATCGGCCAGGAGATCGTCGCTCACCTGCTGAATGCGCTCGGCTGGCGCTTCGCCTTCGCGCGGGCGGACGCCGGGGCGTTCTCGCTCGGCGAGCTGGTGCGCCTGCGCGTGGTGGGCGACGCGATCAACTACCTGACGCCTACCGCGACGCTCGGCGGCGAGGTCGCCCGCGCGACGATGCTCGATGACCGCCGCGGCGCCGACGTGCGTACGGTGTCCGTCATCGTCGCCAAGTCGACGCAGACGCTGGCGCAGGCGCTCTTCATCACGGCCGGCCTGGCGCTCGTCGCGGGCCAGTGGATCGTTCTCCCCGTGGCGCCCGGGCTGCCGTGGGTCGCCGGCGTCGGCGCGGCCTGCATCGTCTTCATGGGCCTCCTCGGGCGGTCCCGGTGGGCCGCCCTCGCCTCGGCCGCGTGGCGGCGGGCGTTCGGGGCGCAGGTGCTCGGCTTCGTCCGCGGCCATAAGGGCCGGGTCGCGCTCTCCACGCTGATGTTCGCGCTCGGCTACGCCTGGGGGGCCTTCGAGGCGTACTGGATCTGCCGGTTCCTCCTGATCCCCGTGCCCGTGGCCACCGCACTCGCCATCGAGGTGCTGTCGATCACCGTCGATGGGTTCCTCTTCATGGTCCCCGCCAAGATCGGGACCCAGGAGGGCGGCAAGGTCGTCATCTTCGCCGCGCTCGGCCTGCCGGCGAGCCTGGGATTCGCGTTCGGGGTCATCCGGCACATTCGCGAGCTGGCCTGGGCCGGTCTCGGTCTTCTCCTCTGCTATGCGGCCGTCGGACGCGAGGGGCTCGACCTTCGGCGTGCCACGCGGTCGCAGCCGCGAGCGGAGAGCCCATTGCGGTGAGCGTCTCCGCCAGCCGGGCGCTCCGCCGGACGGTGGTCCTGTGCCGGCGACACCCCGTCGCCGTCCTCGCGATCGCGCTCGGCCTCGCCGCCATCTCGGTCGGGCTCACGCTGACGCGACTGACGTTCGAGACGTCCGAGCTGCACCTGCTGCCGCCGGGCCAGGGGTACGTGACCCGCTATCGCGAGTATTCCAAGGCCTTCGGCGAGCTCGACGAGCTGGTCATCGTGACGCAGGGCCGCACGTGGCAGGAATCCCGGGCGTTCGCGGCCCGCCTCGCCGGCGCGCTGCACGCGGGGCCGATCGCCTTCAATCATCTCGCGTACCGTGTGGCGCCGGAGGACTTCGCCGGGCGCGCGCTGCTCTACCTGCCGACGCCGGCACTGACGCAGCTGCGAGAGGATGTCTACGAGCACCAGGACTTCATCGAATCGTTCGCCGCCGAGCCGGGGCTGGTCACGCTCCTCGACGGCGTGAATCGCCGGCTCGCCGGCGCGTTCGTCACGCATTTCCTGGATCTCGGGCTCGACGATGGCGCCGGCGCCGCCGACGTCCGGTTCCTGACGACGCTCCTCACCCAGATGCGCGACGCCATCACGCGGCCGGGGGTGTCCGCAACTCCGTGGGGCTCGATGCTGCCCCTGGCGGACGGCGAGGAGGACACCGGCTACTTCCTGTCGGACGACAAGCGCCTGCTCTATCTGCTCGCCGATCCGGTCGGCGGCAGCGGCGGCTTCACGAACGACGGGGCCGCCCTCGACGAGATCCGGCTCCAGATCACCCGCCTGCGCGCCGAGTTCCCCGGCGTCGAGGCCGGCGTCACCGGCGGGCCGGCGCTGGCGACGGACGGGATGCGCGCGGCCTTTGCCGACAGCCGGCTGGCCACGGGCCTGGCCTTCGCGCTCACGCTGGGTCTGCTGCTGCTGGCCTTCCGGCGCCTCCGGGACCCCGTCGTCATGCTGGCGGTCCTCGCCCTGAGCCTGACGTGGTCTCTCGGCCTGGTCACGCTGACGGTCGGGCATCTCACCGTGTTCTCCGTGATGTTCATCTCGATCGTCATCGGGCTCGGCATCGACTACGGCATCTACGTGCTCTTTCGCTTCGACGAGGAGCGACGGCGCGGCGCCGGCGCCGGAGAGGCGCTGGAGCGAACGGCCGCGCGCAGCGGCCCCGGCATCCTCCTGGGCGCCCTGACCGGCACGGCCACGTTCTACGTGCTGCTGGTCACCGACTTCCACGGGGTGCAGGAGCTGGGCTTCATCGCCGGCACGGCGCTGCTGGCGGCGTTCGTCGCCATGCTCACGGTCTTCCCCGCGCTCCTCGCTCTGCTCCACGGCGGCCGCGACGGCGCGCCGGGCTCGGCCCCAAAAGCCGTCTCCGCGGCCGCCGTCACCGTGCCGTTCGTCGAGCGTCTCACGCGGCACCCGGTCGCCGTGCTCGCGTTGGCCGGTGCCCTCACTGCGTTCGCGCTCTGGTCGGCCCGCACGCTCGAGTTCGACTACGACCTGCTCGATCTCCAGGCCCGGGGGACGGAGTCGGTGGTGTGGGAGCGGCGGATCACGCAGGCCCACGGCCGCTCGAGCTACGCGGCACTGTCGACGGCGACGTCGCTGGCCGAGCTCGAGCGCAAGCGCGCGGCGTTCGAGCGGCTTCCCTCGGTTGCCGGCGTGGAGTCGGCGCTGATGTTCATTCCCGACGACCAGGCCGCGAAGGCCAAAATCGTTCGCGACGTCGCTGCCGTGATCGCGCCGCTGCGGGTGGGCTCGACGCCGGCCCTCGACGTGGGTCGAGTGGGCAGCGCCCTGCAGGTCCTCCGGCGCCGTCTCGACGTCGCGGCGGACATGGCCGGTCCCGAGGGCGCTGGTGAGCTCGGCACGTTGCGCGGCCGGCTCGCCGACCTGCTCCGGGCGGTCGAGGAGGCCGGCCAGGTGCGGGCCAAGGCCGGATGGGCGCGCTACCAGGCCGATCTTGGCAGGGATTTCGCCGACAAGCTGCGCTTCCTTCGGCGCAACCTCGATCCCCGGCTCGTGACATTCGCCGACATCCCGGCCACGATCCGGCGAAAGTTCATCAGCGACGGGGGACAGTTCCTCCTCCAGGTCCAGCCGAAGGTCGACGTCTGGAGCCGCGAGGGCGCCATCCGGTTCGTGACCGACCTGCGGTCCGTGGATGCCGACGTCACCGGCACACCTGTCATCACGTTCGAGTCGATCCGCCGCATGGACGACGCCTGGCGCCGGGGCGGTGCGCTCGCGGTCCTCGTCGTCGGGGTCATCAGCGGCCTCATGCTCCGGCGCCTGCGCGAGACGGCGCTGGCGCTGGTGCCGCTCGTGCTGGGCACGCTGTGGGCGATCGGGCTCCTGCCGCTCTTCGGGCTCAAGCTGAACGTCGCCAACGTGTGGGGCGTTCCGCTGATCATCGGGGCCTCGGCCGAGTACGGGCTGAACGTGATCACGCGTGCCCTCGAGGCGCGCGCGCACGGCGGGCCGCGCTTCGCCCGCAGCACGATCCTGGCGGTGGTCTTCAACGGCCTGACCACCATCAGCGGCTTCGGCACGCTCATGCTGGCCCACCATCGCGGCATGTGGAGTCTCGGACTCTTGCTGACCCTCGGTAGCGTGACGAGTCTCGTCGCCTCCATCATGGTGCTGCCGGTGCTCATGCGCCTCCTCGACCCCGCGCCGGAGGCCGGAGGACGCGTCTGACCGCCCACCGCTGACCGCTTGCTGCTATAGTCGTAGCCGCATGGCGGGCGACCGCATCCTCGATGGTCTCAACGCTGCCCAGCGTGAGGCCGTCACTCACGATGCCGGCCCGCTCCTGATCGTCGCCGGCGCCGGCACCGGCAAGACCACCGTCATCACCCGCCGCATCGCCTGGCTCATCGCCCAGCGCCGCGCCCGGCCGGAAGAGATCCTGGCCCTCACGTTCACCGACAAGGCCGCGGCGGAGATGGAAGAGCGCGTCGACCAGCTCGTGCCTTACGGCTACGCCGACGTGGAGATCGCCACCTTTCACGCCTTCGGCGACAGCCTGCTGCGCGGGCACTCGCTGGAGATCGGGCTGCAGAACGACTTCAGCGTGCTGAGCCGGGCCGAGCAGGTGATCTTTCTGCGCGACCGCCTCTTCGCGCTGCCCTTGCAGCGCTACCGCCCGCTGGGCGACCCCACGCGCCACCTGCAGGCGATCATCACGCTCATCAGCCGCTGCAAGGACGAGGACATCGCGCCCGAGCATTACGCGCGCTGTGCCGAGCGCCTGCGCGAGACGGCCGTGGCCGCGCCGGACGACGAGGACGCGCGCGATCGCGCGGCGGCCCAGGCCGAGCTGGCCGCCGTGTACGCGGCCTACCAGACGGTGATGGCGGGCGAGGGCAACATCGACTTCGGCGACCAGATCGTGCTGGCCCTCGGGCTGCTGCGGCAGCGCCCGCACGTGCTCAACTACTACCAGCGGCGGTTCAAGTACATCCTGGTCGACGAGTTCCAGGACACCAACTTTGCGCAGTTCGAGCTGGTGAAATTGCTAGCCGCGCGGCATCGCAACGTCGCCGTGGTCGCCGACGACGACCAGGCCATCTATAGGTGGCGGGGAGCCGCGATCTCCAACGTCATCGGCTTCCTCGAGCACTACGCCGGCGCCAAGCAGGTCGTGCTCACGGAAAATTTCCGCTCGCACCAGGCGCTCCTCGACGCCGCCTACAAGCTGATCCTCTACAACAATCCCGACCGGCTCGAAGTGCGCAGCGGGATCGACAAGCACCTCGTGGCCGTGCGCGAGGCCCCCGGTCCCGACCCGCATCACCTCCACTACGAGACGGCCACGCAGGAGGCCGACGCCGTCGCGCAGATGATCCGCGAGCGCGTCGAGCTGGGGCGGTGGAGCGTCGGCGAGGTGGCGGTGCTGGTGCGCTCCAACAACGACGCCGACCAGTTCCTGCGCTCCTTCAACCTGCGCGGGATCCCGTGGACGTTCTCCGGCAACGCCGGGCTCTACGGCCGTCCGGAGGTGCGCCTGCTGCTGGCCTTCCTGCGCGCCGTGGCACACCCCGACGACTCGGTGAGCGTGCACTATCTCGCCTCGTCCGACCTCTACCAGGTGCCCATCGCCGACCTCACGCGCTGCGCGACGCATGCCGACCGCAAGCACCGCTGGCTCTTCGACGTCCTGCGCGAGACGGAGCAGATCCCGGAGCTCAGCGGCGAGATCGGCGACGAGGCGCGGCTGGCCATCCGCCATCTCGTGGCCGACCTGCTGCGCTACATGGAGCTCGGGCGCGAGATGCCGACGGGCGAGCTGCTCTACCAGTTCCTGGTGGACTCCGGCTGGCTGGCCCGCATGTCCAAGGCGGCCACGGCGCGCGACGAGGCCGAGGTGCAGAACATCTCGAAGTTCTTCCGCCGCATCCAGGACGCCTCCAAGGCCCTCAAGTACGACAACGTGCGCGAGTTCGTGAAGCACCTCGACGCGCTCATCGACGCCGGCGAGGATCCCGCCGTGGCCGAGGCCGACGTGGAGACACCCGCCGTGCGCGTGCTCACCGTGCACAAGGCCAAGGGCCTCGAGTTCCCCGTGGTCTTCATGGTCAACTGCGTGCAGGGCAAGTTCCCGGTGCAGCGGCGGGGCGACGCGCTCGAGCTGCCGGCCGAGCTGGTCAAGGACCTGCTGCCCACCGGCGACTTCCACACGCAGGAGGAGCGGCGGCTCTTCTACGTGGGCATGACGCGGGCGCGGCGCGAGCTGTTTTTCACCAGCGCGCGCGACTACGGCGGCACGCGCGAGCGCAAGGTGAGCCAGTTCGTGCTGGAGGCTCTCGACCTGCCCAAGGGCGCCGCCCGCCCGTTCAAGGGCAAGGCCGTCGAGGAGATCGAGCGCTTCGCGCCGCCGCCCGCGCAGGAGACCGGCGCGGCGGTGCCCATCCCCGAGTCCGAAGAGCTCTTGCTCAGCCACAAGCAGGTGGACGACTACCAGACGTGCCCGCTCAAGTACCGCTACGTCCACCTGCTGCGCGTGCCGATCCTGCGCCACCACACGGTCGTCTACGGCAGCACGATCCACGCGGTCGTCGAGTTCTATCTCAAGCGCCGCGTCGAGGGCAACTACACCTCGCTCGAGGATCTCCTGGCCGAGTACGAGCGCAAGTGGCTGAACCAGGGCTTCCTCACCTGGGAGCACCAGGAAGCGCGCAAGGCCGCGGGCCGCGAAGCCCTCACGCGCTTCTGGCACCAGGAGGAGGCCGACGGGCTCAAGCCCACGTGGATCGAGAAGGACTTCGCCTTCAGCGTCGGCAACAACCGCGTGCGCGGCCGCTTCGACCGCGTGGACGAGGATCTGCTGGGCGCCGTCATCGTCGACTACAAGACGAGCGAGGTCATTCGCCAGAAGGACGCCGACCGGCGCGTGGCGCAGAATCTCCAGCTCAAGATGTACGCGCTGGCCTGGCGCGAGATGAGCGGACGGCTGCCCCAGCGCGTGGAGCTGCGCTTCATCGAGACCCACGTGATCGGCCGCCGCGAGCCGACCGAGGCCGACCTGGACGAGGCGGTCCATGCCGTGCAGGCCGCCGCCGACGGCATCCGCGCGCGCCGCTTCGAGGCCACGCCCTCGCGCCAGGCTTGCCGCTACTGCGCCTACAACCAGATCTGCCCCTTCACCGCCACGCGCGAGTAGAAGCCCGACTTTCCGATCCTAACGACCGTCTTTGTCGGGGGGGCTCGCACATCTCTTCTTCGACATTGCTGCGAGGCGCCTTGGATCAGGGGCCGAGGTCCGCGGCGACGATGGCGTCGAGATTGCCCCGCCGCCGCAGCCGGACATCACGGTCCCGGTCGTCGGGCGAGCATCACCGAACGAAGGAGAACGGTGCCGCGTTCGCCGCATTTGCCGGCTGGGCGAACGAATTCTTCCTCGGCGACATCATCAACAACGCCGCACGGCCCTCGGTGATTCAGGAGATTCAGCGCGTCGGCCTACCATGAACCTGAGACCCACAAGGCGCGGCCGCGCAATCCTTCTCTTGATGACCACGATCCTCGCTGTCGGGATCGTCGCCTTCTTCGTCGTTGCGCCCTCACCACCGTTCCCGCCAAAAGGTTATGGCAAGGATTTGCCACCGGCACGGCTGCTCGACGGCTTCCCGAGTTACTCGACTCCCGACGACGTCCGCAGGTGGCTTGAATCGCTTGGCCTCCGCTGGGAGATCGTACGGCGGGGAAACCCGCCCACGAGGGACGATCATCTCTACATCGTCAAGGTTCAGAACTTTTCGCATCTGGGCGCCACTGGTGACCTGTGGCTCTATTTCTTCCGGGACCGCTTGATGCGTATCCACTTTGGCGCCGCGGATCCCGCGACGTACTGGGGCCGGCTGCGCCAGGTCGAAAATCTCCATGTGGTCACGGCCCGGGATCGGGATCGGATCATCACGGCTAAAATGGGCAACGACGTCGAGGTTTGGCTGAACATGTACGACGACGGCCGTTACGTCGGCTGGCGGGACGACAGACTCGAACGGGAAGTCAGCTACCTCTACGACTGACGTACCGGGAACTCGAGGCCGACTACTGTGACCCGCCGCCACACCGAGCGCGTCGCCCGCCGCCATCCAAACGCTCGAGCGGCAGGGCTACCACGTCACGCTCGAACGCGTCGCCTGACACCTCGGGTCATTTTCTGAGGAAGTCTAAGACTTCCACCCGCGTCCCTTCCCCGGCGCGCTTTGAAAGACGGCTCACACGGCACGCGATGCTATTATCGAATCATGTCTCGATCGAAAATAGAGAGCGACGCTGTTAGCGTGGGCGCGAACAAGCCGGGCCCGAGTGACTCGCGGTAAACCGCCCGGCCGTCTCGTCCGAGCCGCTGGCGGTTACACGGCGTTTGTGCCGGACCCGCTGCCCCCAGAGATCGCGTGGACGCCGACACTCGTCAGGGTGCTGTCGGACGCCGATCGCCTGATCGGTCGTTTGGCCGGAGAGGCCGGGCGCCTTCCTAACCCGCACCTCTTGATCCGGCCGTTCGTGCGCCGAGAGGCCGTGCTATCCAGCCGAATCGAAGGAACACGGGCGACGCTTGGGGAGCTGCTCGCCGCCGAGGCCGGCGCTGCTCTCGACCGGAGCCCGAGTGACCTGAAAGAAGTAGCGAATTACGTGGCGGCTCTGGAGTACGGTGTGAAGCGCCTCCGGACGCTGCCGCTGTCGCTTCGCCTCACGCGGGAGCTTCACGCGAAGTTGATGGCCGGCGTGCGAGGAGACTCCGCAACGCCAGGCGAATTCCGCCGGACGCAGAACTGGATCGGACCACCCGGCGCCGCGCTCGCCAATGCGACGTACGTTCCCCCTCCTCCTGACACACTGATGGAGTGCATGGGCGCCTGGGAGAAGTTCCTGCACGACCGATCGCTACCAGTCCTCATCCAAGCGGCCCTCATGCACGTGCAGTTCGAGGCAATACACCCCTTCCTCGATGGCAATGGCCGCGTGGGCCGGCTGCTCATCACCCTGTTCATGGTCGAGCGGGAGGTTCTGCCGACGCCGCTGCTCTACCTCAGCGCGTTTTTCGAGGCGAACCGGGCGGAATATTATGACCGGCTGCAGGGCGTGCACGCCCACAGCGAATGGGCGGAGTGGCTGGCATACTTCCTCAACGGCGTGGCGCGCCAGTCGGAGGACGCGCTGGGTCGAGCCGAGCGCATCAATGCGCTGACATCGCGGTGGCGGGCCAAGATGGCTGGTGCCTCGGCCGTGGCGCTGAAGCTCGTTGACGTCATCGCTCAGAACCCGTACTGCACGGTGCGGCTCGTGCAGCAGCGACTGGGCGTCGCGTTCACGACAGCGCAACGGGCGGTTGACAAGTTGCGATCCGCCGGGATCCTGAGGCTCGTCAACCAGGCGAAGCGAGACCGAATATACTGTGCGACTGCCTTGCTCGACATCTTGGAAGCACGTGAGACGCCGTAGCATCC
This sequence comes from Candidatus Rokuibacteriota bacterium, assembly GCA_003220265.1. GTDB lineage: Bacteria > Methylomirabilota > Methylomirabilia > Rokubacteriales > CSP1-6 > AR5. Next base: position 23,131 of record QHRW01000003.1, on the reverse strand, counting down.
TCCTCGCGCTCCTCGTGGCGATGCTGGCGGACGTCGCCGCCGCCCAGGTCATCCTCCGCCCCGGCGCCAACCAGAGCGGCGTGACGACCATCGAGCCCACGTTCGAGCCGCCCTACCGCCTGACGGTGAGCGTCTACGTCACCGCGCAGGACGGGACGCCCGTCCCCGCGCCGCTCGGCGCCAACCTCCTCGTGATCGACGGGCAGGGGCGGCGCACGGGGATGGACGAGACCTCCAAGCTCCACTCGGAAATTCCCGGCGCCCGCTGGGGACCCGCGACCAACCCGCAGCCGAACGCACCGGTCGGCCCCCGCGGCCTGAGCGGCACCGCCATCACGCTCGACGATCCCGCCGACGGCCGGTACGTCGTCGAGATTGCCGGAGCCGATCGCGTCCACCTCGACCTCGCGGTGGCCCAGTGGGATCGCGGGGGACGGCGCCGGTGGCTGCACTTCACCCGCGCGTCCACCGAGCCCGGCGCGATCGATCGGTGGGAGTTGCCGTACACGGCTGCTGCGCGACCGGCCTTCGACCTGAAGGAGCAGCGCGACGATTCCTATCTCTCGATCCGGGCCTATGGGCGCGTCGGCGTCTCGGCCGACAAGGCGACCGCCGAGCTGGTGCTGACCGACCCGCGCGGCCGCCGGCTCGGGCGCGAGCCGAAGAGCCGGCTGGACTACAAGGAAATTCCGCGCGCCAACTACGACTCCGGCACCGGGGACATCGAGGGCCGCGAGCTGGAGGTGATGCGGCCGGCGGCGGGCAGGTATGCGCTCGACGTCATCGGCACCGCGGTGGGGCGGTACGACGTCAGCGTGTACGCCACCGATCGCGGCGGACAGTCGGCGCCGCCGCTCGAGATCACCGGCGTGCCGACGCGCACCGGCGAGACGCATCGCTACATCCTGCAGTACGCGGCGCCCCCGCGCATCAGCGGCGCCTTCGGCTACGGCGATCGGTTGTTGAGTTACGCCGCGCCCGCGGCCGCGAGGACGGAGCTGGCGCCCGCCGAGACGGCGGTCACGATCGTCATCGTGTACGGCGCCACCATCGCGCCCGAGACCTTCCGCGCGACGCTCGCGGGCCGCGACGTGAGTGCGCGGTTCAAGCCGGCGCCCGGCAGGGTGGAGGCCGTGCGGCTGTCGATCGCGGCCGGCTCGAGCACGCTGGTACTCTCGATTCGTGGCGCCACGGCCGAAGGACGGACAATCGTGCACACCGACCAGCTCGAGCTGGTGAGGCCGTGATCATGCGAGCAATCGAGGAGCGCCCCGGGTCCCCCGGGGCGCTCCGAGCGAGGGGGGGTGTGGGGGGCCATATCGGGGCCCCCCACGTCAACAGATGAGCCGCCACGCCGGGCCGCCGCCGCGCCCCGACGCGCCCGTCATTCCCGAGCCGACCTATGCCGAGCGGGCGCGCACGCTCGCGTACCTGGGCCGCACGGGCACGCTGGCCACGCTGTCCCGACGGCATCCCGGGCATCCGTTCGGCTCGGTCATGCCCTATGCCCTCGACGGCGAGGGCCGCCCACTGCTGCTCATCAGCGCGATGGCCATGCACACGCAGAATCTCGAGGCCGACGCGCGGGCCAGCCTGCTGATCACCCAGCCGGACTGGAGCGGCGATCCGCTCGCCGCCGGCCGCCTCACGCTGATGGGCGAGGCGCGCCGCCTTGCGCGCGAGTCGAGCGGCGACGCGCGCGCGGCCTATCTCGCCCGCCAGCCGCGCGCGGCGTACTGGGTGGACTTCGAGGACTTCGCGTTCTGGCGGCTGGACGTGATCGACGCGTACTTCGTCGGCGGCTTCGCGGCGATGGACTGGGTGACGGCGCCCGACTACGCGGCCGCGCGGCCCGATCCGCTGGCGGACGCCGCCAGCGGGATCGTCGAGCACATGAACCGCGACCACGCCGACGCGCTCATCACCTACGCCCGCCACTACGCCGGCGTCGCGGCCGACGAGGCCACGATGGTGACGGTGGACCGGCTGGGCTTCAAGCTGCGGCTGCGGGAGGGCGAGCGGCTCTCGAGCGTGCGGATCGGCTTCCCGCGCGAGGTCACGAGCGCGACGCAGAGTCGCGAGGTGCTCATCGAGATGGTGCGGCAGGCCAGCGCGGGGCCGCCAGCTCGACCACCCAGCGCGGCCCCTTGAGGTACATTTCCCCCTCGAACTTCAGGAACGCCGGCACCGGCCCCGTCGCGACCCAGTAGCGCAGGTCGGGCGGATCCTTGCCCATGAGCGACGCCGCGACGCCCTTCAGCCCCGGCACGTCGAGGTGCACCAGGTAGCGGGTGGCCGTCCGCGGAGCATCACCGAGCAAAAACCGATCTTCGCCTTCCTTCCGCAGCGTGGTGTTCACCAGCAGGGGCTTCGGGGTGAACGCCACGATGTGGCCGCTGCCCGCGGCGCCAGCCGGCAGATTTTTCAACAGGATGCCGGTCAGGCCGTTGTGCAGGTCCTCGGGCATCTCCAGCTTGCCGTCGGCGGTGTCGTTCCCCGCGCGCGCGCGATAACGGCCGCTGCCGCGGTCGAACGCGACCTCGGAGGTCTTGGGAAACGACGGCCCGCGCTGGACCAGCTTGTAGGCCATCAGCCGGAAGACCTTGCGCTGCGTGAACGTCGCCGTCTCGTCGTAGAGCGAGCCGTCGATGAAGCGGAAGACGAGCGCGCTCTCCAGGTGATCACCCCGGACGGTCTGGGTGAATTCGCCGTGCGCCAGGCTCTCGCCGCGCGCCGAGCGCAAGACGAGAAAGCCATGCACGATGCCCTCCGGGAATCGCACAGCGATCGGCCCTGCCACCGCCGGGGCCGCCGGCGCCAGCGCCAGCAGCGCGGCAAGGAGCAAGGCGCACGATCGCATGTGGTTTCTTCTCTAGGCAAGAGCGATGCCGCCGTAGCGCGAGCGCCTGCGCTTGACAGTGCCCGGGCCCGCGGACATCATCGCGCCCATGACGACATCGGCCTGGGACGTCGTGGTGGTGGGTGGTGGCAACGCGGCGATGTGCGCGGCGCTCTCCGCGCGCGAGACGGGGGCCCGCGTGCTGGTGCTGGAGAAAGCGCCGGAGGCGTGGCGCGGCGGCAACGGCTTCTTCACGGCCGGCGGCTTCCGCTTCGCCTTCAAGTCCTTCGACGAGCTGCGCACGCTGATCGGCGACCTCTCCGACCAGGAAGCCGCGCAGATGGAGGTCGATCCCTACACCGAGGACAATTTTTACGACGACCTCATGCGCGTCACGGAGGAGTGCGCCGACCCCGACATGGCGCTGCGGCTGGTGCGCGAGTCGCAGGCGACCGTGCGCTGGATGAAGGAGCGCGGCATCCGCTGGATCCCGATGTTCGGCCGCCAGGCCTACAAGGTCGGCGGCAAGTTCCGCTTCTGGGGCGGCCTCGTGCTGGAAGCCGTCGGCGGCGGCCCCGGCCTCATCGACATGGAGTACGCCTCGGCGGCCAAGGCCGGCATCGAGGTCCGCTTCGACACGAAGGCCACGCGGCTGATCACCGACGATCGCGGGCGCGTGACCGGCATCGCCGTGCGCACGCCGGCCGGCAGCGAGACCATCCAGACCCGCGCCGTCGTGCTCGCCTCCGGAGGCTTCGAGGCCAATCCCGAGATGCGCACGCGCTACCTGGGCCAGAACTGGGAGCTGGCGCGCGTGCGCGGCACGCCCTACAACACGGGCGACGGCATCAAGATGGCGCTGGAGATCGGCGCGCTGCCGTGGGGCCACTGGAGCGGCTGTCACTCCGTGCAGTGGGATCTCAACGCGCCCTGGCACGGCGACCGCAAGGTGGGCGACAACTTCCAGAAGCACTCCTACCCGCTCGGCCTCATGGTCAACCTGGAGGGCAAGCGCTTCGTCGACGAGGGGGCCGACTTCCGCAACTACACCTACGTCAAGTACGGCCGCGCCGTGCTCGGCCAGCCGCGGCGCACGGCGTTCCAGATCTTCGACCAGAAGGTCCTCGACATCCTGCGCGAGGAGTACCGGATTCGCGAGGTGACGAAGGCCGAGGACATGACGATCGAGGGCCTGGCCCGCAAGCTGGAGATCGACCCGGCGGGGCTGGTGAAGACCGTCAGCGAGTTCAACGCCGCCGTGATGAAGGATGTCGCCTTCAATCCCGCGGTGAAGGACGGCCGCGGCACGCGCGGCATCACGCCGCCCAAGTCACACTGGGCGCAGCCGCTCGACTCGCCGCCCTACGTCGGCTTCGCGGTCACGACGGGCATCACGTTCACCTTCGGCGGGCTCAAGATCGACGAGTCAGGCCAGGTGATCGACTGCGAGCAGCGTCCGATCCCCGGCCTCTACGGCGCCGGCGAGCTCGTGGGCGGCCTCTTCTATCACAACTATCCGGGCGGCGCGGGGCTGATGGCGGGCGCCGTCTTCGGCCGCCTGGCCGGCCGCTCGGCGGCAGTAGCCGCGAAGGGTTAGACGATCGGCCTCAGGTGCTGGCGAAGCCAATTCTCCCCAAGCGTGAGATAGCGCATCAGGCGAGGCGCCGGTAGAGCTCCTCGTTCTTCCGGAGTACGCGCTCGGCCGCCCGCGTGAAATCGTCACCGGAGACGGTCAAGAGATCAGCGACGGCTGCGGGTGCCAGAACTTCGGGCCGGTGCTATACCGCGACGGCGTACGACACGAAGAAGGAGCCGAACTCGATCGGCTCCAGCGTGGCGGGGAACTCGCCGGGCTTCCAGCGGCCGGGAATCTTCACCACGCGCGAGTCCTTCTCGCGGCCGAAGCGTTCGTGCAGTTCGCGCTCGGAGAACACGCGGCAGTGGTCGGCGTAGCCGTGGATCGGCGTGTACTCGGGCAGGGGGCCGGTCGCGCGGAACTCGTGCATCGGCACCACGAAGCAGAAGCGCCCGCCCGGGCGTAGCACGCTGGTGATCGAGCGGATCGTGCCCTCCATGTCGCGGACGTGCTCGAGGACGGCGAACGAGTAGGCGAGGTCGAACGAGCCCGCCCCGAACAGCGTGTGCACCTCCTCGGCCAGACCCTCGCGGAAGGCGACGTTCGGGTAGCGGTTGAGCTTGCGGGCGAGCTGCACGTTGGCCGCGGCCACCTCCACGCCCTCCACGCGCGCGGCCGGGTGGCGCGCGGCGACGGCCATGGCCACGGCGCCCTCGCCGCAGCCGGCGTCCAGCACGCGCGTGGGGTTCACGGCGGCGATGTCGCGCTCCAGCTCCTGGAACTCGGGATTGCGCCCGCGCCGCTCCACCATCTTGCGCGTCTTGCGTCCGAGCGCCATGCGGAGGCGCTTCTCGAGGAGCTTCAGCCCCGCGCGCCAGCGCAGCGCGCGGTACTGCGACTCCTGGGCGCCGATGTAGGCGTCGCGGCTGTCGAGGTGCGCGAGCCACGAGCGGATCCGCGTGGCCTCGGCGGCGTAGCGTGGATCGGGATGCGCGGCGTGCGCCGCCTCGACCAGCTCGAGCGCGCCATAGATGTTCTCGCGATAGCACTGGAAGCGCGC
>QHRW01000003.1:0-17647 GCA_003220265.1 Candidatus Rokuibacteriota bacterium | reverse complement strand
CATCCTAGCAGCCGTCGTCGCGCGCGAGCTGCCGCACGGCCGGCACGGCGGCGTCCAGGAACCACTCGGGCAGCAGCACGCGATAGTACTGCAGGAAGCGCGCGAACTGTCCGTCGAGCACGTAGGTCACGCCGTGGTCGTCCGCATGACGGCAGGAGCGGCCGTAGGCCTGCACCAGCGCCTTGGCCGTCTCCACCGCGTACCAGCGGTGGTCGCGCGACTGCCGCGCCGCCGTCCACGGGTCGCCAAGATCCGGATAGGGCAGCTTCGTGAGCACCTGGAAGCGCAGGAAGTCGTCGGGCAGGTCCACGCCCTCGCGCAGCGAGGGCGAGACGAGCACCGTCGGCAACGGCGAGGCGCGATGGTGCTCCAGCGCCGGCTGCTTGCCGCCGGCGGAGTCGATCCACAGCAGGCGGCGCGACTCGCGCGGCGCCCGCGCCGCGAGGTCGTGCACGAGGCGGCGGCCCATCTCGTAGGAGCCGACGTGGATGAGCCCCTTGTCGTCCGGATGCGCGGCCAGGATGGCGCCCACCTCGGCGAAGACCGCGGGCTCCAGCCGCGCCCGCGTAGCCTGCGACAGCGCGCCGACCGGGCGATAGACGATCGGCCGCTGCTCGAGCGAGAACGGTGAGCCGACCGTGAACACGCGCACGCCGCCTGCGTCGAGGCCGAAGCACTCGGCCAGCACCTCGCGGTGGCCGAGATAGGCCGACGACAGCACGGTGACCTCCGCGCAGTCGGCCAGCAGGCTCTGGGCCATGGCGGCCACGGTGAGCGGCACCAGCGACAGCGCGGCGGCCGGCTCGGCGGGATAGCGCACGATCCACTCGCGGTCCTCCGCGTCGAGGAAGAAGGTCAGCCGCGCCAGCGCGCCGTCGAGCTGGTCGCGCTGCTCGAGGAGATCGTGCTCATCGCGCGTGAGCGGCGCTTCGAGGAAGACCTCGTCGGGCAGCGGCGGCGGATGGACGACGTCGAGCGCGCGCGCGATCTCCTGCCGGCGCGCCTCCAGCCGCTCGACGTACTCCGCCAGCACGGGACGGTACTCGTCGGCCCGGGCCAGCCGCGGCAGCGGCCGGCCGAACCACTCGCGCATCTCGTCGTGCGAGAAGCGCGCCGTGAACACGGACACGAGCTGACTCTCGAGGTTGTGCGCCTCGTCCACGATCAGCAGCCGGCGCCGCCGCAGGTGCTCGGTGTGCCAGTGACGGAGCGTGGCGAAGTACGCGGTGTTGGTGCAGAAGATCGGCGCGTTGACCGCCGCCTGCTTGGCCCGCGCGTACGGACAGGCGCACGCGGGTCCGCGCGGGCGCCGACAGGCGCCACGCGAGGTCGGCACCGCCGCGGCCGGATACCGCTCGCACACGTAGTTGTCGCGGCCCTTCACCAGCGCGAGCTCGGCGCCGAACTCGCGCTCGTACTGGTCTTGCAGGAGCTTCTGCGAGGTCAGCAGGTAGGCGTCGCCGCTCCAGCGCGCGAGCGTCATGGCCACGTGGCTCTTGCCGACGCCCGGCGGCGCTTCCACGAGCAGCACACGCGGCGCGCGGCGATCGTCGGCGATCTCGGCCAGCGCGTCGGCGAGGCCCGCCAGCAAGCGCGCCTGCTCCGGGCGCGGTGTGCAGCCGGCGGGAAAATGCTCCAGCAGGTCGACGCTCATCGAGTCGGGTCCACGATATCAGAGAACCGCTTGTATGATGACCTTCATGCCGCGACAAGCGAGCCCGCGTCTGGAATTCTCCGCCGGCGGCCTCGTGCTCGATCCCGACGGGCGCGTGCTGCTCATCCGCGCCCGCGATCTGCGTAACCAGCCCGTATGGACGCTGCCCAAGGGCGCGCTCAAGCCGGGCGAGTCGAGCACGGAGGCGGCGCTGCGCGAGGTGCAGGAGGAGACGGGCTATCGCTGCGAGGTCGTGCGCGAGATGACGTCGGTGACCTACTGGTTCCAGCGCGAAGGCCGCCGCATCCGCAAGACCGTGCGCTGGTACCTCATGCGCCCGGTCGAGAAGGTCGGCGAGCACGATCACGAGGTGGACGAGGTGCTGTGGGCCGAGCGTGCCGACGCCGAGGCCCGCCTGCGCTACGACTCCGACCGGCGCCTGCTGGCCGCCGTCTCCTGACCCTCAGCCGCGCAGCTCGTCCAAGAGCCGCTCGCCGAGCGGCCACGGCCCGAACCCCGCATCCGCGTTGATGTGGCCGTGCGCGCCCACGTCGACGAAACGGCTGCCCCACACCGTCGCCAGCGCTTGGGCGCGCGCGAGCTCGCTGAACGGATCGTCCCGGCTGGCCACCACGATGCTGGGAAACGGCAGCCGCGCGCGCGGGATGGGCGCGAAGCCTTCGATCGTCGGTGGAAAGTCCGGTCGCTCGACGTCGGGCGGTACGACGAGGAGCGCGCCGTGGATCGGCAGCGTTGCGTCGCGGGCGCAATGCGCGACGGCGAGGCAGCCGAGGCTGTGCGCGACCAGCACCACCGGACCGCCGGCGGCGCGGATGCCGGCCGCGAGCGTCTCCACCCACTCGCGGCGGATCGGGTAGAGCCAGTCGCGCTGCACGACGCGCTGGAAGTCGGGATGCGCTTTCTCCCAGAGACTCTGCCAGTGCTCGGGGCCGGAGTCGCCCCAGCCGGGGATGACGAGGACGCGCGGCCTCATACGGGGGGGCGGCTCAGGGCGGCGGGAACAGGCGCTCGCCGTTCTTCCACGCGATCTGCTCGGCGACGTCGCGCGGAAGCTGGCGCAGCCAGACCTGGACGGCGTCGGAGGCCGCGCCCACCGACTCCCAGCGCGAGGTCACCCAGGTGTCGGTGCCGATGAGGAAGCGGTCGGGATGGCGCACGAACAGCGCGCGCCACTCGGGATCGAGCGTGCCGCCGGAGGCGACGTCGGTGCGCAGCGCGAGCTCGACCCACAGCATCGGGTAGCGGCTCACCAGCTCGGCCACGCGCGCGGCCGGGGCGGACATGCCGGCGTGCGCCCACAGGATCTTCACGCCGGGATACGTCTTGAGCATCGCCTCCACGGTGGCGTCGTCGATGTGGCACCACAGGAAGAGCGTGCGGTCGGCGGCGAGCGCGGCGAATTGCTTGACGACGGGCGCCGGCACGTCGGCCACGCCGAAGTGCATCTCGCCGATCGCGCGGTAGATGCCCCGCTTCAGGCGCTCCTCGACGTATGCGCCCACGGCGGGATCACGCGGCCACGAGCCCATGTCGTCCCGCGTGCGGTAGGGACGCAGCGAGGGCACGATGCCGGCCGGCGCCTTCTCGTAGAGCTTCAGCGTTCCGTCGTCCGGCGTGCTCGACACCAGCGCGCGCCGCACGCCGGCCTTGGCCAGGATCGAGAGGATTCGCTCCGGCGTGTACGCGTCCCAGTCCGGCCGGCTGTAGTGAATGTGCGAATCGAACAGCGGGAACACCTGCGCGGCGGCCGGCGCCGGCAGCAGCGCCAGTGCCGCGAGCAGCAGCACGCTCAGCCGTGTCATGGCCCGGAGCCTAACACGGCGCCTCGCTCAGGCGGCGGCGTCGCGCGGCTTACACGCTTTGCACGCGCGGTAGCCGACGGAGGCGGCGTCGGCGACCGAGGCGAAGACCACGCGGCCGTGCTCGCCGATGCGCTGCTCGTGGGCGCAGCCGCGCCGGCACACGATGCGCGTGCTGGTGCAACCGATCAGGAGCGGCGTGGTGCGCTCCAGCTCCAGCAGCCGCGTCTTGAGCGCGCCGCCGAAGGCGTAATGACCCCACGAGCCGTCGCCGCGGATCACGCGGTGGCAGGGCACGATCACCGGCACCGGGTTGGCGCCGAGCGCGTTGCCGACGGCGCGCGCCGCGCGCGGATGACCGATGCGCCGCGCGAGGGCGGCGTACGACGTGACCTGGCCGAACGGAATGCGGTCGGCCTCGGCCAGCACGCGGCCCTGGAACTCGCCGACGCCGGCCAGGTCCACCGGCACCGTGAAGAACGTGCGGCGGCCGGCCAGGTACTCGGCCAGCTCGTGCCGTGCCTGCTCGGCGTGTCGCCGGCCGCGGCCCGCGGCCACGTCGCGTCCGCGCCCGTAGGACAGCCGCGCCACGCCGCGCTCGCTGGCCTCCACGTGGAACCGATCGATGAGGGCCTCGAGCGCGGCCGGCTCCTCGCGGAGCGCGGCGCGCAGTCGGTCGCCGAGGCCCGCCGGCGCCGTCACCGCGAAGAAGTCCCGCAGCATGTCGTCAGTCCGATCCATCGTGTCCTCCTGCTTCGAGTGCCTGTCTCAAGATCGTCTTGCCCCGTGCAAGCTGGCTCTTGACCGTGTTCACCGTGATGCCGCGGATGGCGGCGAGCTCGCGATAGCCCAGGCCGTTGACGTAGTGCAGCGCCAGGAGCATCCGCGCTTCGCGCGGGACGCGCGACAGTGCCCGCGTGAGGTCGACACGGCGGCCTATTGAGGTTGGGGGGGTCGAGGCGACCCCCCCAACTCCCCCCCGGGTCGCGCGGACTCCGGGCACCGTTCCGGACTCGCGCGAGCCCGCGCGAGGTCGCTCGCCGCCCTCTGCGTCGTCGAGGCTGACTTCGTGCCCGCGAACTTTCCGTCTCCGCAGCTCGTCGATGCAGACGTTGGCGACGGCTCGGTAGAGCCACGTGGAGACGGCCCAGCGGGGCGAGTAGCTGGCGCGGGCGGCGAAGCACTTCATGAGCGCGCGCTGCACGGCATCCTCGGCGTCGGCGCGGTTGCCGAGCATCCGATAGGCGACGGCGTACAGGCGTCGGGCGTACTCTTCGGCCAGGCGCTCGAACGTCCGCTCGTCCATCTCGACTGATATACGCCGCTCGCGGCCAAAAGGGTGGAACAACCCCCGGCGGGGCTATATTTAGGTCCCATGCCCCACGAGACCGAAGCCGCGCTGTCCCGCCGCGGATTCCTGATCGCCACCGGCTCCACGCTCGCCGCGACCGCGCTGCGTCCGGCCGCCGGCGACGCGCAGACGCCCGCGCCGCCGCCCGTGCCCGGCAAGGAGAAGCTGATCGTGCGCAGCTCGCGCCCGCTCAACCTCGAGGCGCGTGTGACCGACCTCACCACGTACCACACGCCCGAGAGCGCGTTCTTCGTCCGCAACAACTACGACGCGGCGCCGGTCGACCCCGCCCAGTGGTCGATGCGGATCGAGGGCGAGGTCGACAACCCGGTCGTCCTGCGCCTGGACGACCTGCGCAAGCTGCCGGCGCTCACCCAGGACGTCACGCTCGAGTGCGCCGGCAACGGCCGCGCGTTCCACCAGCCGCGCGCGTCGGGCATCCAGTGGGAGCACGGCGCCGTCGGCACGCAGCGGTTCACCGGCGTGCGTCTTGCCGACGTGCTGGCGCTGGCGAAGCTGCGCCCGGCCGCGCGGCACGTCGCCTTCGACGGCGTCGACAAGCCGCCCACGCCGCAGGCGCCCGACTTCATCCGCAGCGTGCCGCTCTGGAAGGCGCTGGCGCCGCACACCATGCTGGCCTTCGAGATGGCCGGCCGGCCGATTCCCCACCTGCACGGCGGGCCCGTCCGCGCGATCGTGCCCGGCTTCGTCGGCTCGGCGTCGATCAAGTGGCTGGAGCGCGTCATGGCGCTCACGGAGGAGTTCAACGGCTTCTACATGAAGTCGAACTACACGGCGCCGCGTGCGGACAACGACAAGGAGGTCTACTCGCTGCAGTCGCTCGAGGTGAAGTCGGTCATCGTGAACCCGGCCGAGGGCGCCAGGCTGGCGGCCGGCAAAGTCACGGCGTGGGGCTGGGCGTGGGCGGGCGAGGGCGAGCTGACCGGCGTCGACGTCTCCACCGACGGCGGCAAGACGTGGACGACGGCCACGTTGGTCGGGCCGTCCGATCGCTACGCGTGGCGCCAGTGGGAGCACGCGTGGGATGCGGCGGCCGGCAGCCACACGCTCATGGCGCGCGCCACCGACAGCCTCGGCCGCATGCAGCCCGCGAGCCGCGCGTTCAATCGCCTGGGCTACCGCTGGAACGTGATTCACGCCGTCAAGGTGGATGTGGCGTAGCCTCGCGCTGGCGGCGGCGCTCGGCACGGCCGTCGCCGCTCACGCGCAACAAGAGGTGGAGGTTCCGAAGACGCCGGGCTGGGAGCTGATCATGCGCTGCGTGATCTGCCACAGCGTCGAGATCGCCGTCCAGCAGCGCTTCGGGCCGCAAGGCTGGTCGGAGACCCTCGACCGCATGATCAAGTACGGCGCGCCGATCCCGCCGGAGGACAAGGCGCAGCTCATGGCGTATCTTCTCCGGCATTATCGCGATCCGGCCGGACGTTGACGGCCGGCCCAAGGAGAGCGTCATGGATTACCGTCCCGTCGTGGGCTGGGGCCAGTTGCCCGAGGGCTGGTCGTTCGTCGAGGCGACGAGTGTCGCCGTCGATGGAAGCGACAACGTGTGGGTCTTCAATCGCGGCGCGCATCCGGTGATCGTCTTCGACCGCGACGGTAAATTCCTGCGCTCGTGGGGCGAGGGTCTCATCCGGCGCGCGCACGGCATCAACGTCGGTCCGGACGGCAGCATCTGGCTCACCGACGACCTGCACCACACCATCCGGCAGTTCACGCCGGAGGGAAAGCTGCTGCTGACGATCGGCGATCCCGACAAGGCCTCGTCGCTGCACGGCGGCAAGCCGTTCAACCGGCCCACGCACTCGGCCATCTCGCCCAAGACGGGCGACATTTACATCTCCGACGGCTACGGCAACTCGCGCGTGCACAAGTTCGATCCCAAGGGACGCCATCTCGTGTCATGGGGCGAGCCGGGCACCGATCCCGGCCAGTTCAACATCCCGCACAACATCGCGACCGACGCCGGCGGGCGGGTCTACGTGGCCGACCGCGAGAACTCGCGCGTGCAGATCTTCGACGCGGGCGGCCAGTACCTGGGCCAGTGGAACAACCTGCACCGGCCGTGCGGGCTCTTCGCCGAGCCGCGCAACGATCTGTTCTACGTCGGCGAGCTGCCCACGCACCTGCCGGTCAACGCCGAGGTGCCGAACATCGGCGCCCGCGTGAGCATCCTGTCGATCAAGGGCCAGCTCATCGGCCGCGTGGGCGGACCCTTCGCGGGCGAGAAGCCGGGCGAGTTCGTCGCGCCGCACGGCGTGGCGGTGGACTCGCGCGGCGACTTCTACGTGGCGGAGGTGGCGTTCACGGCCAAGGGCAAGAACGAGACGCCGCCGCGCGAGATCCGTTCCCTGCAGAAGTTCGCGCGGCAATGAAGCTGGACGAGGCGGGCGTGGCGGCAGCGCTGCGCGCCACGCCCGGCTGGGAGCGCGCCGGCGCCGAGATCCGGCGCACCTATCGCTTCCGCGACTTCCGCGAAGCGCTCGTCTTCGTCAACCGCGTCGGCGGCCTCGCCGAGGCCGCCGGCCACCACCCCGACATCGACATCCGCTACAACACCGTCACCCTCGCGCTGACCACCCACGACGCCGGCGGCCTCAGCGCCAAGGACTTCGCGCTCGCCAGGGCGGTCGACGGCGCCGGTTGAGCATCGGGCAACGATCAGATCAGGCGAAAGCCGCCGAGACCCCGCAGACTCCGGTCGAACGTCACTGTGACTGCCGCGGGCCGGCGGCCTGGTTGCGGCGGCCGATGAGACAAACCGAAAAGTCGGCGGCGGAATTACGGAAGTCGTTGAGCGCGAGCCGGGCGAGATCCTTGCTCTCCACTTCGAACTGGGCGGTGGCGAGGATCTTGTCGAGAGCCGCACCGATGTCGGTCCGCGAGAAGCCGTATCCCGCCTCGAGAACCGCTCCAGCTCGCGCTCCGCGCGGCCCGCCTGAGCCGCATCGTCCTTCAGGAGGTAGCGCAGGAGGACACTCGTATCGACTCCGATCACGCCCGGCCGGCCGCCCGCCGCCGGATGACCGCGTTCATCGCTTCGACGGACAAGGGTTTCATGCCCTTGCGGTGAAGGAGTCCCTTCAGCTCGCGGACGATGAAGTCGACGCGGTCACCGGCACTGAGGCGAAGCAGATCACGAATCGCCTTGGGAAGCGTGATCTGTCCCTTGCTCGTCAGGGTGGCGCTCGGCATCGTCGTCTCCTTACCCATGTGACTGCCCCGTGTGCCGCGAGGTCCTACCAGTACTGCATCGAGTCCCGGAGGATCCAGTCGAGCTCGGCGGCCCCGACAGTGCGCGGCGCGCCGGACAGCAGGCGCGGCTGCTTCAGCGTGCCGTCGATCAGCGGCTTGACGTCGCGCTCGCCGTAGCCCACCGCCGTGAGACCGTTGGGAATGCCGACGTCGCGCATGAGCGCCATGAGCGCGCGCGGCAGCGCCTCTCGGCGGTCGGTGTCGCTCAGCCCCGCCACCGGGTAGCCCATCAGCTCGGCCGCGCGCAGGTGGCGCTCGGGCGCCGTCGCGTAGGTGAACCGAAAGGCCGAGGGCGCGGTGAGGATCACCGACATGCCGTGCGGGATGAGCGCGTGGCGCGTCTTGTAGCCGGCCGGCACGTAGTCGCGCACGAGCCCGGCGATCGGGTAGGCGACGGCGTGCGGGATGTGCACGCCCGCGTTGCCGAAGCCGATGCCCGCGTAGTTCGCGGCCAGCGCCAGGTGCAGGCGCGCGTCGAGATCCTGGCCGTTGAGGACGGCGCGGCGAAGATAGCGCCCGACGTACTCGATGGCTTTCTCGCACCAGATGTCGCTGGCCGGGTTGGCGCCGATGTAGGCGGGCCGATCGGGCGGGTGATGCTTGGGCCGCGCGTTGTACGGCCGCGTCGTGTACGACTCGATGGCGTGCGTGAGGATGTCCGCGCCGGCGGCGGCCGTCACCTCCGGCGGTGTGGTCAGCGTGTTCAGCGGATCGACGATGCCGAGCGCCGGCCGCATCAGCCGGTGCGAGACGCCCGCCTTGACGTTCTGGTCCACCACGTGCGTGACGGCGACGGCCGTTGTCTCGCTGCCGGTGCCGGCCGTGGTCGGCACCGCGATGAGCGGCCGCAGCGGCCCGGGCACCGGCACGCCCTTGCCGACGGGCTTGTTGATGTAGTCCAGCAGCGGCGCCGGGTACGTGGTGAGGAGATTGACGGCCTTGCACGTGTCGATCGTGCTGCCGCCGCCCACGGCGATGAAGCCGTCGAACTCCTTGCCGCGCGTGACGATGGCGGCTTCTTCCATCGAGCGGTCGGTCGGCTCCACCTCGACGCCGTCGAAGATCTCCGCCTTGATGCCTTCCTCACCGAGGAGCCCGCGGATGCGCTCGGGGATCCCCAGCTCGGCGACGTTGCGATCGGTGAAGACCAGGACGCGCCCGAGCCCGAGGCGCTTCACGTCGTGGGCGATCTCGTCGGTGGCGCCCAGGCCGAACTTGATCGGCGACATCTCCATGACGAACACGGTCTCGGTCGGCAGCGTCACGCCTCGCATGGGCGGTCTCCTCACGCCCGAATGGTACACTTCCGCGCCATGACCGGACCGACCACCATCCCCGAGGCGTTTCGCGCCGCGCTCGCCGGGCTCGAAGAGCAACAGCGTCCTCCCGCCGCCGACGCGTTCCTGCGCTGCTTCGGCTGCGGCCCCGAGCATCCCGACGGGCTCTACGTGCGCGGCTTCCGCACCGACGACGGCGTCGTCTCTCCCGTGGTCATCTCGCGCCGCTACGAGGGGCCGGCCGGCGCCGCCCACGGCGGCATCATCGCCGCGTACATGGACGAGATCCTCGGCGTGGCCGCGCTTCGCGCCACCAACCGCGCCTCCGTCACCGGCGAGCTGACCGTGCGCTACGTCGCCCCCGCGCCGCTCGAGACGCCCTTGCTCGGCCGCGGGCGCCTCGTCGCGGACCACGGCCGCTACTTCGACGTCGAGGGGTCGCTGGAGGAGCTGGCCACGAAGAAGATCGTCTCGCGCGCCCGCGGTCGCTTTTTCCCGGTCCCGCGCGAGCCGTAGCGGGCGGTGAAAGAAAAACGGGGGGAGCAGGTTCGCTCCCCCCGGTGCACGTGAAGCCGCTGCGCGGTTTAGGTGCCGCTCAGCAGCGTGAGCAGCTGAATCTGCTTGGGCATCTCGCGGAACCGGCACCGCAACTCCTGCCGCTCGAGCACCTCGACGTAGGCGCCCATCACCATGCGGTAGTAGTGCGGATGGCGGCCGCCCGGCCCGCCGTTGTACTCGGTCAGCGCGTCGCGGATGTTCGGCTTGCGCGTCATGATGTCGCGCAGGTACGCCATGGCGAAGCGGGTGCTCACGATGGGATCGCCGAGGTCGCCGAGCTCGCGGTAGCGCTTGTCGGTTCCGGCGGCCGGCCGCTTGAAGGGGCCGGCGAGGGGTTCGATGATCGCCGCGGTGGAGGGCTTGATCTGGAAGAGCCCGATCTCGCCGGCTGAGCCAACCGCGTCCTGCTTGAACTCCGACTCCACTTCGGCCTGGGCCAGCACCAGGCAGTGGTCCAGGTTGCTGCGCTGCGCCTCCCTCAGCAGTGTGTCGGGGAAGCGGCGAAATGCGCTGATTGGGGCCTGTGGGTTCTTTTGCGCCACGTAATCCAAGATCGACCGGTTGAGGCGCTCAGCGTCCGCTTCACCGGCGACGGCAATCACGTGGCGCATGAGGATGAGGCCTCCGAACGCGACGGTGATCGCCAACGTCAGGATCACGATGGCTCTGTTCACGCTCATTACGGTTCCTCCTTGGTTCACTCACACAAACGTTTTTGTCGGGTACCGCAGGAGGATGAAAGGAAGAATGAAAGAAGTGCACGCACACTAACACGCGTCCGAGGACGGCGCAACAGGTCGTTGGTCCGTAGGCAAAGTTCTACTACGGGCGGTGTCAGCAGGCTGACGCAATTGCGCCGGGGGCGCGAGAAATCCACAGCTTACGGTCGTGACGGAATGGCCCTTGCACTCTCCGTGGTAGTGCGCGCGACCCGCGCGCACGGAGGAGGGCCAGCATGGATCGCGACGAGATGAAGGGCAAAGTGGAGAAGGCCAAGGGCTACGTGAAGGAGAAGGCGGGCGAGATCACTGACGATCCGACGCTCGAGGCCGAAGGCAAGATCGACCGCGCGAGCGGCGCGGTGCGCGAGAGCTTCGGCAAGGCGAAGCGGAAGGTGAAAGAAGGGATCGAGGAGATCGCCGACGACGCGGACGCCGAGGAAGAGTAGATCCGGGCACCGGGGGCTCGCCGTTCAGGCGAGCCCCCTCGACCTTCGCCTCCGAGTCCGTAGCCGACGCCGACTCGGATCGGTACGCGATCGGCCGTGATACGATCGCCCGCGATGCCGCGGGCCAGCCTGGCCGTCAAGATCTCGGTGCTCATCGTGGTCGTCCTGATCCTCGGCTTCGGCGTCTCCACCATCTCGACCATCCGGCGCGAATCCGACCTCCTCGTGGAGCAGAGCAAGACCAGCGCCCGGCGCCTGACCGCGACGCTCGTCGCCAGCATCGAGGGCGCGATGCTGCAGGAGCGGCCGGACGTCACGCGCGTGGTCGTCCAGGAGCTGAAGACCTCGACGCCGGTCGAGGGACTGGCCATCTTCCGCCGCAACGGCGTGGAGGCCTTCACCGACCTCACCACGGCGATGGAAGTGAACAAGAACGCCGGCCTCGCCAAGGACGTGATGGAGAACATCAAGAAGATGGCGCGCGCGCCCGGCGAGAAGGCCAGCAGCCCCGAGTTCACGCGCGCGCTGGAGACGCTCAAGACCCAGGAGACGCTGGAGACGCGCGACGGCGCCACCTACTTCACCCTCCACCATCCCATCGTCAACCAGGAGCGCTGCCAGGGCTGCCACGGCAGCGATCACAAGGTACGCGCGGTCGTGCGCGTGGCGACGTCGATGGAGCCCGTGTTCGCCGAGGTGCGGCGCCACCGCAACCGGCAGCTCGGCATGGGGCTGCTGACGATCGTGGCCGCCGCCGGCGTCCTCACGATCGCCATGCGCCGCGTGGTCGTCCGGCCCATCGGCCAGCTCTCCTCGGCCGCGCGCCGCGTGGGCGCCGGCGACTTCGAGGCCCGCGCGCCGGTGGACACGCGCGACGAGCTCGGCGAGCTGGGCGCCGCCTTCAACGACATGACGGCGCGCCTGGCCACGGCCCGGGAAGAGCTCCAGGGCAAGAACAGCGAGCTGGCCACCGCGCTGCAGAACCTCCAGGAGTCGCGCGAGCGGCTGGAGCTGCTGGAGCAGCTCAAGGGCGAGCTGTCCAAGTTCGTGCCGGAAGCCGTCAAGCGGCTGCTCGAGCAGAACCCCAACGCCACCGAGCTCGAGAAGAAGAACGTCGAGGTCTCCGTGCTCTTCCTCGACATCGCCGGCTACACGAAGCTCTCCGAGCAGCTCGAGCCGCGCAAGCTGAACCAGCTCGTGCAGACGTACTTTTCGAGCTTCCTGGAGCTGATCCAGCGCCAGCACGGCGACATCAACGAGACGGCCGGCGACGGCCTCATGGTCATCTTCCAGGCCCAGCCGACGGCGATGGACCACGCGCTCAACGCGACGCGGGCCGCCTTCGCCATCCGCCAGAGCACGGAGCAGCTCAACGAGGAATACGGCGGCGTGTTCCCGCCGATCGGGCTGCACATGGGCATCAACTCGGGCGACGCGCTCGTGGGCGCGACGAAGATCGGGGGCGCCGCCGGCCAGCGCTGGACGTTCACGGCCACGGGCCCCACCACCAACATCGCCGCCCGCTTCGCCGGCTCGGCCCAGAGCGGAGAGATCATCGTGGGTCCCACCACGGCCGAGCGCATCAAGGGCCAGTTCGTGCTGGAGAGCCTGGGCGACCGCAGCTTCAAGAACGTCTCGCAGCCCATCCACGTCTTCCGCGTCATCCCGCCCGGGGTCTACGAAAAGATCGTGTGAGCCGCGTCGGAATCTGTTCCTGGGCCGACCCGGCCCTCATCGAGTCGCGCGCGTTCTATCCCAGGAAATCCATGAGCGCGGAGGCGCGCCTGCGCTTTTACGCGCGCTCCTTCGACGTCGTCGAGGTGAACGCCTCGTACTACGCGATTCCCGACGTGCTGACCGTCCGGCGCTGGGCCGAGCGCACGCCGCCCGGCTTCCTCTTCCACGTGAAGGCATGGAGCCTGATGACCGGCCATCACCCGCGGCCACAGGCACTGCCCGCCGACGTGCAGGCGCTGCTCCCCTCGCGCGCGAAGCACACGCACCGCGGCGAGGTGCTGGCCGAGGCGTTCCCCGAGGAAGCGCTCGACGCCGCCTTTCGCCTGTTCCGCGCCGCGCTGGGCCCGCTGGAGACGGCCGGCAAGCTCGGCTACGTGCTCTTCCAGTTCGCGCCGTGGGTGCACTACGAGCCGCGGCGCCTCGACTACCTCGCCTCGCTGCCCGCGCGGCTGCCGGGCTGGACGCTCGCGGTGGAGTTCCGCCATCGCTCCTGGTTTCCCGACCACGCCGGCGAGACGCTGGGCGCGCTGCGGGCCGCGCGCCTGGCCCACGTGATCGCGGACGCGCCGGCGGTGGCCGGCGCGATGCCCCACGTCACCGCGGTGACGGCGCCCACCGCGGTGCTCCGGCTGCACGGCCGCAACGCCGAGGGCTTCCTGCGCCAGCTGCGCGGCGAGGAGCCCGCGGTGCGCGAGAAGTACGACTACCTCTATACGGACGCCGAGCTGGCCGCGCTGGTGCCGGAGGTGGAGCTGCTGGAGCGCGAGAGCGAGGAAGTCTTCGTCTCCTTCAACAACAACAACCGCGACTATCCGGTCCGCAACGCGCTGGCGATGAAGCGGCTGCTCGGCGGGCCGGCCGCCGGCGATCCCGCGCAGCCCGACCTGCTGCGCTGAGCGCGCGTTCCGGTGCTCTGGTAGAATTCGGTTCCCATGCCGGAAATCACGCTCCGAGGCGGGGAAGTCGACGGCCTCAGCCTCAACTACGACGTCGCCGGCCGCGGTCCCGCCGTCGTTCTCGTGCACGGCCTCGGCGGCTTCGGCGCGTCGTGGCGCGACACGATCGACGCGCTCGCCGCTCGCGCCACGGTCTTCGCCGTCGATCTGCCCGGCTTCGGCCGCTCGGCCAAGCCGCGCACGACCTACCGCCTGGGCTACTTCGCCCGGGCGCTCCGCGGCTTCCTGGACGGCCTCGGCGTTGGCCAGGCCTCGCTCGTCGGGCACTCGCTCGGCGGCGCCATCGCCGTGACCTACGCGCTCACCCATCCCTCGCGCGTGGAGCGTATCGCCCTGGTGAGCTCGCTGGTCCCCGGCTTCAGCTTCCGCATGTCGCTCGGCTACCGGACGATCACGGTGCCGGTCCTGGGCGAGGCGCTGGCGCTGTGCGGACGCGCCCCGCTCTACAAGGCGGCCATCGCGCGCTGCTTTCACACGCCGCGCAAGGCCGACGTGGACTTCCTGATCGATCACGACTATGCCGCGCGCACCGGGGCCGAGGCGCGCGCGGCGTGGCTGGCCACGGCGCGTCACATCCGCGAGGACTTCGTCGAGCACCGCGCCGACTACCGTCGCGCCATCGCCACGCTCGACCTGCCGGTGCTGGTCGTGCACGGGCGCCAGGACCCGGCCGTCGCGCCGCTGCACGCCACCGAGGTGGCGGCCGGCTTCCCGCGCGCCGTCCTGCGCTGGGTGGACGCCTGTGGTCATTTCCCCCACCTCGAGCACGCGCCCGTGGTCAACGCCTGGCTCGCCGAGTTCCTGGTGGGCCGGCCGGCGCCGCGCTGATGGCCGAGATCACCCCGCAAGCGCTGAAGGCCCGCCTCGACAAGCCCGGTGCCCCGCTGCTGCTCGATGTCCGCCAGGACTGGGAGACGAAGCTCTGCCGGTTGCCCAACGCGGTCCACATCCCGATCGAGGAGATCGAGATGCGCGTGGAGGAGCTGAACCGCGAGGACGACATCGTCGTCTACTGCCACCAGGGCGTGCGGAGCGCCGCCGTCGCCGAGTTCCTCCGCTCGCTCGGCTTCAAGAGCGTGCAGAACCTCAGCGGCGGTCTCGATCTCTGGGCCCGTACCGTCGATCAGGGGATGCGCCGCTACTGATGGCCGACGCCGCGATCCGCCTCGAGCGGCGCGGTGGCGTCGTCCGGTGCACGCTCGATCGCCCCCCGCTGAACCTGTTCGAGCCCGGCCTCATCGCCTCGCTGCGCGCCACCTTCGAGACGCTCGCGGCCGATGCCTCGGTGCGGGTGGCGATCCTCGCCGGCGCCGGCCGCGCCTTCACGGCGGGGATGGACGTCCACGTGCTGCGCGATCTCGACGCCGCCTCCGCCACCGCGCTCATCACCAGCGTCCACGACGCCATCGACGCCGTCCACCGCGCGCCGTTTCCCGTGATCGCCGCCGTCAACGGCGCCGCGCTGGGCGCCGGCTTCGAGCTCATGCTGGCCTGCGACCTGCGCGTCGCCGCGGAGGGCTCCATCTTCGGCCTGCCCGAGGTGCGTGTGGGCGTGCCCTCCGTGATCCAGGCTGCGCTGCTGCCGCCCATGATCGGCCCCGGGCGCGCCGCCGAGCTGCTGCTGACGGGCGCCAGCGTCGGCGCCGACGACGCGCTGGCCTGGGGGCTCGTCAATCGCGTCGTCCCGCGCGAGCGCCTGGACGCGGCCGTGGACGAGCTGGCGGCCACGATCGTGGCGTGCGCGCCCACGGCCGTGCGCCTGCAGAAAGCGCTGATCGTCCGCTGGCGCGAGAGCGACCTGGCGACGGCCGTGCGCGCGGGCATCGCCGCCTTCGCCGCCTCCTACGCGACGGGCGAGCCGCGCGAGGGCGCCCGCGCGTTCCTCGAGAAACGGCCGCCGCGCTTCGAGGCGCCGCACTGAAGATCCAGGCCGTCACGATCGACTTCTGGGGGACGCTGCTCTTCGACCCACCCTCCAGCGACAATCGCTACAAGCGCCGGCGCATGGCGGACTTCGAGACGATCCTGGCCGGCATGGGGGTGAAGGCCAGCGCGTCGGCCCTCGATCGCGCCTACGAGGACTCCGGCGGCTATCTCGCGCGCGTGTGGGCCAAGCACCGCGACGTGCCCGTCGCCGACCACGTGCGCGCGATCCTCGGCGTGCTCGACTCGAAGCTGCCGGGCCGCGTGCCGCCCGACGTGCTGGCCGCGCTGATCGACGCCTACGCGCGGCCCATCTTGATGGTGCCGCCCGCCGTCGACGACGGCGCCCGCGGGGCGCTGGAGCGGCTGCGCGGCCAGGGACTGGCCCTGGCGGTAATCTCGAACACGATGCGCACGCCGGGCACCACGCTGCGCAAGGTGCTGGAGCGTTACGGCCTGCTGGCCGCCTTCAGGCACGCGACCTTTTCCGACGAGGTCGGCGTGCGCAAGCCCAGCGCCGAGATCTTCGCGCTCACGCTGCGCGCGCTCGGGGTGCCGGCCGCCGCCGCCGTCCACGTCGGCGACGACGCCGTTCTCGACGTCCTCGGCGCGCGCGGGGCGGGCCTGCGCACCGTCCAGGTCACCAGCGCGTCGCTCAAGGCGCTCGGCGCCCAGCGTCCCGACGCGGCCATCCCGAGCCTGGCCGCCCTGCCGGACGCCATCGCGCAGCTGGATCGGTAGAGCGCGCCGCCATGTTGTAATATCCGGCGCATGGACGTCGCCGCGCTGCGGGCCAAGATCCGCGACATCAAGAACTTTCCCACCGAAGGCATCCTGTTCAAGGACATCACCACGCTGCTCAAGGACGGGCCGGCCTGGCGCTTCGCCGTCGACTCGCTGGCCAGCCACTACCAGAAGGAGCGCGTGGAGATCGTGGTGGGCGTGGAGTCGCGCGGGTTCATCTTCGGCGGCGCCATCGCGCACCAGCTCAACGCGGGCTTCGTGCCGGTGCGCAAGCTCGGCAAGCTACCGGGCAAGACGATCGAGGTCGAGTACGAGCTCGAGTACGGGCGCGACGCGCTCGCCATGCACGAGGACGCCATCAAGCCCGGCCAGCGCGTGCTGGCGGTGGACGACCTGCTGGCGACGGGCGGGACCATGGGCGCCACCCTGCGGCTGGTCGAGCAGCTCGGGGGACGCGTGGTGGGCGTGGCTTTCATGATCGAGCTGGGCTTTCTGAAAGGGCGAGACAAGCTACGGAACTATCCGCTACACTCGTTGATCACGTATGACTGATCAACGGACGGCCTGGCTCGCGACCGTGACGCTGCTCGCACTGGCGGCCACCACGCCCGCGTTCGCCCACGAGGAGGCGAAGACCAGGATCGATCCCTCGATGATCCTGGACCTCACGGCGCCGCGCGCGGCGGAGCCCGGGCGCGCCTACGACGAGTCGATCCGGCGCGACGGCCCGCCGCCGGCCAACCCGAAGGTCGAGTGGAAGCAGCAGCCCGACGGCAGCTACCGCTACGGCAACACGACGATCATCATCCGGCAGGACTGCCCTCCCGGCTCCGAGCACTTCGAGCCGCCGCCGCTCCCGGGTCGCCGTCGATAGCATCGTCGTAGACAGCCTCAAGGAAGGTCCAATCGTGGCAATCAAGAATGTGGGCGTGATCGGCTGTGGGCTCATGGGCTCGGGGATCGTGCAGGTCTCTGCGCAGGCCGGGTTCTCGGTGCTGTTCGTGGAGGCCAACGACGAGCTCGTCAAGCGCGGGCTCGCGCGCCTGCGCGAGACGCTGGAGGGCCTGGCGGCCAAGGGCAAGATCGAGGCGAAAGCCAAGGACGACGCGCTCGGCCGCATCGCCGGCACCACGCAGCTGAACGATCTCAAAGCGTGCGACCTCGTGATCGAGGCCATGACCGAGAA
>QHRW01000119.1 GCA_003220265.1 Candidatus Rokuibacteriota bacterium | reverse complement strand
CCGCGCGCGCCCGCGCATGGCGTACATGAGGGTCTCGCTGATCTCGTCTTCGGTGGCGCCGGCTTGCTTCGCAGCCGCGAAGCGTCCCGGCACTCAGCTGGTGCAGCCGGCGGCCGCCATGGCGGCGAGCGCCACCAGCTGCATCGTCTTGGGATCGAGCGCGCCCTCGCGGTAGAACAGCCCCGCGAACTCCTTCATCGGCTTGGTGTCGGCCATGGACGGCCTCCTGTGAGAGAGATGAGCCTGAGTATAGCGCGCGGGCCCCCGCCGGGCCAATCGGGCGTTCCCTGCCCGCCAATCGCGACCAGGCCAATTGGCTCTTGACGGCGGCCAATTCATGTTGAAAATGGCTGGTACATGGAAATTCCCCTCGACCGGGACAAGGGCGTGCCGCTGGCGCGGCAGATCCAGACGCACCTGGAGCGCCTGATCGGCGACGGCCTGCTGGGGCCGGGCGTCAAGCTGCCGGCCACGCGCGAGCTGGCCGGGCAGCTCCGGGTCAACCGCGCCACGGTGGCGCTGGCCTACGACGAGCTGGTGGCCTCGGGCCTGGCGCGCGCCCACGTCGGGCAGGGGACGTTCGTGGCCGGTCCGCCCACGGGGCGCCGGGCGCCGGCCGCGCCGACGGCGCCGGCGGCCATGGACTGGACCGCGCTGCTCTCGCGCGCGGCGCGCATCGCGGCCGCGGACGAGGAGCGGCTGCGCGGATTCGGCATGCCCAACGCCAGCAGCACGGTGATCTCGTTCGCCGGCGGCATGCCGGACAGCGCCCTGTTCCCCACCGACGCCTTCCGGAAGGTCCTCAACCAGGTGGTTCGCGACGAGGGCGAGTCGCTGCTGCAGTACGCGCCCGTCGGCGGCTACGCGCCGCTGCGGCGCTACCTCGCGGGCTATCTCCTGCGCTTCGGCGTGGAGGCGCGCGCCGAGGAGATCCTCATCGTCAACGGCGCCCAGCAGGGCTTCAACCTCATCGCGCGCACGCTCGTCGATCCCGGCGACGTGGTGGCGATCGAGCAGCCGACGTACACGGGCGCCATGCAGGGCTTCCGCGCGGCCGGCGCGCGGCTGATGCCCGTGGAGTGGGACGCCTCGGGCCCGCGGCCGGACGTGTTCGAGCGGCTGTGCGAGCGGCAGGCGCCCAAGCTCTTCTACTGCCAGTCGAGCGCCCACAACCCGAGCGGGCTGTCGGTGGAGCCGGAGACCGGGCGGCGGCTGGTGGCCTCGGCGACGCGCCACCAGGTGCCGATCGTGGAGGACGGCTTCGACGGCAGCCTGCACTACGGCCCGCGGCCCGGCACGCCGCTCAAGGCCGTGGACCGCGCGGGCATCGTGATCCACATCGGGACGTTCTCGAAGATCCTCTTTCCGGGCCTGCGCGTCGGCTGGCTGGTGGCGCCGCGCCCGCTGATCGAGCGGCTCCAGGCGGCCAAGCAGCTCGCCGACCTGCACACGAGCGCCTTGCTGCAGGCGGCCGTCCACCGCTTCTGCGAGCAGCGCCTGCTCGAGCGTCACGTCACGCGCGTCACCGCCGAGTACGCGCGGCGGCGCACGCTCCTGCTGGCCGCGCTGCGCCGGCGCATGCCGGAGGGCGTGACGTGGACGGAGCCGCACGGCGGCTTCTCGCTGATGCTGACGCTGCCGGCGGGCCTCGACGCGGTCGCGCTGCTGCCGGCGGCCGTCGACCGCGGGGTGGCGTTCACGCCGGGCGCGGCGTTCTGCCTGGACGGCGGCGGCGAGCGGACGCTCCGGCTGGCCTTCTCGTCCGTGGCAGCGGCGCGCATCGACGAAGGCGTGCGGCGGCTGGCGGACGTGATCAAGACGGCGCGGCGGCAGCCGCGCCCACGGCGCAGCGAGCGGGAGCTCGTGCCGGTGGTGTAGGAACGGGTTCGAGGAAGCTGAGATCGAGCAAGGGGGAAGCTATGGAAGAGCTGAACGGATTGAGGATCGCGGATCGCAAGCACATCGGCCTGGCGGAGATGCTCAAGGGCGGCGTCATCATGGACGTCACCAACGCCGAGCAGGCCAAGATCGCCGAGGACGCGGGGGCCGCCTCCGTGATGGCGCTCGAGCGCGTGCCCTCGGACATTCGCCGCGACGGCGGCGTGGCGCGCATGTCGCCGGTGAAGAAGATCCAGGAGATCCAGAAGGCGGTCACCATCCCGGTGATGGCCAAGGCGCGCATCGGCCACTTCGTGGAGGCGCAGATCCTGGAGGCCCTCGGGGTCGACTACATCGACGAGTCCGAGGTGCTGACGCCGGCCGACGAGCACTTCCACATCGACAAGTTCGCCTTCCGCATCCCGTTCGTGTGCGGCTGCCGCGATCTCGGCGAGGCGCTGCGGCGCATCGGCGAGGGGGCGGCGATGATCCGTACGAAGGGCGAGGCGGGCTCGGGCAACATCGTGGAAGCGGTGCGCCACATGCGCTCCGTGATGAGCGGGGTGCGGCGGCTCACCACGCTCGGCCCCGAGGAGCTGATGACCGAGGCCAAGAACCTCGGCGCGCCCTACGACCTCGTGCGCTGGATCTCGCGCGCCGGCAAGCTGCCGGTGCCCAATTTCTCGGCGGGCGGTATCGCCACGCCGGCCGACGCCGCGCTCATGATGCAGCTCGGCGCCGAGGCCGTCTTCGTCGGCTCCGGCATCTTCAAGTCGTCCGACCCGGCCAAGCGCGCCAAGGCGATCGTGCAGGCCACCACGCACTTCAAGGATCCCGACGTGCTCGTGCGCGTCAGCGAGGATCTCGGCGACGCGATGGTCGGCCTCGAGATCTCGAAGATGGCCGAGAAGGATCTGCTCCAGACCCGAGGCTGGTAGCGAGCGACACCATGGCGGTGCGAGACGTCTACACGCTGCCGCCCGACCTGCCGGTGCCGGTGGACGACGGCGCCGCGGATCATCTCCGCGGCGCCGTCGTGCCCTCGCTGGCACTGCCGGCGACGTCCGGCGCCGGCGTCGACCTGGCCGCGCTGGCGCGGCAGCCGGCCGTCCTCTTCTTCTATCCGCGCACGGGCCGGCCGGGGCAGTCGGCGGGCCGCGACTGGGATCTGATCCCCGGCGCGCGCGGCTGCACACCGCAGAGCTGCGGCTTTCGCGACCTGCACGGCGAGTTCCGCGCGCTCGGCGTGACGGTGGCCGGCGTCAGCACGCAGACGACCGACTACCAGCGCGAGTTCGTCGAGCGCAACCACGTGCCGTTCGACCTGCTGAGCGATGCCGAGCTGCGGCTGACGCACGCGCTGCGGCTGCCGACCTTCGAGTTTCCGGTGCCCGGCATCGGGCCGTCCACGCTCATCCGCCGCATGGCCTGGTATCTCGAGGCCGGCCGCATCGCGCACGTCTGGTATCCGGTGTTTCCGCCCGACAAGAACGCCGAGGTCGTCGTGGCCTGGCTGCGCGGGCGCCGCTGATGCGCATCGGCGTCCTCGCGCTCCAGGGCGACTTCGCCCGGCACGCCAGGGCGCTGCAGAAGTGCGGCAGCCGCCCATCCGCGATCGAGGTCGTCGAGATCCGCAAGCCCGAGCAGCTCGAGGACATCGACGGGCTGATCATGCCGGGCGGCGAGAGCACGACGCTGCTCAAGCTGATGGACGCCTGGGGCTTCGTGCCCGCGCTCGAGAAATTCCACGCGGGCGGCAAGCCGATCTTCGGGACGTGCGCCGGCCTCATCCTGACCGCGCGCGACGTCGCCAATCCTGCGCAGTTCTCGCTGGGACTCATCGACGTGGGCGTCGAGCGCAACGCCTATGGCCGCCAGCGCGAGTCGTTCGAGGCCGCCGGCACCGCGGTGCTCGACGGCCGGCCGGTGCCGATCGAGATGGTCTTCATCCGCGCCCCGCGGATCCGGCGCGTCGGCCCCGGCGTGGAGACGCTGGCCCGCCACGGCGACGAGCCCGTGATGGCGCGCCAGGGCTCGGTGCTCGTCGCGACCTTCCATCCCGAGCTCACGGACGATCCGACCGTCCACGAGTACTTCTGCCGGATGGTGAAGGAGGCGAAGCGGGCGTGATCTTCCACGACTACTACACGCAGGTGCCGCCGGACGAGGTCGAGCGGTTCGTGGCCGCCCAGGAGCTCGGACGGCTCGTGACCGCGGGCGCCGACGGCCCTCACATCGGGCTCTACCCGTTCGCGTACAGCGCCACCGGCATCGAGATGCACCTCGTGCGCACGGACGAGCAGGCGCGAGATCTGCGCGCGCAGCCGCGCTGCCTGTTCGAGGTGGACGAGCCGCTGGGCACGATCCCGTCCTACTGGGTCGATCCGGAGAACGCGATCTACGCGACCGCCTATCACCGCACGGTGATCTTCGACTGCGTGGCGCGCG
Source organism: Candidatus Rokuibacteriota bacterium (assembly GCA_003220265.1). Classification (GTDB taxonomy): domain Bacteria; phylum Methylomirabilota; class Methylomirabilia; order Rokubacteriales; family CSP1-6; genus AR5. Next base: position 49,791 of record QHRW01000119.1, on the reverse strand, counting down.
TGAGCGAGGACGTGGCGGTGATCGCCGCCCAGCAGATGCGCCTGATGGCGCGCTATCAGCCCGAAGGCCGGTTCCGCGCCGTCCTCGCCGAGGATCCGATGTACAAGGGGGCGCTGCATCACATCGCGGCCGTGGGCCTCACGGTCGAGCAGACGCGCGTGAAGTTCAAGCTCGCCCAGAACCGCACACCCGACTCCCGCCGCACGATCATCGCCGAGCTGCGCAAGCGCAACCGCCCCGGCGATCCCCGCGCGGCCGACGCCCTGCAAGCGACGCTGGTCGAGCAGAGCCACGCCGCTCCGAGCGCAGGCCACCCACGATCCGAGCCGGCCACGCGGACCCCGCGACCATGAAGCTCCGGGCCAACGGGGTCGAGATCAACTACACGCTGGACGGCCCCGCGGGCGCGCCCGTGGTCACGCTGAGCCATTCGCTGGCCGCCGACCTCACCATGTGGGATCCCACGCTCGCCGCGCTGAGCGCGCACCATCGCGTGCTGCGCTACGACGTGCGCGGCCACGGCGGCAGCGAGGCCACGCCGGGCGACTATAGCGTGGAGCTGCTCGCCGCCGACGCCCTCGCGCTGCTGCGGGCACTGGGGATCGCGCGCACGCACTGGGTGGGGCTCTCGCTCGGCGGGATGATCGGACTGGCAGTAGCGCTGAAGGCGCCGGCCGCGCTCGCCAGCCTCGTGCTCTGCGACACCGCCAGCGGCATGCCGCCCGAGATGAAGCCCGTCTGGAACGAGCGCATCGCGATGGTCGAGTCGGGCCGTCCCGGCGCGCGGCTCGACGACGTGGTCGCCCGCTGGTTCACGCCCGGCTTCGTGCAGTCACGCCCCGACGTGATCGCGACGACGCTGGGGATGATCGCCCGCACCACCCCGCGGGGCTTCGCCGGCTGCGCCGCAGCCATCCGCGACCTCGACCTCACCGGGCGCCTGGGCGAGATCGGCACGCGCACGCTCTTGATCGTGGGCGAGCAGGACGAGGCCACGCCCGTGGCCGCCTCCCAGCTCATCCAGCACCACGTCAAGGACGCCCAGCTCGTCGTGCTGAGCTCGGCGGCGCACCTGTCCAACGTCGAGCAGCCCGAGGCCTTCAACCGCGCCCTGACGGCCTTTCTGGGCCGGTAGATTGATCGACTTGACAGGTACCTAGGGACCGGGAGTATCTTCTGGTCGGACCACCCGACCAGGACCTTTCGCCTCGTCTGACGGAGGAGCGTGTATGTCAGCCCTGATCGTTGAAGTCGTCTACCGCGGTATTTTCCAGAAGAACCTGGCCGCCCGGATCGCGCGCGGCATCGTGCTCTCCGCCCGCAAGTCGGGACGCTGGGGCATCGCCTTCGGGCGCTACGGCGACAGCCCGCAGCGCAACGGCATCCCGGCCAAGGACTTCGCCATCGTGGCCGACACCAAGGAAGAGCTCGAGCAGAACATGGCGCGATACGAGCCCAAGCACACCGACGTGACGGTCGTGCTCGACGACACGCTCTCCAAGGGCGTGGAGTCCTGGGCCTGGTACGGGCTGCAGCCGATCAACCGGCTGACCGTGCCGAACGGCACGGTGCTGATGACCTCGGTGCAGCCGTTCGAGGGACTTCTCAAGGACATCCACAAGCGGGACTCGCCCTACAAGCTCTCGCTGCTCCGCGCGAAGGCGAGCTTCTCGGGCCTGTGGGTGCACAAGGAGGACCACACGGAGGCGCGCATCCTCGGCGCGCTGGCCAAGATCGCGCCGCACTTCCTGACGCTCGATGGCGTGAGCCAAGCGATCCAGGAGATCGAGTGGGGGTCTGACCTCAAGGTGGCCTCGGCCAGGAAGGCCTTCGAGCGGCTCGAGACGCGCGAGGTCAAGATCACCGAGGGCAACAGCGAGATCCCGTACTCGTTCGAGATGCCGAAGTGGTGGGAGATGCGGGAGGGCGTGACGATCCCGGCCATCCCCATCGGCAAGCCGAAAGAGGGCGGGCAGGGGTACGTGCCCGAGCGCAACCCGTACTTCAAGAAGTTCACGACGCGCACGATGCGCCCGGTGATCGACTTCGACACCTGCGTGAAGTGCAACCTCTGCTGGATCTCGTGCCCCGACTCCGTCTTCGACGTCATGCCCGACGGGACGTTCGACGCCGCCATGGAAGCGTGCTGCGGCTGCGGCGTGTGCGAGGCCGTGTGCCCGGTCGAGCATTGCATCACGATGGTCAACGAGGCGGCCTTCGAAGACAACGCCAGCCAGTGGGACATGTGGCGCAAGGACAAGGCCGCCTACAAGACGTGGCTGCTGGCCAAGATCGGCGACAAGGCGACGACCGTGCGCTCGCACGGCTTCCGCTTCCGCGGCCAGTACGAGCAGGAGCTGGTGGCCGACCTCGAGCAGGGCGGCGTCGAGATCGCGGCCGGCATCCCCGGCGAGAACGCCGCGCACAAGACGCGCAACGTGCAGGGCGGCTCGTCCATCGTCACCGGCGTCGCCGAAGCGCCGGGCGCCTGAGCGAAAGGAAGGAACATGGCTACCGTGACCAAGGCGGCGCCCGCCGCATCGGACGAGAAAGAGCTCCTGATCTCCGGCAGCGAGGCCGTGGCCGAGGGCCTCGCGCTGGCCGACATCGACGTCGTCACCGGCTATCCGATCCGGCCCTACGACACCGTCATCCAGGCCATCGCCAAGAAGATCGCCAACGGCCAGCTCGTGGCCGAGTACATCGTGGCCGAGGGCGAGCACAGCCAGTTCGAGATCGTCAAGCACGCCTCCACCGTGGGCGCCCGCGTGTTCTGCGGCTCCTCCGGCGTGGGCTGGGCCTACGCGATGGAGTGCCTCGTGGTCACCCCGCCGCTGCGCGTGCCGATGGTGTGCCTGGTCGGCAACCGCGCGCTCGACGATCCCGGCGCCTTCGGCGTCGAGCACAACGACGCGCTCTTCGTGCGCGACCTCGGCTGGATGCTCTGCTGGATCGACACCTCGCAGGAAGCGATCGACACCACGCTGATCGCCTACCGCGTGGCCGAAGACCGGCGCGTGTTCCTGCCGCTGGCGATCTCCGCCGACGGCGCCTTCCTGACGCACTCGCAGGCGCTGACGCTCGTGCCGCCGAAGGAGAAGGTCGACAAGTTCCTGCCGCGCTACGACCGCGGCGACCTGCTCCTGCACCCCGATAATCCCATCACGGTGGCCCCGCAGGCCAACGAGGACTGGGTCATCGAGATCCGCCGCCAGAACGACGAGGCGATGAAGCGCGCGGTGACGGTGATCGAGGAGGCCTACGCCGACTTCCGCAAGGTGTTCGGCCGCGGCCCCGAGAACCCGTGGTTCGAGGAGTACATGACCGACGACGCCGACGTCATCCTGGTCGGCATGGGGACGATCTCGCTGCCCATGAAAGTCGGCATCCGCAACCTGCGCGCCCAGGGCAAGAAGGTCGGCCTCGTGCGGCTGCGCTGGTTCCGGCCGTTCCCGACGGAGAAGCTGGTGAAGGTGCTCTCGAAGGCGAAGGCCATCGGCGTGGTCGACCGCGATTATTCGTTCGGCTCGCCGTTCCACTCGGGGGTCGTCGCCAACGAGATCCGGGCGGCGCTGTACAACGCCGAGAAGCGTCCGCCGCTGCTGGCGTTCATCTGCGGCCTCGGCGGCCGCGAGGTGACCCTGGAGGACGTCTACAAGGCCACGGACCTCTGTTACAATGCCGCGAATTCCGGGAAGTCCGAGGCCAAGACGCTCTGGCTCGGCGTCCGCGAATAGGAGATCACGGGCATGGCTGACGCGACCACGTTCACCAACGACACCCAGATCCTGGAGCCGTTCCGGGGCATCAAGAAGGTCACCATCGAGGAGTACTTCACCTCGGGCCACCGGACCTGCCAGGGCTGCGAGTCGGCCCTCGTCATGAAGCTCATGGTGAAGGCCTCGGGCCCGCGCACGATCGTGCTCGGCTCCACCGGCTGCATGTACGTCGCGAACACGACGTACTACACGACGCCGTGGGTGGTGCCGTGGATGCACACGCAGCTCGGCTCCTCCGGCTCCGCCGCCCTGGGGACGGCGGCAGGCCTCAAGGCGCTCATGAAGAAGGGCAAGATGAAGTCGGAGCCCATCAACGTCATCGCCTTCTGCGGCGACGGCGGCGGCGCCGACATGGGCCTCAACGGCATCTCGGCGACGCTCACGCACAAGGACTACAACTGCCTCATCCTGCTCTACGACAACGAGTCGTACGCGAACACCGACATCCAGTTGTCCGGCATGACGCCGTACGGGGCCAACACGACGTTCAGCCCGCCCGGCAAGACTCACCGCATCATCCACAAGCGCTGGAAGAAGAACATGGCCGGCATGATGGCGGCGGGCCATCCCGAGTGCCGCTACGTGGCCACCGTGTGCGCCTCCTACGCCGTGGAGATGATGAACAAGGTGCGCCGCGCGCTCACCATCGGCGGCCCCACGTTCATCCATTCGCTCGATCCGTGCCCGAAGGGCTGGGACTACGACCCGATGCTCAGCCACGAGCTGGGCGAGCTCGCCATCGAGACCGGCATCTTCCCGCTCTACGAGATGGAGGACGGCGAGCTGCGGTACTACGGCAAGACGAAGGCGATCGTCGACGGCCGGGCCCGCAAGCCCGTCCGCGAGTACCTCCTGAAGCAGGGGCGCTTCGCCCACTTCACCGAGGAGGACCTGGCCTACTTCCAGGAGAAGATCGACGAGATGTGGGACAAGTGGGAAGTGCCCGGCGTGGTTCCGTTCAAGCGGACGGACGCCGCCAAGGCAGCGCCGAGCCAGAAGTAGCCTCGGGCGGGTGACGATCGCCCTGTAGGTCGGCGGACGCGGGGTCGGGCGCGGAACGGCGCCTGACCCCGCCGTGTTTTGGGGGTACACCTTTTCGTGGAGGAGGCCCGACCGTGAGACACCACCGTCTCGTGTCCGCTCTGCTGGTGCTGATTCTTCTGGCGGGCGCCGCCATGCCGGCCGCGGCGGCCTGGGAGCCCACGAAGCCGATCGAGTTCGTCGTGCCGGCCGGTACCGGCGGCGGCGCCGACCAGATGGCCCGGCTCATCGCCGGTATCTCGGACAAGCACAAGCTGTCCCCGCGGCCCCTCATCGTCGTCAACAAGGCGGGCGGCGCCGGCGCCGAGGGCTTCCTGGACGTGAAGGGCAAGAAGGGTGACGCCCACACGATCATCATCACGCTGTCGAATCTCTTCACCACGCCGCTGCACACGGGGGTGCCCTTCAGCTGGAAGGACCTCACGCCCGTCGCGCGGCTCGCGCTCGACCAGTTCATCCTCTGGGTCAACGCCGAGACGCCCTACATGACGGCCAAGGACTACATCGCGGCCGTCAAGGAGAACGCCGGCAAGCCCAGCCAGAAGAAGATGGGGGGCACCGGCTCGGCCCAGGAAGACCAGATCATCACCATCCAGATCCAGCAGGCCATCGACGGGACCAAGTTCACCTACGTGCCGTTCAAGGGTGGCGGCGAGGTGTGCGTGAACCTCGTGGGCAAGCACGTGGACTCCACGGTCAACAACCCGATCGAGTGCGCCAGCCACTGGAAGGCCAAGCGCGTGCGGCCGCTGGCCGTGTTCGACACCGAGCGCATCCCGGTGGCGGAGTGGAAGGACATCCCGACGGTGAAGGAAGCGCTCGGCGTCGACATCCACTACCTGATGCTGCGCGGCATCTTCGGACCGCCCAACATGCCGAAGGAGGCCGTGGACTGGTACGTCGGCTTCCTCAAGAAGGTCACGGAGACGCCGGAGTGGAAGAAGTACATGGACGAGGGCGCGCTGAAGCCGGCCTTCGCCTCCGGTGACGAGTACGCGAAGTGGGTGGAGGAGAACGAGAAGCTCCACCGCGAGCTGATGGCGAAGGGCGGGCTGCTCAAGAAGTAACGATGCGTGCCGCCGACCTCGCGACCGCAGTCGTGCTGATGGGGCTCGGCGGGCTCGTCATGTTCGACGCCGTGCGCCTCGGCTACGACTGGGGCAGCGACGGGCCGAAGAGCGGCTTCTTTCCGTTCTGGCTGGCCGTGGCCCTGGTCGTCACCAGTGGGCTCATCGTCGTGCAGGCGCTGCGGCGGCACAGCCCCCAGCCCTTCGTCAGCCGCGAGCAGCTGCGGCCCGTGCTGGCCGTGCTGGTGCCGGCCACCGCCATGGTCCTGATCATGGAGGTCGCCGGGCTCTACGTGGCCTCCGCGCTGTACGTCGCCTTCTACATGCGCTGGGTCGGCCGCCATCGGTGGATCACCATCGCGCTGCTCGCCCTGGGCCTGCCGCTCGCCACCTTCGTGATCTTCGAGCGCTGGTTCCTCGTCCCCATGCCCAAGGGACCGCTCGAGGCCTGGCTCGGACTCTGACGATGGGCTTCGAAAACCTCCTCCTCGGCTTCCATATCGCGGTCACGCCGTTCAACCTGTTCGTGGCCGTCGTCGGCATCATGCTCGGCACCATCATCGGCGTGCTCCCGGGGCTGGGCGGCGCCAACGGCGTGGCCATCCTGCTGCCGCTGACGTTCACGATGCCGCCGACGTCCGCGATCATCCTGCTGACGTCGCTCTACTGGGGCGCGCTCTTCGGCGGCGCCATCACCTCGATCCTGTTCAACATCCCGGGGGAGCCGTGGTCGGTGGCGACGACGTTCGACGGCTATCCCTTGGCCCGCCAGGGGCAGGGCGGCCAGGCGCTGACGGCCGCCTTCACGTCGTCCTTCGTGGGCGCGTTCTTCTCGATCGTGCTCATCACGTTCTTCGCGCCGGTCCTGGCCGAGATCGCGCTCAAGTTCGGGCCGCCGGAGTTCTTCGCCATCCAGTTCCTGACGTTCTCCTCGTTCGTCGGGCTGGGCGGCGGCAATCCGCTCAAGTCGCTGGTCTCGATCCTGCTCGGATTCATCCTGGCTGCCGTCGGCCTCGACATCGTGACGGGGCAGCTCCGCATGACGTTCGGGTTCACGGAGCTGATGAAGGGCTTCGACTTCATCATCGCCGTCATCGGGCTCTTCGGCGTCGGCGAGATCCTGCTCTCGGTGGAAGAGGGATTGAAGTTCCAGGGCACGAGCACCGGCATGAACCTGCGCGTCGTGCTCGACACGTGGAAGATCCTGCCGCGCTACTGGCGCACGTTCGTGCGCGGCTCCTTCATCGGCTTCTGGATGGGCTTCAAGCCCGGGGGGGCCACCCCGGCCTCCTTCATGAGCTACGCCTTCGCCAAGCGCTTCTCGCGGAACGCCGACCGCTTCGGCAAGGGCGAGCTGGAGGGCGTGGTGGCGCCGGAGACGGCCGCCCACGCGGCCGGCGTCGCCGCCATGCTGCCGATGATCACGCTGGGCATTCCTGGGTCCCCCACGGCCGCGGTCATGCTGGGCGGCCTGATCATCTGGGGATTGCAGCCCGGGCCGATGCTGTTCAAGGAAAAGCCGGACTTCGTGTGGGGCCTGATCGCTTCGATGTACACGGGCAACATCATCGGCGTGCTGATGGTGCTCGCGTTCGTGCCGTTCTTCGCGGCGATCCTGCGCATCCCCTTCGCGATCCTCACGCCCCTGATCGTCGTGGTGTGCGCGGTCGGCTCCTACGCCGTGCACAACAGCATGATCGACGTCTGGTACATGGTGATCTTCGGCGTGGTCGGCTACGTCTTCAAGAAGCTCGACTACCCGCTGGCGCCGCTGGTGCTGGCGCTCGTGCTGGGCGACCTCGCCGAGAACGCCCTGCGCCAGAGCCTGATCATGTCCCAGGGCTCGCTCGCCATCTTCTTCGCGCGGCCGATCTCCGGCGTGATCATGGCGGTGGCCCTGCTGTTCTTCGCGCTCCCGGTGGTGACGCCCTGGTGGCGCCGCTTCCGCGGCGGCTCCGTCGGCACTCCGGCGCCCCGGGAGACCTGAGCCGTGTCCGATCTGTTGTCGAACGTCCCGTTCTGGCTCGCGCTGCTCCAGATCGCGTACCTCAACCTGCTCCTCTCGGGCGACAACGCCCTGGTCATCGCGCTCGCCGTCCGCGCGCTGCCGCGCCAGAAGCGCGTGCTGGGCCAGGTCTGGGGCGCGGTGGGGGCGGTCGTGCTGCGGCTGCTCTTCCTCGGCGTGGTCATGTACCTGCTCGAGGTGCCCTTCCTCAAGATGGTCGGTGGCTTCCTGCTGGTGTGGATCGCCTACAAGCTCGTGCAGGCGGAGTCGGGCGTCGAGTCCGAGGTCAGGCACGGGGCCTCGCTCTGGGAAGCGATCTGGATCATCATCGTGGCCGACGTCACGATGAGCCTGGACAACGTCCTCGCCGTGGCCGCCGCCGCCCGCGGCGACTTCGTGCTGATCGTCGTCGGCATCGCGCTCTCGCTGCCGATCGTGGTGTGGGGCGCCGGCTGGCTCGCGCGGCTGATGAATCGCTACGCGTGGATCGTCTGGCTCGGCGGGGGCATCCTGGGCAAGGTGGCCGGGCAGATGATCGTCGAGGATCGGTTCGTGCGTGCGTGGCCGTGGGCCCAGGGCTTCGAGTACGAGCTGCCCGGGGGCATCGACGTCAGCCTGCATCCGCTGCCGCTGGCGCTGGCGGCGGTGCTCACCGGGATCGGCTGGTGGATGAGCCGGCGGCAGCATCCGCAAATGTCCGAGAACGTCTGAGGAGAGCGGGCATGGACCTCGCGCCGATCAAGTCCACGCGCATCTACGAAGAGATCGTCCGCCAGGTGAAGGCCATGATCGCCGACGGCAAGCTGAAGGGCGGCGACCGGCTCCCACCCGAGCGCGACCTGGCCGAGAAGTTCGTCGTCAGCCGCACCTCCGTGCGCGAGGCGCTGCGTGCGCTCGAGAGCCTGGGTCTGGTGGAGATCCGGCCGGGTGAGGGCACGTTCGTGCGGCAGGTCTCGATCGATACCCTCATCGAGCCGCTGGCGCTGCTGATGGTCTCGCAGCGCGAGGCGATCGGCGAGCTGTTCGAGGCGCGGCGGCTGCTGGAGCCCTCGCTGGCGGCGCTCGCCGCCACGCGCGCCACGCCCGACGAGATCCAGGAGATGGAGCGCATCCTCGACGAGCAGGGCAAGGAGGTGGCGAGCGGGCGCACGGGCCTGGCGCAGGACGCGCAGTTCCACGCGGCCATCGGCGCCGCCGCGCACAACCGGGCCATCACGCGCATCGCGCACGGGATCATGGACCTGCTGACGCAGAGCCGCGAGGACTCGCTGAACACGCCCGGCCGGCCCACTCGCTCGCACGAGGACCATCGCCGCATTCTGGCGGCGATCGGCCGGCGCGACGCCGACGGCGCCCGCGCCGCGATGCTCGAGCACATCGGCGCGGTGGAAGGCCTGGTCGTGCGCCCGGGAGCGGCGACGCCGGCGCGCAGTCCGCGGCCCGCTTGACCGGCCCGTGAGCGATTTGTATACTCCGCGGTCTATGGCGTCGATTCCGCGCGTGCTGTCGCTGGGGCTGATTATCCTGGCGCTGCCGGGCCTGCCCGGAGCATCCGCGGAGTAGCGCTTCGCCGGATGCCACGGGCAGGACGCCAGCCCGTGGCGATCGACGACAGAACGATCGAGGGCCACGGGTGAGGCGACCCGTGGCCCTTTTCTTTTTTGGTCAAAAGGAGACGAGCGTTGAGGGCGATTGACAGAAGTGTCACGCATCCTGTAGGATTAAAAGACTTTTTCGTCATTCTGCGCGTGGAGACTGCTGGCCCATGACGAAGTACGTCTACTCCTTCGGTGGCGGCCGTGCCGAGGGCTCGTCCCTGATGCGCAACCTGCTCGGCGGCAAGGGCTGCGAGCTCGCCGAGATGACGAACCTCGGCATCCCCGTCCCCCCCGGTCTCACCATCACCACGCAGGCGTGGGCGGCCTACAACCGCACCGGCCGCCAGTTTCCCGAAGGCCTCTGGGAGCAGGTCAACGCCGGCCTCGAGAAGCTGGAACAGGACGCCGGCCTCGTCTTCGGCGACCCCGAGCGGCCGCTGCTGGTCTCCGTGCGCTCCGGTGCGCGCGTGTCGATGCCCGGGATGATGGAGACCGTCCTCAACCTCGGCCTCAACGACACGACCGTGGCCGGGCTGGCCGCTCGCACGCGCAACGAGCGCTTCGCCTACGACTGCTACCGGCGATTCATCACGATGTTCGGCGACGTCGTGCTGAACATCCGACGCGAGCGCTTCGACGAGCACCTGAACGCGCTCAAGATGCGGCTGCGCGTCACCAGCGACGCCGACGTGCCGGCCGGCGAGCTCAAGGCGCTCGTGCAGACCTTCAAGGAGGTCGTGGCCGCCCACAGCGCGACGGGCTTTCCGCAGGAGCCGCGCGAGCAGCTCCAGCTCGCCGTCAAGGCCGTGTTCGACTCCTGGTTCGGCAAGAAGGCCGTCGAGTACCGGCGCATCAACGACATCCCGGCCGAATGGGGCACCGCGTGCACGGTCATGTCCATGGTGTTCGGCAACCTCGGTGAGACCTCGGGCACCGGCGTGGGCTTCACGCGCGATCCGCGCACCGGCGAGCGGCGCTTCTACGCCGAGTTCCTCGCCAACGCCCAGGGCGAGGACGTGGTGGCGGGCATCCGCACGCCCGAGCACATCGACGACCTCAAGCGGCGCATGCCGGTGATCTACGACGAGCTGCTGGCGATCGCCGACCGGCTCGAGCGCCACTACAAGGACATGCAGGACATCGAGTTCACCATCCAGGAGGGCACGCTCTACCTGCTGCAGACGCGCGCGGGCAAGCGCTCGGCGGCGGCGGCGGTGAAGGTGGCCGTCGATCTCGTGCACGAGACGGTGATCGACCAGCACACCGCGCTGCTGCGCGTGCGGCCCCTGGACCTGCACCAGGTGCTCCATCCCGGCTTCGACGCCCAGGACAAGGCGCAGGCTATCGCCGGCGGGCGCCTGCTGGCGCGCGGCCTGCCGGCGGCGCCCGGCGCGGCGGTGGGCGAGGTGGTCTTCGACGCCGACCGCGCGGTGGAGTGGGGCAAGCAGGGCCGCGCCGTCATCCTCGTGCGGCCGGAGACGTCGCCGGAGGACGTGGCGGGCATGTACGCCTCGCGGGGCGTCGTCACCGCGCGCGGCGGGCGCACGTCACACGCGGCGGTGGTCGCCGTCGGCATGGGCAAGCCTTGCATCGTGGGGGCCGGCGACATCCTGGTGGACGAGGAGCGCCGCGTGTTCACGGCCGACGGCCGCACCGTCCGCGAGGGGGATATCATCTCGATGGACGGCGCCGGCGGCGAGGTGCTCCTCGACGCCGTCGAGACCGTCGAGGGCGGGCTGGCCCCCGAGTTCAAGGAATTTCTCAGCTGGGCCGATCGCTATCGCACGCTGGGCGTGCGGGCCAACGCCGACACGCCGGAGGACGCGCGCAAGGCGCGCGAGTTCGGCGCCGAGGGGATCGGGCTGGTGCGCACCGAGCACATGTTCTTCGCGGCCGACCGCATCCCGATCGTGCGCGAGATGATCATGGCCAGCGAGACGATCACGCGCCGCGGGGCCGTGCAGAAGCTGCTGCCCTTCCAGCGCGACGACTTCATCGGCATCTTCCGCGCGATGGACGGGCTGCCCGTCACCATTCGGCTGCTCGACCCGCCGCTGCACGAATTCCTGGCCAATCCCAAGGAGTATCGGGAGATGCTCGAAGAGCGCTGCCGCCTGGAGGCGCTCAACATGAACCCGACCCGGAAGGCGGCGCTGGACGAGAAGCTGGCCAAGATCGACTCGCTGCGCGAGGCCAACCCGATGCTGGGCCATCGCGGCTGCCGGCTGGGCATCACCTCGCCGGAGATCTACGCCATGCAGGTGCGGGCCATCATGGAGGCGGCCTGCACGGCGGCCGAGCAGGGGGTGAAGGTGGAGCCGGAGATCATGATCCCGCTCACCGGCACCGTGGGGGAGATGAAGCTCACGTACGAGAACACCAAGAAGGTGGCCGACGCCGTCCTCGTCGAGATGGGCGTGCCCGTGAAGTACACGATCGGCACCATGATCGAGGTGCCGCGCGCCGCGCTGATCGCCGACAAGATCGCGCAGGACGCCGAGTTCTTCTCGTTCGGCACCAACGACCTCACGCAGATGACGTTCGGGTACAGCCGTGACGACGTCGCCAAGTTCCTGCCCGACTACCTGCAGAAAGGCCTGCTCTCTCATGACCCCTTCTCGGTCCTTGACCAGGAAGGGGTCGGTGAACTTGTTCGAATCGGCATCGAGCGCGGGCGCCGCACGCGGCCCGACCTCAAGGTGGGCATCTGCGGCGAGCACGGCGGCGAGCCATCGTCGGTGGAGTTCTGTCACAAGGTCGGCATGACGTACGTGTCGTGCTCGCCGTTCATGATTCCGATCGCGCGGCTCAGCGCCGCCCAGGCCCGCCTCAAGACCCGCGAGGCCTCCGCGGAGCGCGCGCCGAATGCGTAACCGGTAGGGGGAAGACGTGAAAGTTCCAGGGGCGAGGATCGTGCTGGAGTGCCTGAAGCGTGAGGGCGTGGACATCATCTTCGGGCTTCCCGGCGGCGCCGTGCTGCCGATCTACGATGCGCTGTACGACTTCGAGGGGCTGCGCCACATCCTCGTCCGCCAGGAAGCCGCGGCCGGCCACGCCGCCGAGGGCTACGCGCGGGCGACGGGGAAGGTCGGCGTGTGCCTGGTCACCTCGGGACCGGCCTGCACGAACCTGGTGACCGCGCTGCAGGACGCGATGATGGACTCGATTCCCATCGTCGCCTTCACCGGCCAGGTGCCCACGCACCTCATCGGCAACGACGCCTTCCAGGAGGCGGATAACGTCGGCATCACGCGCTCGGCGACCAAGCATAACTTCCTGGTCAAGGACGGCAAGGACCTGGGGCCGATCATCCGCGAGGCGTTCCACATCGCGGTGACGGGACGCCCGGGGCCGGTTCACGTGGACCTTCCCAAGGACATCCTGGTGAAGGAGGCCGAGCTCATCTGGCCCGAGAAGGTCGTGATGCGCTCGTACAACCCGAACTACGACGGCCACCCCGGGCAGATCAAGCGGGCCGCCAAGGCGATGCTGCGCGCGAAGCGGCCGGTGCTCTACGTGGGCGGCGGCGTCATCTCCTCGAACGCCAACGTCGAGCTGCGCGAGCTGGCCGAGCTGACGCAGATCCCGGTGACGACGACGCTGATGGGCATGGGCGCGTTTCCCTCTGAGCACCCGCTCAGCCTCGAGATGCTGGGCATGCACGGCACCTACTACGCGAACTTCGCCGTCCACAACTCCGACGTGCTGGTGGCGGTGGGCGCGCGCTTCGACGACCGGGTGACCGGCCGGGTGGACGCCTTCGCGCCGGGCGCCGAGATCATCCACATCGACATCGATCCCTCGTCGATCTCCAAGAACCTCAAGGTGGACGTGCCGATCGTGGGCGATTGCCGGCGCGTGCTGCGCGGTCTCATCGACGCCGTCAAGCAGGAGAAGGAAGAGGCGGGTGCCCTCGAGGCGCGCCGGGCCTGGCACGCCCAGATCGCCGAGTGGAAGAAGGCGCAGCCGCTGCGCTACGAGTGGAGCGACGACGTCATCAAGCCGCAGTACGTGATCCAGGAGATCTCCAATCTCACGCGCGGCAACGCGATGATCGTCACCGGCGTCGGCCAGCACCAGATGTGGGCGGCTCAGTACTACAAGTTCACGCAGCCGCGGGCGTGGTTCACCTCGGGCGGGCTCGGCACCATGGGCTACGGGCTGCCCACCGCCATGGGCGTGCAGGCCGCCCATCCCGGCAAGCAGGTCATCAACATCGACGGCGACGGCTCCTTCCAGATGAACAGCCAGGAGATGGCCACCTGCTTCGCCGAGCACCTGCCGGTGAAGACCGTCATCATCAACAACGCCGGCCACGGCATGGTGCGGCAGTGGCAGCGCATCATCTACAAGGAGCGCTACTGCGCGATCGACCTGCCGCAGATCCCCGACTGGGTGAAGCTGGCCGAGGCCTACGGCTGCGTCGGCCTGCGCGTGACCAAGCCGGCCGAGGTGGTGCCGGCCATCGAGAAGATGCTGAGCACGCCGGCCCCGGTGATCCTCGACGTCATCGTCGACAAGGACGAGTGCGTGTTCCCCATGGTGCCGGCCGGCGGCGCCAACACCGACATGATCCTGGCCCCGCCCTCGCGCGAGACGCGCGAGAAGGCGGAGAAATCGCAGACGGGCTTCTGATGAGCGCCAACGGCGCCGAGCCCCGCAAGCACACGATCTCGGTGCTGGTCGAGAACAAGTTCGGCGTGCTGTCGCGGGTGGCCGGGCTGTTCTCGGCCCGCGGCTACAACATCGAGAGCCTGTCGGTGGGCGAGACGCTCGATCCCAGCGTCTCCCGCATGACGATCGTGGTGAGCGGCGACGAGTTCGTCATCGAGCAGGTGACGAAGCAGCTCCACAAGCTGATCGACGTGATCAAGGTCAACGACCTCACCGACGACAGCCACGTGGAGCGGGAGCTGGTGCTCATCCGCGTCAACGCCGAGCCCCAGCACCGTGCCGAGATCTTGAGGACGGCCGACATCTTCCGCGCGCGGGTGGTGGACGTGACGCCGGTGTCCTTCGTGCTGGAGACCACCGGCGACGAGGGCAAGATCGAGGCGCTCATCGAGCTGCTGCGGCCCATCGGGATCCAGGAAGTGGTGCGCACCGGAAAGATCGCCATCAGCCGCGGGCCCAAGAGCCGCGTGAAGCGCGCGCCGGAGGCGCGCCGCCCGCGCGTCTCCGACGACCCGCGCGTGGTCGGCTTCGCAGACTAAACAACAGGAGGGGAAGAGGGGAACCCTCCTAGGGTGCCCCTTCCCAAGGAGACACACGAGCATGCCGGCCAGAATCTTTTACGACCAGGACGCCGACCTGGGCCTCCTCAAGGGAAAGAAGATCGCGATCATCGGGTATGGCAGCCAGGGCCACGCCCACGCGCTCAACCTCAAGGACTCGGGCCAGGACGTCGTGGTCGGGCTCTACAAGGGCGGCAAGAGCTGGGCGCGGGCGGAGAAGGACGGCCACAAGGTGGCGCCCGTCATCGACGCCGCCAAGATGGGCGACGTCGTCATGATCCTGCTGCCGGACCAGACACAGCGCGAGGTCTTCGAGCAGTCGGTGCGCGGCGCGCTGACCAAGGGCAAGATGCTGATGTTCGCCCACGGCTTCAACATCCACTTCAACCAGGTCGTGCCGCCGCCCGACGTGGACGTGACGATGATCGCGCCCAAGGCGCCCGGCCACGTCATGCGCGACCTCTTCGTGCAGGGCCCCGGCGTGCCCGCCCTCGTCGCCGTCCAGCAGGACGTGAGCGGCAAGGCGCGCGACATGGCGCTGGCCTACGGCAAGGGCGTCGGCTGCACGCGCGCCGGCGTCATCGAGACCACGTTCAAGGAGGAGACGGAGACCGATCTCTTCGGCGAGCAGGCCGCGCTGTGCGGCGGCATCTCGCACCTCATCAAGGCCTCCTTCGAGACGTTGGTCGAGGCGGGCTACCAGCCCGAGGTCGCGTACTTCGAGTGCATGCACGAGATGAAGCTCATCGTCGACCTCTTCTACCAGGGCGGGCTGGCCTACATGCGCTACTCGGTGTCGGACACCGCCGAGTACGGCGACTACACGCGGGGCCCGCGCATCGTGTCGGACCAGACCAAGGCCGAGATGAAGAAGATCCTGGGCGAGATCCAGTCGGGCCAGTTCGCGCGTGAGTGGGTGCTGGAGAACCAGGCCAACCGCGCGGGCTTCCTGGCCATGCGCCGCCGCGATGCCGAGCACCAGATCGAGGAGGTCGGCAAGCGGCTGCGCGCGATGATGTCCTGGATCAAGCCGCCGAGGGAGTGATGGCGACCAAGCTGCCGATCGCCAGGGAAGGCTGGCCGTTCATCGCGGTCCCGGGCGCCATCGCGCTCGGGCTCGCGCTGCTCGGCCATCGCCGGCTGGCGCTGCCGTTCGCGGCGGCGGCGGCGGCCTCCGCCGGCTTCTTCCGCGACCCCGAGCGGGCCATCCCGCTCGTGGCCAACGGCGTGCTGTCGCCGGCCGATGGCAAGGTCATCTCGGTCGAGGACGCCGTCGATCCGTTCGTGGGGCCCTCCGTGCGAGTGGCGATCTTCCTCTCGCCGCTCGACGTCCACGTCAACCGGGCCCCCATCGGCGGCGTGGTGACCGACGTGATCTACACGCCAGGCGCCTTCAAGCCGGCCTACGACAAGGACGCCGACGCCAACGAGCGGTGCGCGGTGCGGCTCCAGGGCGAGCACGCGCGGGTCACGGCCGTGCAGATCGCCGGCGTGGTGGCCCGGCGCATCGTGTGCCGCGTGGCGGCCGGCGACAAGCTCGCCCCGGGTGAGCGCTACGGGATGATTCGCTTCGGCTCCCGCACCGACTGCTACATGCCGCGCTCCACGGAGATCACCGTGCGCGCGGGCGAGCACGTCCGCGGCGGGCAGACGGTGATCGGAGTGCTCAAGTGACCGGGCGGGGCGACCGCTGGGGTGGCCCGCCCACCGAGGGGATGCCGATGATCCGACGCGGGGGTAAGCGGTTGCGACGGCGGCCGTGGCAGGAGGTGCGCGAGCGGCGGCGGCAGGGCATCTTCCTCTTCCCCAGCCTGCTGACGACCGGCAACGTCTTCTGCGGCTTCTTCTCGATGCTGCTCGCCATGGAGCACCGCTACACGGAGGCGGCCCTGGCCATCTTCGTGGCGATGATCATGGACTTGCTGGACGGCCGCGTGGCGCGGCTCATGAAGGCTACCAGCCAGTTCGGTGTCGAGTACGACTCGCTGGCCGACGTCATCTCCTTCTGCGTGGCGCCCGCCTTCCTGCTCTACTCGTTCGCGCTGCAGCCCCTGGGCCGGGCGGCCTGGTTCGGTGCGTTCCTGTTCCTCATCTGCGGCGCGCTGCGGCTCGCGCGCTTCAACGTGCAGACGGGCAGCGTCGACCGCCGCTTCTTCATCGGGCTCTCGACGCCGGCGGCCGCCGGCGTGGTGGCGTCCATCGTGATCCTGCTGCAGGGCGACGAGCCCACGCGGGCCGTGCGGCTGGCGCTGGCCATCACGAGCTACGTGCTGGCGCTGCTGATGGTCTCCACCTTCCGTTACTGGTCCTTCAAGGAGATCGACTTCGCGCGGCGGCGTCCGGTGGAGACGCTGCTGGTGGTCGTGCTGGCGGTGATGATCGTGGCCACCATGCACGAGGTGTTCCTGTTCCTGGTCTTCGGCGGCTACGCGCTGTCGGGCCCGGTCCGTCGCGTGGTGGTCGGGAAGCCGCCGGCGCCAGTCGAGGCCACTGCCGGTAAGGACTGACGACAATATGGACCGAGTCATCATCTTCGACACGACGCTGCGGGACGGCGAGCAGGCGCCCGGGTTCTCCATGAACACCATGGAGAAGCTGGAGATGGCGCGCCAGCTGGCGCGGCTCAACGTGGACGTCATCGAGGCGGGGTTTCCGATCTCCTCCGACGAGGATTTCGAGGCCACGCGCGAGGTGGCCCGCCAGGTCGGCACGCTGGACGGCGCGCCCATCATCTGCGGGCTGAGCCGCGTCGGCCTCGGCGACATCGATCGCTGCTGGGAGGCCGTGAAATACGCGCGGCGCCCGCGCATCCACACCTTCGTGGCGACCTCCGACATCCACCTCAAGTACAAGCTGCGCAAGTCGCGGGCCGAGGTCCTGAAGGCGTCGGTGGAGGCCGTGCGGCACGCGCGCGCCTACTGCGACGACGTCGAGTTCTCGCCCGAGGACGCCTCCCGCTCGGACTTCGACTACATGTGCGACGTGCTCTCGGCCGTGATCGACGCCGGCGCCCGCACGATCAACATCCCCGACACGGTCGGCTATGCCATCCCCCGCGAGTGGGCCGAGCGCATCGCCCGCATTCGGGAGAAGGTGGACGGCGTCGAGAAGGCGGTCGTGTCGGTGCACTGCCACAACGACCTCGGACAGGCGGTGGCCAACTCGCTGGCCGCGCTGGCCAGCGGCGCCCGCCAGATCGAGTGCGCGATGAACGGCATCGGCGAGCGGGCCGGCAACGCCTCCCTCGAAGAGATCGTCATGGCGCTGCGCACGCGCAAGGACTTCTTCGGCGTGGAGACCGGCGTCAAGACCGAGGAGCTGTTCAAGACCTCGCGCCTGCTCTCCCACATCACCGGCGTGCACGTGCAGCCCAACAAGGCCGTCGTCGGCGAGAACGCGTTCGCCCACGAGGCGGGCATCCACCAGGACGGCGTGCTCAAGGAAAAGCTCACGTACGAGATCATGAAGCCGGAGGACATCGGGCGCTCCTCCAACAAGCTCGTGCTCGGCAAGCACTCCGGCCGGGCGGCGCTGTCGGCGCGGCTGAAAGAGCTCGGCTTCGACCTGGCCGGCGGCGACCTCGACCGCGCCTTCAAGGCGTTCAAGGACCTCGCCGACCGGAAGAAGGAGGTCTACGACGAGGACCTGGTGGCGCTCGTCACCGACGAGATGACGCAGTCGGAGGGTGCCTACGTGCTGGACTACCTGCACGTGCTGAGCGGCACCAACGTGATCCCGTCGGCCACCGTGAAGCTGCGCAAGGACGGCCAGACGTTCCAGGACTCGGGCATCGGCGACGGGCCCGTGGACGCGGTGCTGGCCGCCATCGACGCCATCACCGGCGTCAAGGGCCGGCTGCAGGACTACGCGATCCGCGCGGCCACGTCCGGCAAGGACGCCGTGGGCGAGGTCTCGGTGAAGGTGGACTTCGACGGTACCGTGGTGAGCGGCAAGGGTGCCTCCACCGACGTCATCGAGGCCAGCGCGCGCGCCTATCTCTCCGCGCTCAACCGCATCGTGCGCGCCTCCGGTCAGCGCACGCGCGAGGTGGGACCCTGATGGCCACCTACAAGATCGCGGTGCTGCCGGGCGACGGCATCGGCCCGGAGGTGACGGCCGAGGCCGTGCGCGTGCTGCGCGCCACGAGCAAGAGCTCCGGCGCGTCGTTCGAGTTCGAGGAAGCGCTGGTCGGCGGCGCCGGCATCGACGCCACCGGCCATCCGCTGCCGCCCGCCACGCTCGCCCTCTGCAAGCAGGCCCACGCCATCCTGTTCGGCGCGGTGGGCGGTCCCAAGTGGGAACACGTCCCCCACGAGGTGCGGGCCGAGCGCGGCCTGCTCGCCATCCGCAAGGAGCTCGACCTCTACGCCAACCTGCGACCGGCCATCTGCTTTCCGATGCTGGTGGACGCCTCGCCGCTCAAGCGCTCGGTGGTCGAGGGCACCGACCTCATGGTCATCCGCGAGCTGACCGGCGGGCTCTACTACGGCGAGCCGCGCGGCGTGGAGCGCTTCGCCGACGGCGGCGCCCGCGCCGTCAACACGATGGTCTACACCACGCGCGAGATCGAGCGGGTGGCCCGCGTGGGCTTCGAGGTGGCGCGCAAGCGCCGCAAGCACCTGACCAGCGTGGACAAGAACAACGTGCTGGTGGTCTCGCAGCTCTGGCGCGAGGTGGTCACGAGCGTCGCCAAGGACTATCCGGATGTGACCCTGGACCACGTCCTGGTCGACAACTGTGCCATGGCCCTCGTTCACCGGCCGACCCAGTTCGACACGATCGTGACCGAGAACACCTTCGGCGACATCTTGTCGGACGAGGCGGCCATCCTGGCCGGCTCGATGGGCATGCTGCCGTCGGCGTCTCTTGGAAACCTCGCAGGGGCGGGTGGTGGCCCGGTCGGCCTCTACGAGCCGGTGCACGGGACCGCGCCCGACATCGCCGGGCAGGGCGTCGCCAATCCGATCGCGGCCATTTTGTCGGCGGCGATGCTCCTGCGGTACTCTTTGAACATGACCCGGGAGGCCGATCGCATCGACGCCGCCGTGCGGCGGGTGCTGGAGCAGGGGCACCGCACGCGCGACATCGCCGCCAGGGGCGACAAGGCGCTCGGGACCAGGGAGATGGGGGACCTCGTCGTGCAGCACGTGGAGCGCGGCTGATGGCCAGCGGCGTGACGGTCGCCGTCGTCGGCGCCACCGGCGCCGCCGGCCAGATGACGCTCAAGATCCTCGAGGAGCGCAAGTTCCCCGTGCGGGAGCTGCGCTGCTTCGCCTCCGAGCGCTCCGTCGGCAAGACGGTGACCTTCGCCGGCGACGGGGTCCGCGTGCAGCGCGTGGAGGCCCCGGCCTTCAAGGGCGTGGACGTGGCGATCTGCTCGGCGGGCTCGGCGCAGGCGCGCGAGTACGCGCCGATGATCGCCAGGGCCGGCGCCATCGTGGTGGACAAGTCCAACGGCTGGCGCATGGATCCGAAGGTCCCGCTGGTGGTGCCCGAGATCAACCCGCACGCCGCGCGCGCGCACCAGGGCATCATCGCCTCGCCCAACTGCACGACGATCGTCACGGTGATGCCGCTCAAGCCGCTGCACGACGCCGGGCGGCTGCGGCGCGTGGTGGCCACCTCCTACCAGGCCGTCTCCGGCGCCGGCGTGCAGGGCATCGAGGCGTTGCGCGAGGAGACGCTGGCATGGGCGCGCGGCGAGGCGGTGACGCCGAAGTTCTTCGCCCACCAGATCGCCTTCAACCTGATCCCGGCCATCGACAAGTTCGGGGAGGACGGCTACAGCGGCGAGGAGCTGAAGCTCATCAACGAGACGCGCAAGATCCTCGAGGAGCCCGAGCTCAAGATCTCGCCGACGACCGTGCGGGTGCCGGTGTTCACCTGCCACTCGGTGGCCGTCAACGTGGAGCTGACCGAGAAGATCACCGCCGCCCGCGCCCGCGACCTCTTCGCGGCCTTCCCGGGGCTGCGGGTGCTGGACGAGCCCGCGGGCCAGCAGTACCCGACGCCGCTGACGGTGGAGGGCCAGGACGACTGCGTGGTGGGCCGCGTGCGCGAGGACCCCTCGCACCCGCGCGCACTGAACTTCTGGGTGGTCGGCGACCAGCTACGAAAGGGGGCCGCGACCAACGCGGTGCAGATCGCGGAGCTCGTGCTCCGCTCCTAGATGACGTCCCTCGGACGCCGCCTCCGGCACGCGCGCCGGCGCGCGCGCCCGCAGCGCTTCCACTTCGCGATGCTCCTCACCATCGTGGTGCTCGCCTACGCCGGCGTGCCGCACGTGGCGCGCATCGTGGAGTCGGTGGGTGGGTACAACCCTGGGCACTACGAGCCCAAGGACGCCGAGCGCGAGAAGTGGAGCCAGCGCGCCGACGATCCCGACGCGTTCCTGGCGCACATCCCGTGGAACCTCGTCGTCCACGTCATGCTGTTCCTGCTGGTGGCGGTCGTGTGGCTGACGCTCGTGCCGACCCGCGCGACGCGGCGGCCGCCCCCGCACTGAGCCTGCGCCGCGCCTACCGGCTGGTGCTCGCGTACGACGGCACCGGCTTTCACGGCTGGCAGATCCAGCCCGATGCGGTCACCGTGCAGGGCACGCTCCTCGCCGCCGCCCAGCGCCTGTTCGGGGGCGACGTGCGGGTGATCGGCGCCAGCCGGACCGACGCGGGCGTCCACGCGCTCCGCCAGACGGTCGCCCTCGCCGCGGACTCCGACCACCCCGCCGCCACCGTGCAGGCCGCGCTCAACGCGCACCTCCCGCGCGAGATCCGCGTGGTGGCCGCGGCCGACGCGCCGGTCGGCTTCGACGCGCGCCGGACGGCGCGCGGCAAGCGCTATCTCTACCTGATCGACAACGGGACGGTGGTCTCGCCGCTCTTGCTGCGCTGGGCCTGGCACGTGCCGGGGCGTCTGGACCTGGGCGCGATGCGGACCGCGCTGGCGGCATTGCACGGCACGCACGACTGCAGCGCGTTCTGCGCGGCGCCGGGACGGGAGGTCGAGCCGACCTGCCGCCTCCGTGCGCTCCACGTGCGACGGCGCAAGGCGATCGTCGCGGTCTCCCTCTCGGCCGACCGCTTCCTCCACCACATGGTTCGCAACATCGTGGGCAGCGCGCTCGAGGTCGGTCGTGGCGCGCGTCCGCCGGGATGGCTCGCCGAGGTCCTCGCCTCGCGCGATCGCACGCAGGCGGGCCCCACGGCCCCCGCCCACGGCCTCACGCTGGTCCGCGTCCTCTATTGAGGAGCCGGGCGAGCGCGCGGCCGCTTCGTTGCTAGAATGGCGGCCAGATGCGCACGTATCTGAGGGTCAAGGGGCGGCAGGTGGACGAGGTCGCGGGCGAGGTCGTCCGCGAGCAGCCGCTCAGCGTCTTCGTCAATGGCGAGAAGTTCCTCACGCTGCTCTGCTCGCCGATGGCGCTCGAAGAGCTGATCGTCGGCTACCTGTGGATGGAGAAGGTCATCGGCGCGCGCGAGGAGATCGCACGGCTCGAGGTGTCCGCCGTCGACGGCCGCGCCGAGGTGACGCTGACCCATCCGGTCACGCTGCCGACCGAGCGTATCCTCACCTCGGGCTGCGGCGGCGGCATCACGTTCCGGATCGACCACCGGCTGTTCCCACGCCTGCACTCGCGCGTCCGCGTCAGACCCGCTCAGCTCGCCGATCGCATGAAGGAGCTGTTCCAGGCCGCCGTGCACTACCAGCGCTCGCGCGGCATCCACGGGGCAGCGCTCGCCGACGCCGAGCGCCTGCTCATCGTCGCCGAGGACGTCGGACGTCACAATGCCGTGGACAAGATCAAGGGCGAGGCGTTGCTGCGCGGAATCCCGACGGAAGACCGGCTGCTGTTTTCCACGGGCCGCATCTCGTCGGAGATGCTGCTCAAGGCCGCCCGCATGGGCGTGCCCGTGGTAGCCTCCCGCACGTCACCGACCGAGATGGCCGTCGCGCTCGCCGAGCAGCTCGGCGTGACGGTGTGCGGCTACGTCCGGCCGGACGGTCTCAACGTCTATGCCGGTGACGCCGTCATCCTCGACGCCCCGGTCGGAGCCGCGGGTGGTTGACGACTCTCCGGAAGCGCGCGCCTACCGGCGCGGCTTCCGCCAGAAGAACAAGCGCGACGACTACGCGCTCGACCTCTTCCACGAAGCCCGCGCCAAGCTCGTCAGCGACCCGGCCCGGGTGGGGCAGATCCTGGCCGAGCTGACCCGGCTCTACAACCCGCTCGCCGACGGCCCCATCATGGACCTCCCGACGCGTGCCGCGATCATGGCGCGGCTCCAGGCCGGGCGGCCCGGGGAGGCCGAGGCCCTTCTCGAGCAGCGATACCAGCTCTACGCGCCGGTCGATGAGGCGGAGCGTCAAAGTCCGGGAACGTCCGAGGCCTGATACGCGTTTTGGGGTCGCCCCACTTTTCACAATCGATGCGACGGCGTGGTGTATGCGCATGTTGACACGATGCGGTCCGACCACTTAGGATGCTCTGCAATTCGCCACCCTGTGGCCTGAATGGAGGTCCGGGATGAGTCAAGGCCTGACCGACTGGCTCCAACAGAGTCGCTTCGTGGTCGTCGCGGTCGACTCTGCCCGTCGTAGTCTCCGCGTCAAAGACGAGGCCGAAGCGTGCACGGACCTCTCGTGCTCCGAGCGGACCGTGGTGGTGACCGACGAAGGGACGGGTCCCGACCTCGAGGCGATCAATGCCGGGGACATCGTCAAGATCGAGGAAGTGTCCGGCCGCCCCGAGCGCATCGTGGTGGTGCGGCGCGTCTGGGAAGAGTTGACCACACCCGAGTGGTGATCGGCCGTACTTTCCGAACTTTCCGATCGTCCACGACCGCCTTCTGGCAAGGAGGGTTGTGATGAGTCTATCGCGGCGTGATTTCCTCAAAGCCTCCGGCGCAACTGCCGCCGGGGTGGCCACCGGCACGGGGATCGATCTCGCCCCCGTCGAGGCGGCCGCCACGTCCCTGAAGATCAAGGAAGCCAAGGCGTTCGCCGGCGTCTGTCCGTACTGCGCCGTCGGCTGCGGCCAGCTGATCTACGCCAAGGACAACAAGATCATCGACATCGAGGGCAACCCCGACACCCCGCACACGCTCGGGCGGCTCTGCCCCAAGGGCGCGGCGACCATCCAGCTCTCCAACAATCCCCTGCGGCCGACGAAGGCGCTTTACCGCGCGCCCGGCTCGGACACGTGGGAAGAGAAGCCGCTGGAGTGGATGTACGACCAGATCGCCAAGCGCTATTACGACGCGCGCGAGAAGTACTTCATCGAGAAAGAGAAGGACAAGGACGGCAAGGACGTCGTCGTCAACCGCCTGGAGGCGATCGCCTCGCTCGGCTCCGCTTGCATCGACAACGAGGAGTGCTACCTCCTCAGCAAGCTGAACCGGACGTACGGCATCGTCTACCACGAGCATCAGGCCCGAGTCTGACACTCCGCCACGGTCCCAGCTTTGGGGACCACGTTCGGTCGCGGGGCGATGACGACGAACCTGATCGACATCCAGAACTCGGATGTCATCATGGCCACCTCCAACATGGCCGAGAATCACCCGGTCGGCTTCCAGTGGGTGATGAAGGCCAAGGAGCGCGGGGCCAAGCTCATCCACGTGGACCCGCGCTACACGCGCACCAGCGCGGCAGCGGACATCCACGTGCCGCTGCGCTCGGGGACCAACATCGCGTTCTTCGGCGGCCTCATCAGCTATGCGATCGCCAAGAACCTCTACTTCAAGGACTACGTCGTCCACTACACGAACGCGTCCTTCCTGATCGATCCGGCGTTCAAGACGCCGACGGATCTGGAGGGCCTGTTCACCGGCTACGACGAGGCCAAGAAGACGTACGACAAGTCGAGCTGGAAATACCAGGTGGACGCCGAGGGTAATCCCAAGCGTGACCTCACGCTGAAGGATCCCAACACCGTCTTCCAGCTCCTGCGGCGCCACTACAGCCGCTACACGCCGGAGATGGTCGAGAAGGTCTGCGGCATCCCGAAGGCGAAGTTCGAGGAGGTTGCCCAGCTCTACTGCTCGAATTCCGGACCGGAGAAGACGGGCACGATCACCTACGCGCTGAACCTCACCCAGCACACCAACGGCGTCGAGAACATCCGCGCGCTGTGCATGCTGCAGCTGCTGCTGGGGAACATCGGGCGCCCGGGCGGCGGCGTCGTCGCCCTTCGCGGCCACGCCAACGTGCAGGGCGCCACGGACCTCGAGCTCCTCTACCACGAGCTGCCGGGGTACATGGCCGTACCGCTGCGCGACGCCCATCCCGACCTCAAGACGTATCTGGAGAAGGAGACGCCCAAGGGCGGGTACTGGATCAACAAGCCGAAGTTCTTCGTGAGCCTGCTCAAGGCCTTCTACGGCGACGCCGCCACCAAGGACAACGAGTACGGCTACCAGTGGATCGCCAAGCGCGCGTCGGCCGACGCCTACAGCCACCAGCACATGTTCGTGGACATGTACGAGGGCAAGATCAAGGGCTTCCTGGCCGACGGGCAGAACCCGGCCGTCGGCGGTCCCAACGCCAAGCTGGCCCGCGCCGCCATGGCCAAGCTCGACTGGCTGCTCGTCGTCGACATCTTCCTCACCGAGACGGCGGAGTTCTGGAAGGCGCCCGGCGCCAGCGCCAAGGACGTCAAGACCGAGGTGTTCTTCATCCCGGCGGCGCCGGCCGCCGAGAAGGACGGCAGCCTCACGAACACGATGCGGCTCATCCAGTGGCACGACGCCGCGGTGACGCCGCCGGGCGACGTTCAGACCGATGCCCAGTTCGTCTGCACGCTGGCCCATCGGCTGCAGAAGCTGTACGCGGGCTCCAAGAAGGAGCGGGATAAGGGCTTCCTGGCCGCCAACTTCACCTACGGGGCCAAGCCCGACCATCCGGAGATGGTGGAGGTGCTGAAGGAGATCAACGGCGTCGCCACCGAGGACATCACCGACAAGGATGGCAAGGTCGTCTACCGGAAGGGCCAGGCCATCGCCACCTTCGGGCACCTCACCGACGACGGCAAGACGACGTCCGGCTGCTGGATCTACACCGGCGTCACCGTCGAGGGCCCCGACGGCAAGCTCGTCAACAAGGCGGCCGGACGCAAGCCGGCCGACGACAAGGACTACCTCGCGCACGGCTGGGGCTTCGCGTGGCCGGCCAACCGCCGTATCCTCTACAACCGGGCGGCGGCGAACCTGGCCGGCAAGCCGTGGAGCGAGAAGAAGAAGCTCATCTGGTGGGACGACAAGGTCCCGGGCGCCAAGCCGGAGGACAAGCCCGGCAAGTGGGTCGGCCTGGACGTGCCAGACTTCAACCCGCTGCTGGCGCCCGACGCCAAGAACGGCGACAAGCCGTTCATCATGCGAGGTGACCTGGTCGGCGGCTTCTTCGGGCCGCTCAACGACGGTCCATTCCCCGAGCACTACGAGCCGGTCGAGTCGCCGACGAAGAACCTGCTGTCGAAGCAGCAGATCAACCCGGTCGTCAAGATCTGGAAGGTGCCGGACCAGAGGAACGAGCTGGCGCCGGTCGGCTCGCCGGATTATCCGTACGTCATCACGACCTATCGCCTGACCGAGCATCACCTCTCGGGGGTCATGTCGCGCTACCTGCCGATGCTGGCCGAGCTGCACCACTCGCACTTCGCCGAGATCAGCCACGAGCTGGCCAAGGAGCTCCAGATCGAGAACGGCGAGAAGATCACCGTGTCGAGCCCGCGGGGCAAGGTGGTCGTCACCGCGATGGTCACCCATCGCATCAAGCCGTTCATCATCAACGGCAAGACCGTGCACCAGATCGGGGTGCCGTGGCACTGGGGCTGGAAGGGCGTCGATGAGCTGCCCGGCAGCCGCGGCGACATCACCAACGACCTGTCGGCGACGGTCGGCGACCCCAACGTCTACATCCAGGAGACCAAAGCCTTCGTCTGCAACGTGAAGAAGGGGGTGGTCTAGCCATGGCGCGCACGCTGGCGATGTTCACGGACACGTCCCTCTGCATCGGCTGTCGCGCGTGCCAGGTGGCGTGCAAGCAGTGGAACGAGCTCGGCCTCGAGGTGCCGGAGTGGACGGGCGGCTACCAGAACCACGCCCACTTCACCGACAAGACCTTCCGGCTCGTGCGCTTCATCGAGGAGCCCGGCGCCAAGCCCAACGGCGACCTCGCCTGGCTGCTGATGTCGGACGTGTGCAAGCACTGCGCGCAGGCGGGCTGTCTCGACGCCTGCCCGACCGGCGCAATCTACCGGACGGAGTACGGCACGGTCAACATCAACCAGGACGTGTGCAACGGCTGCCGCTACTGCGTGTCGTCGTGCCCGTTCGGGGTGGTGGCGTTCAACGAGTCGACCGGCACCGCCAAGAAGTGCACCTTCTGCAACGACCGCATCCACAACGGCCTCGGCCCCGCCTGCGCCAAGGCGTGCCCGACGGAGTCGATCCAGTTCGGCTTCCGCGACGAGCTGGTGGCCAAGGCCGGCAAGCGCGTGGAGGCCCTCAAGGGCATGGGGTTCAAGGACGCCCAGCTCTACGGCGCCGACACCGGCGGCTTCCTCGGCGGGCTGAATGCGTTCTTCCTGCTGCTGTCCAAGCCGTCGGTCTACAACCTGCCCGACAATCCCAAGCTGCCGCAGCGCAACGTGGTGGTGGACTCGCTCTTGTCGATCGGCTCGGCGCTGGTCGTCGGCCTCGGCGTGCTGCTCTCGTTCCGGGAGCGCGGAAAGGGAGGGCCGCATCGCGATGCTTAAGCCGCCGCACTGGGAGATGATGATCGTCTGGTACTTTTTCCTCGGCGGCATCGCCGGCGGCGCCTACTTCACGGCCGCCATCGCCGACAACTTCGGCTCGGCCCGCGACCGCGGGGTGGCCCGCGTGGGCTATCTGCTGTCGCTGCCGCTGGTGGCCCTCTGCGGCCTCCTGCTGGTCGCCGACCTCGGCGTGCCGACGCGGTTCATGAACATGATGCGGGTGTTCAAGTTCTCGGATCCGATGTCGCTCGGCGCGTGGGCGGTCGGCGTCTTCGGCCTGTTCACGTTCGTGTCGTCCGTGCTCAGCCTGTCCTCGTCGCCGTCGCACGCCGCCCTCCGGCGCAAGATCGGTTTCGTCGGCATCTTCTTCGGATTCTTCCTGGCCAGCTACACCGGCGTGCTCCTGAGCAACTCGGCCCTGCCGTTCTGGCGGGACGCACGGCTGATGGGCGCGCTGTTCCTGGCCTCGGGCGCGTCCACGGGCATCGCCGCCATCACGCTGATCATGTTCGCCACCGGGCAGGCGACGGGCGACGGCTGGCACAAGCTCAAGCGCGCGGACCATGTCTCGATGATCATCGAGCTCGTGCTGCTCGTGGCGCTCATCGGCCTGCTCGGCGCGGCTGCCAAGCCGCTCATCAGCGGACACTTCGCTCCGCTGTTCTGGGGCGGGCTGGTGGGCGTGGGGCTCGTCGTCCCGTTCGTCCTCGACTTCGTCGCTCACCGTACGCGCGCCGTCGGCGCCCTGGCGGCGGCGCTCATCCTGGTCGGCGGCTTCGTCCTGCGCTACGTGGTGCTCATGTCCATCCAGGCGTGATCCGTCCCTCCGGGGACGCTGGAGCACCGCGAGGGGCCCGCTCGGGCCCCTCGCGATTTTTTCGCGGATGACCGACCTGCAGGAGGCGTGGGCCGACCTCCTCCGGCGCCGGCCGGCGTTCCGCGACACGCTGGCGATCTACGGCGACGTCCTCGAGCGCTGGGCGCGCTGGTCCCCGCCACGCCCGCTGGCGCTGAGCCCCAGCCCGGCGGCCTGGCGCGCCGCGTGGGACAGCGGCACACCGCTGGCCGCCGAGGCGGCGCGCGTGCTGCGCGCCGCCGACGTCGAGGACCTCGTCGGCGCCGCCATGGACGCCCTCGCCCGCGTCGAGCCGTCGCTCGGCCCCGCGCTGCAGCGCTTCGCGGAGGCGTGGGACGGCGGCGCGGTCGGCCCCACTGCGCTCCTGCCCGAGCGCGGGCGGATCGGGGCGGGATCCGACGTCGCCGGGCTCGGCGCCGACGCGATCGCCTTCCTGGCCGGCGCAAGCCTTCGGCCCGCGCTGGAGGCGCTCTACGGGCCCGCCCGCGAGCACCTGGGCGAGGGGGTCTGGTCGCTCGGCGTCTGTCCGTTCTGTGGCGGCCCACCGGGCTTCACGGACGTCGTCGAGGACGGTCGCAGGCGCCTGGCCTGTCACCTGTGCGGCGGCGCCTGGCTCTTCGCCAAACTACGCTGCCCCTTCTGCGGCGTGGACGGGGCCGCCCACCTGGCCCGGCTCACCCCGGACGAGGCTCGCGAGGAGGGGTACGTGATCTCGGCCTGCCGGGAGTGCCGAGGCTATATGAAGGAAGTGGACCGGCGGGCGCGCTGGAACGCCGGCCCCGCGCTGGTCGAGGACTGGGGCTCGCCCCACTTCGACCTGATCGCGCATCGCCAGGGCTACTGGCGGCCGATCCCGTCCATCGTCCAGCTCGCCCGCTGATTGTCCCACCATCTCATCGGGAATGTGGTAAAATCCCGCCGTCATTGATGTTTCCGTCGATATGCATCCGAGCCTGATCAACCCGGCTGTCGTCGGCTACATCTGCGCGATGGGCCTCGCGCTCGCGTACCTCGTGCAGCGGCACGAGCTCGTCCATCGCCTCAGCGTGCTCGCCACGCTCGCGGCCTGGGCCGTCCACACGGTGGCGCTCATCGTGCGCGCCGTCGAGCTTGGCGCGCCGCCGCTCGGGAGTTTGCTCGACGCCATCTCGGTGGCCGTGTGGGTGATCGTGCTCGTCGAGGTGATGATCGAGCAGCGCTCGGGGCTGCGCGTGCTGAGCGCTTTCGTGCTGCCGATCGTCGTCCTGCTCTCGCTCAAGACGACGACGAGCCGGCCCGCGAACCTGGCGCCGGTGCTGGCGAGCGCGTGGATCTGGATCCACATCGCGCTGGCCATGGTCGGCTTCGCCGCCTTCGTCTTCAACTTCGTGGGCGCGATCATGTACCTGCTGCAGGAGCGCCAGCTCAAGGGCAAGCGGCCGGGCGCGTTCTACTACCGGCTGCCGGCGCTGGAGACGCTCGACCGGCTGACGTTCCGCACGCTCGCGCTCGGTTTTCCGTTCCTCACCGTCGGTCTCCTGCTCGGCGCCATCTGGGCGCGGACGGCCTGGGGCAGCGCGCTCACCTTCGATCCGCTGGCCTTCTTCTCGCTCGTGGCCTGGATCATCTATGCCGGCACCCTGGCCGGGCGGGCGGCGGCCGGCTGGCACGGACGGCGCGCGGCCTATTTCGCCATCGTCGGCTTCGCCGCCCTCGTGCTCACGCTGGGCGCGGGCCTGTTCCTGCCGGGGCGGCACGGCTCCTGATGGCGCTCTTCGTCGCCGGCGTGAGCCACAAGAACGCGCCCGTCGCGCTGCGCGAGCAGCTCGCCGTCGAGGAGGACAAGCTCCGCGAGCTCCTGGGCGACATCCAGCGTGACGGCGTGCTGCCGGAAGTGGTCGTGCTCTCGACGTGCAATCGTGTCGAAGTCTACGGCGTGGCCGACGCGCCCGGCGAGGCGCGCGCGATGGCCTTCCGCCACCTCTGCCGCTACCGCGGTCTCGACTTCTCCGCCGTCGAGTCGGTCCTCTACACGCACCTCGATGCCGAGGCCGTCCGCCACGCCTTCCGCGTGGCGGCCAGCCTGGACTCGATGATGATCGGCGAGCCGCAGATCCTGGGGCAGGTGAAGGACGCCTTCGCGCTGGCCCAGGCCTGCGAGACGGTGGGGCCGCAGCTCCACACGCTTTTCAGCCAGGCCTTCGGCGTGGCCAAGCGCGTGCGGACGGAGACGGAGATCGCGCGCCACGCGGTGTCGGTGTCCTTCGCGGCCGTCGAGCTGGCCAAGAAGATCTTCGCGGGACTCGCCCGCCGAGCCGTGCTGCTGGTGGGCGCCGGCAAGATGAGCGAGCTGGCGGCCAAGCACCTCGTCGAGCAGGGCGCCTTCCCGGTCTACGTCACCAACCGCACCTGGGCCCGCGCGCAGGACCTCGCCCGCGCGCTCTCCGGCACCGCGGTGCCGTGGGACGAGATGGACACGGCGCTGGCCAGCGTGGACATCGTGGTGACGTCGACCGGGGCGCCGGAGCCGGTCGTCAAGGCGGCCGCCGTCGCCCGGGTCATGCACGGCCGCCGCGGGCGGCCGCTGTTCTTCATCGACATCGCGGTGCCGCGCGACGTCGAGCCCGGTGTCGATGGGCTGCAGGACGTCTACCGCTACGACATCGACGACCTCAAGCAGGTGGTGGACGCCAACCTGCGCGAGCG
The DNA here is from genome assembly GCA_003220265.1 of Candidatus Rokuibacteriota bacterium. Classification (GTDB taxonomy): domain Bacteria; phylum Methylomirabilota; class Methylomirabilia; order Rokubacteriales; family CSP1-6; genus AR5. The sequence continues at coordinate 18,772 of QHRW01000119.1, read as the reverse complement.
CGCGCGCGAGGCGCAGCGGGCCGAGACGCTGGTGGAGCGCGAGGTCGGCAAGTTCCTCACGCGCCAGGGCGAGGTCGAGGTGATCCCCACCATCGTGTCGCTGCGCGCGCGGCTGGAGGAGATCCGCGTGAGCGAGGTCAAGCGCACGCTAACGCGGCTGCCGGACGCCACGCCGGAGACGCGCGCCGCCATCGACGCGCTGTCCACCGCGATGATCAACAAGATCCTGCATGCGCCGATCACCAAGCTGCGCGAGTCGTCCCGCGCGGGGGCGAGCCGCTCGTGGCGGGAGGCCGTGCACGAGCTGTTCGGGCTGGGGCGCCGCTCGTGATCCGCATCGGCACGCGCGGCAGCGTCCTTGCCCTGGCCCAGGCCGCGCTCGTGCGCGCGGGCCTCGGCGGCGACGCCGAGATCGTGCCGATGCGCACGGAGGGCGACCGCCTGGCCGAGGCGCGGCTGGCCGCCATCGGCGGCAAGGGACTGTTCGTGCGCGAGATCGAGGACGCCCTGCTGCACGGCGAGATCGACCTCGCCGTGCACAGCCTCAAGGACCTGCCGGCCGAGACCCCGGCCGGGCTCGTGCTGGCCGCGTACCTGCCGCGCGAGGACCCGCGCGACGTGCTGGCCGGCCGCACGCACGTGACGCTCGAGGACCTGCCCGCGGGCGCCGTGATCGGCACCTCGAGCCCGCGCCGGCGCGCCCTCGTCCTCGCGGTGCGCGCAGACCTCACCATCGAGCCGCTCCGCGGCAACGTCGATACGCGCCTGCGCAAGCTGGCCGGCGGGGGCTTCGACGCGATCGTCCTCGCCGCCGCGGGCCTGCGCCGGCTCGGCCTGGCGCCCGCCCACTGCACGCCGCTCGACGCGGAGACATTCGTGCCGGCGGTGGGCCAGGGCATCATCGTGGTCGAGGCGCGCGCGGACGATGCCGCGACGCTGGCGCGCGTGAGCGGGCTCGATCACGCGCCGACGCGCGCCTGCGCGCTGGCCGAGCGCGCGTACCTCGCCCGCCTGGGCGCCTCGTGCACGACGCCCGTGGCCGCGCACGCCCGGCTCGACGGCGCCACCCTGCGCATGACGGCGATCGTCGTCAGCGAGGATGGCCGCCAGGTCCTCCGCTCCAGCGCCGCCGCGCCGGCCGCCGACGCCGAGCCCCTCGGCCGGGGTCTCGCCGACGCGCTGCTCGCCCAGGGCGCCGCCCGCATCGCCGATCTGCACCCACCTGAGGTTGAGCGGAGCCATCCACCGGAGGTTGAGCGGAGCCGGGAAGCTTCTATGTCAGGCCACCCACGGCACGAGCCGGGCTCGCGGAGCCCGCTACAATAATGGCCCGCGTCCAGCCCACCGAGGAGCGGCCGCTGGATGGGCGCACCATCGTGGTGACGCGGGCGGCGGCCCAGGCGCAGCGCTTCACGCAGCTCCTCGAGGCGGCCGGCGCGCGCGTCCTGGAGGCGCCGGCGATCGTCATCGCCCCGCCGCCCTCGTGGGAGCCGCTCGACGCCGCGCTGGCCGCGCTCGACACGTACACCTGGGTGATCTTCACCTCGGTCAACGGCGTGGCAATGGTGGACCGGCGGCTGGCCGCGCGCGCACTCGCGTGGCCGGCGTTTGCCGGCCGGCGCGTGGCGGCCATCGGCCCCGCCACCGCCGACGCGCTCGCCGAGCACGGCGTGCGCGCCGACCTCGTGCCCGACGAGTACCGCGCCGAGGGCCTCATCGAGGGGCTGCGCGGCGTGGTGACTCCCGCGGACCGCGTGCTGCTGCCGCGCGCCGCCCAGACACGGGACGTGCTGGTGACGGAGCTGCGGCGGCTGGGCGCCCAGGTCAACGAGGTGCCTGCTTACGCGACGCGGCGCGGGGAGGCCGGCACCGCGCGGCTGCGCGACGCGCTGGCGGCGGGCACGATCGACGCGGTCACGTTCACCTCGTCCTCGACGGCGCGCAACTTCGCCGAGCTCTTCACCGAGGACGAGCGGCGCGCGTGGCTGTCGCGGGTGACGGTGGCCTCCATCGGCCCGATCACGGCGGCCACCGCCGCGGAGTACGGCATGACCACCGACGTCATGCCGGCCGAGTACACGATTCCCGCGCTGGCCAAGGCGCTGGCCGACTACTTTGCCCGTGTGCCGCGCGGCGGCAATCCCCGCGCCAAGCGGGGGGGAAGAGGGGAACCCTCCGAGGGTGCCCCTACCTACAGGAGGGGAAGAGGGGAACCCTCCGAGGGTGCCCCTCCCCACAGGAGGGGAAGAGGGGAACCCCCCGAGGGTGCCCCTACCCAAAGGAGGGTCTGATGCCGCACCCGATGTTCCGCCCCCGCCGGCTCCGCGAGAAGGCGTTGCTGCGCAAGATGGTGCGCGAGACCGCGCTGGCCGTGGACGACTTCGTCTACCCGCTCTTCGTGCAGCACGGCCGAGGCGTGCGCGAGTCCATTGCCTCGATGCCGGGCCAGGCGCGCCTGTCGGTGGACGAGCTCGTGAAGGAGTGCAAGGACGCCGCCAGCATGGGCATCCCCGCCGTGCTGCTCTTCGGGCTGCCGGCCGAGAAGGACCCGCGCGGCTCCGAAGCCTACGCCGAGGACGGCATCGTGCAGCAGGCGGTGCGCGCGGTGAAGGAGACGGTGCCGGACCTGCTCGTGATCACCGACGTGTGCCTGTGCGAGTACACGAGCCACGGCCACTGCGGGGTGGTCGAGGACGGCACCGTGAAGAACGATCCCACGCTCGAGCTGCTGGCGCGCACGGCCGTCTCGCACGCCGAGGCCGGGGCCGACATCGTCGCGCCCTCCGACATGATGGACGGTCGCGTGGGCGCCATCCGCGAGGCGCTCGACGAGGCCGCGTTCGCGGAGACGCCGATCATGGCCTACTCGGCCAAGTACGCCTCGGTGTTCTACGGCCCTTTCCGCGAGGCCGCCGACTCGACGCCGCAGTTCGGTGACCGCCGCGCCTACCAGATGGACCCGGCCAACGCCCAGGAGGCGATGCGCGAGATCGCGCTCGACCTCGACGAAGGTGCCGACATCATCATGGTGAAGCCGGCCCTGCCGTACCTGGATGTCATCTCGCGCGCCAAGGCCGAGTTCGGCGTGCCGCTCGCCGCCTACTCGGTCTCCGGCGAGTACGCGATGATCAAGGCAGCAGGACGCCTCGGATGGCTGGACGAGGAGCGCGCGATTCTCGAATCGCTCACCGCCATCCGGCGGGCCGGCGCCGACATCGTGATTACGTATTTCGCCAAGGACGCCGCGCGCCTGCTCGAGCGCGGCACCCACCTGCGCTGAGGTCGCGGTGCGCATCTCGGCCAAGGGGGAGTACGCGGTCAAGGCCATGCTCGACCTCGCCACGCATCGGGGTCGGACGCTGGTCCCGATCCAGGAGATCGCCGCGCGCCAGGCGATCCCGCAGCGCTATCTCGAGCAGGTGCTGCTCGCGCTCAAGCGCGGCGGCCTGCTGACCTCCAAGCGCGGCTCGACGGGCGGCTACCATTTGACGAAGGCGCCCGAGGAGATCACCGTGGGCGCGATCCTCAGGGCGGTGGACGGGGGCAACGCGCCGTTCGACAGCGGCTCGCACGGCCGTCGCAACGGCGCGCGGGAAGGCGCCGACCTCGGCGAGCTGTGGAGCGAGATCGGCGAGGCGGTGGCCGGCGTCGTGGATCGCTGGACGCTGGGCGACCTCGTCGCGCGCGCCGAGGAAAAGCGCCGGGCCACGCGGCCGATGTACCACATATAGGCGCATGAGCACGAAGATCGCGGAGACCATCCTGGAGCTCATCGGCGGCACGCCGCTCGTGCGGCTGCGGCGGTTGCCCGACCCGGCCGGCGCGCGCGTGCTCGCCAAGATCGAGGCGCGCAACCCCGGCGCCAGCGTGAAGGACCGCATCGCGGCGGCCATGATCGACGACGCCGAGCGGCGCGGCGCGCTCAAGCCGGGGGCGACGATCGTGGAGCCGACCAGCGGCAACACCGGCGTGGGGCTGGCCATGGTGGCCGCCGTGAAGGGCTACCGGCTGATCCTCACGATGCCGGAGGACTACAGCGTCGAGCGCCAGCGCCTCTTCGCGCGCTTCGGGGCCGAGATCCACCTGACCCCGGCCATCGAGGGGATGAGCGGCGCCGTGTTCGCGGCCCAGGAGCTGTGCCGCGAGCATCCCGAGTACTTCATGCCGCAGCAGTTCCAGAACCCGTCCAACCCGGAGATCCATCGGCGGACCACCGCGCTGGAGATCCTCGACGCCACCGAGGGCCGCCTGGACGCCTTCGTGGCGGGCGTGGGCACCGGCGGCACGATCACCGGCGTGGGCGAGGTGCTCAAGGACAAGCTGCCGGCCGTGCGTGTCATCGCCGTCGAGCCCGCGAAGTCGGCGGTGCTCTCGGGCGGTCCGTTCCGCCCGCACGGCATCCAGGGGATCGGGGCCTCGTTCGTGCCCGGCGTGCTGAATCGCAGCGTCATCGATCGCATCGTCCCCGTGCGCGACGAGGACGCCACCGCGTGGTCGCGCCGGCTGAGCCGCGAGGAGGGTATCCTCGCCGGGATCTCGTCGGGCGCCGCCGCGTGGGCCGCCTGCCAGGTCGCCGCCGAGCTGGCCCCGACGCAGACGGTGGTGACGATCCTGCCCGATACCGGCGAGCGCTACCTCAGCCTCGGGTGAGCCCGGCCCCTCGACAGGCGCCTCGCATGGTGACCGTGTACATTCCCACGCCCTTCCGGCGCGCGACCGCGCAGCGTGATCGCGTCGAGTCCACCGCCGCCGACGTGGGCGCGGTGCTGGACGACCTCGAGCGCACGTACGGCGGGCTCAAGGGGCTCGTGCGCAACGAGCAGGGCCAGGTTCACGCTCACGTCGCCATCTACGTCAACGGCGAGGCCATCGACAGCCTGAGCGGCCTCGCCACCCGCCTGAAGGACGGCGACGAGATCGCCATCATCCCGGCCCTCGCTGGTGGCCGTCCCGTGATCCTTACGCCCGAGGAGCGCGACGCCATCCGCTCGCAGGCGACGGAGGAATATCCGAACGAGTCGTGCGGCGTGATCCTGACCCGCGGCAGCGAGCGGCGGCTGCTGCGCTGCCGCAACGCGCAGAACGAGCTGCACGCGCGCGATCCGCAGCGCTACCCGCGCGACGCGCGCACGGCCTACTACATCGATCCCAAGGACCTGCTGCGCATCGGCGATCTCGAGCGCGAGGGGTTCGCGGTGGCCGTCATCTACCACTCGCACGTCGACGCCGGCGCCTACTTCTCGGAGACCGACCGCCGCCAGGCCCTGGTCGGCGGCGAGCCCACGTATCCGGCGGCCGTGTACGTCGTCACCGCGGTGGTGGCCGGCCAGGTGGACGCGATGGCCGCGTTCCGGTGGAACGGCGTCGATTTCGGCCGCGTCGAGATCCCCGTGGAAAGTGAGACGAAGGATGAGTGAGTCCAGGCGCCTGCTCGAGGCCGCCAGCCGCGTGATCCCCGGCGGCGTGAACAGCCCGGTGCGCGCGTTTCGTGCCGTGGGCGGCTCGCCGCCCTTCATCGCCCGCGCCGAGGGCGCGCGCCTGGTGGACGTCGATGGCCGCTCCTATCTCGACTTCGTCGGCTCCTGGGGTCCCCTCATCCTCGGCCACGCGGCGCCGGCCGTCGTCGAGGCGGTGACGGAAGCCGCGCGCCGGGGGACCAGCTACGGCGCCCCCACGCCGCTCGAGGTGGAGATGGCCGAGGTGGTGACCGCGGCCTATCCCTCGATGGAGATGGTGCGCCTCGTCAGCTCGGGCACCGAGGCGGCCATGAGCGCGATCCGCGTGGCACGCGGCGCCACCGGGCGCGACGTGCTCGTGAAGTTCGACGGCTGCTATCACGGTCACGCCGACAGCCTGCTGGTGAAGGCCGGCTCCGGCGGCGCCACCTTCGGCGTGCCCGACAGCAAGGGCGTGCCGGCCGCGCTGGCCGAGCTCACGCTGACGGTGGCTTTCAACGATCTCGACGGCGTCCGTGACCTCTTCCGCCGGAAGGGCGACAGCATCGCCGCCGTGATCGTGGAGCCCGTGGCCGGCAACATGGGCGTGGTGCCGCCGGCGCCCGGCTTCCTCGAGGGCCTGCGCGAGGTGACCCGCGCGCACGGCGCGCTGCTGATCTTCGACGAGGTGATCACGGGCTTCCGCGTGGCCTACGGCGGCGCACAGGAGCGGTATGGCGTGCAGGCCGACCTCACGTGCCTGGGCAAGATCATCGGCGGCGGCCTGCCGGTGGGCGCTTACGGCGGCCGCCGGGCCATCATGAGCGAGGTCTCGCCGCTCGGTGGCGTCTACCAGGCCGGCACGCTGTCCGGCAATCCGCTGGCCGTCGCCGCCGGCCTGGCGGCGATTCGCGCGCTCGCCGACCGCCGCGCCTACGCGCGCCTGGAGACGCTGGGCGCCCTCCTCGAGCAGGGGCTGCGCGACGGCGCGCAGAAGGCCGGCGTGCCGCTGACCGTCAACCGCGTGGGCTCGATGCTCACGGCGTTCTTCTGCGCCACGCCGGTGACGGACTACGCCACCGCGCGGAAGGCCGACACCGCGCGCTACGCGCGATTTTTCTCGGCCATGCTCGAGCGCGGCATCTACCTGGCGCCCTCGCAGTTCGAGGCGGCCTTCGTCTCGCTCGCGCACGCCGAGGCCGACCTCGCGCTGGCGGCGCGCGCGGCCGCCGAGTCGCTCTCCACGGTGGCGTGAACGCAGGAGTTCGGTTGACGTTTCGCGCGACCAAGTGATATGGTTCACGAGCATTTGGGGGACCGCTAGGAGGCCGCGCGACTTTCGATGACGAAGGCGGGAGTGGGGTTGGCAGCCGTCGTGCTCCTCGCCGTCCTGATTTTCTTCGCAGTGTCCGCGTGGAGCCGCCAGCCCGCCATCGCCAAGCCGTCGGTGCAGCCGATCAACTTCCCGCACAACGTCCACGTGCAGAGCTACAAGATCGACTGCCAGTACTGCCACGCCGACGCGCGGCGCTCGGAGTATGCCGGCCTGCCGTCGGTGGAGCGCTGCATGGGCTGCCACAAGATCGTCGCGGCCGACAAGCCGGAGATCAAGAAGCTGGCCGAGTACGCGGGCAAGCAGGAGCCGATCCCGTGGACGCGCGTGTTCAAGGTACCGGAGTTCACCTACTTCCCGCACAAGGCCCACGTGCGCGCGAGCGTCGCCTGCCAGACCTGCCACGGGCCGGTGGAGACGATGACGACCGTGGCCGCCACCACCGGGCCCTCGCTCGCCAACGACATGCTGAACCTGGTCGGCTTCAAGCCGGCGCCGCCGGCGCTGACGATGGGCTGGTGCGTCGAGTGTCATCGGCGCGAGAACGTCACCAACAAGAGGCAGGCCCCGCTCGACTGCGTCACGTGCCACCACTAGAGGCCTTTCAATGAATCGACGGGACTTCTTCAAGATCGTGGCGACCACGGGCGCGACCGCGGCCGCCGCCGGCTGCCAGCAGGCGACCGAGCAGATCCTGCCCCTCGTCGTGCCCAACGAGCAGCTCGTGCCCGGCGTGGCCGCGTGGTTCGCCACCGTCTGTCGCGAGTGCCCGGCGGGCTGCGGCGTGCTGGCGCGCAACCGCGAGGGCCGGGTGGTGAAGCTCGAGGGCAATCCCGACCATCCGGTCAGCCAGGGCGCGCTCTGCGGGCGCGGCCAGGCCGCGGTGCAGGGCCTCTACCATCCCGATCGCTTCCCCGGGCCGCAGCGCCGCGAGGGCGACGCGCTCAAGCCGGTGTCCTGGGACGACGCGCTGAAGACGTTCGCCGAGAAGCTCGGCGGCGTGAAGGGCAAGGGCAAGACGCTGGCGGTCGTGAGCCAGCTCGAGAACGGCAGCCTCGGCGCGCTGCTCGATCGCTGGACGCAGGCGCTTGGCGGCCGCCCGCGCGTGACGCTGGAGCCCTTCGGCTACGAGGCGATCCGCGCGGCCAACCGCGCCACCTTCGGCCGCGACGCGATCCCGTACTACGCGATCCACGACGCCGAGGTCGTGCTCTCCTTCGGCGCCGACTTCCTGGAGACGTGGCTCTCCAACGTGCACTACGCGCGCGGCTTCGCGCGCATGCACACCTTCCGCGACGGCAAGGCGGGCACGTTCATCCACGTCGAGCCGCGCCAGTCGCTGACGGCCTCCAACGCCGACGAGTGGGTGCGTAACGCGCCGGGCACCGAGGCCGCCGTCGCGCTGGCCGTGCTCAAGCTCATGCTGGAGGGCGGGCAGGCGGCCGACCGGCGCTTCGGCGACGCGGTCGCGTCGGTGGATCCCCGGAAAGTGGCCGAGGAGAGCGGCGTGCCGCTGGAGACGCTGCAGAACGTCGCCAAGACGTTCGCCGCCGCCAAGCCGGGGCTGGCGATCGGCGGCGGTGTGGCGGTCAGCGGCAGCCACGCGACGGCCACGCAGATCGCGATCAATCTCCTCAACGCGGCGGCCGGCAACGTCGGCAAGACCGTGCGCTTCGGCCCCGACTCAGCGTACGGCAAGGTGACGCCGTACGCGGAGGTCGCCAGGCTCGTGCAGGCGATGGCGGCCGGCGAGATCGAGGTGCTGGTGCTCGGCAGCGGCGTGAATCCCGCGTTCACACTGCCCGGCGGTCTCAAGGTGGCCGACGCCATCCGCAAGGTGCCGTTCGTCGTCAGCTTCGCCGGCCTGCCCGACGAGACGACGGCGCTCGCGCACCTGGTGTTGCCCGACACGCACTGGCTGGAGAGCTGGGGCGATTACTCGCCGATGGAGGGCGTGAACGGCCTGCTGCAGCCCACGATGAAGCCGGTCCGCGACGCGCGCCAGATGGGCGACGTGCTGCTCGCCGTGGGCCGCACCGCGCTCGGCACCGAGGCGGGCAAGGGCCCGCTGCCGTGGGAGTCGTTCCAGCAGTACCTCAAGGCCGCGTGGGAGCCCGTCGTCAAGGACAAGTGGAGCGAGGCGCTGAGCCAGGGCGGCACGTGGCGCGAGGGCGCCGCCGCGCCGGCGGTCGCCGTCTCGCCGCGGGTCGAGCGCGTCGATGCGGCCGCGGCCAAGCTCGACGGCGGTGAGGGGCTGGCGCTCATCGCGTACCCTTCCATCCGCTGGTACGACGGCCGCACGGCCAGCCGCTCGTGGCTGCAAGAGACGCCCGACACGATGACCCAGACGGTGTGGGACGCGTGGGCGGAGATCAACACCGAGACGGCGAGCAAGCTCGGCATCCGCCAGGGCGACGTCGTCAAGCTGACCTCGCCCCACGGCGCCATCGACCTGCCGGCATATCTGTCGCCCACGATCCATCCCGGCGCCGTCGCGGTGCCGATCGGCCATCACTACGCGCCCTACCACCTGCGGCTCAAGTACGTGCCGGCCGGCAGCGCCAGCGCCAACCCGATGGCGCTGCTGCCGGCGGCCGCCGACGCGGTCTCGGGCGGCCCGGCCTTCCTGTCGGTCAAGGTGAGCGTGGCGCGCACCGGCGCGCGCCGCCCGCTGGCCGTGCTGCAAGCCACCCACGACCAGGACGAGCGCGAGCTCGCCCGGCACGTGGATCTCGCCACCGCGCGCAAGGAGGCGCTCGGCGGCAAGAAGCTCCACGAGGCGCACCTCTCGATGTACTCCGAGCACGAGTACAAGGGCTACCGCTGGGGCATGGCGGTGGACGTCGACGCCTGCATCGGCTGCCAGGCGTGCGTGGTCGCCTGCCACGCCGAGAACAACGTGCCGATCGTGGGCAGGGCCGAGGCGGCTTACGGCCGGCAGGTGAGCTGGCTGCGCATCGAGCGGTGGGCCGAGGGCCTCGCCGCCCAGCCGCACAACATGTTCCTGCCGATGTTCTGCCAGCACTGTGAAGTGGCGCCGTGCGAGCCGGTGTGCCCGGTGTTCGCCGCGTACCACACGGAGGAGGGGCTCAACGGCCAAGTCTACAACCGTTGCGTGGGCACGCGGTACTGCGGCAACAACTGCCCGTACCACGTCCGCCGCTTCAACTGGTGGAACTACGAGTTCCCGTCGCCGCTCGAGATCCAGCTCAACCCCGACGTCACGGTGCGCCAGCTCGGCATCATGGAGAAGTGCACGATGTGCATCCAGCGCATCGTGGCCGGCAAGGACCACGCGCACCGCGACGAGAAGCGCGCCGTGCGCGACGGCGACATCCAGACGGCCTGCCAGCAGACGTGCCCGACGAAGGCCATCACCTTCGGCAATCTCAAGGACGAGGCGAGCGCGGTGAGCAAGCTCGCGAACGCCCCGCGCGCCTACCACGTGCTGGACGAGATCGGCACGCGGCCGAGCGTGACCTATCTGAAGAAGGTCGTGCGCGGCGGCCACGAGCCGGAGCCCAGGACGGGGAAGGGACAGGCATGAGCGCGCCCGAGCGCACGCCGCCGCCGATCGCGGGCGGGGCCCACGTGGCCGAGCCCACGTACGCCGACGTCAACCGCGACGTCCTCAACACGCTGCGGCCGCCCGGCAACCTCTACTTCGCCTGGATGTGCGTGGTCGGCCTCATCCTGACGTGCGGGATCCTGGCCTGGACGTACCAGATCTTCATGGGCATGGGCGCGGCCGGCAAGCGCACCCCCCAGATGTGGGCGATGTACATCACGACGTTCGTGTTCTGGATCGGCATCGGCCACGCCGGCACGCTGATCTCGGCCGTCCTCTATCTCTTCCGCGCGCGCTGGCGGACGTCGATCTACCGCGCGGCCGAGGCCATGACGATCTTCGCCGTGCTCACGGCCGGCCTCTTCCCCATGATCCACGCCGGGCGCATGTGGTTCGCGTACTTCCTGCTGCCGTACCCGAACCAGCGCTACCTGTGGCCGAACTTCAAGTCGCCGCTGGTGTGGGACGTCTTCGCCATCTCCACGTACCTGTCGATCAGCACGGTGTTCTTCATCGTGGGCCTGGTGCCCGACATCGCCGCCGTGCGGGATGTCTCCACCGGCTGGCGCCGGCGGCTGTTCACCATGCTCTCGCTGGGCTGGGAGGGCTCCGACCGCCAGTGGCGGCACTACCGCCGGGCCTACGGCCTCTTGGCCGCGCTGGCCACGCCGCTCGTGCTCTCGGTCCACAGCGTGGTGTCCTGGGACTTCGCCATGGCGCTCGTCCCCGGCTGGCACTCGACGCTGTTCGCGCCGTTTTTCGTCGACGGGGCCATCTTCTCGGGCTTTGCCATGGTGCTGGTGCTGGCGCTGCCGATGCGGCACTTCTTCCACCTGCACGCCTACATCCGGGACCGCCACCTGGACGCGATGGCCAAGCTCATCCTCACCACCGGCCTCGTGCTGACGTACTTCTACATCTGCGAGCTGTTCACGTCCTGGTACAGCGGCGACCACATCGAGAAGGCGTCGCTATTCTGGCGGCTGACGGGCTCCTACTCGTGGGCCCTCGCCACGATGTACTTCTGCAACTGCATCTCCCCGCTGATCCTGTTCTGGAAGAACGCCAGGACGAATCCGGTGATCCTCTACGTCGTGTCGGTCCTGGTCCTCATCGGCATGTGGTTCGAGCGCTTCAACATCATCGTTCCGTCCCTCGGCCACGACTTCTACCCGTACACGTGGGGCGTCTACATCCCCACGATCACCGACACCACGATCATCGTCGGCAGCTTCGCGTGGTTCTTCATCCTGTTCCTCGGCTTCATCAAGGTGATGCCGTCGCTCTCCATCGTCGAGGTGAAGGAAACCCTCGCGGCCCCCATCAAGGACACCCGGCATGCCGGCCACCACTGAGATCCTCGGCGTCTTCGCCCACGTGGACACGACGGTCCGGGCCCTGGAGGAGCTCAGGGCCAAGGGCTACCACGACCTCAGCGTGTACACGCCGGTGCCCGTGCACGAGATCGAGGACGTCGTGGAACGCGACCGGCCGGTGAGCACGGTGCGGCTGTTCACGCTGCTGGGCGGCCTCGCGGGTCTGGCCTCGGGCTGGATCATCACGGCGTGGTCGTCGCTCAAGTGGGGGATCGTGGTGGGCGGCAAGCCCGCCATCGGGTTTCCCGTCAGCCCGCCCTACGTCGTCATCATGTTCGAGCTGATGATCCTCTTCGGCGGCATCGCCACGGTGATCGGGATGGTCATGCTCGGCCGGCTGCCGAGCTTCCGCCGCTCGGCCAGCTACGACCCGCGCTTCACCAACGACCGCTTCGGCGTGGCGGTGCACTGCGCGACCGAGCGCGCGGCCTCCGTGCGCGACATCCTCCGCGCCGCCGGCGCCGAGGAGGTGCGGGCGTGAAGTACGTCTTCCTCCTCGTGCTGCTGATCGTGGCCTCGGCCGGCGCGCTGCTGGCCGGCGTCATCGCCTATCGCTGGCTCAACAACATGACGCAGACCGCGAAGCTGGTGCCCGGTGAGCGCGTGTTCTCGATGCCGAGCGGCGTGGTGGCGCGCGGCACGACGCCGATCATCCCCAAGGAGCAGCGCGACGTGGCGGCCCGCCTGCCGAACCCCATCAAGGCCACGGAGTCGTCGCTGGCGGTGGGCAAGCAGCACTACCAGACGTTCTGCGTACCGTGTCACGGGCCGGAGGCCAAGGGCGGCGTCACGGGACCGGTGGCGACCAAGTTCATCCCGACACCTGATTTGACCAACCGCGACCTCCAGCGGCAGCGGACCGACGGCTACTGGCACAGCTACATCGTGGCCGGCGGCGCCGTCATGCCGTCCTACGGCGAGGCGCTGTCCTCCCAGGAGGCCTGGCACATCGTGAACTACCTCCGCTCGCTGGCGCAGAAATGACGGCCTTCTGGGGCGTGCTGGTCGCACTGGGCGCTGTGGCGTTCCTGACGGCGTCGGACTCCCCGCGGGCGTGGTCGATCTACCTCGTCAACCTCGTCTTCTGGTCGGGCCTGGCCGTCACCGGGCCGGCGATCGCCGCGATGATGCAGCTCACCGAGGCGCGCTGGTCGCCCAGCGTGCGGCGGCTGTCGCTCACCACGATCGGCTTCCTGCCGGTGGCCTTCGTCCTCATGCTCGGCCTCTTTGCCGGGCGCACCGTGCTCTACCCGTGGGTGGCCACGCCGGTGGCGAACAAGGCGGCGTGGCTCAACGTGCCGTTCTTCTTCGGCCGCAACCTGGTGCTCGCGATCGCCACGTTTGCGACGTGCTATGCCTTCGCGGGCGCGCTGCTGCGCGACTCGGTGCCGCCGGGCGACGAGCGCGACCGCGCGCACCGCAACCGGCTGGCGGTGATCCTGCTCTTCCTGTGGATGATCACCGTGTCGCTGTGGGGTTTCGACTTCGTCATGGCGCTCGATCCCATCTGGTACAGCGGGCTCTTCGGCGGCTACTTCGTCGTCAGCTCGCTCTACACGGCGTTCTGCCTGCTCGCCATCCTGACGATCCGCGCGAACTCGCGGGGCGTCGCCTCGATCCCGCCGGCGGCCGTGCAGGACGTGGCCAAGCTGCAGTTCGCGATGTCCATCATGTGGATGTACTTCTTCTGGTCGCAGTACCTGGTCATCTGGTACGGCAACGTGCCGGTGGAGACGCGCTTCTTCGTCCGCCGCTTCTTCATCCAGCCCTGGAGCACGGTGGCCTGGGTCGTCCTCATCATGGGCTGGCTCATCCCGTTCGCGTATCTGCTGAAGCGCCTCACGGGCCGGCCGCCGCAGCGCCACGGTCCGCTGTTCGTCGTCGCCGTGTTCGGCCTTGTCGCCATCTTCCTGGAGCGCGTGCTCGTCGTGTTCCCGTCGGTGTCGGAAACGACGCGGCTGCCCTTCGGGGTGCGCGACCTCGCGATCACCATCGGCTTTCTCTCGCTGTTCGCCCTGTCGCGGCGGTGGTTCATGGGGCGCTACAAGCCTGTCCTCAATCTTCCGCACACCGGGGGGCACTGACCGCCGACCTCCTGGCGAGTACGAACAGATGACCGGCGCCGGGCGCGCCGGTGTCCGCCACGCGCTCCGTCCACTCGATCTGCAGCCCAGCCGCCTCGATCAGCCGTTCGTTGGTGGCCGCGTCGAAGTGACTCCAGGCCATCGGGACACCAAGGTACGTCTCCGCGGAGTACGGGAGGTCCTCGGCGCCGACGCAGAACAGTGCCAGGCCGCCGGGCTTCAGCAGGCGCGCCAGGCGGCCGAACAGGGCGGCGTGGTCTTCGCGCGGGATGTGAATGATCGCGTAGTACGAGCAGATCGCGTCGAAGCGCGCGTCGCGGAGCCCCGGCGCCCGCACGTCGGCGCAGACGAAGCGCGCGGCGGGCACGAGGCGCCGCGCCCGCGCCACCTGCGCCTGCCGCGAAGTCCACGCCGGTGACGCGGAACGACTCGGCGAGGCGGCGCGCGATGGGCACGCCGGCCCCGCAGCCGGCATCGAGGACGGCCGAGTCCGGCGCCAGCCGTGCAATGAGCCGCGCCAGCAGGCGCACGTCGGGCGTGTCGTCGCTCCGCTGGGCGAGGTACGGCTCGACGATCCTGTTGTAGCCCGCCCTGACCGTGGCGCTCCAGTCCATGCGTGTCACGGTGTAGAGTAGCGCTCGTATGCTGAGCGTCGAAGAAGCGCTCGAGGCGATTCTGTCACGCGTCTCCGTGCTGGGGACGGAGCGCGTCGACGTGGTGGCGTCGCTGGGGCGCGTGCTCGCCGAGGAGATCGTTTCGCGGCGGGAGATTCCGCCGTGGGCGAACTCGTCCATGGATGGATATGCCGTGCGCGCGGGCGACACGCGCGCGGGCGCGGCGCTGGCCGTCGTGGGACGGGTCGAGGCGGGGACGCTGCCCTCGCGCGCGATCGGGCGCGGCGAGGCCATGCGGATCTTCACCGGGGCGCCGCTGCCGCCAGGGGCGGATGCGGTCGTGCCCCAGGAAGACGTCGAGGCCACGAATGGACGCGTCACGCTGCGCGCGGCGGTCGATCCGGCGGCGTACGTGCGGCCGGCCGGTGAAGACGTGCGCGTGGGAGACCGCGTGCTCGAGGCGGGCGTCACGCTGCGTGCGGCCGAGGTGGGCCTGCTCGCCACGCTCGGGCACGCGCAGGTCATGGTCTACCGGCGGCCGCGGGTCGCGATCCTGTCGACGGGGAACGAGCTGGCGGACCTGGGCACCGAGCCGGGGCCGAGCCAGATTCCGAATACCAATACGTACTCCTTGATGGCGCAGGTGCTGGAGACCGGCGGCGATCCGGTGAGTCTCGGCGTGGCGCCGGACCGGCTGGAGGCGATCCAGGAGCGCGTGCGGCGCGCGCGCGACGCCGACGTCGTGCTGTCGTCGGCCGGCGTGTCGGTCGGTGAGCTCGATCTCGTGCGCGAGGCGTTCACGCGCGCGGGCGCCGAGCTGCACCTCTGGAAGGTCTCGATGCGGCCCGGCAAGCCCATCACGTTCGGCTCGCTCGACGGCCGGCCGGTCTTCGGCCTGCCCGGCAATCCCGTCTCCGCGATGGTGACGTTCGAGCTCTTCGTCCGCCCGGCGCTCCTGAAGATGTCGGGCCGCCGCCGGCTCACGCGCCCGCGCCTGCGGGCTCGCGCGCTCGCGCCGATTCCCAACCCCGGCTCGCGGCGCGGTTACCTCCGGGTCCAGCTCGAGACGACGAGCGACGGCGCGCTGGGCGCCCGGCTGACCGGCGAGCAAGGCTCGGCGATCCTGCGCTCGATGGTGGCGGCCGACGCGCTCGCCGTGGTCGCTCCGGATACCACGGTGGCCGCCGGGGACACCGTCGAAATCATTGTGTTGCGGGAGCTTCCGTGACGATCTCTGGGAGATAGCTTCAAGGGGCCAGCGGCGTCCCGGCTCGGGGCGGAAAATTGACTTCATTTTCTTCTGCGTGCTAGGGTCAGCCGTCCATGAGTCGTGTGCTGGCGCTCATCATCGTCGCAGTGCTCGCCACCGGGTGTGCGACGCGTGCCGCCTACAATCGTCTCCGCACCGACGTCGCGACCTTGCGCGGCGAGGTGACGGACCTCCGGCAAGCCCAGGAAGCGACCAGCCGCGACGCTGCGCGGGCGACGGCGGAGGCTCGTGCGCTGGACGCCCGGCAGGCGGAAGTGACGGCGGCGCAGAGGAGCACCACGGAGGAAGTCACGTCGCTGCGCGGGCGGCTCGAGACGGCGCAGGGCGAGCTGCGCGACGCCAAGTCCCAGGCCGTCGCCGCCGCGGCGCCTCCGCTCGCTGCACCGTCCTCCCCCACGCCGCCGGCGCCGCGACCGCGCGAGACTGCCCCGAACGCCCAAACACCCGAGCAGGCGTACCAGGCGGCGCTCGCCACGTTTCGCGCGGGCGAGTTCGGCCAGGCCGTGCTCGACTTCGTCGACTTCATGGCCAAGTACCCGAAGCATTCGCTGGTGGCCAACGCGCAGTACTGGATCGGCGAGGCGTACTACGGCCAGCGCGACTACCGGCAGGCCATCGCCGAGTTCCAGAAGGTGCTCGACGTCGCGCCGAGCTCGCCGAAGGTGCCCGACGCGCTGCTCAAGATCGGGATGTCCTATCGTGGTCTGCGCGACGAGAGCCGGGCGCAACAGACGTGGGACCGCATCGTGAAGGACTATCCGAAGAGCGAGGCGGCCCCGAAGGCGCGCACGCTCATCCGCACCAAGGACAGCATGGTCATCCGTTAGCCGTATCCGTTTCGCGGCGTTGGCGCGACCGGTCGCGGTCGCTATACTGACGCCCCTTCGTCCGTCATGAACGCCGTCATCACGCACCTCGTGCCCACCGACTCGCGCTACCCGGCGCTGCTGGCGACGATTCCGTCGCCGCCCGAGCTCGACGTGCGCGGCGCGTTCGAGGCCGGCGACGCGCTCGCCATCGCCATCGTCGGTGCGCGGCAGGCGACGACGTACGGCCTGGAGGTGGCGGAGTCGCTGGCGGCCGAGCTCGCCGCGCGCGGCGTGACGATCGTCAGCGGCCTCGCGCGCGGCATCGACACCGCCGCCCATCGCGGCGCGCTGGCGGCCGGCGGCCGCACGATCGCCGTGCTGGGTTCCGGCATCCAAAGGCTGTACCCGCCGGAAAACCGGCCGCTCGCCGAGGAAATAATCGGTCGCGGCGCCGTCGTCTCGCAGTTCGCGCCGGACGCCGAGCCGCTCAACTATCACTTCCCGGCGCGCAACCGGACCCTGGCCGGGCTTGCACTAGGTGTTGTAGTGGTGGAGGCGGCCGAGCGCAGCGGCGCGTTGATCACCGCGGGGCTGGCCGGCGAGCTGGGGCGCGACGTGTTCGCCGTGCCGGGGCGGATCACGTCGCCGGCGAGCCGGGGCGCCAATGGCCTCCTGAGGGACGGTGCTAGACTAGTTGGACATTGGAGCGACATCGTCGCCGAGCTCTCGGAGCCGTGGCGCAGCATGGTCGCGGGTGCGGGAGCGGAGCGCGAGACGCGGGCGCCGCTGGCGCCGGGGAGTGACGAGGCACGGATGCTGGAGCTGTTGAGTGTCGATGACCCGCAGCACATCGAGCGGCTGATCGCTCGGGTGAATCTCGACGCCGCGCGTGCGGGCGCCGCGCTGACCACGTTGGAGCTGACAGGCTGGGTCCGTCAGCTCGCCGGTCAGCGATGGGTCGTCATCGGCGCGCGAGCGAGGAGAGCGTAGTGGCCAAGCGTCCGCTGGTGGTGGTCGAATCGCCGACCAAGGTCAAGACGATCGCGAAGTACCTGGACGGCAAGTACGTCGTGAAGGCGTCCATGGGACACGTGCGCGATCTGCCGAAGTCGCAGCTCGGCGTCGACCCCAAGAAGAACTTCAAGCCGAAGTACGTCGTCACGCCCGCCAAGAAGAAAATCCTGGACGAGCTGATCAAGGCGGCCGAGAAGGCCGACACGCTCTATGTCGCCACCGACCCCGACCGGGAGGGCGAGGCGATCGGCTGGCATCTCGCCCAAGAGCTGCCCATCGACAAGAAGAACGTCTTCCGCATCACGTTCAACGAGATCACCGAGCGGGCCGTCAAGGCGGCGTTCACCAAGCCCGGCCGCATCGACATGAAGAAGGTCGACTCCCAGCAGGCGCGGCGCGTGCTCGACCGCCTGGTCGGCTACAACCTCTCGCCGCTGCTCTGGAGGAAGATCCGGCGCGGGCTCTCCGCCGGCCGCGTGCAGTCGGTCGCCGTGCGGCTGATCGTCGACCGCGAGCGGGAGATCCAGGCGTTCGTGCCGGTCGAGTACTGGACGCTGCACGCGCGCCTCACCGCCAAGCTGCCGCCGGAGTTCACCGCCACGCTGCGCGAGGTGGACGGCGAGAAGGCCTCGCTGGCCACCGAGGAGGCCACGCGGGCGGTCATGGCCCGCGTGGAGGGCGCGCGCTTCATCGTCCGCTCGGTCACGCGCGGCGAGCGCAAGAAGAATCCGGCGCCGCCGTTCATCACCTCCACCCTGCAGCAGGACGCTGGCCGCAAGCTCGGCTTCTCGGCCAAGAAGACGATGACGGTCGCCCAGCAGCTCTACGAGGGCATCGAGATGGGCGAGGAGGGCCCCGTCGGTCTCATCACCTATATGAGGACCGACTCCGTGCGCATCGCCACCGAGGCGCAGGAAGAGGCCCGGCAGTGGGCGAGGACCCGGCTCGGTGCCGAGTACCTGCCGGACGAGGTGCCCGTGTACAAGTCGCGCGGCAGCGCCCAGGAGGCGCACGAGGCAGTCCGGCCCAGCGACGTCAACCGCGATCCCAAGGCGATGACGCGCTTCCTCAACAAGGATCAGCTCGCGCTCTACCGGTTGATATGGGAGCGCTTCATGGCCAGTCAGCTCATGCCGGCCGTCTACGACACGGTGAGCGCGGACATCGAGGCGGGTCCCACCGTGTTCCGGGCGCAGGGCCAGACGATGAAGTTCAAGGGCTTCACGGCGATCTACGTGGAGAGCCGCGAGGACGAGGACCCGTCGATCG
>QHRW01000118.1 GCA_003220265.1 Candidatus Rokuibacteriota bacterium | reverse complement strand
CGAAGATGCTGACGGCCGAGGCGATGGCCCGCGTGTCGGCCTGGGCCTTCGCGATACGCGCCCGCGCCTGAACGTTGGCGTAGAGCGGCACGGCGATCGCGGCGAGAATGCCGATGATCGCCACGACGATCAGAAGCTCGATCAGCGTGAAGCCTCGCTGACCACGGCGAGAGAAGAGATGCATCATGACGAGTCCCCCCAAGTCTCTGAGCGTGACTGCTTTGCGTCTGCAGCCGTAGTGCAGAGGGGATGCCACACGAAGGCGTCGGCGCGGCCGCTGCAATTCCAGCGACTTGCGAGCGCGGCACGCTTGCGCTCCGCCGGCGACTGACGGCGTCCGGCAGCGGGGGTGACAGGATTCGTCACCGGCGCGCGGGCCTCACTTCGGCGGCTCGCCGGCCTTGGGTTGCAGCTTCTGGAGCTTGTAGCGGAACTGCCGGAAGCTCACGCGGAGCAGCTCGGCCGCGCGCGTCTGTACGCCGCCCACGCGATCGAGCGCGAGCTGCATGTAGCGCCGCTCGATGCGGTCGAGCGTCGCCTCCAGATCGATGCCCTCGGCCGGCAGCTCCACCGGCAGGTCCTCGCGGCTGCGCGGCTGGCGCACGGTGGTCGGCAGCGCGTCGACGTCGAGCATCTCGCTCGAGCCCAGGACCATCGCGCGCTCCACCACGTTCTCCAGCTCGCGGATGTTGCCGGGCCAGTGGTACTGCTCGAGCACGGCGACGGCCTCGGGGGTGGCGCCGCGCACCGGGCGGCCCACCTCGCGCGCCAGCTTCTTGACGAAGTGCGCAACGAGCAGCGGGATATCCTCGCGGCGGTCCCGCAGCGGCGGCAGGTGGACGGGAATCACGTTGAGGCGATAGAAGAGATCCTCGCGCAGGGCGCCGTCGGCGACCGCCTTGTCGAGCTCGCGGTTGGAGGCGGCGATCAGGCGGACGTCGACCTTCACGTCCTTGGTGTCGCCGACGCGCCGGATCTGGCGCTCCTGGATCGCGCGGAGCAGCTTCACCTGCACGGTCTGCGGAATCTCGGTGATCTCGTCGAGGAAGAGCGTGCCACCCGCCGCCGCCGCGAAGAGCCCCTCGGTGTTGGCCACCGCGCCCGTGAACGCGCCCTTGACGTGGCCGAACAGCTCGGACTCCATCAACGTCTCCGGCACCGCGCCGCAGTTCACCGACACGAAGGGGCCGCTGCGGCGGCTCGACTCCCAGTGGAGCGCCTGGGCCACCAGCTCCTTGCCGGTGCCGCTCTCGCCGGTGATCATCACGGTGGAGCCGCTGTCGGCCGTCTTGCGGATCGTCTCGAACACGTCGAGCATCTTGGGGCTGCGGCCGACGAAGTTCTCGAAGCCGCGCTCTCGGCGCAGCTGCCGCTTGAGGGCCTGGTTCTCGTCCTGCAGGCGCCGGCGCTCCAGCGCGTTGCTCACCGTCAGCTTCAGCTCGTCGAGCTTGAAGGGCTTGGTGACGTAGTCGTAGGCGCCGAGCTTCATCGCCTCCACCGCCGTCTCCGTGGAGGCGAAGGCGGTGACCACCAGGACCGCCGTGCGCGGCGAGAACTCCTTGGCCGCCTTCAGCACCGCCAGGCCGTCGACCTTGCGCATGCGCAGGTCGGTGACGACGAGGTCGAAGCGCTCGGTTTTCAGCGTCTCCACCGCCGCCTCGCCGCCATCGGCGACGGCGACGTCGTAGCCGGCCTGGCGCAGCATGATGGCGAGCAGCTCGCGCATGCTCTGCTCGTCGTCGACCACGAGAACGCGGACGTCAGGCATGCGCGGTCGGCAGCGTGAGGGTGAAGGCGCTACCCAGGCCGGGGCGGCTCTGCACGTCGATCTCGCCCCCGTGGTCCTGCACGATGCGGTGCACGAGCGCGAGGCCGAGACCGGTGCCGTCGGGCTTGGTGGAGAAGAACGGCTCGAAGATGTGGCCGAGGTCGGCGGCCGGGATGCCCTCGCCGGTATCGGCCACGCGCACCAGCAGGCGGCTCCGAGTCACCGACATCGACACGCGCAGCTCGCCGCCCTCGACCATCGCCTGCAGCGCGTTCACGCCGAGGTTCCAGACGGCCTGGCGGAACTGCTGGCGGTCGACGCTCCACGGCAGCAACGCGGCGAACTCCCGCACGACCTTGAGGGTGCCGGGCTCGGCCCGGTGCTCGAGGAGCACCAGCACCTCGTCGACGATCTCGGCGACGTTGACGGTGGCGCAGCTCAGCGGCGCCGGGCGCGCGTACTCCAGGAACTCCCGGATGATGTTGTTGAGCCGCTCGGTCTCCTTCACCACGATGTGGCCGAGCCGCTCGCGCGTCTCGCCGGGCGCCCCCGCGGCCAGCACCTCGACGGCGCCCGACAGCGAGGCCAGCGGGTTGCGGATCTCGTGGGCGATGTTGGCCGCCATGCGCCCGAGGCTGGCCAGCCGGTCGGCCGCGCGCATGCGCGCCTCCATCGCACGGATGGCCGACAGGTCCTCGCACGCCGCGATGAGCCCGATGCGCCGGCCGTCGCCCGCGCGCAGGGCGGAGAACGTCATGCGCACCGGCACGTCGTCGCCGCCGGGCCGGTGCAGCGTGACCTCGCGCCACACGGGCCGCGGGTCGGGGGTCTCGATCTCCGGCTCGATCGCCGCCAGCGAGACGCCGGCGCCGAAGACGTCCCACGGCTGGCCGAGCGCCTGCGGCGTGGCGACGCCCGTGATGCGCGCGGCCGCGCGGTTCAGCGCCGTCACGCGATGCTCACCGTCCACGGCGATGAGGCCGGTGCCGACCGAGTCGAAGACGAGATCCGTGAACGCCTCCAGGTCCTCGAGGTTGGTCTGCTTGGTCTCCAGCTCCTCGCGCGTGGAGCGAAAGCGCTCGGCGAGGCCGCCGGCCACGATGGCCACGATGAGGAAGGTGCCGGCGTTGAGGAAGATCGTGATGATCTCGAGCGCGGTCGTCTCCTTGGGCGCCTCCAGGACCGTCAGGGGGAACACCGTGCGCCCGAACACGAGGGCGGTGTAGAACACGCTGCCGGCGGCGGCGATGGTGAGGCCGCCCGTGCGCGAGAGCAGCACGCAGGCCGCGGTCACCGAGAGCACGTAGAGGAACGCGAAGATCGAGCGGGCGCCGCCGGTGGCCGCCACCACCGAGGTGACGAGCGCGGTGTCGAGCAGGCAGACGAGCCAGGCGACGCGCAGCGGCCGAATGACCGGCGTGAAGGCGATGAGCACGCCGGAGGTGACGACGACCGTCAGCAGCGCGAGCGCCAGGATGCTGCGGTTGGCACCGGGGATCAGCTCCTGGGGCAGCAGCGGGCCCAGCCCCAGCAGGAGCGCGGCCACGCCGAGACGCGCGAAGCCGAAGCCGCGCAGCAGCCTGTTGGAATCCCCGAGCTTCATGGCGCGCGGCGGCTGGCCCGCCCGCTACTTGATGAGCGTGACCATCTTGAAGATGGGCAGGTACATCGCGATGACGATGCCACCCACCGAGATGCCGAGGAACACGATCATCATCGGTTCCAGCAGCGAGGTGAGAGCGGCCACCGCGGCGTCGACCTCGTCGTCGTAGAAATCGGCGATCTTGTTCAGCATGGCGTCGAGCGCGCCCGTGTTCTCGCCGACCGAGATCATGTGCACGACCATGGCGGGGAACACCGGTGTCGTCTTGAGCGGCTCGGCCAGCGTGCCGCCCGCCGTGACGTGGGTGCGGGCGGCCATCACGGACTTCTCCACCACCCGGTTCCCTGCGGCGCGCGCGGTGATGAGCAGCCCTTCGAGGATGGGCACGCCCGACGCGATGAGCGTGCCGAGCGTGCGGGTGAAGCGGGCGACGGCGATCTTGCGGATCAGCATGCCGACCACGGGCACCTTCAGCATGAACGTGTCGATCACCATGCTGCCGTTGTCGGTGTTGTAGTAGCGCTTGAGCGCGTAGATGCCGGCCGCGACGCCGATGATGATGACGATGATGTACTTGCGCGTCATGTCCGACATCCAGATGACGATCTTCGTCGGCAGCGGCAGGTCGGCGCCCATGTTCTTGAACATGTTCGCGAACGTCGGCAGCACGAAGACCATCATGAAGATGATGACGAGGCACGCCACGCTGATGATGGTGATCGGGTACACCATCGCGCTCTTGACCTGGCCCTTGAGCTTGGCGGCCTTCTCGATGTAGGTCGACAGCCGCTGCAGACATACGTCGAGGACGCCGCCCGACTCACCGACGGCCAGCATGTTGACGAACAGGTTGTCGAAGGTCTTGGGGTACTTGCCGAACGACTCGGCCAGCGTGCCGCCGCCCTGCACGTCGGCGGCAATCTTGGCGGTCACGTCGCGCAGGACCTTCGACTCGCTCTGCTCGGACAGGATCTGCAGGCACTGGGCGATCGGCAGGCCGGCGTCGACCATCGTGGAGAACTGGCGCGTATAGATCGCGAGATCCTTGGCCTTGACCGAGCCGCCGAGCTTGGCGGCGGCAGCGGCGGCGGCGGCCGCCTTGGCCTTCTTCTCCTCGACCTGGGTGGCGACCACGCCCTTGGCACGCAGCAGCGCCACCGCGGCCGGGCGGTTGTCCGCCTCGATCTCGCCGTTGACCGCCG
This sequence comes from Candidatus Rokuibacteriota bacterium, assembly GCA_003220265.1. Taxonomy (GTDB): domain Bacteria; phylum Methylomirabilota; class Methylomirabilia; order Rokubacteriales; family CSP1-6; genus AR5. The sequence goes on along the minus strand of QHRW01000118.1, from coordinate 82,964 downwards.
AGGCCCCCGAGCGTCCCCTGTACGCGAAGACCGCCATTCATCCCCTCCTACGTGGCCAGCGTGACGCGCAGCACTTCCTCGACCGTCGTGGTTCCCTCCAGCACCTTGATGAGGCCCGCCTGCCGCAGCGTCTTCATGCCCTGGCTCTGCGCCATCTCGCGGATCTCAGCCGTGGTGCCGCCCTTGAGGATCACGTTGCGCAGCTCCTCGGTGACCGCCATCACCTCGTAGATGGCCACCCGACCCTTCATGCCGGTGAAGTTACAAGTCTGGCAGCCCTTGCCCTTGAAGAAGGTGACTTTTCCGCGCCCCTCCGGCACGTGGCCGTACGGCACCAGGTCGTCCTCGTGCCCCTGGATCGGCGCCCGGCAATCCTTGCAGATCCTGCGGCCGAGCCGTTGCGCCAGGATCAGCAGCAGCGCCGAGGACAGCAGGAACGTCTGCACGCCCATGTCGACGAGCCGGGCCACCGTCGACGGGCAGTCGTTGGTGTGGAGCGTGGTGAAGACCAGGTGGCCGGTGAGTGCGGCGCGAATGGAGATCTGGGCGGTCTCCAGATCGCGCGTCTCGCCGACGAGGATCACGTCGGGGTCCTGCCGCAGGAAGGAGCGGAGGACGGCGGCGAACGTGCGACCGATGCCCTCGCTGACCTGGACCTGGTTGACGCCCTTGAGGTTGTACTCGACCGGATCCTCCGCCGTCATGATGTTGTGCTCGGGCGCGTTGATCGTGGAGATGGCCGAGTAGAGCGTGGTCGTCTTGCCGGATCCCGTGGGGCCGGTGATCAGCACCATGCCGTAAGGCTGATGGATGGCCGTGTTGAACTTGTCGTAGCTCCACGAGTCGAAGCCGAGCTTGGTGAGGTCGAGCTGCAGCGAGTCCTTGTCGAGGATCCGGAGCACGGCCTTCTCGCCGAAGATCGTGGGCAGGATCGACACCCGGAAGTCGATCTCGCGCTGGCCGAAGCGCAGCTTGATGCGCCCGTCCTGCGGCAGCCGGCGCTCCGAGATGTCGAGGCTCGACATGATCTTGAGCCGGGAGATGATGGCCGGCTCCAGCCGCTTGGGCGGCGACAGCATCTCGTGCAGCACGCCGTCGATGCGGAACCGGATACGAAACGTCTTCTCGTACGGCTCCCAGTGCAGGTCGGAGGAGCCCTTGCGGATCGCGTCGGCCAGCACCATGTTGACCAGCTTGACGACCGGCGCCTCGTCGGCCGACTCCTTGAGCTCGAAGACGTCGACCTGCGGCGACGCCGCCTCCTCGCCGACCACTTCCACGCCGCTGGGGTCGCCGATGACTGGCCGCCTGCGGCGCCACCACGGGCAGGATCTGGAGGTTGGTCATGAAGGCGACGTCGTCGAGGGCGAAGACGTTGGTCGGATCGGCCATGGCCAGCGTCAGCGTGCCGCCGATGCGCTTGACCGGCATCACCTCGTACTTCTTGGCGATGTGGGCCGGCACCAGCCGCAGGGTCTCGGCGTCGATCTCCAGGTTGCCGAGCGTGATCGACGGGATGCCGTACTGCCGCGACAGGAAGCCGATCAGCTGCTCTTCGGTGATGAAGCCGAGGCCGACCAGGATGGTCCCCAGCTTGTCGGTCTTGCCCTTCTGGTCGGACAGGGCCTGCCGCAGCTGGGCGTCGGTGATGAGGCCCTCGGCGACGAGGAGGTCGCCGAGCCGGCGCACCATTTGCTGCCCGAGTTTTACCTGGGCCATCGCGAACTATTACTGTATCGCAGCGAGCCGCTTCAACGTATCGGTAAAGGCGCGCAGCGCCTCGTCCTGGTACAGCACGAACACGACCCTTTTCAGCGTTGTTTTCGCGGACTTGAGATGGGTCACCACCACCGTCAGCATGGCCTCCGCGGCCGCTGGTGGGGCCACGTGGCCGACCCCGGTGCCGAGCGCGGGCAGGGCGATCGAGGTCAGCCGGTGCTTGTCGGCCAGGGCCAGGACGGCCCGTGTCGTGCGGGCGATGGTGTCGGGGTCGGTCTTGAGGTCCGGCCCCATGGCGACGGCGTGGATGACGTGGGTGGCGGCGAGGTTGCCGCCCGGCGTGAGCACCGCCTCGCCCACCTCGATCGGGCCCTGACGCGTCGCTTCTTCCTCGATCAGCACGCCGCCCTTCCGCTTGATGGCGGCGGCCACGCCGGCGCCCATCGTCAGCGTCGAGTTGGCGGCGTTGACGATGGCGTCCACGTCCCAGTCCGTGATGTCCCCGCGCTCGACGGCAACCGAGGCGGCTCCGACCTTGGCTCTCATCGCGACCGCTCCTGCGCCTTGGCGGCGTCCCAGGATCGCTCGAGCTCTTCGGGCGACACGCTGGCGACCGACTTGCCGCTGGCGCTCAGTTCGTCCTCCATGGTGGTGAAGCGACGCCGGAATTTTTCGATGGCCCCCTGCAGCACGTCCTCGGCGTCGAGCGAGGACAGCCGGGCCACGTTGACGAGCGAGAACAGCACGTCACCGAGCTCGTCGGCGAAGCGCCCGCGATCGCCGCCGGCCAGCGCATCGCCGGCTTCGCGCAGCTCCTCCTCGACCTTGCCCCAGGCGGCGCCGGCGTCGGGCCAGTCGAACTTCACGCGGGCGGCCTTGCTCTGGATGCGCTGTGCCCGCACCAGCGCCGGCAGCGCGCGCGGCACGCCATCGATGATCGAGCGCCGCCGCCCGCGCGCTTCCGCTTCGCGCTGCTTGATCGTCTCCCACTGGGCGAGCGCTTGTCCCGGGGTCTGCACGCTGGCGTCGGCGAAGACGTGCGGATGGCGGCTCACCATCTTGTCGACGAGATGGCCCAGCAGATCCGCCATGGTGAACTCGCCGCGCTCGGCGGCGATCTCGGCGTGAAAGACGACCTGGAAGAGGAGGTCGCCCAGCTCCTCGCGCAGCGCTTCCGCGCGCCCGGACTCGATCGCCTCCAGCACCTCGTACGTCTCCTCGATGAGGTAGGGCTTGAGCGAGGTCCGTGTCTGCTCGCGATCCCAGGGACAGCCGGCCGCCCCGCGCAGGCGGCGCATTGTGCGTTCCTGGCGGTCGAGTGATTATACAGCAGGGGTTTGCGCGTGTGCTAGGCTCCGGGGCGTATGGCGGCCGAAGAGCCCGAAGCGACGTTCAAGGTGACCGACCGGCGCCGCCGCGGAGACGACGAGCCGCCCCGCGCTGCCCAGCCCCGCGCCGAGCCGGCGGCGCCTCCGCGGACACCGTCGCCGCCTCCGGATCCCGGCGATCCCGGCCGCAGCCTGGTGGGACTCTTCATGATGCTCGGGGGCTCGGCGTTGATGGCGCTCGGCGAGGCCGACCCGACCACCGGACAGCGCGGTCAGCGGGATCTGCCGATGGCGGCCGAGGTCATCGACCTCCTCGCGCTCCTGCGCGAGAAGACCGACGGCCGGCGCTCGGCCGAGGAGACACAGGTGCTCGACGAGCTGCTGTACGACCTGCAGCTCCGCTACGTGAGCGCTACGAAGCGCCCCGGATGACGACGCGCCCGGGCTCGATGCTCACGCGCTCGACGTGCTCGGGCAGCGGCCACTGGAGCAGCCCGAGCGCCGCCGGATCGAGCAGCAGCCGCAGCGCCCGGGCCGGCAGCCGCTGACGCCCGACGGCGAAGCTCTCTGACGCGCGCCACGGCGCCGACGTGAACCCAGAGCGGGCGCTCGCGCCAGCGCGACGGCAGCACCCCGAGCACGACCGGCAGGCCTGCCTCCTCGAAGAGCTGATGCAGCGGGGTCTGTCCGGTCAGCTCGAGCCGATCGCCACCAAGGAGCCGCACGCCCAGCGTGTTGAGCCGGACGCCGCGGGCTTCCACCAGGTGGCGCGAGAGCAGGGCGTTCACCTCGGCTTCGCTCAGAATCACCGGCTGAGACGATCGGTGGCGGGCCAGGTCGAAGATCTTCTGCTGCGCGCGCGTGCCGTCGGCCGCCGTCGTCGCGGGCAGGGTCGCGGCCTCAGGCTTGGCCAGCATCCGGAGCCCGGCTCCCACCGCCCCCCCAACCGCCAAAGCCACGATCCCGAGCGAGACGACCGCCACCAGGCACCCCGAGCACCCGGACTTCATGGCCGCCACCCTATCACCTGGGCCTCCTGGTGGGCCGGCTTGGGAAATCTCCATGGAGGTATTTGACAGACATAGACTCAGATGATATATGACATGTGTACTCAAGATATGGCCGGGCCGAGGAGGCCGGCCGACCCAAGGAGGGTTCGACTATGGCGATGGAGCGTTGGCGTCCGTTCGGGGCCGCAGATCGTTGGGAGCCGTTCCGCAATGTCAGCGACATCCAGGGCGAGGTGAACCGGCTGTTCGACACGCTCCTCGGCCGTCCCATGACGGGGCCGAGCGGACGTGCGTGGCTGCCGCCCGTCGACATGCACGAGACCAAGGATGACCTGGTGCTGAACGTCGAGCTGCCCGGCGTGAGCGAGAAGGACGTGACGGTATCCATTACCGGCGACCTGCTCTCGATCAAGGGCGAGCGCCGCTGGAACGACGAGGCCAAGGACCGCCAGTACCTGCACACGGAGCGTGTGTACGGCCAGTTCGAGCGGCTGGTGCAGCTGCCGATGGCGGTGCAGGCCGACAAGGTGAAGGCGAGCTACCGCGACGGCGTGCTGCAGATCACGCTGCCCAAGGCGGAGGAGCTCAAGCCGCGCGAGATCAAGATCGACATTCTCTAGTCACTAGTCACTTCGGAGGGGGCCAGCACTCGGAGGGGGCCTCGACGGCCCCCTCCGATGCCTCCCCCGCGGCAAGGATTGCGCCGGCAAAGCCGGCGCTCGAAACCTCAGAAAGGAACGCAAGGACATGGCGAAGGTGATCGGGATCGATTTGGGGACGACGAACTCGGTCGTCGCCGTCATGGAGGGTGGCAATCCGACCGTCATTCCGAACCAGGAAGGGAGCCGGCTGACGCCGTCGGTGGTGGCGTTCACGAAGGACGGCGAGATCCTCGTGGGGCAGGTGGCCAAGCGGCAGGCGATCACGAACCCGGAGAACACCGTGTTCTCGATCAAGCGGTTCATGGGGCGTCGCCACGACGAGGTCGTGCAGGAGATCAAGCTCGTTCCCTACAAGGTGGTGAAGGCGTCCAACGGCGAGGCCCGCATCGAGGTGCGAGGCAAGCAGTACGCGCCGCCCGAGATCTCCGCCATGATCCTGCGCAAGCTGAAGGAGGCGGCCGAGGCCTATCTGGGCGAGAAGGTGACCCAGGCGGTCATCACCGTGCCCGCGTACTTCAACGACAGCCAGCGCCAGGCCACCAAGGATGCCGGCAAGATTGCCGGGCTCGAGGTGCTGCGCATCATCAACGAGCCGACGGCCGCCGCGCTGGCCTACGGTCTCGACAAGAAGAAGGAAGAGAAGATCGCCGTCTACGACCTCGGCGGCGGCACCTTCGACATCTCCATCCTCGAGATCGGCGAGGGCGTGTTCGAGGTCAAGGCCACCAACGGCGACACGCACCTCGGCGGTGACGATTTCGATCAGCGCGTCATCGACTGGATCGCCACCGAGTTCGGCAAGGAGAACGGGATCGACCTGCGCAAGGACCGCATGGCCCTGCAGCGCCTCAAGGAGGCGGCCGAGAAGGCCAAGGTCGAGCTGAGCTCGACGGTGCAGACGGAGATCAACCTGCCGTTCATCACGGCGGACGCCAGCGGCCCCAAGCACCTGGTGATGACGCTCACGCGCGCCAAGCTCGAGTCGCTCGTGGCCGACCTGGTCGACCGGACGCTTGGGCCCTGCCGGCAGGCCATGCAGGACGCCAGCGTCACCGCCAAGGACATCGACGAGGTGGTGCTGGTCGGCGGCCAGACCCGGATGCCGAAAGTGCATGAGTCGGTCAAGCAGCTCTTCGCCAAGGAGCCGCACAAGGGCGTGAACCCCGACGAGGTCGTCGCGGTCGGCGCCGCCGTGCAGGCGGCGGTCCTCACCGGCGAGGTCAAGGACGTGGTCCTGCTCGACGTCACGCCGCTGTCGCTCGGCATCGAGACCCTCGGGGGCGTCATGACGACGCTGATCCCGCGCAACACGACGATCCCGACCAAGAAGAGCGAGACGTTCACGACGGCCGCCGACAATCAGGACTCGGTCGAGGTCCACGTGCTTCAGGGCGAGCGGCCGATGGCCCGCGACAACCGCACGCTCGGGAAGTTCCACCTGGTGGGTATCCCGCCGGCGCCCCGCGGCATGCCGCAGATCGAGGTGACGTTCGACATCGACGCCAACAGCATCATCAACGTGTCGGCGCGCGACAAGGCGACCGGCAAGCAGCAGAACATCACGATCACGGCCTCGACCACGCTGACGAAGGACGAGATCGATCGCATGGTCAAGGAGGCGGAGTCGAACGCCGCCGAGGACACCAAGCGCAAGGCGGAGATCGAGACGCGCAACCAGGCCGACTCGCTCGTCTACTCGACGGAGCGCACGCTGACCGAGCACGGCGCCAAGCTGGCCGAGGCGGACCGCAAGGCCGTCGAGGAGGCGCTGGGCGAGGCCAAGGAGGCGCTGAAGGGCGAGGACGTCGAGCGCATCAAGCGCGCGCAGGACAACCTCACGAAGGCCTCGCACAAGCTGGCGGAGGTCATGTACCGCGAGGCGCAGCAGGCCCAGGGCGCGCCCGGCGCCGGCCAGCAGCAGCAGCGTCCGGGCGGTGCTGCGGGCGGCCCCAAGGAGGGCGAGGTGGTCGACGCGGAGTTCGAGGACCTGGGCGAGAAGAAGTAGGAGCGGCGACCGCGGCGCCGCGCGAGATCCGCCAGGCCTACCGGCGGCTCGCGCGGCAGTACTCGCCCGACGTGAATTTCTGGGACAACACCGCGCTGGCGCTGTTCGAGGAGATCGCCGAGGCCTACCGCGTCCTCAGCGATCCGCACGCCCGCACGCTCTACGACCGGTTCGGGCCGGCGATGGGCACCGAGGCGCTCGGCGCCGGCCGCCGCGGCGAGGACGTGCACGTCACCGTGGAGCTCGAGTTCGCCGACGTGGCGCGCGGCGCGCGGCTGTCCCTCAGCGTGCCGCGCTTCTCCCCGTGCGGAGACTGCGACACCAGCGGGCGGCGCGAGGGCCACGCGTGTCCGGCCTGCCAGGGCCGTGGGGTGCGGCGCGCGGTGGAGCCGGTCACGGTCGATCTTCCGGCCGGCGTGGACTCCGGCACCCAGGTACGCGTGACGGGGGAGGGCAGCGCGGGGCCATTCGGCGGCACCCGCGGCGATCTGGTCGTGAGCACGCGCGTGCGGGAGCACCCGTTCTTCGTCCGCCAGGGTGACGGCGTGCACTGCGAGGTGGTGCTCAGCGTGTGGGAAGCGCTCCGCGGCGCGCGCATTCGCGTGCCGACGCCGCTCGGCGAGGCGGTGCTGGTGGTGCCGCCGGGGACCGCCGCGGGCCAGGTCTTCCGCCTGCGGGCCCAGGGCCTGCCACGCCTGGCCGACGGCACGGTGGGCGATCTGTACGTGACGGTGCGGGTCGCGATCCCGACGGGGCTCGACGCGCGGACAGACGAGCTGGTGCGGGAGCTCGAGCGGCTCCTGCCGGGGCCGTCACGCGGCGAGCTCGCTCGCTTCCGGGGAGGAGCATCGTGAACGACCGAGCGAAACCGCTCTACATGATCGGCGTCGTGGCCGAGATGCTGAAGGTGCATCCCCAGACGCTGCGCTTCTACGAAAAGAAGGGCCTGGTGCGGCCGAGCCGTACCGAGGGCCAGACGCGGATGTACTCCGCCGAGGACGTCGAAGATATCGCGCGGCTGCTCCGTCTCACACGTGATCTCGGCGTGAATCTCGCCGGGGTCGAGATCATCCTAAAGATGAGACGTCGAATGACCGACATGCAGCGACAGATCGAAGACCTGCTCGCCTACGTCCGCGAGGGCGGAGGTGCGGCGCCCGCCACCGGCGGCGAGCCGCGCGAGGCGCTGGTGCGGGCGGCGGCCAACCAGCTCAAGCCCGTCGATCTGTTCTGAGAAAGTGAAATGTTGATGAGTGACGTGAAGGAATATCGCGCCGGGCTCGTGCCCGACATCCTGGCCCTGCTGCCGCTGCGCGGCACCGTGTTGCTGCCGCACGCCGTGCTCCCGCTCGGCGCCGGCCGCGCGTCGTCGGTGCGCCTCATCGAGGACGCCGTGCAGTCCGGCCGTCTGGTGGGCGCCGTCATGCAGCGGGATCCGCAGGAGAACGCGCCCGGACAGGCGGGGCTGCATCCGGTCGGCACCGTCGCCGTCATCCACAAGACCGTCAAGCAGCCCGACGGCAGCCTGCGCCTGATCGTGCAGGGCCTCGGCCGTTTCCGGATCGTGGAGGTCATCGAGCACGAGCCATATCTTCGGGCGCGCGTGCAGGCCATCGACGAGCCGGCGCCCGCCGCAGACCTCGAGCTGGAGGCGCTCGTGCGCAGCGTGCGCACGCTGTTCGAGAAGGTGGTGTCGCTGTCGCCGGGCCTCCCCGACGAGCTGATCAACGTCGTCGGCAACGCCGACGAGCCCGGCCCCCTGGCCGACGTCATCGCGGCCTCGCTGCCCACGCTGGCCAACGATCGCAAGCAGGAGCTGCTGGAGACGGTGAACGTGCGCGAGCGGCTGCAGAAGCTGGCGGCGATGCTGGCCAAGGAAGCCGAGGTCCTCGAGCTGGGCTCGAAGATCCAGTCCGAGGTGCAGTCGGAGATGTCCAAGACGCAGCGCGAGTACTACCTGCGCGAGCAGCTCAAGGCCATCCAGAAGGAGCTCGGCGAGAGCGACGATCGCACGCAGGAGATCGCCTCGCTGCGCGAGAAGATCGACGCGGCCGGCATGTCGGAGGAGGCGCGCACGGAGGCGCTCCGCGAGCTGGACCGGCTCGCCAAGATGCCGCCGGCCGCCGCCGAGTACACGGTGGCCCGCACCTACATCGACTGGCTGGTGTCCATGCCGTGGAGCCAGCAGACGACCGACGACGCCGACCTGGCGCGCGCGCGCGGCATCCTCGACGAGGACCACGAGGGGCTGGAGAAGATCAAGGAGCGCATCCTCGAGTACCTCGCCGTGAAGAAGATCCGGCCGGACGGCAAGGATCCCATCCTGTGCTTCGTCGGGGCTCCCGGCGTGGGCAAGACCTCGCTCGGGCGCTCGGTGGCGCGCGCGCTCGGCCGCAAGTTCCACCGCATCTCGCTGGGCGGCATGCGCGACGAGGCGGAGATCCGCGGCCACCGGCGCACGTACATCGGCGCGCTGCCCGGCCAGATCGTGCAGGGGCTGCGGCGGGCCGGCACGAGGAATCCCGTCCTCATGCTGGACGAGATCGACAAGCTCGGCATGGACTTCCGCGGTGATCCCGCCTCGGCCCTGCTCGAGGTGCTCGATCCCGAGCAGAACTCCACGTTCCGCGACCACTACCTGGACGTGGCGTTCGACCTCTCGCGCGTGCTGTTCATCACGACCGCCAACATGATGGACACGGTGCCGCCGCCGCTGCGCGACCGGATGGAGATCATCCACCTGGCCGGCTACACCGAGGAGGAGAAGATCGCCATCGCGCGGCGCCATCTGGTGCCCAAGCAGGCGCGCGAGCACGGTCTGGCCGACGCCGACATCGAGTTCACGCCCGAGGCGCTGCGGCTGCTGGCGCGCGGCTACACCCGCGAGGCCGGCGTGCGGAACCTGGAGCGCGAGCTCGCCAGCGTCTGCCGCAAGGTGGCGCGTCGCCGCGCCGAGGGCCGCACGGAGCCGGCGCGGATCACGCCTGACGCGGTGACCTCGTTCCTGGGGGCGCCGCGCTTCGAGTTCGAGGAGCTGGAAGAGCGGACGCGCGAGCCCGGCGTGGCGACGGGCATGGCATGGACGCCGGCCGGCGGCGACATCCTGTTCGTCGAGGCCACGCGGATGGCCGGCACCCACACGCTGACGCTCACCGGCCAGCTCGGCGACGTGATGAAGGAGTCCGTGCAGGCCGCCCTGTCGTGGGTGCGCTCGCACGCGGCCGAGCTCGGCATCGCGCCCGACTTCTGGGAGCGCTCGGACATCCACGTCCACGTCCCGGCGGGCGCCATCCCCAAGGACGGCCCCTCGGCCGGCGTGACGATGGCGACGGCGCTGGTGTCGCTGCTGACCGACCGCCCCGTACGGTCGGCCCTGGCGATGACCGGCGAGGTGAGCCTGTCCGGTCGCGTGCTGCCCGTCGGTGGCATCAAGGAGAAGGTGCTGGCCGCCCACCGGGCCGGCGTGCGCACGGTGATCCTGCCGCGGCGCAACGAGAAGAACTTGATGGAGGACGTACCCGCCGTCGTGCGGCACGCGATGACGTTCCACCTCGTGGACTCGATCCCCGAGGTCCTGCGCGTGGCGTTCGAGGACGTTCCAAGCGCCACGCCGATCCTGGCCGACTGGCGGTCCTAAGCCGGCGATTTCCATGGCTCCGGCGGCCTCGGCCGCCGGGGCCCGGTTGCGCCGGCCCCGGTGACTTGGCTATTATGACCTCACCGTGTTCGCTCGCCTGCGTGCAGCCTTGGTGATCGCTCTCGTGTCCTCGGCCGCCCCGGCCGGGGCCGAGTCGTTCAAGCTCACCGAGCCGGACGGCACGGTGCACTTCACCAACGCTCCCACCGACCCGCGCTATCAGCGGATGGGCTTCAACTCGGGAACCGAGGCCGGGTTCCTTCGGCTGCCGCAAGGCGATACGGCCCCGTACGTCGATGAGATCCGGGATGCGGCGGAACGCTACCGCCTGCCGATGAAGCTGGTGTCCGCGGTCATCCGCGCCGAATCGGGCTTCAATCCGCGCGCGGTCTCGCGCAAGGGCGCCCAGGGGCTGATGCAGCTCATGCCGACCACGGCCGCCACGCTGGGGGTACGGAACTCGTTCGATCCGCGCCAGAACATCGAGGGCGGCGTGCGGCACCTGCGCAGCCTGATCGACCGCTTCCCCAACAACCTGCCGTTCGCGCTGGCGGCCTACAACGCCGGCGAGAAGGCCGTCGTGCAGTATCGCGGGATCCCGCCGTATCCGGAGACGCAGGACTACGTCACCAAGGTCCTGTACTTCTACGGCGCGCCCATCGAAGGCGGGGATACACCGCCAACCCGCATCTACCAGACGGTCGCGCCGGACGGCACGATCGTCTACACGAACATCCCGCCTCGGGGGAAGCCCTAGCTCAGCGCAGCAGCTTGCTGAGCTCGCGGAACGCGTCGTTGTCGGCGCGGCCGAGGAGCTGGAAGACGACGGTCTCGGTCGCGGTGATGGTCGCCCCCGCCTGACGCGCCTGCGCGAGCCCGATCTCGAGGTTGGCCGCCTGCCGTGAGCAGACCGCGTCGGCGACCACGGACACCCGCATCCCCCGCCCGAGCAGGTCCAGCGCGGTGAGCAGCACGCACACGTGGGCTTCGATGCCCGTCAGGACGACGTGATCGGCGCCGAGCGCCTTCAGCCGGTCGACGAACCCCTCGGCGTCCGCGCACGAGAAGGCCGTCTTCTCGAAGGGCGTGGCGTCGGCGAGCAGCGCCTTCAGCTCGGGCAGCGTGCGGCCGAGGCCCTTCGGGTACTGCTCGGTCACCAGCACCGGGACGTCGAGACGACGCGCGGCGGTGGCCAGGATCTTCACGTTGGCCACCATCTCGTCGCGCCGCTCGGCGTCCATCGCGTTGAACAAGCGCTCCTGCACGTCGACGATGGTCAGCACGGGGCGGGTCATGGCGCCTCCTCCGGAACACGACGGGTTACGAGCCGGCTCATTCTCGCACGAGTCAGGCGCGCCAGGACCGGTCGAGGCCGCGATACTGCACGGCCTCCGCGCAGTGCTCGGCGCCGATCATCTTCGCCCCCGCCAGGTCGGCGATCGTGCGCGCCACGCGCAGCGCCCGGTCGTGACCGCGCGCCGAGAGCCCGAGCCGCGTCATGGCCGCGCCGAGCAGTCGGGCCGCCTCGGGCGCCACCGGACAGAGGCGCCGCAGCAGACGCGGGCTCATCTCCGAGTTGAGCGTCAGCCCGGTGCCCTCCAGCCGCGCGCGCTGAGAGTCGCGCGCCGCCAGCACGCGCGCGCGGATGGCCGCGGACGTCGTGCTCACGCCGTTGCCCTGGAACTCGATGGCTTCCAGCGCCGGCAGCTCCACCTGCAGGTCGATGCGATCGAGCAGCGGCCTGGAGAGGCGGCCGAGGTAGCGGTTGCGCTCGGCCGGCGTGCAGAGACAGCGATCGAGCGATGGGCAGCCACGCCGGCAAGGGTTGGCGGCGGCGACGAGGACGAAGCGCGCGGGGAAGTTGCCGATGCCGGTGGAGCGCGCGATGGCGACGCGCCCGTCCTCCAGCGGCTGCCGCAACGACTCGAGCACGTGCTGCTGGAACTCCGGCAGCTCGTCGAGGAACAGCACGCCGCGGTGCGCGAGCGTCACCTCGCCCGGGTGGGGCGGGCTGCCGCCGCCGATCAGCCCCGACACCGAAATCGTGTGATGCGGCGCGCGGAACGGCCGCTCCGTGACGAGCCCACCGCGGCGCTGCAGCAGCCCCGCTACCGACCAGATCGTGGACACCTCGATCACCTCGTCGCGACCGAGCGACGGCAGCACCCCGGCCAGCCGGCGCGCCAGCATCGTCTTGCCGGCGCCCGGCGGGCCGACCATCAACACGTTGTGGCCGCCGGCGGCGGCGACCTCGAGCGCGCGCTTGGCGTGCATCTGGCCGCGGACGTCGGCGAAGTCCGCGTCGTCGAACGTCGAGACGCTCGGCTCGGCGGCGGCGGGCGCGGTGGGCAGCGTCTCGCCGTTCAGCAGCGACACGGCATCGCGGAGCGTCGCCGCCGGCAGCACGCGCAAGCCATCGACGGCGGCCGCCTCCGCGGAGTTGTCGCGCGGCACGAGCAGGGCTGCGATACCGCGACGGCGGCAGGCGAGACCCACGGCGAGCGTGCCGCGCACGGGCTGGATCTGCCCGTCGAGCGCGAGCTCACCGACGACCGCGAACGGCCCGATGCGGCCCTCGTGCACGGAGCCCGTGGCCGACAGGATGCCGAGCGCGATCGGCAGGTCGAACGAGGCGCCTTCCTTGCGCACGTCGGCCGGCGAGAGGTTCACGGTGACTCGATCGCTGGGGAACGGGAAGCCGGCGTTGCGGATCGCCGTCTTCACCCGCTCGCGGCTCTCACGAACGGCAGAGTCCGGCAGCCCGACGGTCGTGAAGACCGGCAGCCCCGGCGCGACATCGACCTCCACGCGGACGAGCGCGGCTTCGACTCCGCTGAGCGCCGCCGAGAGGACGTGGGCCAGCACGCCGCGATTCTTTCGGTCGCGCCACTGTCCGTCAATGCCCAGAAATTCAGACGCTTACAAACGGATCCGTCGGGGCCGTCCTGGTGCTACATTCGAGCCCCATGGCAGCGCAGGTGCGGCCGATCGATCCGGGGGACGGCTCCCGGGCGCTCCGCCCCGTCATCCTCGTGGTCGACGACGAGCCCGGCCTGCGCGAGTCCTTTCGGCTCATCCTCGACGACGAGTACGAGGTCGTCGACGTCCCCGACGGCGGCGCGGCGCTCGACGTGCTGCGCTCCTCGCAGGTGGACCTGGTCCTGCTCGACATCCGCCTGCCCGGCATGGACGGCATCGAGGTGCTGGAGCGCATCAAGGCCATCGACGAGGCGGTGGAGGTGATCCTCGTCACCGCGGTGAAGACCGTGCGCACGGCGGTGGCCGCCATGAAGCTCGGCGCCTTCGACTACCTGACCAAGCCCTTCGAGGAGGACGAGCTGCTCTCGCTCGTGCGCCGCGCGCTCGAGCGGCGCTCGCTCGAGCGCGAGGTGGTCTACCTGCGCGCGGAGCTCGAGCGCCGCCACGACTTCGACGAGATCGTGGGGCAGCACCTCGAGATGCAGAAGCTCTACCGGCTGGTGACGCACGTGGCCCGTACGCCGACCACCGTGCTGATCACCGGCGAGAGCGGCACCGGCAAGGAGCTGATCGCCCGCGCCATCCACCGCCAGAGCCCGCGGCGCGACAAGCCGTTCGTGGCGGTGAACCCGGCCGCCATCGCCGAGACGCTGATGGAGTCCGAGCTCTTCGGCCACGAGAAGGGCGCCTTCACCGGCGCCTTCCAGCGCAAGCTCGGCAAGTTCGAGCTGGCCCAGGGCGGCACGCTCTTCCTCGACGAGATCGCCACGCTCAGGCCCGAGCTGCAGGCCAAGCTGCTGCGCGTGCTCCAGGAGCGCGAGATCGAGCGGGTGGGTGCCGGCCGGGCCATCAAGATCGACGTGCGCATCATCGCGGCCACCAACGTCGATCTCACGGAAGCGGTGAGCGCGGGCACCTTCCGCGACGACCTCTACTACCGGCTGAACGTCGTGCACCTCGCGGTGCCGCCGCTGCGCGAACGGCGCGAGGACATCCCGCTGCTGGTCGGCCACTTCATCCACCGCTACAACCACGAGTTTCGCAAGCACATCGAGACGCCCACCGCGGAGGCGCTCGACGCGCTGTGCGCGTACCACTGGCCCGGCAACGTGCGCGAGCTGCAGAACGTGATCGAGCGCGCCGTGGTGCTGGTGGACGCCGGCACCATCGGGCTCGACGACCTGCCGCTCGAGCTCTCCGTGGGCGCCTCCAGGGCCGAGGCGCACGACGCGATGCCGCTCAACGAGGCGAGCGACCGCTTCGAGCGCCAGATCGTCGTGCGCATGCTCGATCGCGTCGAAGGCAACGTCAGCGAGGCGGCACGTCTGCTCGGCATCCACCGCAACTCGCTCAAGGCCAAGCTCGCCCGCTGGAAGATTCGCGCGCGTGATCTACGCGGCGGCAGCGCCCAGTAACGGGCCACCGCTGCACCGCAGTTGGCCAATCGGCCGAAACACGCAGAAAACCAACGCGTTGTCGTCCACGCCGGCCTGGCGCCATGCACAGCTACTGTGCATCGCCGGGCCGCCCCACCGGGCGCCGTCGCCCAGAATCGGCGAATTCCGATGATTCGACCCCCGTGGCAGCTGTGGCGACCGATTTGCTTTAGGCTTCCCCCCGTCGGAGCCCTCATGGAGAGGGACTCCACGCTCCTGAAAGGGGAGGTCCATGACCAAGATCTTCGCCGCCGTGCTCCTGCTCGCTTCGTTCCTGCTCGCACTTCCGGTGATCGAGTCCGGCACCTCCGGCTCCACGCAGCTCTTCCAGGCGATCGGCACGGCCGACGGTGGCGCGGGCGGCGAGTAACGGGAAACAACGCTTGGTCCGTGCGCTGGCGCGGACTGGCCGCGGTGAGGGACGGCGCCACGCCGTCCCTCCCGCTCATCGCACTGCTCACGGTGTGCTTGCTTCTGCTCGCGGGTGCGGCGGCAGCCCAGAGTCTCGACTACCGCCGGCCGCTCGGCAACGATCCGTCGACGCTCGATCCTGCCCGCATCAGCGACATCTACGGGCGCTCGGTCGCCCAGCAGATCTTCGATGGCCTGGTGGCATTCGACCAGACGCTGGCCATCATGCCGGCGCTGGCCGAGCACTGGACGGCATCGCGCGACGGGTTGACGTGGGTCTTCACGCTGCGCAAGGGCGTTCGATTCCATCACGGGCGCGAGGTGACCGCCGACGACGTGGTGTTCTCGTTCACGCGGATCCTCGACCCGCGTCTCAAGTCGAGCGCGGCCGAGACCTTCTGGGTGATCAAGGGCGGCCGCGAGTTTGCCGAGGGCCGGGCGCGGAGCGTCGTGGGGCTGAAGGCCCTCGACACCCACGCCGTGGAGATCACGCTCACGGAGGCGTTCGTGCCGTTCGTGACGGC
Source organism: Candidatus Rokuibacteriota bacterium (assembly GCA_003220265.1). GTDB lineage: Bacteria > Methylomirabilota > Methylomirabilia > Rokubacteriales > CSP1-6 > AR5. The sequence goes on along the minus strand of QHRW01000118.1, from coordinate 67,253 downwards.
GCTCGCCACCGGAAACGCCAAGATCGTGCCGCGTGATGTCGTGGAGGCCGCCGGCAACGACTTCGGTGCGCGCCCGATCGGCACCGGGCCCTTCCGCTTCGTGGCGTGGGAGCGGGGCCGCTCCATCACGCTGGCCGCCAATCGCGACTACTTCGACGGCCCGCCTCGGCTGGCGCGCGTGATCTACCGGATCTTTCCTGGTGAGCCGTGGGACGCGGTCTACGACGAGTTCGTCAAGGGCAACCTCGAGGAGTCGCCGGTGCCCACCCGCAACCACGGGAGCGTGGTGAGCGCGCCCGGCCGGCAGTACGTCAAGCGCCCCCAGTTCAACCTGCGCTTCTACGGGCTCAACGTGCGGATGAAGCCGCTCGACGACCGCCGCGTGCGCCAGGCCATCGTGCACGCCATCGACCGCGCGGGTCTCATCCAGCAGGTGTTTCAGGGCCGCTACCACCTGGCCCAGTCGATCCTGCCGCTCGGCACGCTCGGCTACAACCCCGGCGTGCGGCCGCTGACGTACGATCCTGCGCGCGCGCGGGCCTTGCTGGCCGAGGCCGGGTATCCCCGCGGTGCCGGCCTGCCACCGGTGACGATCTGGGCGGGCGCGCGCACCGATCGGCTGCTCGAGGAGCACGCGCGCATCGTGAAGAGTCTGGCCGACGTCGGCATCCGGGCGACCTACCAGTACCAGACGGACTGGCCCGCATTCTCCCGGCTGCTCATCGACGGCAAGGCGCCGATGTTCATGTACTCCTGGAACGCCGACATCCCGGATCCCGACAATTTCCTCTTCCTGCTCTTCCACTCGCGCAGCCCGCGCAACTACACGGGCTACGCCAACCCCGTGGTGGACAACCTGCTCCTCACCGCCCGCAACGAGCGCGATGCGCAGCGTCGCGTGGATCTGTATCGCAAGGCCGAGCAGCTCGTGCTGGACGACGCCCCCGTGCTCCCGGTCTGGCACTACAGCTACGAGCGTTTGTTCCAGCCGTCGGTGAAGAGCGTCGAGGTCAACGGGCTCGGCGACCCCTACATCCCGCTCCGGAAGATCTGGCTCCAGTAGCCGTGATCTTCGCCGGCCTTCGCCCGCGCTCTCTCCAGGCCCGGTTGTTGTGGGGCACGGTGCCGGTCATCTCCCTCGTGATGGTTTCCGTGCTGGTCGTGGTCGAGCAGCGGCAGCGGACGGCCGTCGTCGACGAGACGGAGCGCCGCGGCCAGGTGCTGGCCAAGGACCTGGCGGCCATCTCGCAGAGCCACCTGCTCCTCTACAACTTCACCGCGCTCGAGCAGAACGTGGCGCGCCTGGCCATCGAGCAGGACGTGCATTACGCGATCATCCTCGACGCCGACGGCCGGGTCATCGCCGAGAGCGCGCGGGTCGAGCGCATCGGCCAGATGCTGCCGAGCGCGGTCGACCGCCGAGCGGCCGAGACCATCGAGCCGCTCATCCAGGAGACCACGACCAAGTCCGGCCGGGCGCTGTACGACTTCGCGGCGCCCATCATCGTGCAGGGACGCAAGTGGGGCACCGTGCGCGTGGGGCTCTCCAAGCAGCGCATGGAGGCGTTGATCCGGCGGACCCGCTGGGAGCTCGGCGTGCTGACGGTGGCCACGCTCATCGTCGGCGGCCTGGCCGCGGCCATCGTGGCGCGGCGCATCTCGCGGCCCGTCCAGAGCGTGGCCGAGGGCGCCGCCGCGATCTCGCGCGGCGAGCTCGACCTGCGCATCGACCCGGTCACCGACGACGAGATCGGCCGGCTGGCCGTCGCCTTCAACCACATGGCTGCCCAGCTCCGCCAGCAGCGCGGCGCGCTCGAGGACGCCAACGCCGAGCTCCGGCAGCGGCTGGAGGAGCTGGCGGACCTCAAGAGCTACACGGACAACATCCTGGCCTCGCTGACGACAGGCATCGTCACCGTCGACCTCGACGGTCGCGTGGTGACGCTGAACCCCGCCGCCGAGATGATGACGGGATTCTTCGCCGGCGAGACGGCCGGGCGCTACTGCACGGAAGTCTTCGCCGAGACGCCCGCTCTCGGCGAGATCCTCATGGAAGCGATCGCCAGCCGTGCCGCCTCGCCGGGCGTGACGACCACGCTGCGCCGCCGCAACGGCCGCACGCTGCCGATCGAGATCAGCACGGTGCCGCTGAAGGGTGGCGACGGCAAGGACCTCGGCGTGATTGCCGCCATGCGCGACATCACGGTGGTCCGTGAGCTCGAGCAGCGGTTGCGCCGCTCCGACCGGCTGGCCGCCCTCGGCAGCCTGGCCGCCGGCCTCGCGCACGAGATCAAGAATCCGCTCACGTCGCTGCTGACGTTCAGCCGCCACCTCACGCGGCGCTTCGACGACGAGCAGTTCCGCGCCAAGTTCCAGTCCGTGGTGCCGCGGGAGCTCGAGCGCATCAACGGCATCGTCGAGCGGCTGCTGGAGCTGTCGCGGCCGGCCCGCCTGACCTTCGCCCCCGTGCGGCTGCCCGCCACGCTGGAGCGCGGCATCGAGCTGTACGCGCACGAGATGGAGTCCTCCGGCGTCCGCGTCGTGCGCGAGTACGCGCGCGATCTGCCGACGGTGTGGGCGGACCCCGACGCGCTCTACCAGGCCGTGGTCAATCTCATCCGCAACGCGCTCGACGCCATGCCCTCGGGCGGCCGGCTCACGGTCCGCGCGGGCTGGGCCGATCCCGGCGTCGTGCTGCCCGGGCACCCGCGCACGACGGGGGCTCGCCGCGTGCGCGTCGAGATCGAGGACAGCGGGGTTGGCATCAGCGCCGGCGATGCCGACCGCGTCTTCAATCCGTTCTTCAGCACCAAGGACGGTGGCACCGGGCTCGGCCTCGCGCTCACGCACAAGATCGTCGAGGACCACGGCGGCAGCATCGATTTCCGGAGCATCGCCGGCGGCGGCACCACCTTCCGGATCGAGCTCCCGCTCTTCCCGGATCCGCCCGCCGAAGCGGGGATGCATGGCGACGACCTTAGGTGACGTCCGCTCGTCCGGAGGACCCTCGCCGATGAAGCGTCAGGCGACGCTGTCGGAGGCGCTGGCCGAGGTCGAGCGTCTCGGCGCCGAACTCGAGCAGGAGCGCGAGCGCGCCCGGCGCCTCGACGACGAGCTGCGCGAGGCGCGACGCCTGGAGGCGGTGGGGCGGCTGGCCGGCGGCGTGGCCCACGACTTCAGCAACATCCTGGCCGTCATCACCGGCTACAGCGAGCTGATGCTCAAGCGCATGGATCCGACCGATCCGCTGCGGACGGGCGCCGAGTCGATTCGCAAGGCGGCGGTGTGGGGCCTCAACCTGACCCAGCACATGCTGACGACGAGCCGCGCCGCCGCGCCGGTGCCGATGTCGCTCGACATCAACGCGGTCATCGGCGGCGTCGTGCGGACGCTGGCGCCCCTGCTCGGCGACCAGATCCAGGTCGCGCTCGACCTGGACCCGCGGCTGGGCCGCGTGCGCGTGAACATGGGCCAGGTCGAGCAGACGCTGATGAACTTGCTGCTCAACGCGCGGGACGCGATGCCCTCGGGCGGCCGCGTCACCATCGAGACCGGCAACGTGGACCTCGAGCAGGGCCCCACCGGCGCCCTCCGCGCGGTGATGGTGCGGATCACCGACACCGGCTGCGGCATGGACGACGCCACGCTGTCGCGCGCCTTCGAGCCGTACTTCACCACCAAGGCGCCCGGCCGCGGCACCGGCCTCGGGCTGGCCACGGTCTTCGCGTTCGTCAGCCAGAGCGGCGGCCACGTGGAGGCGGCGAGCGAGGTTGGCCAGGGCTCCACGTTCACCGTGTACCTGCCCCGCCACGACGCCGGCGACGAGCCGCCGGTGGCGACACCGGTCGCCGCGGCGACCGTCCTCGTGCTGGAGCCGGAGCCCGGCGTGCGCGACCTGATCGCCGAGATCCTCGAGCTGCATGGCTACCACGTGCTGAGCGCGCGCGACCTCGACGAGGCGCTGGCCGCCAGCACCGGCCATCAGGGTCCCATCGACCTGGTGATCGCGGACCTCTTGCTGCCCGGCGTGGCCGGCGACGGCGTGCTGCAGCGGCTCGGCCCGTACCGCGCCTCCGCCCGCGTGCTCTATCTCTCGGGCGACTTCGAGGACAGCGTGGAGGACTACCGCGGCCTGAATCCCGGCCGCGGCTTCCTGCACAAGCCCTTCACCGTGGACGCCCTCGTCCAGAAGGTGCGCGAGATCGTGGGACGGTAGAAGACGGGGGCCCCGATATGGCCCCCCATACCCCCCAACCGGGCTACTGGTTGAGACGGCGGCGGAGGAAGCCCAGCAGGCCCTGGGGCAGGAAGATCACCATCAGAGTGAAGATGACGCCGACGGGGATCAGGTAGTACTCGTAGAAGACGCGCGAGAAGACCTCCTTCATCAGCAGGAAGAACGCGGCCCCCGCCACCGGCCCCACCAGCGTTCCCATCCCGCCCATCACGTTGAAGATGACCGTCTCGCCCGAGATGAGGAAGAGGACGAAGTCGGGCGCGGCGAACTTGTTCTGGATGGCGTAGAGCACGCCGGCCAGTCCCGCGAAGAGTCCCGAGAGCATCACCGCCACGATCTTGTAGCGCTCGACGTGATAGCCGATGGCGCGCGTGCGCGGCTCGTTCTCCCGGATCGACTGCAGCACCATCCCGAACGGTGACTGGGTGATGCGCCGCAGAAGCAGGTAGGACAGCGCGACCACCGCCAGCACGAACCAGTGCAGCCCGTTGCGGGTGAACGGGATCGAGAACAGGCCCGGGATGGCGAAGGGCGGCTGGCGGAACGTGAGGCCGTTCTCGCCGCCCGTCACTTCCGTCCACGTGAAGATGATGACGTAGAAGATCTGCGAGAACACGAGCGTGGTGATCGAGAAGTAGATGTCGCGCAGCCGGGTGGAGAAGAACGCCACGAACATCGCGACGACGGCGGCGGCCACGAGCCCCGTCAGCAAGGCCAGCCACAGGCTGGGCGGCCGCACGGCCAGCAGCGCGGCGGCGGCGCCGTACATGCCGAGCCCGAAGAACGCCGAGTGGCCGAACGACACCATGCCCGTGTAGCCGATGAGCAGGTCGGACGACATCGCCAGCAGTCCCCAGATCAAGATCTCGGTGGCGAAGCGTTGCCAGAACCCGGGCAGCACCAGCGGGGACAGCGCCAGCAGCGCGACCACGACGGCGAAGGCCGTCCAGTAGGCCGCGCTGGGGCCCTCGGCGCCGGGCCGGGTGTCCAGCACCCGCGTCTCGGCGGAGGCGGCCGGTGGGGTGAGCGCGCTCATTTCGGCGTGGGCACGAAGAGGCCGGTGGGCCGGATCAGCAGCGTGAGGATCAGGGCCACGAACGACACGATGACCGCCTGGGCCGGGCTCACCCAGATGGCCGCCAGCGACTCCAGCAGGCTGATGAAGATGGAGGCCAGGATGGAGCCGCCGAGATTGCCCATGCCGCCCACCACGACGACCACGAAAGCGCGCAGCGTGAAGTCGAATCCCATCGCGTGGTTGATGCCGACCGTCGGGCCGAAGAGCACGCCGCTGGCCGCCGCCATCCCGGCGCCGATCGCGAAGACGACTGTGTGCACCCACGGCACGGGAATGCCCATGGCCGCCGCCATCACGCGGTCCTGCGTGGTGGCCCGGATCCAGATGCCGTGCTTGCCGTACTTCATGAAGAGGTACAGCCCGCCGATGATGGCCGCCGACATCACGGCGATGAGCAGGCGGTACCACGGGTACTCGACGTAGAAGAGCTGGAAGTGGCCGGTGATGGGCTCGTTGATCTTGCGCGGCACCGGGCCGTACTGCCACAGCGCGTAGTTCTGGATGATCAGCGAGAGCCCGAAGGTGGCGAGGATCGTCGTGAGCGGATCACGCCCGAGCAGCGGCCGCAGCGCGGTGGCCTGCAAGACGGCGCCCAGCAGCGCCATCGTGAGCACCGAGGCCAGCAGGGCGATCCAGAAATTGCCCGTGGTCAGGAACGCCGTGGTGCCCACGTAGGCGCCCAGCATGAACAGATCGCCGTGCGCGAAGTTGACGATGTCCATGATCCCGAAGATCAGCGTCAGTCCCGAGGCCACGAGCGCCAGGATCATGCCGTTCACGAGGCCGTTGACGATCTGCACGAGCACCTGGTCGAGGGGGATCATGGCGCCTCACACTCCCAGGTACTGGTGAATGACGGTGGCGTCGGCGCGGAGCGCGGCGGCGGGCGCGTGATGCCGCACCACGCCCTTCTCCATGATGTAGACGCGGTCGGAGACGGCCAGCGTGAGCGGCACGTTCTGCTCGACGAGCAGGATGGCCACGCCGTCGCGGTGGAGGACGTCGATGATCTCGCGGATCTGGGCGACCATCCGCGGCATGAGGCCTTCCGTCGGCTCGTCCAGCAGGATGATGCGCGGCTCCAGCATCATGGCGCGGGCGATGGCCAGCATCTGCTGCTCGCCGCCCGAGAGCGTGCCGCCCGCCTGGTTTCGGCGCTCGGCCAGGATGGGGAAGCTCGCGTAGACCTTGTCGAGCAGCGCCTGGCGGCGCTCGGCCGAGACGTCGGGACGGTCGAGGCCGGTGCGGAGATTTTCGAGCACCGTCAGCAGGCGGAAGATGCGGCGGTCCTCCGGCACGTAGCCGATGCCGAGCCGCGCCAGCCGGTACGGCGCCAGCCCCGCGATCTCGCGCCCGTCGAAGACGATCCGCCCTTCGGAGGGGCGGACGAGCCCCATGATCGTCTTGAGCGTCGTCGACTTGCCCACGCCGTTGCGGCCGAGCAGGCCCACCACCTCGCCTGGGCGCACGTCCAGCGACACCCCGTGCAGGATGTGCGACTTGGCGTAGAAGGTGTGGACGCTCTCCAGCGTGAGCATCAGGTCTTGAGGTAGACCTCCTGCACACGCGCGTTGGCCTGGATCTCGGCGGGGCTGCCCTCGGCCAGCACCTCGCCGTAGTGGAGCACCGTGATCGTGCGGGCGAGCCCCATCACCACCTCCATGTCGTGCTCGACGATGAGGATGGTGAGGTCGGCCGCGATGCGCCGGATGAGCTCGACGGTGGCGTGCGTCTCGGTCACGCTCATGCCGGCGGTCGGCTCGTCGAGGCAGAGCAGCTTCGGCTCGGTGGCCAGCGCGATGCCGATCTCGAGGTTGCGCTGCTCGCCGTGCGAGAGGTTGGCGGCCAGCTCCGCCGCCTTGTCGGCGAGGCCGACGGAGGCCAGCACCACGCGGGCGCGCTCGATCACGTCGCCGTAGGCGCGGTGGTGGCGCAGGAGGCTCCACGAGTGGTGGCGCGACTGCACGGCGATCCGCACGTTCTCCAGCACGGTGGCGCCGGGCAGGATGTTGGTGATCTGGTAGGAGCGCGCGATCGCCTTCTTGGAGATGCGATGCGGCGGCAGGCCGGCGATGTCGTCGCCGTCGAACACGATGCGGCCGCTGGTCGGCGCCAGCACCCCGGTGATGCAGTTGAAGAACGTCGACTTGCCGGCGCCGTTGGGACCGATGATGGCGCGGATCTCGCCGCGGGGCACGGCGAGCGAGACACGATTGAGCGCGGTGAGACCCCCGAAGCGCATGGTGAGGGCCTCGGTGCGGAGGATCGGCGCGTCCACGGCCGACGGGCCCCGGCCGTGCGCGGCCGGGGCCGTCGGGGTCCTCAGGGGTCCGTTCGTCACGCCTTCGGGAACGTGCAGGCGGGCGGGACGATCGTCTTCTCCTTGGCGACGACGTCCAGGAGCCGGTGCTTGCGCTCGTGGATGTCGAAGATGAACTGGCGCAGGAAGGCCTGGTGGTCCTCCTTGCGCAGCGTCTTGTCGCCCTGCGGGAAGTCGTCGCCCTCCTTGACCTCCATCCCTTCCAGCGCCTCGATCAGCTTCATCGTGTCCTCGCGCCCGCGGAAGCCGGACTTCTGGATGCCGAGCTTGAGGAAGTTCATCGCCTCGAAGTTCGACTGCACGTAGCGGTCGGGGTCCGGGCCCGACGGGTCCATCTTCTTCAGCAGGACCTTGGACTCCTCGAAGAATTTCTTGTGGTACGGGGTGTCCAGCGGCTTGGTCAGTATGGGGATGTAGCGGTTGACGCCCACGAACCCCTCGACCTTCTGGCCGAGCGCCGCGAGGTGGGTCGATTCGGCCACTGCGCCGTCGCCCGCGTACCTGGCCTTCTTCAGGAGGCCGAGGTCGTAGGCCTGGGTCGTGAAGGTCACCGCGTTGGCGCCGAACATGATCGCGAAGAGGCCGTCGAAGTTCCCGGTGATCTTGGAGATGAACGCCGTCATGTCCGCGGTGCCGAGCGGGATGCCGGTGGTGCCCGTCACCTCGCCGCCGCTCTTCTTGATCTCGGCCACGTAGGCGTCGCGGGTGGACTGGCCCCAGGCGTAATCGAGGTAGACCACGTGCCACTTCTTGGCCATCTTGCTGACGATGTACGGGGCGAAGGCCACCGCCTGCGAGGGCGCGTAATCGAACGGCCGGAACACATAGCGGCTGCAGTTGGTGGTGGTGATCGTGGTGTCCAGGCACACGCCGATCATGAAGACCGTCTTCTGCTCCTCGAAGACGGGCATGCAGGCCAGGCAGACGTTGGAGAGATAGCCGCCCTCGCCGATGTCCACCTTGTCCTCGACGACCAGCTTCTCGGCCTTGCGGCGGCCCACGTCGGGCTTCGACTCGTAGTCGGCGATGACCAGTTCGAGGGGCCGGCCGTTGATGCCGCCCGCCTTGTTGATGCGGTCCGCCGCGAGCTGGGTGCCCACGAGCGCGGTCTTGCCGCCGGCGGCGGCGGCGCCGGTCAGCGGCTGCAACACGCCGATCTTGTAGGGCTTGGCCTGCCCGAATGCCTCGCGCCACGGCGCCGGCACCAGCATGGCGCCGCCGAGGGCGCCGGCCGCCGCCGCCGACAGACCGAGGAATTTCCGCCGGGTGGTCTGGCCGCGCCACCAGAAGTTCTGTGCCCACGCTTCGTCCTGCCACCGTTCGCGCATGAGTGACCTCCTGCGATGCCCACACTGGGAGCACCGTATGCGGGGAGAAATGTGCGGACGTTCTACACCGACTGGTCCGACCACGCAAGCGGTTCCCCGGCGCGTCCCGGGGACGGTGTCAGCGCAGTCCGGCAGCCTCGATCGCCCGGCGGATGGCTTCCCGCTCGGCCGGCGGCACGGGAGTCAGTGGCGGCCGGACGTGGGCGGCCGGGATTCGGCCGAGAAGGACGAGCGCCTCCTTCATCCGGTTGTGCATGTCCACGAACGGCGGGGCGTAGAAGACGCGCACCAGCGGATCGAGCCGGTCGTTGAGGCGGCGGGCGCCGTCGAGGTCGCCCTTGGCGCACGCCTGGAACAGCTCGGCCTGCAGGTCGGCGGTCACGCTGCCCATTCCGGAGATGGCGCCGTCGGCGCCCAGCAGGAACGACGCCATGAGCGACATCGTGAACGCGGACAGCACGGCCACCGGACGGCCGGTGGCGCGGACCGCGCGGAGGTTTCGCTCGAAGGCCACGATGTCGTTGGACCAGTCCTTGACGCCGGCCACCTGGGGAATCTCGCAGAGGCGGGCCAGCGTCTCCGGCGCGTAACCGATGCCGGAGGCGGGCGGGTACTCGAAGACGATGATCGGCAGGTCCGCACCGGCGGCGATCTCCGAGAAGTGACGCAGGGCCATGTCGGGCTTGAGCTGAGCGCCCCACATGAAGAGCGTCGGCGGGAACACCAGCACGCCCGCGGCGCCCGCCGCGCCGGCATCGCGCGCGAGCTCCACCGCGTCGGCGGTGCCGTCCGAGTAGACGCCCGCGATGACCGGGCAGGCGCCGGCGATCTCGTCGAGCGCGATCGCCAGCGAGCGCTTGCGCTCCTCGCGCGAGAGCGAGGAGACCTCGGAGGCGTGGCCGTTGGCCACGATGCCCGTCACCCCGGGCGTGTCGACGAGCCAGCGCAGGTGTTTGCGATAGGCCGCCTCGTCGATGGCCAGGTCGGCGGTGAAGGGCAGCAGGTTCGCGGGCATCGTGCCGGAGAATCTCATTCGCGCTTGACGTCCTTGGTGTGCTCGCCCAGCTCGGGCGTGGGGCCGGGGAGGGGTGGCCGCTCGCCGTCGAAGCGCAGCGGCAGCGCCACGATCTTCAGATCGTGGCCAGCGACCGTCTGCAAGATGCCGCTGGCCGCGGTCTGCGGCTCGGCCAGCACGTCGGGCAACGTGTTGATCGGCGCGCAGGGGATGCCGGCCTTCTCGAGCACCTCGAGCCAGTGCGCTGCCGGGTGCGTCTTCAGCACGCTTTCGATGTCGGCGAGCAGCCGCTGCTTGTTCGTCTGTCGATCCGCGTTGGTGCGGAAGCGCGCGTCGCTCGACCACTCGGGATGGCCGAGCGTCCTGGCCAGCGTCGCGAACAGGCGATCGTTGGCGGCGGCGATCACGATCATGCCGGTCTGCGTCCGGAAGCCCTCGAACGGCACCAGGCGCACGCTGCCCGTCGGATGGCGCTCCGGGACCTTGCCCGTGATGCCATACGACGCGATCGAGCCGCCGAGCCACGTCAGCGCGGTCTCGAAGAGCGAGGCGTCCACGACGCAGCCCGTGCCCGTCTCCGCCCGGCGCACCAGCGCAGCCAGGATGCCGATGACCGCCCACATGCCGCTGCCCACGTCGAGCGTGGGCACGCCGATGCGGAACGGCGGCGAGTCCTGCGTGCCGCTCGACCAGAACAGGCCCGCGAACGCCTGCACCATCGGCTCGTAGCCGGGACGGTCCTTCTCGGGCCCCACGGGGCCGAACGCGCTGAGCGAGCAGTACACGAGACGCGGATTGATCGCGCGCAGCACGTCCGCGCCGAGGCCGAGCTCCTCGAGCGAGCCCGGGCGCATGTTCTGCAGCACCACGTCCACGTCCTTGACGTAATCCTTCAGCCACGCCACGTCGCTCGCGGTCTTGAGGTCGAGTACGATCGAGCGCTTGCCGCCGTTGACGTTGTGGAAGACCGAGCCGGCGCCGGCCAGGAACGGCGGCCCCCAGCCGCGCGCGTCGTCGCCGCCCTCGGGCCGCTCGACTTTCACGACGTCGGCGCCCAGGCGGGCCAGCGTCTCGCCCGCGAACGGGCCGGCGAGATTCTGCGCGAGCTCGAGCACCTTGATGCCGGAAAGCGGGAGGGCAATCATGGCGTGCGAATGGTAGCACGGCATCAGCGCCGGCCCGACCCGGGCGCGCTCAGCGGCGCGGGCGGGCGCGCCTGGTCTCCTTGTCGTCGTCGGCGAGAAGTTGCTTCAGCATGTGTGCGGGATCGGTCAAGAACTCCCGGGTGACGGCGTAGTGCTCGGTCTCCTCCTAGCGCACGGCCCTGAAGCCCTCGGTGTCGAGGAGCAGGATCCGGGCGCCCGGATAGGCCATGAGGATCGGCGAGTGGGTGGCGACGATGAACTGCGACTCCTCCTGGGCGTCGGCGACAGCGCCGGCTCGGGCTCGTCCAGGATGTAGAGGCCGCGACCGCGCAAGCGATGCAGCATGAGCGCCAGGAAGGACTCGCCGTGTGACTGCTCGTGCAGCGAGCGCCCGCCATAGGCGCCGATGATCGGTGGGCCACCGGCGCGCAGAAAGAAGCCGTCCCTCGGACGGCTCGGCGACTTGACCAGGCGAAGGTGCTGATAGTCGATTTCCCGCAGCCGTGACGTCGCGGTGGAACTGCAGGCGGTCAAGCTTCCGCACGGCCGGAATGTCGAACGGGTAAGCGTCGGCGTCCTCGATGCCGTCGCGCTTCAGCGAGACCTCGCGCAGGTAGGGCCGGGCGTTCACGGCGCCTCGGGGCGCGGCGGAGCTTTCATGAGCGCGGCGGCGATCTCGTGGAGAACCCCGACGGCGCCACGATCCATCGCGGCCTTCATGTGGCGCACAGCGTCCAGCACGTCGCCGGCCGCGCTCGGCGAGTCCTCCACGCTGAGGCGCAGCTCGAGCTCGAGCGAGGGCAGGAGCCTAGAGTACGCTTCTCATCGACGCGCATGAGCCCTTTGTCTTGATCATCATGTTGCGTAGCTGCTCACACTGCGCGCTATGTTCCCGAAAGTTCCTTATGAGCGCATCGTCCGACGAATGCGGCGGGTCGTCGAAAACGAAAGGCGCCAGAAGGACGAGCGCCCCCACCACAACAGTGGCAGCGGCGGTTCCGACAAAAAGGGATCGTGGCCTTATGAACACTTCGTCTCGAGATCTGGCGCCGGGCGTCTAGATCAGCAATTCGCCTCTTTGTATTCACGTGCCCTCAGACAGCGCGGATCATAACTCGTACCTTTGTCTTCGAGGACCACAGTGCCCTTCTCGTCATCGACGTACTTCAGCACGTACGTTCTTCCGGCCTCAACACGTGCTTTGAATGTTCGTGGCTTGTTGAAAATCGAATCACAGAGCGCGCCGCACAGCAGGTTGTACGCCTTGACCTGAATGAACGTTACCTGGAATTCATGTTCTCCAGGGAGCAGGTACGCGTGTGAGGCTCTGCCAACGTCGCCTGCGGGCCGTCCGTCGATTTCCTTCATGAGCAAGCCCGGCGACGTGAATACGTTTGTCGTTGTTGGGGTCCAAAGGCGCACGGTCGCCACCTCCGAATCAGGCTTCGGGGTACCGGAGTAGCTTTGGTACGACACTTCAGCGCAGCCGGCCAGGAACACGACGATCAACGCAGTCACTCTCTTCACTTCTTCTCCTTTTGAGTGTTGGCGACGTTCGTATCAGCGAGCCTGACGCGGCAGTTGGTGCGCGCCCGACTGGAAGGAGGGCCTCGATACCAGTCGCGTAGAGCGTAAAGTCCAGTTCCTCCAAGCGGTCAGAGCTGCCACCCGCGTACGTGCTCCAGCGGAAGTCGCCCGCGGGCGTCGCCCCCGGCGGGTTCATCCGGTGGTTACGCGTCGCGAGAGGTCGCGGACCACGTGAGTACGCTACTTGCCTGAAAGGGCGTGACGAGCGAAGAAGGTAGCCAGCCCTCAGCCATGCCGCACGGAACCATTCGATGCTGTCGTTGTGGGGCCGCGAAGGCAGGCCCGGCAATCGCAACGCCGATCATTGGCGCTGTCACAAACGCCACGTCCTTGGATAGCAGGAATGGCCCCCATAGTGGCGCGGCGGCTCGAAGCCCTCCGATCATGAACACGAAGAAGATGGCAACGGTGAGGGTTTGTTGATCGGTAGCCTCAGCACTGTGTTCAGCCCGTCTAGAAGTTCTCTTCGCGATAGAGCGCTGGGTAAAGGTCCCTCAGCACTGCGCGACACCGATCCGTCTGGCTTCGGTCGGCCAGACCGTAGATGTGGGGCTTCGTGCTCTTGCGTGTGATCCGAATCTCGTTCGCTGCGCCGGTGCAACGTCTGATCGTGATCGAGCCAAGCTCCTGAAGGGTGTAGCGGAGCCACCTGGCATCGCCATGGTCCCGCAGCACACGCTCGCCAGCTGGGTTGGCCGAGTTCGCCCACGTGCGCTGCATCGCGCCGGGATTTCCGAGTCCCGCCCATACGCCTGCCTTTACCGTGAGCCAGAGGCTTCGAGGACACGCGATGACGGCGTCACGGGCCAGACACAAGTCCCAATTCTTCAAGCCGCGCTGTGTCGGAGGCTCCATCGTGTCTCCTCCTCTTTACACGAGCACTCAGTGCTGGCGACTGTCTAACGGGCCGGCGTTGAGCGGCGGCGGCTATGCAGCGTCATCGGGACCGCGGCGGTCGCGTTTCCCACCGCCCACGTGAAGAATGGTGATCGAGGGCGCGGCATGGCCATCGCGGCGGCAAATGGTGGTCCCGTGTGGCCGGAGCGCTGGTAGTGTGCCTCGGCCTTGGCGCGGAGCCGTGATGCCTTCTTCCTCCTGCCGCGGCGCTCGTAGTGCTCCGCCAAGCGCGAATAGCGATCGTAAAGGTACAGGTGCACCTCTGGCTTCGGCTCTCCCGCGCGGCGCGCAGTGGCGACCCAGAGGATGGCCTTCGTGATGATCACGTCTCCCCGCAGTCCCCATGGTCCGTCCTCTGGGTGGGTGACTGATTTCGGCTTCAAACGCACGTCTGCCTTTCTAGACAGTATGACTTCCGCGAGGTGAGGCTGACCTCCGCCGCTCAACGCGGATTAGCCTCATCGAGGCCAGAGCCGCCAGGTGCTCTAGGCACAAACGAGCGTGGAGGTCAGCCATGGCAGAGTTTAGCAGGACCCTTTACGTAGGTCTCGATGTGCACAAAGACTCCATCACCGTCGCGTACGTGCCGGAGGACCGTGGCGCGGAGGTGGTGTCGCTGGGGGCGATCGGCACGCGACAGAGCGACATCGACAAGCTCATTCGAAAGCTCCAGTCAAAGGGCGCGACGCTGGTATTCGTCTACGAAGCGGGCCCGTGTGGCTACTGGCTGTACCGATACTTCAGGCGCCACGGCCTGAGCTGTCACGTGGTGGCGCCCTCGCTGATCCCGCGGAAGCCGGGAGATCGCGTGAAGACTGATCGCCGTGATGCGGTCACGCTGGCGCGCCTGATGCGCAGCGGTGATCTGAGCGCCATTTACGTGCCGGAGATCGCCGACGAGGCCATTCGAGATCTGAGCCGTGGTCGCGACGATGCGATGCGCGATCTGAAGGCGACGAAGCACCGGCTGAAGGCGTTCTTGCTGCGGCACGACATTCGCTACGAGGGGCGGGCCAGTTGGAATGCCGCCCATCTCCGCTGGCTGTCTGAGGTCGTGTGTGCGACCCGGGCGCAGCAGATCGTCTTCCAGGAATACGTGCGCGCCGTCACTGAGCAGCACGACCGGCTGCAACGGCTTGAGGCCGAGTTACACGCGGAAGTGAAGGGCTGGCGACTGTACCCGGTCGTCGAGGCGATTCAGGCGCTGCGCGGAGTGGAACACACGAGTGCCGTGATCCTGATGGCCGAACTCGGGGATCTTACTCGGTTCGATACCCCGCGGCAGTTGATGAGCTATCTTGGGCTCACGCCGTCGGAATACTCGTCCGGCGACCGGCGGCGACAAGGCGGCATCACCAAGGCCGGCAATACGCACGCCCGGCGGGCACTGGTCGAAGGCGCCTGGGCCTATCGGTACCCCGCAAAGGTGAGCCGGCATCTTCAGCTCCGTCTGGAAAAACTTCCGGCCGAGGTCCAAGCGATTGGGTGGAAGGCACAAGTGCGTCTCTGTAAGCGCTATCGGCAACTGATCGCCCGGGGCAAGCACGCCAACCAGGTCGTGGTCGCCATTGCGCGAGAGATGGCCGCCTTCGCCTGGGCGATCGCCCGCGCCGTTCCACTGGCAGCGTAGCGACAGAGACTCTGGAACTGACCGGCAACTATATCGATGAGGAACTCGAGCCATCGGCGGAGGTGCGGCCCCGGTATCGGCGCAATCTTCGGGCGCGTTACGAGGCCACGATCCTCGACCCTAGAGCGAAGCAGGCGCCGCGACGGACACAAGTAAGGTGGTACCCAACCCACGGATATCAGCATGATCAACCGTCGCAGTTACAGGCTCCGTCTCTTCCGGTGGCTCGAGCACCCACCATGAAGGCAAGCAGCCAGCCGCGGTGTGGTCCGCGCGCCATCCTGGCGCTTGACAGCGGAAGTCATATCAACGCGCGCGGTCAGCGGCCGGAGGGCGAGCAACGCGAGACCCGGTCCGCTGCACTGAGAAGTCAGCCCGTCAATCGCCATGTGAACAGCAGGAGTAAAAGCCCGCTGGCAATTCCCACCCACGCCCACTTGTACAGGATCGCGTACCTCTTCGTCATCCGCCGCGACCCCCAAGAGGTCCAGATGCCCTGCCGCCAGAGCGAAGTTTTCGCGATAGCGAGGCAAGCAAGGCCGGCGACCATGAGAACGAGTGCACCTACCGATGCGCGGGTTGGGCGGAGGAGGATGTTGGGTACGACCAGGCCCACCAACAGGCTTATTGCTATCAGCATCATCATCGGATCTACACAGATGCGCCAAATCCGGGGTCGGGCATGACCGTCGCGCCTGTCAGGTGTCATCACGTCTCCGCGCGGGCGGCGATCCCGAGACCGACGTCGCCAGGCACGCTCTCTCTGTTCGTCATACGAGCCTGTTGTCAGGCGGACCAACGCGGGCCAGCGCGACGCGATAGAACTCGTGCCCGCGCATCTTACGTGCCGCGTCCTTGAAGTAGCGCGCCCTATACTCTGCGGCACCCACATCGCTCTCCAGGGACAGGCCGCGGGTCGCCAGGAACTCGGGCAGCTGGCTGGGCTCGATCCCGAATGTCAGCCTCTCCCCGGCACTCGCGAGGGACGCGAACAGATTCTTGGTGCCGATGTATTCGCTCGGCCGCGTCAAGACGTCGCGGTGGACGTACGTGAAGAGGAGGAGGCTGCCGGCCGCCGCGCGCGAACACCACCGCAGGGTGGTATCGACGGCGGCTTCCGTCAGATAGTTCGTGACGCCTTCCCAGAGAATGAAGGTGCGCGCCGACTCGCGGTAGCCAGCAGCAGCCATGACGGACTCCAGGTTCTGCCGGTCGAAGTCGATGGCGACGAAGCGAACGTGTTTCGGCGGGACGGAAAGGATGCACTCCAGCACCTTTCGTTTGGCGGTCTGCGTATCCGGATGGTCGACTTCGAAAACGGTGGCGCCGTGCAAGCAGGGAAGACGATACGCTCGCGAGTCGAAACCCGCACCAAGGATGACGAGCTGGTCGATCTGACCTCCGAGTGAGGTTGCCAGCGCATCGTCGATGAGCCTTGTGCGTGCGACGACGGAGGAGCGCACCCCCGGCCAGCGGCTGTCGATGAGCCAGGGCACCATTTCGCGAAGGCCGGGCATAACCCCCAGGCGAGCGACAAGCGAGAGTGGCCACGTGAGGAAGCTCCGAGCAAGCGGGTCGTTGAAGAGCCGCTTGCGCGCGGGAAGCGCCGACTCGAGCGCGCGAAAGAGCGCGTTCTGTTCCGCCGTGCGACTTGCTCGCCCGTCCCGCATCGGGTCACCGATTCCGTTCCGACGTCTAGAGATTCACCTCGCCACGTATCACGTCCACGACGTCGCCGCCAACCTAGACTTCTTCGCCGTCCTTGCGCAGATGAACGCGGCCGGTGCGACTTGGCGAACACGCGGGCATACCCTGGTGAGGCCTAACGATCACGATCAGTGGCGTTGGTGCGACTCACGACCAGAACCACAGCAGATGACGAAGCCCGTACCAGAAGCGGTCACCGTATCGAACCGCGAGAATCCCAAAAAGTAGCGCCACGCCGGCTCCCAACAGTGCACACGTAAACAGATTGTCGGCCAAAAGGTACAGTGCCCCGAGCACTCCGAGAATACTCCCGGCCACGAACCCGCAGCCGAAGCGAATTCGCCGCTCGAGTCGATCGGGGACGCGCTCGCGATTCACGAAAGTGGTCTGCCCGTCCAACGGTTGGTTGGCGAATTGGTCGAAGGGTTCGTCACTGGCCGAATCTCAACGACTGCCGGGGCGGTCGCCACGATGTGGTAGACGAACATGAGCTTGAAGTCGTACGACATCTCGTTCCATGTCCTCGAATACCGCTCGAACGGATATTCGCCGAAGACCATGGCTCAGCGGAGCGCGGGAAGGATCTCCTTCGCGATGATCTCCACCTGCTCCGGCTGATAACGATACGGGATGAGGATGATCCGGTGAGTGCCCGCGGCCACGTGGGCGCGGAGCTGCTCGACGCATTCCTTCACGTTGCCGCGGATGGCGTGCTCGATGGTGGACTCGCTCCACGCGGCCACATCCCACTCGGTCTGAAGCCACTTGCGCATGGGCTCCTCGGTCTCGGCGCGCGACTTGCCGACGAGGATGGCGAGCTGGTTCGTGCCGGTCAACGCCTTGGGATCGCGGCCGGCCTCGCGTGCGAAGCCGAGGATCTTTTCCCAGCCCTTCTTGTACGACTCGGGCGTGTAGAAATACGTCAGCCAGCCGTCGCCCTTGGTCGCGACGCGCTTGAGGACGGCGTCCACGTAGCCGCCGATGAGGATGGGCGGGCGCGGGCGCTGGGCGGTCTTCGGACGCATGACGGCCTCGCGCAGGTTGAACTCGTCGGCCTGCAGGGTCACGCGATCCTCCGTCCACAGCCGGGTGAGGATCTCGAAGTTGCGCTCGAAGAGGCGGCCGCGCTGCTTGAAGGGCACGCCGACGGCGTCGAACTCGCGCGCGTACCAGCCGGCGGCCACGCCGAGGATCAAGCGGCCCTTGCTGATGACGTCGAGCGTGCCGATGGCTTTGGCGGCCACGGTCGGGTTGCGCAGCGGCAGCACGAGCACGCCGGTGCCCAGCTTGATCGTCGTCGTGCGGGCGGCGATGGCCGTGAGCGTACCGACGGCGTCGAGGATCGGGAACGACGGCTCCACGCCGAGGATGACGTGATCCCACGCCCACAGCGACTCGAAGCCGAGCGCCTCGGCGCGCGCCGAGTAGCGGTAGAGCTCGTCGATGTCGGGCGTCTCGGTGGGGCCGACGAAGTTCTTGATGGCGAGGCCGAAGTGGACAGGCATGACGTGGTTATCTCTTGGGAGGGGGGACCCTAGAAGGGTTCCCCCCTTCCCCTCCCAGGAAGCGTCGCTCGGGGTCGAGAGCGCGCAGCATCGTGAGCTCGTCGTCGGTCGGCGGCGTCGTGGTGGCGACCTGCGAGGCCAGCAGCAGCTCGAAGCCGGTGTTCTCGCGCACCTGCTCGACGGTCACGCCGGGGTGCACGGCGTCCAGCCGCATGCGCTTGTGCTCGGGATCGAAGCCCAGGATGCCGAGCGTCGTCACCACGCGGGAGACGCCGCCGAAGAGCAGGCCGGCGCGCTCGCGGCTGCCGTCGCCGTCGAGCCAGGCCGGGCTGGTGACGAAGTCCACTTTCTGCACGAAGCGGCGCTTCTCGTGGGCCGTGAGGATGATGACTTCCTTGCAGAGCGACGCGATGTCATTGGCGCCGCCGGTGCCCGGCAGCCGCACCTTCGGCTTCCAGTAGTCGCCACCCACGACGCTCGTGTTGATGTTGCCGTGCTGGTCGATCTGCGCGCCGCCCATGAAGCCGTAGTCGAGGAAGCCGCGCTGGGCGAACAAGAACGTGTCGGTGATGCCCGGCAGCATCTGGGCGCGATGGGCCGCGCGCATCTCGTTGGTGGAGATCGGCAACCGCCCGGGCTTGATCTGCGGCCCGATGATCCCGCCCTCGATCACCATCGTCAGCTTCGGCGCGTGCCGCTGCTGCGCGAGCGCGGCGGCCAGCAAGGGCACGCCGACGCCGGCGAACACCGTCGTGTCGTCCTTGAGCTCGCGCGAGCCCATGACGGCGAGCAGCTCGGACGGCGTGGTGCTCATGCTCCCGGCACGAGCTCCCTAGCGGCGTCCTGCGCGCGCTTGAGACGCTCGCCGCCGAACAGCTCCAGGTACTCGTCCCACGTCGCCGGTGCGTGGACGTAGCGCGCGAGATAGTCGGCCACCGCCGTCGTGACGCCGCGGGCGTCGATGTCGGCCGTGTACTCGGCGAAGTGCTCGAAGTCGGCGTGGTAGCGTCCCCACACCTCGTGTGGATACGCGCCGAAGGGCTGCAGCACGAGCGCGTCCACCAGGAATCCCGGGATGACCGTGCGATCGGGGCGCCGCCGGATCTCCTCCTCGGTGACCAGTTCCTCGGTCGTCACCAGGACGGTCGTGGCCGCCCTGGCCATGTCGGCGTCCATGTGCGGATAGCCGTCGATCTGGCAGTTGCCGAAGCGATCCGCGCGGCTCACGTGCAGCAGCGCCACGTCGGGGAAGAGCGCGGGCACGGCGGCCAGCGTGCGCCCGGTGTAGGGATCCTCCAGCGTCTTCATCCCGCCCACGCCCATGAGGTCGGAGCCGAGCATGGTCAACGCGGGCAGAAACGGCACACCCATGCCGGCCGCGCGAAAGCGCAGGCCGAACGCGAGGTGGCTCCACTCTTCGAGCGCGACCTTACCGCTCTCGACGTAATGCCGCATGACCTTCGACACGCCCCACGGCAGGCCGATCGACATCCACGCCGTCACCACGCGCTCGACGGCGCCGGCGGCCATCATCAGCTCGCCCTCGGTGCACATGAGGTTGCGGCAGAGCGTGAGGCCCGTGCGCCGCTGGCGCAGGATCTCGCGCACGAGGGCCAGCGGCGTGCGGGAGAAGAGGCAGCCGCCGGCCACGACCGAGTCGCCGTCCTTCACGCGACTCGCGGCGTCCTCCAGCGTGGTGAGCTTCTCCCCGGCGGATTTCGGCTTGGCTTCCAGGCGCCGGCGGGCGGCGACGAAGTCGTACTCGGCCGGCCTCAGGTCAGGATCTCCCAGGCCGACTGGTAGCGATCGAGATCGCGCTGCGTCTTGGGATCCATCGGGTGCTCGCGCTCGGGCACGTCCACCTTCTTGTCCTCGCCGCACAGCGCCGTGGTGAAATAGCGCTGCCCGGTGTCGTTGGCCATCGTCACGATCGACGGCAGCTCGGGGTGGCGGGCGGCCAGCTTGAGCGCGGCGGCCACGTTGCAGCCCGTGGAGATGCCGCAGAAGATGCCCTCCTCGGCGGCCAGGCGGCGCGCCATCATGAGGCTCTCGTCGGTGGTGATGGTGATGATCCCGGAGAGCTGGGAGACGTCGAGGTTGTCCGGGATGAAGCCGTCGCCGATGCCCTCGATGCCGTGCGGCCCCCACTCGCGCCGCGCCAGCAACGCGCACTCCTCCGGCTCGACGGCGTAGAGCCGCACGCGCGGGTCGCGCTCGCGCAGGAACTTGCCGACGCCCGTCAGGGTGCCGCCGCTGCCCTGCGAGGCGACGAAGGCGCCGATGACGCCCCCGGCCTGCTCCCACAGCTCCGGCCCCGTCGTGCGGTAGTGCGCCTCGATGTTGTCGGCGTTGTCGAACTGGCCGGGCACCCAGTAGCGGGCCGGGTCGCCGCGACGGATGCTGGCGAGGCGCTCGAGCGAGAGGTCCACGTCGCTCTCGCCGCCGGGCGTGAAGACGAGATCGGCGCCGTACGCGCGCGTGATCTTCTTGCGCTCCTCGCTCATGCCCTCGGGCATCACGATCGTGCACGGGTAGCCCTTCACCGCCGCCACGAACGCGCACGCGATGCCGGCGTTGCCCGTCGAGCATTCCAGCACGCGCATCCCGGGCTTGAGATCCCCGCGCGCCTCGGCGCGCTCGAACATCCACAGGTAGATCCGGTCCTTGAGGCTGCCGCTCGGACCGAACCACTCGATCTTCAGATAGACGGCGGGACGGGCGCCGGACGTCACGCGATTGAGCTTCACGAGCGGCGTGCGTCCGACGGCGGCGGCGATGGAGGGCAGCGCGGTGCGATATGCGTCCCAGAGGACCGCCATAGGGACCGGATTGTACCTCAGGGCATCGTGAGCCGTCCCTCCAGCACCGGCACCACGGAGCCGCCCACGCCGATGTCGGTGACGCCGCGCGCGTCGCCGCGCAGGCGCATGTGCACCAGGCTGCGCCGGCCCATCTGCGTGCCCTGCTCGCTGACGAGGTGCACGGCGCCGCCACCCGTCACGAGACCGTGCAGCACGAGATAGGCGCCGAGCGGCCCGCTGGCGGAGCCCGTCGCCGGATCTTCGGCGATGCGCGAGGTGTGCGGCGCGAACATGCGCGAGTAGGCGCCGGTGTCCTCGGCGCAGAACACGAACACGCCGGGGAGGGGATCGCCGGCGGCGCGACGCATGGCGGTAACGTCGAGCGCCGCGCGATCGACCGCGGTGCGGTCGCGCAGCGGGACGTAGAGGAAGGGCGAGCCGGTGGAGCCGACGCGGATCGGCGCGCCCGGCTGCAGCTCGGGCGTGCGCAGGCCGAGAGCGGCGGCCACACCGTCGCGGTTGGTGACTTCGGGCCCGAACTCGGCGTCGCGATGGAGCATCCACACGAAGGTCGGCCGCGCCGGGTCACCCTCGAGCTCGACGGTCACGGGCCCGATGCCTTCCTCGAGTGCCACGCGGTCGGCGCCGCCCAGCAGCCCGCGCGTGGCCAGCACCCACGTGGTGCCCACCGTGGGATGGCCGGCAAAGGGCACCTCGCGCCCCGGCGTGAAGATGCGCACGCGCGCCGCACAGTCGGCGCGCGTGGTGGGCAGCACGAAGGTCGTCTCCGACAGATTCATCTCGCGCGCGATGGCCTGCATCTCGCCGTCGTCGAGCCCGCGCCCGTCGAGGAAGACGGCGAGCGGGTTGCCGTTGAAGACGCGCTCGGTGAACACGTCGACCTGCACGAACGCCAGCTCGCGAGTCATCGGCGACGAGGATGGGCGTGGCCGTCCCCGTCGTCAAGTCGGGCTACACCGCGTCGAACGCCGCCCGCACGTGGCGGACGTCGAAGACGCCGCGGGCGTCGAGCGTGACGGAGACGACGTCGAACCGGCACCGCACGCCGTCCAGCCCCCGCCACTTGAGATAGAGCTGGGCGAGCTGGGTGAGGCGGCGCTGCTTGTGCCAGGAGACGGCCGCGGCCGGCGCGTCGCCCCACGTCGCGCGCCGGCACTTGACCTCGACGAAGACCAGCACGTCGCCCTCGCGGCACACGAGGTCGATCTCGCCCGCGCGAAAGCGGACGTTGCGCTCGACCACGCGCAGGCCGGCGCGCTCGAGCGCCACCGCCGCGCTGGCCTCCGCTGTGGCCCCCAGCCTCTGTCGCGCCTGGCTCACGACGCAGGGATAGATCAGGCCGGGCGATTCGACAATGCCGCGCTTTGGATACGGCCGTCTCGACGCCCGGGCGTTCGCTACACTTCTGGCGTGATGACGATGGCCCGGGGGGCATAGCGTGCACGAAGCCGAGCTCGTCCTGGGCCTGCTCATCGCCGTGGCGGCCCTCGTCACCGTCGCCCGCGCCCTCGGAGTCGCCTACCCGATCTTCCTCGTCATCGGCGGGCTGGTCCTCGGCCTCGTGCCCGGTGTGCCCCGGATCCACGTCGACCCCGACGTCCTCTTTCTCATCGTCCTTCCGCCGCTGCTCTATATCGCGGCGTACTTCACGCCCGTCCGGAGCCTGCACGCCAACGTGGGCACGATCAGCTCGCTCTCCGTCGGGCTGGTCATCGCCTCCGCGGTGGCGGCGGCCGTCGTGGCCCACGCGCTCATCCCGGGCCTGCCGTGGTCGGTGGCCTTCGCGCTGGGCGCCATCGTGGCGCCGCCGGACGCGATCGCGGCCACCGCGATCATCCGGCGCCTGACCGTCCCGCGGCAGATCGTGACGATCCTCGACGGCGAGAGCCTCCTGAACGACGCCACCGCGCTGACGATCTACCGCATCGCCCTTGCCGTCGCGGCCGGGCGGGCGTTTTCGCCGACCACGGCGGTCGTCACCTTCGCCGGCGCGATGCTGGGCGGCGCGGCCATCGGCGTCGCCGTGGGCTGGGTCATTGCCCGCATCCGGGCGCGCCTCGAGGACACGCCGGTGGAGATGACGATCTCGCTGCTCACGCCGTTCGCGGCGTTCCTGCCCGCCGACCGGCTCGGGGCCTCCGGCGTGATCGCCACCGTGGCGGCCGGCCTCTACATGGGCCATCGCGGCTCGCACATCATGGGCGCGGACGCGCGGCTGACCGGGCGCGCCGTGTGGGACACGATCACTTTTCTCCTCAACGGGTTCGTCTTCATCGTGATGGGGCTCGAGGTGCCGCTGCTGATGCGCGCGCTCACGCTGCGGCAGGCGGCCGGACTCGTCGGCATCGGAGTCGCGGTGACGCTGGCGCTCGTCCTCGTGCGGGCGTTGTGGATCTTCAGCACGGTCTTCCTGCCCCAGCGCCTGGGCGGCCGGCCGGACGCCTTTGCGTGCTCGCTGGTGCTGTCCTGGGCCGGGATGCGCGGCGTCGTCTCGCTCGCCGCCGCGCTCGCGCTGCCGCTGACGGTGGCCGACGGCGCGCCGTTCCCGGCGCGCGAGGCGCTGGTCGTCGTGACGCTCACGGTCATCGTCCTCACGCTGGTCGGGCAGGGGCTGACGCTGCCCTCGCTCATCCGCACGCTGGGCCTCGGCAAGGACGCCGGCGCCCGCGAGGAGGAAGCGCTCGCACGACAGAAGCTGCTCGAGGCGGCCACGCGGCGCATCGACGAGCTGTACCCGGTGTGGCCGGGCCATCGCCCGCTGCTGGACCAGCTGCGCGAGACCTACCGGCACCGCTCCGAGCACGTCGAGCGCCAGCGCGACCCCTCCGGCGACGGCGGGGACCGGGAGCTCATCGAGCACCGGGAGATCCGCCGGACGGTGATCGACTCGGAGCGCGAGGCGCTGCTGCGGCTTCGCGCCCAGGGGGAGGTCGACGAGGAGACGCTGCGCGATCTCGAGCGCGAGCTCGATCTCGAAGAGCGCCGGATGGACGCCTGACGCGCTACTCGGAGGTCTCGACCGCGAACAGGTTGCCCTGCCGCCACGCGCTCACGAACGAGCGCCGGTGGAGCGGGCAGAGACCGTGACGATCGATGGCCGCGATGTGGTCGGCCGTGGCGTACCCCTTGTGCTTCGCGAAGCCGTAGGCGGGAAACTCGACGTCGAGCGCGCACATCAGCCGGTCGCGCGTCACCTTGGCGACGATCGAGGCCGCGGCCACCGTGGCGCAGCGCGCATCACCGTCCACCAGGTTGCGCTGCGGGCAGGGACACTCGCGGAGCTTGACGAAGTCGGTGATCACCAGCTCGGGCGCGACGACGAGCCCGGCCAGCGCCTGCATCATCGCCACCCGCGTGGCTTCCAGGATGTTGATGCGATCGATCGTCAGGTGATCCACCACGCCGACGCCGATGGCCACGGCGCGCTCGTGGATCACGGCGAAGAGCGCCTCGCGCTTCTCGGCGGGCAGGACCTTGCTGTCGCACAACCCCTTGATGCGCCGGTCGGGGGCGATGACGACGGCCGCGGCCACGACAGGGCCGGCCAGCGGGCCGCGCCCGGCCTCGTCGACGCCGGCGATACGGCTCAGGCCCGTGCGCCAGGCCTGAGCTTCGTACCGGTACGGCGCCGCGGTCGGCACGCGCGAAGCTGGCCGGCTACTCTTCGGTCTCGGCCGTGGTGGTGGCCGGGACCACGCCCGCGCGCTTTTCCTTGAGGCGCGCCGCCTTGCCCGCGAGGTCGCGCAGGTAGTAGAGCTTGGAGCGGCGCACGCGGCCGCGCCGCACGACGTCCACGCGCTCGATGCGCGGAGAGTGCAGGGGGAACGTGCGCTCCACGCCGATGCCGTAGGAGATGCGCCGCACGGTGAACGACGCGCGCGCGCCCTCGCCGCGGCGGCGGATCACGGTGCCCTCGAAGATCTGCGTGCGCTCCTTCTCGCCCTCGATGACCTTCACGTGCACGCGCACCTGGTCGCCGGGGGCGAAGCCCTGGCGGTCCTTCTTGAGCTGCGCGGCCTCGACCAGTCGAATCGCATCCATGGCGCTTCCTTCTCCTTGCCCCGTCAGGGAGCCTCGTCGGTCGGCGGGGTCTCCCCGCGCTCGAATCGCTCGATCCAGCCCCGGTCCGCGGCGTCCAGTGTCGCCGCCGCCAGCAGATCGGGCCGGTGCTTCCACGTCAGCCACAGCGCCTGCACCCGGCGCCACCGCGCGATGCGCGGGTGATCGCCGGAGAGCAGCACGGCCGGCACGCGCGCCCCGCGAAAGTCCTCGGGGCGCGTGTACTGCGGCGGCTCCAGCAGCCCGCTCGCGAACGACTCGCGCTCCGCCGCGCCCTCGGCGCCCAGCGCCCCCGGCAGCAATCGCGTCACCGCGTCGGCCACCACCAGCGCCGGCAGCTCGCCGCCGGTCAGCACGTAGTCGCCGATCGAGATCACGTCGTCGGCGAGGCCGGCGCTCACGCGCTCGTCCACGCCCTCGTACCGCCCGGCCAGGAGGATCACGTGCGACACCTGCGCGAGCTCGGCCGCGACCGCTTGCGTGAAGCGCCGGCCGCGCGGGTCCGTCAGGATCACGTGCGCCGCCGGCGTGCGCAGCGCCTCGACGGCCGCGAACAGCGGCTCGGGCTTCAGCACCATCCCGCCGCCGCCGCCGAACTGGTAGTCGTCGGTGATCCGGTGCTTGCCCCCCGCGTAGTCTCGGAGATTGACCACCCGGATGTCAACGAGCCCGCGCGCTCGCGCGCGGCCGAGGATCGACTCCGAGACGACCGGCTCCACCATCCCCGGAAACAGGGTCACGATATCGATGCGCATGCCGCGCCCTAGATGTCGAGCAGTCCCTCCGGCGGCCGGATCACGATGCGCCGCGCTTCCAGGTCCACCTCCCAGATGATCTCCGGCACGGCCGGGATCAGGTGCTCGCGCTCGGGCCCGCGCACGATCCACAGGTCCTGCGCGGGCGAGGGCTCCACGCCGCGCAGCTCGCCGATCACGCGCCCGTCCTCGAGCTCCACGCGGCAGCCGGCCAGTTGCCACGGGTACGCGTGGCCGGGCGGGGCGGGCAGCGCCTGCGCGCGCGGCAGCGCGATCAGCCGTCCCACGAGGGCGCGCGCCGCTTCCGGCGAGTCGTACTCGGCCAGCGAGAGCAGCACCGCGTCGTCGCCCTGCCGCCGCACCCCGCGGATGTGGCCGGGCGTGCGCGCGTCGCTGGCGGGGTCCCACAGCACGCACTCGCGCAAGGCCTCGAACCGCTCCGGCCGGTCGGTCTGCAGCGTCACCCGCACGGCCCCGTGCACGCCGTGGGGCCGCACCACCTCGCCGATCACGACGAGGTCTTCGCCGCTCACCTCAGGGCTGCGGCGTCGCCTTGGCGGCCACCGCGATCAGCTTCTTCACGGTGTTGGAGGGCTGGGCGCCCTTGCTGATCCAGGCACTCGCCCGGTCGCGGTCGATCTTGACCGTGGGCGGCTGCGTGACCGGGTTGTAGTGGCCGATCACCTCGATGAAGCGGCCGTCGCGCGGCGCCCGCGAGTCCGCCACCACCACACGGTAGCGTGGCCGCTTGCTCGAGCCTTCTCGTCGCAGTCGAATCGTCACTGACACGTCGTCACCCCCTGAGCGTGGGGAAGCCGGGCAGGTTCTTGAGCTTGCCGAGCTTGCCTTCCATGCCTTTGAACTGCCTCATCATCTTCCTGAGCTGCGCGTACTGCTTGAGCAGCCGGTTCACGTCCTGCACGCTGGTGCCGCTGCCGCGCGCGATCCGCTGGCGCCGGCTGCCGTTGATGACTTCGGGATTGTGCCGCTCGCCCGGCGTCATCGAGGTGATGATCGCATCGAAGCGCGCGAAGTCGGCCTGCTCGCTCTGCAGCTCGGCCGGCGCGCCCTTGAGCATCTTGCCGAAGGGCAGCATGCCGAGCACCTGGTCGAGCGGGCCCATCTGCTTGAGCTGCTGGAGCTGCTGGCGGAAGTCGTCGAGGGTGAAGGTGTCCTCGCGGAGCTTCCGCACCATCTCCTGGGCTTGTTCCTGGTCGACGACCTGCTGGGCCTTCTCGACCAGCGACAGCACGTCGCCCATGCCGAGGATGCGGGAGGCCAGGCGGTCGGGATGGAAGGGCTCGAGCGCGTCGGTCTTCTCGCCCATGCCGACGAAGGCGATGGGCCGGCCGGTCACGTGGCGCACGGAGAGCGCGGCGCCGCCGCGCGAGTCGCCGTCCATCTTGGTGAGGATCACCGCGTCGATGCCGACGGCCTGGTTGAACTTGTCGGCCACGGTGACGGCGTCCTGGCCGGTCATGGCATCCACGACCAGCAGGACGTGGTGGGGCGCCACGTCGCGCTTGATGGCCTTCAGCTCGTCGAGCATCGTCTCGTCGATGTGCAGGCGGCCGGCGGTGTCGAGGATGAGGGGCGTGAGGCCCCGGGCGGCCGCCTCGTCGCGGGCGGCGCGGCAGATCTGGAGCGGCGTCTGGCCCGCCTCGCCGACGACCGGGTAGGAGAGCTGCGCGCCGAGCGTGCGGAGCTGCTCCTGGGCGGCCGGCCGATAGATGTCGGCAGCGGCGAGGATCGGATGCTGGCCCTGCTTGCCGTACATCCGCGCCAGCTTCGCGGCCGTCGTCGTCTTGCCCGAGCCCTGCAGGCCCATCAGCATGATGACGGTGGGCGGGTGCGATGCCATGGCCAGCCGATGCCCGCTGCCGCCCAGCAGCTCGACCAGCTCGTCGTGAACAACTTTCACCACTTGTTGCGCTGGCGTCAACGATTTGAGGACATCCTGACCGACCGCTTTCTCGCGCACGCGGTCTACGAACCCGCGCACGACCTTGAAGTTGACGTCGGCCTCCAGCAACGCCACGCGGATCTCGCGCAGCGCCTCCTGGATGTTGTCCTCGCTCAGCCGGCCGCGCCCGCCGAGGCGGTCGAAGATCGACTGCAGTCGTGTGCTCAGGGAGTCCAGCATTGGAAAAACGCAGTCTACGGAACTATGCGGAACATTTCAACTCGGGGGCGGGTACGGCGACCGCGGGCGGCGCGCTTTAGCGACGGGCGAGCAGGCGCGCGCGAACGGGCTCCCACTGGAAGAGCAGCAGCACGAAGCCGAAGGGCATCAGCAGGGTGGCCATGCAGAGCCAGAACTCACCCTCGCGCCAGCACGTCCGCCAGTCCCACCGCCGGATTCCAAGAGCCCTCAGGAGTTTCATGGTCTTTCCAATGTTCAATCAGAGTGCCAAACCCAGGAATCTGCAGAATCAGCGACTTGCCGGGCAATCGCGGTCGGCGATCGGCTAAACTTTGTCCGGGTCGAGGAGTTCTACTGGATCATCAATGGCGATCGAACCCCCGCTGAGCACCGCGCTGTCGAGCGCCATCCGGCCCCCGAATTCATCGACGATGCGCTGGAGCACGCCCAGGTCCTGAGCCTGCGTGTCGGGGTCATACGTGGTCATCACGCAGCGCCCGCGGAGCTTCTCGAGCGCGATGACCACCTCGCCGATGCGCAGCCGGCGGCCGGGCCAGCCTCGCTCGGCCAGGCCCTCGGCCCCGGCGATGACGACGTTGGGACGCAGCCGCCGGCCATCCACGCCGAGGGCGGTGATGGCGCCGTCGGTGGCCACCAGCAGGGGCAGGACGTCGAAGCGCTCCGGACCGTCGTGGCGCGCCAGCGTGGCCTGGGGCCCGGCGGCGGCGCGGATGGCCGCTGCCGACTCGGGCGCGGTCCACGGGCGTCCCGCGATCCGTGGCTCGCCGTCCTCGCCGAGCACGGCCGAGAGACCGAGCAGCTTCGGATGCGTCCGGGCCGTGATCACGCGCCCGCGGCCGTCACGCACGTGCACGACGCGATCGCCGTCGATGCCGTTGGCCGACACGACCGCGCGCGGCAGGCGCTCGCCGGCCAGCGACTTGACCGGGTAGCGCCACAGCTCCGCCACGCGCAGGCCGTTCGCACTCTTCATGCGCTTGGGATGCCGCGGGGCTACGGCAGGATTCGCCGGTTAGCCGGCGGCGCTGCGCATCTGCTTGATGACGGCGGCCGGGTCCTTGGCTTCGAACACGGCCGAGCCAGCGACGAGAATCGACGCGCCGTGCTCGACCAGCGGCCGCGCGTGCTCGACCTTCACGCCGCCATCGATGGAGACGTCGATGGGGCGGGTGCCGAGCAGGGAGCGGATCTGGCGGATCTTGGGATAGACGGCCGGGATCAGCTTCTGGCCGCCGAAGCCCGGGTTCACCGACATCACGAGGACCAGATCGAGATCGTCGGTGACGTAGTCGAGCGTGGACGGATGGGTGGCCGGGTTCAGCGCCGCGCCGGCCTTCACGGGCGCGCCGCGCCTGGCCGCCAGCTCGCGGATGCTCACCAGCGTGCGCTGCAGGTGCGGGCAGGCTTCCACGTGCACGGTCAGCATGTCGGCGCCGCGGGCGGCGAACTCGGGCAGGTACTTCTCGGGCTCCACGATCATCAGGTGGAGGTCGAGCGGCAGCCGCGTGCGCTTGCGGATCGCGTCGAGGATCGGAAAGCCCATCGAGATGTTCGGGACGAAGCGGCCGTCCATGACGTCGATGTGGAGCTGATCGGCGCCGGCGGCTTCGACCCTGGCGATCTCCTCGGCCAGGATGCCGAAGTCGGCGGAGAGAATCGAGGGCGCGATCTTGACCATGCCCCCTCTTATACCCCAAACGCCTCAGCGCCGGCGGAGGCGGATCGCTGTGAAGCCGTCGGTCGCGTGGCGGTGCGGCAGGAACCGCACGAAGCCGGCCGCGTCGGGGGCCACGAAGAAATCGGCCGGAGTGTCGCGGCCGAACTCCGGCTGCGCCGCGAGGAAGTCGCGGACGACGGCATCGTTCTCCTCGGGCTCGAGCGAGCACGTGGCGTACACGAGGCAGCCGCCCGGGCGGACCAGCGTCGCCGCGGCCGTCAGAATACTGCGCTGCCGCTCGGCGACGGCGGCGACGTCGCCCGGCTGGCGGCGCCACTTCACCTCCGGGTTCCGGCGAAGCACGCCGAGGTTCGTGCAGGGCGCGTCGACCAGGACGCGATCGCAGGCGCCGGCCCAGCGCGGGGCCAGCGTCTCCACGGGGCCCTCGATCGTCTCGACGATCGTGAGGCCCAGGCGCGCGGCGGCCTCGGTCACGCGGGCAAGGCGCGCGGGCTGGGGATCGAGCGCCAGCACGCGGCCACGATCGTCCATGAGCTGCGCGAGGTGCGTCGTCTTCGTGCCGGGCGCCGCGCACACGTCGGCGACGGTCTCGCCGGGCGCGGGTTCGAGCAGCCGCGCGACGAGCATGGATGCCTCGTCCTGCGCGACACAGTCCCCCTCGGCGAACGCCCGCCAGCGGCCGGGCGCCCCGCCGCTCTCGGCCACCAGGCCCTCGGGCGCGAGAGTCGTGGGTCGCGTCTGCACCTGCTCCTCCGCTCGCAGGCGCTCGGCCAGCGCGTCGCGACCGGTGCGTCGCGTGTTGGCGCGGAGCGTGAGGGGCGGCCGCTCGTTCAGCGCCCGCATCAGCGCCTCGGCCTCCTCGGCACCGTAGCGGGCGAGCCACCGCGCGGCCAGCCACGACGGGAACGAGCAGCGCGTGGCCAGGGCCTCCAGCGCCTCGCGCGGAGGCGCCGGCTCGCGCTCGGGCGCGCCGCGCCGCGCGAACGCGCGCAGGACCGCGTTGACGTACTCGGCGACGCCCGGCGCGCCGCGCGCCAGCGTGACCGCGTCGTTGACGGCCGCGAACGCCGGCACCCGCTCGAGGAAGGCGAGCTGGTAGGCCGTGAGGCGCAGGAGCACGCGCACGCGCGCGTCGAGCGACGGTAGCCGCCGGCGCGAGTGAGGCGAGAGGATCCAGTCGAGATAGCGCTGCCAGCGCAGCGTGCCGTAGATCAGCTCGGTGGCCAGCGCGATGTCGCGCGGCGGCAGCGCGCGGCGCGCCAGCTCGGCGTCGAGCGCGAGATCGGCGAAGGCGGCGTCGGTCTCCACGCGCTCCAGCACGCGCGCCGCCACCTCCCGCGCGGGCGACGGGCGCGCAGCCGAGCGCCGGGCCGGCCGATCGCCCGCAGGGCGACGGCCGCGCGGCGCGCCGGCGGCCGCGGTCATCGCGCGGCCAGCGCGTGGCCGGCCGTGAGCCGCGCGCCGCGCAGGTAGTCGTCCCACGAGATCGCGCGCCGGCTCTCGGGCTGGACCTCGACGGGCAGGACGGCGCCGGCGCCGGTGGCGATCGCCAGCGTGCGCGCGTGCGCGACGAGGGTGCCGGGCGGCCCCGAGCCGTCCACGACGCGCGCGCGCCAGACGGCGAGCGGGCCCGAGGGCGTCATCGCGGTGGCGCCCGGCCACGGGTTGCAGCCGCGCACGAGGTTGACGAGGTCGCGCGCCGGGCGGTGCCAGTCGAGCACACCGTCTTTCTTCTTCAGGCGCGGCGCCAGCGTGGCGCCCTCGGCCGGCTGCGGCGTGGCCGTGAGCGTGTCGAGCCGCGCCAGCGTGTCGAGGATCACGCGCGCGCCCAGCGGGGCCAACCGCTCGCTCAGCTCACCGGCGGTCTCGTCGGACCCGATCGGCGTCTCGGCCATCCGGAGAATGGCGCCCGTGTCCATGCCGGCGTCCATCTGGAACGTCGTGATCCCGGTCACCGTCTCGCCGCGGATGATGGCCCACTGGATCGGCGCCGCGCCGCGATACTTCGGCAGCAGCGAGGCGTGGATGTTGATGGAGCCGCGTGCCGGCGCGTCGAGCACCGCCTGCGGCAGGATCTGCCCGAAGGCGACGACGACGGCGACGTCGGCGCCGAGCGCGCGCAGCCGCTCCGGCCACTCGGGATCCCGCACCCGCGCCGGCTGCAGCACGGGCAGACCGGCGGCCTGCGCGGCAACCTTCACCGCCGGCGGCGTCAGCTTCTGCCCGCGGTGCGCCGGCCGATCGGGCTGCGTGACGACCCCGACGATCGTGTGCGCGTCGCGCACCGCCTGGAATGCGGGGAGCGCGAACGCCGGCGTCCCGTAGAACAACACTTTCACGCGAGATGGGGGGCTTGGGGGGCCATATCGGGGCCCCCCATGACTACAGTGCGAAGGCGCGATGGGAGGTGGCGTCCTCGGTGAAGCCTTCCTTCTTGATCCGGCGCTTGATGCGGTCGCGGGTGACCGGATCGAGGCGATCGATGAAGAGCACGCCGTCGAGGTGATCGATCTCGTGCTGGAACACGCGCGAGCGCAGGCCGCGCGCCGTGATCGCGATCGGACGGCCCTCGAGGTCGCGCGCCTCGAGCTTCACCCACTGCGCGCGCGTGACGTCGGCGAAGATGCCGGGCAGCGACAGGCAGCCCTCCTCCGCCGTGACGGAGCCGCCCGACTCCGTGATGACGGGGTTCACCAGGACCTGGACGCCCCGCCCTTCCTCGTCGCCGACGACCAGGAGACGCACCGAGTGGCCCACCTGGGGCGCGGCGAGGCCGATGCCGACCTCGTCGTACATGGTGTCGGTCATGTCGTCCACCAGCCGGCGCAGCTCCGGAGTCACCGCGTCGATGGGGACGGCGCGACGACGCAGCACGGGGTCGCCATACCGGCGGACTTTCAGGACGGCCATTCGACGGGATCCACCTCCACATCTATGATACCGCGGCTGCGCGGACGCGGACCGCGGAAGTCCTCCAGCGCGGTGGCGAGCGCGGCGGAAAGATCGGCGTGGCCCTTCACGACGATGCGCCGCGCGCGCTCGCGCCGCTCGGCGATCGGCGGATATACGGTGAGACGCGTGGACGCGCGCAGCGCCGCGACGATCTCGTCGGCCAGCCGCCGCTCGCCGCCCGTCACGGTGACGAGCGCGAGGCGGCGGAAGGGGGGATAGCCGAGCTCGCCGCGAAACTTCAGCTCGGCGCGATAGAACGCCGCCAGCTCCTGCCGCGCCACCGCGTCCAGCGCGTAGTGGCCGGGATTCTGCGACTGGATCACCAGGCTGCCGTGGGCGCCCACGCGCTCGGCCGCCGCCCACAGCAGCGCGAACATCCGCTCGCCGGCGCGGAAGTCGGGCAGGCGCAGGAGCTGATCGGGGGACACGAAGCCGGCCAGGCCGAGCGAGGCGGGACCGAACAGGCGCAGCGCGCCGCGCGTGCCGATGACGATCTCGGCGGCAGCCGCCGCCGCGCGCTGCGCCTCGCCCTTGGCGCCGCGCGAGGCCTCGGGGTCCCAGCGCGCCACGCGCGCTTTCGGGAAGCGCCGGCGCACCGCGTGCTCCACGCGCTCGAGGCCCCAGCCGAACGGCGACAGCCGCCGGCCCTGGCAGTGCACGCAGGTGTCGGGCAGCGGCAGCGTCGTGCCGCACAGCCGGCACGAGAGCGTGGCCGCCGCGCGCGTGTAGACGAGCGCCAGCGCGCACTGGGGACAGCGCACGATCTCACCGCACTCGTCGCAGGCCAGCGACGAGGCGAGGCGGCTCACCAGCAGCAGCACGCGGCGCCCGGCCGCCAGCGTCTCGCGCACCGTGCGCGCCAGCGGCGGCGTGAGCGGCTCGCGCCGCAGGATGCCGCGTGTGTCGGCGATGGTCACCGCCGGCCAGGGCCCGGGCGCGGGCGGCGTCATGGCGACGCCGCCGCGCTCGCCGGCGCGCCACCACAGCTCCACGCTCGGCGTCGCCGCCGTGAGCAGCGCGCGGCGCCGCTCGCGCTGCGCGCGCTCCAGCACGACGTCGCGCGAGTGGATGCGCGGCGGGCCGGGCGGCTTGTGCGCGGCCTCGTGCTCGTCGACGAGGGCGAGCAGCGCGTCCGGCGCCAGCGGGGCCAGCAGCGCCGAGCGCGTGCCCACCGCCACGCCGCCGTCGCGCAGGCGCGCCCACGCCTCCGCGCGCTCGCCGTCGGGCACGCCGGAGTCCAGCCGCAGCACCGCGCGATGCTTGCCGAGCCGTTGGGCCCACCGCGCCGCCGCCTCCACGTCGGGAACGATGACCAGTGCGCTCGGCGCCTGCGCGACGCGGTCGAGCAGGCGCCGCTCGCGCCCGGCGCCCACGAGCAGCTCGACGCCGCTCGCCGCCCCGCCCGGCGCCGGGCCGCCGCCCGCCGGCCGCGCCGTCGAGACGCCGCGGGCCGGCGCGCGCGCATCGCGGGACGGCAGGGCGGCGGCGACCGCGCGCGCGGCGCCCGGGTCCACCGGCGGCAAGAGCGCGGCGGACGTCGAGCCCAGCGAGGACAGCGACTCGGCGGCGATCCAGCGCGCGAGGTCGAGACCGGCGGCGCCGAGCGCGGGCGCCGTCTCGGCGAGCGCCAGCAGCGGCTTGAGCCCGGGGTCGTCGCCGTCGCGCACCGCCACGACGAGGCCGACGCGCCGGGCGCCACCGAGCGGCGCCAGCACGCGCTGGCCGGCGGCGAGGGACCAGCCGGCGGGCACGCGATACGAGAAGGGATGATCGACGGGCGCGTCGAACGCGACGTCAGCGATCACGGTGCGGCCGTCAGCGCGTCCGGCGCGCGTCGTACTCCCGCTTGGCGAGCTTCAGGTCGTCCCAGGCCATGCGCTTGTAGTCCTGGCCGGGATTGCGCAGCAGGAAGGCCGGATGGAACGTGGGAATCAGCACGGCGTCGCCGTACTGGTGCAGCCGCCCGCGCAGCTTGCCGATCGGCTCCTTCGTCCGCAGCAGGGCCTGCGTCGCCACGCTGCCGAGCGTGAGGATCACCTTCGGCTGCATCACGCCGAGCTTGTCGGCCAGAAACGGCGCGCACGCCGCCAGCTCGTCCGCCTCGGGATTCCTGTTGCCGGGCGGGCGGCACAACACCGCGTTCGTGATGTAGACCTCCTCGCGCGCCAGATCGACGGACGCGAGCATCCGCGTGAGCAATTGTCCCGCGCGGCCGACGAACGGCAGACCCTGCGCGTCCTCGTCGGCGCCGGGGCCCTCGCCGATCACCACGAGGTCGGCCTCGGGGTTGCCAGAGCCGAACACGACGGTGGTGCGGCCCTCGCAGAGCTTGCAGGCGCGGCAGCCCTGCAGGCGGGCCTCCTGGGCGCGGAGCGCGTCGGCCGGCGACTTCAGATACTCGCCCTCCAGGGTGACGTGCTCGACGCCGAGGTCCCGATGGAAACGGAGCGTGGCGGCCAGATCGCCGAGGGCGTCGGCCAGCGCGGCGCGCGCCTCGTCGCTCAGCGGACGGCCTTCCGCACGGGATGCGCGGCGCGCAGCGCCTGGATCTCGTCGAGGATCGCGTCGGCCACCGCCGTCTTCGCCATGCGCGGCAGCGCGCGCGAGCCGCCCCAGCGGTCGAGGAGCAGGACCTCGTTCTCCTCGGCGTCGAAGCCGATGTCGCGCCGGCTGACGTCGTTGGCGACGAGCAGGTCGATTCCCTTGGCCTCGAGCTTGGCCCGGGCGTTGGCGACGACGTCGTTGGTCTCGGCCGCGAAGCCGACGATGAAGGCGCCGGTGTCCCGCGCGGCCACCTCGGCCAAGATGTCGGCATTGGGCGTGAGGTCCAGCGTGAGGTCGCGCTTGCCCTTGATCTTCTGGTCGGCGGCGTTCCGCACGCGATAGTCGGCGACGGCGGCCGCCTTGATCACGACGGCGCTGCCGGCCGCGTGCCGCAGCACGGCCTCGCGCATCTGCTCGGCCGTCTGCACCGGCACGAAGGTCGCCGCCGTCGGCGGCATGAGCGTGGTGGGGCCCGACACCAGCGTCACCAGCGCGCCGCGGCGCGCGGCGGCCGCCGCCAGCGCGTAGCCCATCCGGCCCGACGAGCGATTGGAGATGTAGCGCACGGGATCGATCGGCTCGCGGGTCGGTCCCGCCGTCACCACCACGCGCTGGCCGTCGAGGTCGCGCCGCACGGTGAGCGCGGTCAGCAGCGCCTCGACGATCACGTCGGCTTCGGGCAGCCGGCCGCGCGCGCTGAGGCCGGAGGCGAGCGCGCCGGCGTCCGGCTCCAGCACCGTCACGCCGCGGCCGCGCAGCGTGGCCACGTTGGCCACGACCGCCGGATGCTCCCACATGCCGCCGTCCATGGCCGGCGCCATGACGACCGGGCAGCGCGCGGCCAGCAGCAGCGTCGTCAGGAAGTCGTCGGCGATGCCGGCGGCCGCCTTGCCGAGAAGGTTCGC
This sequence comes from Candidatus Rokuibacteriota bacterium, assembly GCA_003220265.1. GTDB lineage: Bacteria > Methylomirabilota > Methylomirabilia > Rokubacteriales > CSP1-6 > AR5. Next base: position 30,925 of record QHRW01000118.1, on the reverse strand, counting down.
GGTGGCCGGCGCCACGATCACCGCGTGGGCCCGCTCGGCGAGGGCGACGTGCTCGACGGCGGCGTCGCTCTGCGGATCGAAGAGGTCGCTCAGCACCGGGCGGCCGGAGAGCGTGCGGAAGGTGAGCGGCCCCACGAACTCGCGCGCGTGCTCGCTCAGGCAGACGCTCACCCGGGCGCCCGCGCGCGTGAGCTCGCGCAGGAGGTACACCGCCTTGTAGGCGGCGATGGACCCGGTGACGCCCAGGATCAGCTCGCGTCCGTCGAGCGTGCTCATCTCACCCCTTGGCCGACTCGCCCTCTTCCTTCACGCGGTACTCGACCTTGGCGGCGGCGATCTCCTCCAGGGCGGAGCTCGTCGGTTTCTTGTGCTTGGAGTCGACGCGCGGCGCGGCGCCCCGGTTGAGCTGGCGGGCCCGCTTGGCCGACAGCACGACGAGCAGATAACGGTTCGAGACCTTGTTGAGCGCGTCTTCCAGCGAAGGGAACGCCATCAATTTGGTACCTCCAGGTCGGGGAAGGTGAGGGCCAGGCGCGCCACCCGGCAGCGCTCGGCGTGGATGATGGACTCCAGCTGGTCCATGGCTTCTTTCACGTCGCGGTTCACGATCAGGTAGTCGTAGCGGCGCCACAGCATGACCTCCTCGCGCGCCCGCTCCAGCCGGCGCGCGATCTCGCGCTCGGAATCCGAGCGCCGTTCGCGCAGCCGCTGCTCGAGCTCGCCCATCGACGGCGCCACCACGAAGATCAGCACGGCGTCGGGATAGCGCGCGCGCAGCTGCAGGGCGCCCTGGGTGTCGATGTCCAGCAGCACGTCGCGGCCGGCCTTGAGCGCGGCTTCCAGCGGCTCCGCCGGCGTGCCGTAGAGATTGGCGTGCACCGTCGCCCACTCGGCCAGCTCGTTGCGGCCGAGCAACTCGCGGAACTGCGCCTCGCTGACGAAGCGGAAATCGGTGCCGTCGATCTCGCCGGGCCGCGGCGGCCGCGTGGTGACCGACACCGAGTAGGCCAGGTCGTGCAGGCGCAGCCGGATCTCGCGGCAGAGCGTCGTCTTGCCGGCCCCCGACGGCGCCGACACGACGAAGAGCGTCCCCCGGCGCCTGATCACTCGGCCGGGCCCCGATCGGAGGCCAGCCGCTGGGCGAGGGTGGCGGGCTCCAGCGAGGACAGGATGAGGTGATCGCTCTCGGTGACGATGACGGCGCGCGTGCGCCGCCCGTTGGTGGCGTCGATGAGCTTGGTGCTGCGCTTGGCGTTCTCGATGAGCCGTTTCACGGGCAGCGAGTCGAGCGCGACGATGGCCACGATCTGCTCGGCCACCACCACGTTGCCGTGCCCGACGTTCATCAACCGCACGGCAGTCCCGTTCACCTTACTCAAGATTCTGGACCTGCTCGCGCATCTTCTCCAGCACGCCCTTGCCGGCCAGCGCGGCCTGGCTCAGCTCGAGGTCGTCGGCCTTGCTGGCCACCGTGTTCACCTCACGCCCCAGCTCCTGCAGCAGGAAGTCGAGCGCGCGCCCGACCGGCCCGCCCTTGTCGAGCACGAGCGCCAGCTCGGCCAGGTGCGCGCGCAACCGCGTCAGCTCCTCGGCGATGTCGGCCTTGTCGGCCCACATGGCCGCCTCGGTCAGGATGCGCGCCTCGTCGAGTCCGGCGCTGCCCAGCAGCGACCGGATCCGCTCGCGCAGCCGCTCTTCACGGCGCTGCGCGCCCACGGGCGCCCGCAGGGCCATCGTCTCCACGATAGCGCCGAGCTCGCCATGCAGGCTGCGCAGCTCCTGGGCGAGGCGCTCGCCCTCGGCCTCGCGCCGCGCCACCAGCTCATCGAGCGCGCGGCCGAGCACCTGCTCCAGCGTCGTCCACGGCAGCGCGGCGTCCGTGGGCTCCGCCTCTTCCACGCGCACGACGCCGGGACGCTCGAGCACCCACGCCAGCGGCACCTCGCCGGCGACGCCTGCGCCGGCGAGATCGGCGGCCAGCGCGCGGGCGCGCTCGACGTACTCGCGCGCGAGCGCAGCGTCGGTGACGACGCGCTGGGTGGGCTGTCCGGTCACCGTGGTGATCTGCACCGCGACGTCCACGCGCCCGCGCTCCAGCCGCGCGGCGACCACGCGCCGGGCATCGAGCTCGAGCGGGGCCAGCGCACGGGGCAGGCGGAGGGCGACGTCGAGGTGGCGGTGGTTGACGGAGCGCGCCTCGACCGACACGACGACAGCGTCGCCGCGCAGTTCCGCGCGCCCAAACCCGGTCATGCTGCGGACCATTGAGTGCTTCAGAATGGCTGAAATTCGCTGTACTGTCAATATGTTATGATCCGTGCCCAGGAGGGTCGCGCATGGCCTGGACGCGCCGCCGTTTCCTCATCACCACGGGCCTCACGGGCGCGGGGCTCGCGCTCGCCGGCCGGGGCTCGCGGGCGCGGGCGCAGGGCAAGCCGATCACCGTCTCCCATAGCGTCTCCACGTTCGTGTACGGCCAGCACCTGGTCGCGCGCGAGAAGAAGTTCTTCGAGGCCGAGGGACTGAGCCTGCCGGGGTTCAACGTGCCGGGCGGTGGTGCGCGCGTGATCAACGCCGTCACCGCGGGCCAGGCGATGTTCGGCCTGGGCGACTGCAACCATCCGCTGAAGGCCACCGAGAAGGGCCGCGAGACGGTCATCCTGTTCGCCACCGACACGCGCTGCTCGTACGCGAACATCGTCGTGCGCAAGGAGCTCTACGACAAGGGCGTGATGAGCGTGGAGGCGCTGGCCGACGCCAGGCTGGTTGGCCGCAAGGCCGTCGTCGCCGCCACCGCCATCGGCTCCGGGACCTACGTGTACGGCGTCTACGTGCTGGGCGGCACCAAGGCTCCCGACGGCAAGCCCGTGAACGAGCACGTCGAGTGGGTCGGCGGCGGTGCTTCCACCACGATGCTGGGCGGGCTGAAGGCCGGCAAGTTCGATGCGATCATGGCCGTGCCGGAGTGGCAGTTCGCGGCGGAGAGTGAGGGCTTCGGGCATCCGATCTACGACGTGCTGGACGAGAAGGCGTGGAACCGCGTCTTCGGCGGGCCGATCCCGGTGACGGTCGGCTTCGCCCTGCGCGAGACGCTCGAGAAGTCGCCGGACGCCGTGCAGGGCTACGTCAACGCCTGCTACCGCGCCCAGCAGTGGATCCGCAAGGCCGGCGACGAGCAGATCGTGGAGCTGCTCCACAAGCCGTACATGGACACCTTCAAGCGGGAGGACGTGCTGAAGAGCGTGCGCTACTACAAGACGATCTTCGACTGGGACTTTCTGATCAGCGAGAAGGACTACGCGAACGGCCTGAAGGTCTTCATCCCGACGGCCATCGACAAGCCGATTCCCTTCACCAAGGCGGTGGACATGTCGTTCGTCAAGAAGGCTCACGGCAAGTACGGCGCATGATCACCCGGCGGGAGTTCTCGCTCGCGAGCGCGCTCGTCCTGGCCGGCGGCTGGCGCGCCGCCGTGCACGCCGCCGACCCGGCGCCCGCGCGCCCGGTGCCCAGCCCGGGCCAGATCTGGGAGGGGCTGGTCGCCGGCAACAAGCGGTTCGTGGCCGGCAAGCCGCGACTGCGCGCGCTGGCCTCGCTGCGGCGCGAGCTGGCGCGGGGGCAGTACCCGCTGGTGACCGTGCTCGGCTGCTCGGACAGCCGCGTGAGCCCGTCGCTCGTGTTCGACCAGACCGTGGGCGACCTCTTCGAGGTGCGCGCGGCCGGCAACGTGGCGGATCCCGTCGCGCTCGGCAGCATCGAGTACGCGGTGGATCATCTCCGCACCCCGCTGCTGCTGGTGCTCGGCCACGAGAAGTGCGGCGCGGTGGAGGCGGCCGCGTCCGGCGAGCCGATGCCCAGCCCCGGCCTGGAGGCGCTCGTCAGGCACATCAAGCCCGCCGTCGAGCGCGTGCACGGGCAGGGGAGCGCCGACACGCTGCTCGCGCGCGCGGTCGAGGCCAACGTGCACCAGAGCGCCAAGGATCTCCTCGAGTCCAGCGCGATCCTCCGCCGGCACGCCGACGGCGGCCGCCTCACCGTCGTCAAGGCGCTCTATCGCCTGGCGACCGGCGAGGTGGTCCGCCTCGCCTGAACGAGCGGCCGAGCGGCGCCGATGTCCGAGCGGCGCCCGCGCATCGTCATCCGCGACCTCGCCAAGACCTTTCGCGAGGGCGGGCGCGAGGTGGCGGCCGTGCAGGACGTCAGCGTGACGATCCGCGAGCAGGAGTTCGTGGCGATCGTCGGCCCCTCGGGCTGCGGCAAGTCCACCATCCTCAACATGATCGGCGGCCTCGTGGCGCCGAGCGCGGGGACGGTGGAGATCGACGGCGTCCGCGTGGCCGGGCGTGTCCCTGGGAACGTCGGCTACGTCTTCCAGAAGGACACCGTGTTTCCCTGGCGCACGGTGGCGCGCAACATCGCCATCGGTCTCGAGTACCGCGGCGTGGCGCGCACGGAGCAGGCGCGCCGCGTGCGTGACGCCATCGCGCTGGCCGGGCTCGAGGGCTTCGAGGAGGCGTTTCCGGCGACGCTGTCCGGCGGCATGCGCCAGCGGGTGGCCCTCATGCGCACGCTGGTGGTCGAGCCCGAGATCCTGTTGATGGACGAGCCGTTCGGCGCCCTCGATACCCACACCAAGCTCGACCTCCACGCCGAGCTGCTCGCGCTGTGGGAGGCGCGCCACCAGACGGTCGTCTTCGTCACCCACGATCTCTCGGAAGCGATCACGCTGGCCGATCGCATCGTCGTGATGACACGGCGGCCCGGCCGCGTGAAGCTGGTCCACGACGTCGCGTTGCCGCGGCCGCGCGACGTCATCAAGCTGCGGGAGACGGACGACTACGCCCACGAGTACGGGCGGATCTGGCACGTGCTGGGCGAAGAGTTCGCGGGGCGGGCGTGACGCGCGCCGATCACCGCCGCGTGCTGCTGTGGCGGCTGGCCATCCTGGCCGCGCTGCTCGTCGCGTGGGAATGGCTGACCGGCATCAAGGCCATCTCGCGGACGCCCGGCCTCTACTGGATCGATCCGTTCTTCATCAGCCGGCCCTCGGCGATCCTGGCGCGCTTCGCGTACCTCGCCTCCGGCCAGGTGCGGCTCACCATCTGGCAGATGGCGCTCTCGACCGTGCAGTCCACGCTGTGGGGCTTCCTGGTCGGCGTCTCCACGGGCTTCGCGGCCGGCCTCGTGCTCGGGCGCCACGAGCGCCTGGCGCGCGTGTTCGAGCCCTACATCGTCGCCTTCAACTCCCTGCCGCGCATCGCGCTGGTGCCGCTGATCACCATGATCTTCGGCTTCGGCGTGCTGGCCAAGATCGTGCTCGCCTGGACCATCGTCTTCTTCATCGTGTTCTTCAACACGTTCCAGGGCGCGCGCTCGGTGGACGCCGACCTCATCCACTCCGCGCGCTTCCTGGGCGCGTCCGACCGCCAGGTCATGCGCACCGTCATCGTGCCCTCGGCGCTGGCGTGGACGTTCGCCTCGCTGACGCCGTCCATCTCCTTCGCGCTGATCGGCGTCGTCGTCGGCGAGTTCCTCGGCGGCGAGTCGGGCGGCGGGCTCGGCTACCTGATCATCCAGTCGCTGGGGACGCTGAACGCCGCCGACATGATGGTGGCGCTGATCTCGCTCGGCGTCATCGGCATCGTCATGGCGCTCGCCATCAAGCAGCTCGAGATGCGACTGCTGCGCTGGCGTCCCGAGTATCGCGGCCGCGCGTGAGACGCTGGATCTGGCTCGCCGGCGGCGTGGTCATCGTGGGCAGCCTGCTCACGCTGGGCGCCTCGCGGCTGATCGGCCGCACCGGCTCCCGCTCGGCCACCGTGCTCTCCGTGCTGACCGGCTGGCTGGCGGCGTGGGTGCTGTGGAGCTTCGCCGGCGGGCTCGCCGCCCGCCACGGCCTACTCGAGACCTACGACGGCACGCTGTTCGCCCTGGTCGCCGTCGTCGGCGGCTTCTGGCAGTACCGCACGCAGCTCCACCAGGGCCGCGAGCGCGGGCTCGCCGTGTTCGTGGCCGCGCAGCTCCTCTGGCTCGGCGTGGTCCTGCTGCAGAACGGCGTGCTGACTCCCTGAGCTCGAACGACGGCCCGCGCCGCACACCGCCGGCGCTACGGCCATGGGCGGCGGGTCAGGCGCGGCTGCCGGGCTTGACGGCGATGCTGCCCGTCTTGCAGAGAGGGCAGGACTCCGGCGCATAGGTCGCGGCGCTGAGCGTGGCCAGCGCCACGCGCTTGACGGAGAACGTCGCAGTGCCGCCGCTGCGATCGATCAGCGAGCCGACGCCCACGACGAGCCCGCCGTGCGCCTCGACACACTGGACCACCTCGCGCGTGGAGCCGCCGGTGGTGATGACGTCCTCCACCACGAGGCAGCGCTCGCCGGGACTCAGCGTGAAGCCGCGCCGCAGGCGCATCTCGCCGTTCTCGCGCTCGGTGAAGAGCGCGCGCACGCCGAGCGCGCGCGCCACCTCGTGGGCCACGAGAATGCCGCCGATGGCCGGCGCCAGCACCGTGTGCACGCGGTCGCCACGGAACGTCGCGGCCAGGCTCTCCCCCAGGGCCGCCGCGTCCTCCGGGTGCTGCAACACCAGCGCGGACTGCAGATAGATGTCGGAGTGCAGCCCCGAGGTGAGGCGGAAGTGGCCGCGCAGCAGGGCGCCGCGCTTCTCGTAGCGCTGCAGCGTCTCGCGCTCGGTGAGGGCGACGGGTGTCGTCATGGCCTCCATGATATGTCACTCCGTCCCGCCTGCGCGCCGGCCCCTGGGCAATTTGGCCTCGAGTGCCACGGATCGGCATCCTCCGTGTCGCAACGGCCTCCGTGTCAGAACGTCGACAGCGTCAGTCCTTATCCTGGGCGTATTTCCAACACGCGACACATCCCACGCTTGGCAGTCGCGTTGCACTTCCCGCTCATCCGCGCCCCCGGTGCGCCATGGAAGGGAGATGCGATGGCGAAGGTGATGGTGGTCGACGATGCCTACTCCGAGCTCAAGCTCATGGAGTCCATCTTGCGGAACGCTGGCCACCAGGTCGTGACCCTCATCGACGGTGAGGCGCTCGAGGACAAGGTCACGGCGGAGCGTCCCGACATCCTGCTCCTCGATATCATCATGCCGAAGCGCAACGGCTTCGAGCTGCTGCGCTTGCTCAGGAAGAACGAACACACGAAGACGACGCCGATCGTGCTGGTGTCGTCGAAGAATCAGGCCAGCGACCTCGCGTGGGGCAAGCGCCAGGGCGCCGACGATTACCTGCCCAAGCCCTTCACGTCCGACCAGCTCCTCACGATGGTGGGCCGCTTTGTCCGGTGAGGTGCCGGCCGACGTCTCGACCGCCGCGGTCGAGGCCGCCCCGGCCCCCGAGGCGCGGCTGTCCCGCCGCGCCTGCGTCGTGATGCTGGGTGGCCGTCCCTTCGCGGTGGACGTCGTCGAGGCGCGCGAGGTCGTCATGCTCGACACGACCACGCCGGTGCCGGGCGCGCCGGCCACGCTCGTCGGCGTCATGAACCTGCGCGGCAGCGTGCTGCCCGTGGTGGAGGCGCGGCCGGCGCTGGGCCTGCCGGTCCGCGCGGCCATCGGCCCTCCGCGCGCGCTTGTCCTCGCCGACGGCGAGCACCGCGCGGCGATCCTGATCGAGCGCGTGCTGGGGCTGAGCGCCTTCGACGACGTGCAGCCGCCCGCCGAGCCCACGCCCAACGGCCTCGTGCTGGGCGAGCTGGTCGATCAGGCGGGCGAGCACGCCACCATGCTCCATGGCGGCGCGCTCCTGCGCGCGGTGCGCACCTGGAAACCCATCGCGGACTCCTCGCCTGCCGTGCCTGCTGATCCGGGGCCTGAGGCCCCGGCCCACACCCCGGGAGCGTAGCCATGCAACGTCGGACCATCCTGCGCCTGCTGTCGTCCGCTTTCCTGTCCGGCGTCCTCGGGCGTGCCGCCTCCGCGGTCGCGCAGGGCGCCGCGCCGCGCACGCCCTCGACGCGGTGGGTGCCCTCGGATGGCGCGCCGGCCGTGGCGGGCGCCGCGGCGGCGCCGGCTCCCGCCGCCCCCGGCGTGACGGCGAAGGAGATCCGCATCGGCATGAGCGCGGCGTTCAAGGGCACGGCGGCCGGCCTCGGGAGCGAGTTCTACCGCGGGGCGCAGGCGTACTACGACGACCTGAACGCGCGCGGCGGGATCTACGGGCGGACGCTGACGGTGATCGGCCTCGACGATCGCTACGAGCCGCTGCCGTGCGTGCGCAACACGATCCAGCTCATCGAGAAGGAGAACGTGTTCTTCCTGTCCAACTACGTCGGCACGCCGACCCTGACGCGCGCGCTGCCCGTCATCAAGCGCTACGCCGACCAGCACGTGGTGCTCGTCGGCAACTTCACGGGCGCCCAGCCGCAGCGCGAGGTTCCCTATGTCGATCACGTCTTCAACATCCGCGCCTCCTATCGCCAGGAAATGGGTGCGCTCGTCGAGCGCTTCTGGGCGCTGGGCGCGCGCAACCTGGGTGTCTACTCGCAGGCCGACGCGTACGGCCGCAGCGGCACCGACGGGGTGGCCCGCGCCCTGGCTCAGCGCGGGAGCAAGATCGCGGCGGAGACCACCTACCAGCGCGGCGCCAAGTTCGAGGGCGACATGAGCCCGGCCGTCAACGCGCTCCGCCGGGCCGGCGTCGACGCCGTGCTGTGCACCGGGGCCTACCAGGGATGCGGCGCCTTCGTGCGGACCGCCCGCGACCTCGGCTGGAACGTGCCGATCTCCAACGTGTCGTTCGTCGGCTCCGACGCCATGCTGAAGATGCTCGTGCAGCACGGCAAGAGCAACGGCCGCGACTACACGCGCGCGCTGGTGAACTCGCAGGTGGTGCCGAGCTACGACGACCTGACGCTGCCCGGCGTCGTCGAGTACCGCGCGCTGATGGACAAGTACAACCCGTCGGTGCCGGCCGCGCTCAAGGACGACAAGTACGTGGCCCAGCCCCAGAACTTCATCAGCCTCGAGGGCTACATCAACGCCAAGGTCGTGGCGGAAGCGCTGCGGCGGGCGGGCCCAAGCCCCACCCGCGTGACGTTCCGGCTGGCCCTGGAGTCCCTCAAGAACTTCGACCTCGGCATCGGCGCGCTGCTGTCGTTCGGAGGCGAGCGTCATCAAGGGCTCGACAGCGTGTACTTCACGCGGGTGGACGGGGAGCGCTGGGTTCCGATTGCCGACTGGTCGGCGGCGATACAGGCCTGAGGAGCGAGTCATGAAAGGGAAGAAGGCTCGGGTCGGCCTCCTGACGAAGATCATCGTGTTCCTGGCCGCGGTGCTGATCCCGCTGGCCACCGTCACCTGGTACGTCTCGGTGCAGACACTGCGCCGCCAGATGACGGACGAGTTCACCTCTAAGGGCAGCGCCATCGCCAACAGCCTGGCCTCGTCGGGCGTCGACCTCATCCTGACCCGCGACGCCTCCACCGTGCAGGCGCTCATCGACCAGTTCGCCAACATCAGCGGCGTCGCGTACGTCATGGTGTACGACCAGGCCAAGAACCAGATCGCCCACACCTTCGTGCCGTTCGTGCCGCCCGACCTTGTCGACAAGAACCTCGTGAGCGGCGACTCCGTGCGGCAGGTGAGGGAGATCCAGTACGCCGACACGGTGACCGGCGCCACGCGCCAGATCATCGACATCGGCGTTCCCATGCTGGGTGGCACCCTCGGCACCGTGCGGGTGGGCATGGACCGCGCGATCATCGACGCCGCCGCCGCCCAGACCGGCTGGTTCCTCTTCGGCGTGTTCGGCGGCGTGGCGGTGGTGGCCGTCCTCTGCGGCGTCCTCTTCGCGCGGCGGCTCACGCAGCCGCTGACGCAGATCGTCCGGGCGGCCGAGCGCGTCGGCCGCGGCGACCTCAGCGAGACCGTCCGGGTGACCTCGCGCGACGAGATCGGCCAGCTCGCGGCCACGTTCAACGAGAGCCTCGTGCGGCTGCGCTCGCAGGTCATCACCGAGACCGAGCGCGACGACGAGCGGAAGAAGCGCGAGGAGCTGCAGAAGAACATCCAGACCTTCCTCGACACCGTGATGGAGATCTCGCAGGGAGACCTCTCGCGCCGCGGCCAGGTGACACCGGACGTGCTCGGCAGCGTCGTGGACTCCATCAACGTCATGGTCGAGGAGATCGCCGCCCTGCTCGGCGACGTGCGGCACGCCGCGCTGCGCGTCGCCAACAACGCCACCGAGATGATCGGGTCGACCGACCAGATGGCCCGTGGCGCCCAGACCCAGGCCCGCGAGATCACCACCGTCAGCCACGCGATGGAGTCGATGAGCCGCTCGGTGCGCGAGGTGGCGAGCACCGCCGAGCAGGCGGCCGGCGCCGCCCGTCACACGCTGCAGGCCGCGCAGAAGGGCGACCAGGCCGTCCGCGACAGCCTCAGCGGCATGCAGCGGATCCGCGGCGAGGTGCAGGTCATCTCCAAGAAGATCAAGGGCCTCGGCGATCGCTCGCTGGAAATCTCCGAGATCGTCAACTTGATCGAGGAGCTGGCCTCCCACACGAACCTGCTCGCGCTGAACGCGGCCATCGAGGCGGCCGGCGCCGGCGAGTCCGGGATGCGGTTCGGCGTCGTCGCCGACGAAATCCGCAAGCTGGCCGAGCGCGCGGCCAAGGCCACCAAGGACGTCTCCGCGCTCATCCGCACCGTCCAGACCGAGACGCAGGAAGCCGTGATCGCCATGGAAGAAGGTACGCGCGAGGTCGAGGCCGGCTACCAGGTCACGGTCCTCGCCGAGGAGCACCTCAAGGAGATCGCCGGGACGTCGACCACGTCGGCCGAGCTGGCCCAAGGCATCTCGCGCGCGAGCGCCGAGCAGGTCGACGGCGTGGAAGGCGCCGCGCGCGCCATGCAGTCGATCGCCCACGTGGCCGTGAGCACGGAGCAGGCGGTGCTCCAGACCCGAAAGACCGTGGAGGACCTGGTGAAACTGGCCGACGAGCTCAGCCGGAGCCTCGCGCGGTTCAAGCTGGCCACGGCCTGAGGCGCCGCCATGGTCGAGCCGGGCGACCAGGAATTTCTCCGGTCGATCTTCCTCATGGAGGCGTGGGACACCTTCGCCGCCATCGAGCAGGGCATCACACGCCTGATTCGCGGAGAGGAGCCGGCCTGGGACGAGCTCTTCCTCGTCCTGCACCGGTTGACGGGCGCGGCCGCCCTGCAGGGCTTCGGCCCCGTCGCCGCGATGGCGGAACGCATGGACCAGACCCTGCGGCCGTTGCGCAACGATTCCGCCGAGGCGCGCGCGCTCGTCGCGCCGCGCCTGGCCGAGCAGGTGGCGTCGCTGAAGGCGGCGCTCGACGCGATCGAGCAGGGTGCGGAGCCGAGCGCGCTGGAGGCCGCGCCGAGCCCGCGCCCTGCCGGTCCGCCACCCGCCGCGCCGGCCGCCGTCGCTGATCCGGTGCGCGCCGAGCTGGCGGCGTTCTTCACCACCAATGAGGACGTCCTCTCCTACTTCGGCCCGGAGGCCGTCGAGCATCTGGAGACGATGACGGCGGCGATCCTCACGCTCGGGCGCGAGGGCGCCAGCGAAGGCGGAATCGCCGCGCTCTTCCGCGCCGTCCACACGCTCAAGGGCGCCGCCTACGTCGTCGGCTGCCGGCCGATCGGCGAGCTGGCGCACGGGCTGGAGGACGTGCTGGTCACCGTGCGCGAGGGCCGCGCCGCGCTGACGCCGGCGGTGCTCGAGGCGAGCCTGGCCGCCGTCGACTGCTTCAAGCACATGCTCGACCCGGCCGTCGACGCCCGGCTCGACCTGACGCTCGAGGTCGCCGGCGTGCGCTCACGCGTCACGGCACTGCTCGAGACTCCGAGCGCCGTGCCCACGGCTCCGGCCGAGACGGCGGCCCACGCCGTGGCCGCGCCCGCGGTGCCGGCGCCCGCCGTGGCGGCGGCCTCGCCCGTGACGCCGGTCGTGTCGCCGGCGACGCCGCCCACCCGGCCCGCGGGCGTGCCGGCGCCGTCGCGGCTCGGCCGGCAGACGATTCGCGTCCCGCTCGAGCGGCTGGACAACCTGATGGATCTCGTCGGCGAGCTGGTCGTGGCGCGCAGCGCGCTCGAGCGGCGGCTGGCCGAGGTGGACCGGCTCGGCGACGTGCTCTTCGCCAGCCGCGAGCGCCTCGCCCAGTCGGTGGCCGACTTCGAGCGCAAGCACCTCGACGCGCGGCGGCCCACCCGCCGCCGCGACGGCGACGCCGACGACAACGGCGGCGAGAGCCACCGCTCGGTCTCCGAGCTCTTCGCCGAGCTCGAGTTCGACCGTTACGACGACTTCACGCTCTTCGCACGCAGCGTGGCCGAGGTGGCCTCCGACATTGCCGAGGCGCAAGGCGAGCTCGCCGCGCTGGGACGCAACGTGCGCGACGGCGTCGGGCTCGTGCACCGGCTCACCGGCGAGGTGCGGGCGGGCCTGGGTCGCGCGCGCCTGGTGCCCATCGGCAGCCTCTACACCCGCTTCGTGCGCCAGGGGCAGGAGGCGGCGCGGGCGAACGGCAAGACCGTGCAGATCGAGACGAGCGGCGAGACGGTGGAGCTCGACGCCTCCATCATTGAACAGGTCGTCGACCCGTTGCTGCACCTGGTGCAGAACGCGGTCGTGCACGGGCTCGAGAGCTCGGACGAGCGGCGCGCGCGCGGCAAGCCGGAGGCGGGCACGGTCCGGCTCAGCGCCAGCCATCGCGGGGCCTTCGTCGTCATCGAGGTCGCCGACGACGGCCGCGGCATCGACGCCGATCGGCTGCGCCGCCGCGCGGTGGCGCAGGGCTTCCTGCGCGCCGAGGTCGCCGCCGCCATGTCCGATCGCGACGCCCTCGAGCTGATCTTCCGTGCGGGCTTCAGCACGGCCGCCGAGGTGACGACCATGGCGGGCCGCGGCGTCGGCATGGACGTCGTGCGCACCAACATCGGCCGTCTGAACGGCGACGTCGACGTCGCGACCGAGCTCGGGGCCGGCACGCGCTTCACGCTCCGGCTGCCGCTCACGGTGCTCGTCACCGAGGCGCTGATGGTCCGCGTCGGCAGCGAGACGCTGGCGGTGCCGCTCAACACCGTGCACGTCATCGCCACGGTAGACGCCGACGGCCGGCGCACGGGTCCGGAGGGGGAGACGGCGCTGGTCGAGGATCGCTGGCTGCCGCTGATGCACCTCGATCGCGCGCTCGGCTTGCCGGAGGCGCCCGCCGGCGAGCGGCTGCCCGTGCTCGCGCTGCGCGGCGGCGGCGGCCTCTTCGCGTGCGCGGTGGAGCAGGTGCTGCACATGGAGGAAATCGTCGTCAAGCCGCTCGGCGCCTTCCTCGACGGCACCGGGCCCTTCTCCGGCGCCACCGTGTCCGCCGACGGGCGCGTGACGCTGCTGCTCGATGCGGCGGTGCTCGGCGAGGTCGCGCTGCACTCGGTGGCGGGCGCGCGGCGCGGCACGCCGCTGGTGGGCGAGCCACGCACGGCGGCCCGCCCGGCGACCGGCGACGGCAGCGTCGCCACGACCGCGAAGCGCCGGATCCTGCTCGTGGACGACTCGCTGAGCGTGAGGAAGGTCATCGGCCACATGCTCACTAAGGCCGGGTTCGACGTGACGACGGCCAACGACGGCGCCGATGCCCTCGCGCGGATGAACGAGGCGGAGTTCGACGTCCTGGTCACCGACCTCGAGATGCCGCGGCTCAACGGCTACGAGCTGCTGGAGGACGTGCGGCGGCGGCCCTCGCTGCGCGACCTGCCCGTCGTGATCCTGACCACGCGCGCCGGCGACAAGCACCAGAGCCTCGCGCGCCGGCTCGGCGTCAACGCCTACATGACCAAACCCGTCGCCGAGGAGGCGTTCGTGCGCCTCATCGACTCGCTGGCGAGGGGCGACGCGGAGCGGCTGTCGTGAAGATCCTCATCGTCGACCCCGACGCCACGCGCGCCTCCGCGCTGAAGGTGGCGCTGGCGGCGGCGGGGGCGGAGGTCACGGTGGCGTCCAGCGGCGCGTTCGCGCTGACGATGCTCGAGTGGAACCGCCACGACATCGTCGTGAGCCGGGCCCGCATCGACGACATGGACGGCCACGAGCTCTGCGCGATTCTCAAGTCGGACCCCAGCACCCGCCACATCCGGTTCGGGCTGGTGGCCGGCGCCAACGAGGTGACGCCCGTGCAGACCACGGTGGCCGGCGTCGATCTCGTGCTCGGGCCCACGCTCGCGATCAGCGCGCTCGTGCCGCTCGTGCTGCGCCTGCATCAGGGCGCCGCGGCGCCCGCGCCCTCGCCGGCCCCCGCGGCACCCCGGACGATGGCGATGCCCGCCACGCCGCCTGCCGCGCCGCGCGTGGCGGCGCCGGCCACGATGCGCACGGCGACGCCCGCCGCGTCTCGTCCGGCGGCGGCGGCGCGGCCACTGGCGCCGGCCGCGGCCCCCTCACGGATGGCGCCTGCCGGTGCGCCGCCGCGTGCCGAGCCGCCGCCGCTGCGCCCGCCGTCGCCGCCGCACATCGAGCCGCCCCCGCCGCTGCACAGAGAGCGGCCGGAGCATGCCGAGCCGCCGCCGCTGCCGAAGCTGCGCCCCGCCGCGGCGCCGCCGCCCGCGGCGGAGCCGCCCAAGCGCTACGTCACGGCCGCCGCTGCCGCTGCCGCCGCGCCGTGGGCGAAGACGCCGCCCACCATCTTGACTCCGGCGCCGGTCGCCCGCGCGGTGCCGGCGCAGTCCGCCGCGCCGGCGCCGCCGTCCGCCGAGATGATGTCGATGCCGAGCGGCACGTTCCAGGGCTCGCTCGACGCGATGGATCTGACGGAGCTGACCCAGGCGATCGCGATGGGCGGCAAGAACGGCCGCCTCATCCTGGCGCTGCCGCAGGGCGGCGGCGTGATCGCGTTCGAGGCGGGCCACGTCGTGCACGCGGAGTACCGCGGCATGGTCGGCGAGCAGGCGTTCGCCGCGCTCGTGACCACGGCGCAGGCGGACGCGGCCGGCCGCTTCTGCTTCCTGCCGAGCTCGGGCGGCGAGAAGTCGGCGCAGAGCCGGACGATCGACAAGAGCGTGGACCGGCTGCTGCTGAGCATCGCGACCGCGATCGACGAAAAGGGGTAGGGAGCATGCCGAAGGTGCTGGTCGTCGACGACAGCTTGAGTGTTCGTAAAGTCGTGGAGCGCGCCCTGCTGGGGCGCCAGATCGAGGTCGTCTGCGCCGCCACCGGCACGGAAGCCCTGGAGCGGATCGAGCGCGAGGCGCCCGACGTCGTCGTCTGCGACGTCGTGATGCCCGACCGCGACGGCTACGAGATCTGCGAGTTCGTGAAGAAGCACCCGCGGCTCAGCCGGACGCCCGTGCTGCTCATGTCCGGCATCGTCAACGACGAGGTCCGCGAGCGCGCGGCGCGCGTGCAGTCGGCCGACGTGCTGACCAAGCCGTTTGCCGCCGACGATCTGCTCCGAAAGCTGGACGCGCTGCTGGCGGCGCCGCCGCCGGTGGTGCCCGCGCCTCCGGTGTCCGGCGCCAACGGGCACGCCATGGCGCCGCCGCCCCTGGCGCCGCCGCCCGTCGAGCCGCGTCGCGCCGCGCCGCCGCTGCCCGTCGCGCCGGGCCGCGCCGCGCCGCCGCCGGCTCCCGCGCCGCGCGCTCCGCGGCCGGCGGCGGGCACGCCCACCACCGGCGCCCACGCCGTGCTCACGCAGTTCGCCGCCATCGACGGCGTGCAGTGGGCCGTGCTGGTCGATCGCGAGGGCTTCCTGCTGGATGCCTCCGCGGAGGCCGCCGTCGATCCCGAGACCGCCGGCGCGCTCAGCGCCGGCCTCGTCGAGTCGTCCGAGGGGCTGGGCCGCGAGCTGGGCCGCGGCGTCCTGCAGGGCATGATCCTCGAGTACGAGCAGGGCATCATCGTGCTCTACAACGTCGGCGTCGCCGCGATCCTCGCCATCGGTGTGAGCGAGGCGGCGGTGCTCGGCAAGGTTCGCTACTACGCGAAGAAGGTCGTGCCGGAGCTCATGCAGGCGGTCTAGCGATGGTCCGCCATCGCACGCGGGTTCGCGTGGCGCGCTGGGTGCGCGCCGCCGTCCTCGGCGGGGCTGCGGTGGTCACGGCGACGATGTCGTTCGAGTGGGAGCTCGGCCGCGAGCTCGTCTTCCCGCTGCGGTTCCTGGCAATGATGCCGCCGGTGGCCTACCTCCTGATGGCCGCCGTCGTCGTGCGCGAGACCTCGCCGCTCCGGTGTCTGAGCTGGGCGATGGCCGCCTGTGGCGTGAATGCCGCGCTCGGCCTCGCGACGGCGATCACGCTGTCGCTGAGCCATCCGCTGTCCTTCGAGGGCGCGGTGATGCGCGCGTTCGGCACGTTCGTTCCGGCGCCGCTGATCCACCTGGTCACCGCCCCGCTCGTGCTGCTGGCGCTGCCGCGCCTGGCCATGCCGCCGCACCCCGGCCGCGGGCGCGCGTCGTCGCTGCGCCCGGCCGCCGCGGCGCTGATGATCGCGCTGCCGAACTACGACGACGTGCTGCGCCCGCCAGCGGCGGGTGCCTGGTCACCCGGCGCCGGCGCGGCCGTCTTCGAGCGCACGCATCCCGATGACGTCGCGCCGGCGGCGACGTCGGCCATGCTGGACATGCCGGTCGTCGTCGAGGCCACCATGGCCATGCCCACGCGTGTGCCCGCGGAGCCGATGGTGCACGTGGCGTTCGATCGTCTCGCCACCCAGCTTCCGCCCGAGGTCTTCGTGCTGCCGCCCACGCCGCGGAGCGAAAGCCGGCTGGAGCCGCACACGCTCGTGGTGCCCCGGCGGCTCGTGATCCCCCAGCTCGCCGAGGGCAGGGTCGAGATTCCGTGGACGCTCCTCGAGGACCAGGTTCCCGACCTGGCCCTGGCGATGCCGCGGAGCGAGATCCACCGTCGCTTTCCCGACTGGGTGTTCTCGCTGCCGATGGACGAGGTGGTGAGCCAGATTCCCACGGAGCTCATTCGTCTCGCCGGGCCGGCCGCGGATCTCTCGGGGATCGGCCGGTTCCCGGCTCCGTTCCAGCCGGGCCCGCCGGCCCCCGAGACGCCGCCGGAGACGGACGAGCCCGCGGTGGCGCTCGCACCCATCCCGGCACCCGTGATCAAAGCGCCTGCCGTGGACGCGATGCCGCCGCGTCCGCGGCAGGCCGCCGCGGCCGGATCCCCGGACGAGGAGCTCGTCGCGCTGGCGCAGGGGCTGGCGAGCGTGCTGGCCCCGGTGCCCACACTCGAGTGGCAGGCGCGCCGCATCGGCGGCCGTCCGCTCGTCTGCTTCGCGTCGCCGGCCCTGGACCGGCCGGCCATCGACGCACTCGCCGCGCGGGGGCTGACCCTGCTCGATCGGCTGGCGACATGGTCGATCGAGCAGGTGACCGTGCGCACCGCGCGCACCGCCTGCGTGATGACGCCGCTGGCGTCCGGCGGCGTGCTGGCCGCGGCCGTGCATCGCGGCGGGCCCGTCGCCATGCTCGAGATTCTCGCCGCGCGGGCGCGCGGCACCGCCGGCCGCGGCGCGCCCGCCGCCATGGCGCCGCCCTCGACCAAGGTGAAGCCCGTCGCCGACGGCCGCAGCGGGCGCGTCGGCGAGGCCGCGCGCGCCCTCGAGGTGTTCGGGACGCTCGTGCCCGCCGAGGCGGCGCAGGAGGGCGGCGCGCCGGCGGTCTACATCTTCGCCGGCCGGGCCGACGCCGCCTTGGCGGGCGCGGCGCGCGTGGTGCACGACACGCTGGTGGCCCGTCACGACGAGGCCGCGCTGGGCCGGCTCGACGCCGTCGCGCTGCGGCGCGGGCGCGCGCGCGTCATCGTGCGGCCGCTGCAGATGCCTGCCGGCGCGCCGGCGCTGCTGGCCGCCGCCGGCGAGGTCACGCTGGCGGGACGCGCGCAGCGCGCGGCCGCGCGGGCGGCCACGCTGCTGGAGGCGCGCTGACGTGTCGATCATCAACTACGCCGCCAAGGTCATCAATTTCAAGCTCGTCTACTACGGGCCCGGGCTGGCCGGCAAGACGGCGAACTTGCAGTTCATCCACCGCTGCCTGCCGGACACCAACCGCGGCAAGATGATCTCGCTGGCCACCGGCGACGACCGCACGCTGTTCTTCGACTTTCTGCCGGTGTCGGCGACGGGCGTGCGCGGCTTCACCACGCGCTTCCAGCTCTACACGGTGCCGGGCCAGACGCTCTACAACATGACGCGCAGGCTCGTGCTGCGCGGGGTGGACGGCGTCGTGTTCGTGGCCGACTCGCAGTGGGAGCGCCTGCGCGAGAACGTCGAGAGCCTCCGCAACCTGGACGAGAACCTCAAGGAGTACGGGCTGGCGCTGGCCACCACGCCCTGCGTGCTGCAGTACAACAAGCGCGATCTCGGCCATGTCGCGCCGCTCGACTACCTCGAATATCTCCTCAACCGTGGCACGCCGCGCGTGCCGTTCTTCGAGGCCGTCGCCCTCGATGGCCGCGGCGTGTTCGAGACTCTCAACACCGTGTCCCGCATGGTGCTGGTGAGGGAGTTCGGTCAAGCCCAGGAGGTCCGCTCGTGAGACTCCATGACGTCGTGATCCACGAAGCCGACGCGGCCCGCATCGACGGCGTCCTCCGCCGCTTCCTCGCCGACTCCAGCAGCGCCGCCGCGCTGCTGATCGACCGCAGCGGCCAGCCGCTCGCCGAGACCGGCACCGCGCGCACGCTCGACGTCGGCTCCATCGGCGCGCTGGCCGCGGGGGCCTTCGCCTCCACGGCGGCCCTGGCCCGCCTGCTCGGCGAGAGCGAGTTCTCGGTGCTCTTCCACGAGGGCGTGAGGGAGAGCATGCACGTCTGCGCGGTCGGCGAGCAGACGATCCTGCTCGTGATCTTCGACGAGCGCACGACGATCGGTATGGTGCGCCTGTTCGCGCGCGAGGCCGCCGCCTCGATCGGCACCATCCTCGAGGAGACGCGCAGGCGTCCGAAGCGGGTGGGGGCGCTGGCGGCCCCCCTGACCGTGGAGGAGACGCGGCGCGCGAGCGACCATCGCCCCGCCTGATCGCGAGCTGTCGCCCGAGCAGGCGTGGGAGCTTCGCGCGACCGCCGACCTGTTCGAGAGCGTGGTGGAATCGAGCGGCTTCGACTACTCCACGCTCGAATCGCTGCGCGAGATCTACGAGCAACTCGGCGACGAGGAGCGTCTGGCCCACACGCTGCAGCGGCTGGTCGCCGCCCAGGCCGCTCCACCCAAGCGCGCGCGCGAGGCCGTGCCCGAGCTCGCTCCGCCGACCGGGCCGCCTCCGCGCCGCGAGCCGACGGTACGCTTCTCGACCGTGCCCCGCGACGACGTCGCGCCGGTGGCGCCGCCGCCCACGCCCAAGGCACCCCGGCGGGCGCCCGAGCCGCCCGGGGACTACGTCCTCGAGTACGTGCCGCCGCCGGCCGAGCCGGCGCCGCCCGTGGTCGCGCGCCCGCCGGCGCCATCGCGCCAGGCTCCGCCGCCCATGGGGGCACCGCGCCGCTCGTTCGTCGCGACCCACCGCGCGCCCGAGCTGCCCACGATCGCGCCGGAGCCGACGACGGCCGGGATCCAGGGCCTCGACAGCCGTGGCAAGCCGGTGCGCCGCCGCGGCCGCCTGGGCGAGCTGCTCGTCGCCGAAGGCGTGATCTCGGCGGACCAGCTCCAGGACGCGCTGCGCGAGCAGCGGCGCACCAAGGAGCGGCTGGGCCACGTGCTCGCCCGGCGCGGGCTCGTCACCGAGGAGCGCCTGGTCGAGCTGCTGTCCAAGGAGCACGGCCTGCCCTCGGTCTCCGTCGAGCAGGCCTCGATCGCCGCCGACGTGCTGGCCCTGGTGCCCGCCCACATCGCGCGCAAGTACGAGGTGCTGCCGCTCAGCCGGGCGTCCGGGGCGCTCACGCTCGCCATGGCCGATCCGAACAACGTCGTGGCGATGGACGAGATCGCCGCGATGACGCGGCTCGCCGTGCGACCCGTGGTCGCCTCCAGCACGGCCATCCGCAAGGTGCTCGACCGCCACTACACGCCGGCGGCGGCCCCGATGGCCGACGTGCTGGCCGAGCTGTCGATGGACGCCAGCAGCATGGAGGTCGTCGCCGAGGACGAGCTCTCGGCCGGCAACGTCATCGATCTGAAGGAGTCCGCCGACGAGGCGCCGGTGGTGCGGCTCGTCAACATGATCCTGGCCGACGCCATCCGCCGCGGCGCCTCCGACCTGCACTGGGAGCCCTACGACCGGGAGTTCCGCATCCGGTTCCGGATCGACGGGGTGCTGCACGAGATGCTGTCGCCGCCCAAGCGGCACGAGGCGGCCATCATCTCGCGGCTCAAGATCATGTCGAACCTCGACATCGCCGAGCGGCGGGTGCCTCAGGACGGCCGCATCAAGCTGCGCTTCGGCGCGCGCGAGATCGACTTCCGCGTGTCGATCCTGCCCGCCATCTTCGGCGAGAAGGCCGTCTTGCGGATCCTCGACAAGGACGCCCTCCAGCTCGATCTCGGCAAGCTGGGCTTCGATCCGTGGAGCTACGAGAAGTTCACCGCGGCCATCCACCAGCCCTACGGCATGATCCTGCTCACGGGCCCCACGGGGTCCGGCAAGACGACCACGCTCTACTCGGCCATCTCCACGATCAACTCGCCCGACCACAACATCATGACGGCCGAGGATCCCGTCGAGTACAACCTGCGCGGCGTGAACCAGATCCAGATCAACGACCACGTCGGCCGCACGTTCGCCTCGGTGCTGCGCTCCTTCCTGCGCCAGGACCCCGACGTGATCCTCGTCGGCGAGACGCGCGATCTCGAAACCGCGCAGATCTCCATCCGCGCCGCCCTCACCGGCCACCTCGTCTTCACCACGCTGCACACCAACGACTGCCCCTCGACGGTGGCGCGGCTGGTCGACATGGGCGTGCAGCCCTTCCTGCTGTCCTCGGCGCTCGTGCTGATCGTGGCCCAGCGCCTCGGCCGGAAGATCTGCGTGGAGTGCAAGGAGGCCGTCGAGGGCCACGAGGAGGAGCTGGTGCCGCTCGGCCACGTGCCGCAGGGCCGTGGCAAGGTGACGTTCTACAAGGGCAAGGGCTGTCAGACGTGCAACTTCACCGGCATGAAGGGCCGCGTGGCGATCTACGAGACGATGCCGATCAGCGAGGAGCTGCGCGAGCTGGTGCTCAAGGACGCCTCGGCGTCGGAGATCCGTGAGATGGCGCAGCGCCAGGGGATGAAGACGCTGCGCCAGGCGGGACTGCAGAAGGTGCTCGAGGGCACCACGACGGCCGCCGAGGTCCTGCGAGTGACGATGTCATGACGGTGATGCTCGAGATCAGCCGGCGGTGGGCGGCCGCCGGTCACGGTCTCGCCGTTCGAGTCGAGGCGGCGCCCCGGTCTCCCGGGACGGAGGGCACCGCCAGGAGAGTGCCATGAGCCGACTCAGGCTGGGACTCGAGATCGACGGTGCGACGCGCGGGCGTCAGGTGCGCGATATCGTGCAGGGCCTGGCCCGCCTGCACGGCGTCAAGGGCGCGCTGATCGTCGCCCCCGACGGCTTCGTCATCGCGTCCGAGGTCGCGCAGGGCGTCGCCGTGGACTCGCTGGCGGCGCTGGCCGCCACGCTCGGCCACGACCTCGAGGTGGGCGCGAGCCAGCTCGGCCGCGGCGCCTTTCAGACGGCGCTGTTCTCGGCCGACGACGGCACGATGTTCCTCGCCACCAGCCCCATTGGCTTCGTGGTCGCCCTCGCCGAGCCGCAGGTGAGCTTGCAATCCGTGCGCACCGCGCTGGCGGAAGCCGTCGGGCTGATCGAGGCCGCCTGGAGCGAGAGCGCGCGACCGCCATCGCCCTAGGTCCGCTCCAGCAGCATGGCCACCGTCCGGCGCAGGTCGTCGGGCGTGAAGGGCTTGGCCAGCAGCGTGGTGCCGGGATCGAGGACGCCGTGCTGCGCGATGGCGTCCTCGTTGTAGCCCGAGATGTAGAGCACCTTCGTGTCCGGCCGGCGCTCCAGCAGCCGCACCGCCAGCTCCCGCCCGCTCATCTCCGGCATCACGACGTCGGTCACGACGAGCTCGATGGTGCCCGGGTGCCGCTCGGCCGCGCGCACCGCCTCGCCCGGGGTCGCCGCTTCCAGCACGACGAAGCCGTCGCCGGCCAGGATCTCGCGGGCGAGGTCGCGCACGTCGTCCTCGTCCTCCACGAGCAGGATGGTCCCCGAGCCCTGCGCGGGGGTGGGCGGGGCCGGCGCCGGCGCCTCGGGGAGCGGCGCCTGTACGCACCGCAGGTACACGCGGAAGGCGGTGCCGCGGCCGGGCTCGCTCTCGACCACGATGGTGCCCTCGTGCTGCTTGACGATGCCGTACACCATCGCGAGGCCGAGCCCGGTGCCCTTGCCCTGCTCCTTGGTGGTGAAGAAGGGCTCGAAGATGCGCGGCTGCACCTCGGGCGGGATGCCGCTGCCGGTGTCGCTCACGGCCAGCACGACGTGCGGGCCCACCGTCGCGCTCGGGTTGGCCGCCACGAAGGCCGCATCGACCTCGACGTTGGCCAGCCCGATCGAGAGCCGGCCGCCGGTCGGCATCGCGTCGCGTGCATTCACGACCAGGTTGAGGACGACCTGCTCGATCTGCGCCGGGTCGGCCTGCACGCGCCCCACCTCGGGCGCGATCGTGGTGACGAGCTCGATGTCCTCGCCGATCAGCCGCTGCAGCATCGGCTCGAGGTCGGCCACCACCACGTCGAGCGCGAGCACGCGCGTCTGCAGCACCTGCTTGCGGCTGAAGGCCAGGAGCTGGCGGGTGAGGGTGGCCGCGCGCTCGCCCACGCGCTTGATCAGCTCGACGTCACGGCGGACGGGATCGTCGGCGCGCAGGCGGTGCAGCAGCAGGTCGCTGCGGCCCGAGATCACGGTGAGCAGGTTGTTGAAGTCGTGCGCGATGCCCCCGGCCAGCCGCCCCACCGCCTCCATCTTCTGGGACTGGCGCAGCTCGGCCTCGAGCCGCCGCGGCTCGGTCACGTTGGCCATGGCGCCGATCATCCGCACGGGCCGCCCTCGCTCGTCGTGCACGACGTAGCCGCGGTCGATCACGACGGCCCAGGAGCCGTCGGAGCGGCGGAAGCGGAACTCGTCGCTCCACGTCTGGGCGGCGCCACCGTCGATGACGGACTGGATGCCTGCCACCACGCGCGGGTGATCGTCGGGATGGATGCGGTCGAGCCACCAGGCGGCGTGCGGCGCCACCGCGTCGGCGGCGTAGCCGAACAGTGTCTGCACACCCTCGTTCCACTCCACGCGGCCGCCCTTCAGGTCCCAGTCCCAGATGGCGTCGCTGGTGGCGCGCGCGGCCAGGCGGTAGCGCGTCTCGCTGGCCCGCAGCGCCTCCCCGGCCGCCTTCTGCTCGGTGACGTCGCGCGAGTTCGTCACGACGGCGCCCACCGCGTGATCGTGGAGCAGGTTGACGCTGACTCCTTCCAGCCAGCGGTAGACACCGTCGCTGCGCCGCCAGCGGATCTGCGCCTGGTGCGGCATGTCGGGGTCGGCCAGCACGCGCGCGAAGACCGCTTCGCCGACCGTGCGGTCGTCCGGGTGGAGAAGGCTGAGCCCGGTGCGGCCCAGCAAGTCGGAGGCGTCGTAGCCCAGCATGCGGCACAGCGCGGGACTCGCGTACTGGATGGTGCCGGTCGCGTCGCGCAGCGTGATGCCGTCGTCGCTGTGCTCGATCAGCGCCCGGAACCGCCGCCCGGCCGCCTCCGCCTGGGCGCGGCTGGTCTGCTCGCCGGCGAACAGGCGCGCGTTCTGGATGGCCAGCGCCGCGTGCTCGGCCACGCGCGAGAGCGCGCGCTCCTCGGCGTCGGTGAACCGGCGCGCGCTGCGCGAGGCCACCAGCAGCACGCCGCCCACGGTGCCGCCGCTGCGAATGGGCACGCCCAGCATCCCGCGCAGTCCCTCGGCGCGCACCGCGTCGTCGAGGTGGAAGCGCCGGTCGTCCAGCCTGTCGGCGGTGCGCAGCGGCCGGCCGGAGGCCCACACCGTGCCGGCTACGCCACGCCCGCGCTCGATCCTGAGCGCGTCGTACTGCTCGAAGCGGGCGCCGGCGCGATGACGGAAGATCAACCCGTCGCCGCCGGCTTCCTGCAGGCCGATCAACGCCACGTCCGCGCGGCACAGCTCGCGCGCGCGCTCCGCCACGCGGCGGAGCACGGTGTCGAGATCGAGCGAGGTCGTCAGCGACTTCGCGACGTCGGCCACGATCTCGGCTTCCAGCAGCCGCTCGCCCATCTCGCGGGCCAGGGCCCGGTTCTCGAGGGCGAGGCCGACCTGCGCGGCCACGCCCGTGACGAGGCCCACCTCGGCTTCCGGGAACACGCGACCCGGCGTCCACCAGATGAGGACGAGGCCGCCGACCGTGTCCTGGCCGGCGGCGGTCGGCGCGAACAGCGCCGAGTGCGCCGGCAGTGCGCGCACCACCGGCGACCATGCCGGATCGCGCGTGGCGTCGGAGGTCCACGCCGGGGTGCGCGTGCGCCAGGCCAGATCGATGGCGGGGCTGCCAGTGACCGGCAACGGCGTGCGGCGGAACCAGTCACGTAGCTTCTCGGGGATGTGATAGCCGGCGATCGGCATCAGCACGTCGGGGGTGGTCGCGTCACGCGCGTAGGCGCCGACCATGTCGGCGCCGAACGCCACCGCGACCTCGCGCGCCACGCGGCGCATCGCCTCCGGCGCCTCGAGCCGCAGCGAGAGCGCCTCGGCCACGGCCAGCAGCGTCTGCGTCTCCCGCAGCCGGCCCAGGAACTGAACGAATTCGCGCTGGTCGCTGGTCGCCACGATCGTCCCACTCGCATGGGCAAGGGGGATGCCATGGCCGGCCGGCTGGAATCGTCGTCTTGACGCGGAGATAGCGGGCACCTGCGCGCGGTGCGCCGCGAAACGGGAGTTTCTCCCCGGAGAGGCGGGGCGCTCTAGCCCTCCAGGCCGATCGAGCGCGCGACAGTCTCGAGGTGAGCGGCGGAGTCGCCGTAGTCCAGGCCGGCGGCCTGGATGCGCTTGTGCAGCAGGTGGAGCGGGTGCTCCTCGCAGTAGCCGATCGCGCCGAAGATCTGGTGCGCGCGCCGCGCGACGGCCAGACACGCTTCCGCCGCGTAGGCCTTCGCGCTCGCCACGTCCGCGGCGGCCGACGGCGCACCCTCGTCGAGGCTCCACCCGGCCGCATAGAGGAGCGCGCGGGCGCCGTCGACATCGCGCACGATGTCGGCGCACGCGTGCTGGATGGCCTGGTGACCTCCGATGGGCCGGCCGCCCTGCACGCGCGTCTTGGCGTGCTCCACCGCCATCTCGAGAATTCGCTGAGCCGCGCCCACCATCTCCGCCGTGCGCGCCAGCGCCCCCGCCGCCAGCGCGGGCACCAGCAAGCGCGCGCCGTCGCCGGCGCGGCCCAGCCGGTCGTCGGCCGTGATGGCGACGTCGTCGAACGTCAGCTCGAAGAGCTTGTCACCGCTGAGTGTGTCGAGCGGTAGCCGCGCCACGCCGGCGCGATCCCCGGGAATCACGAGCAGGCTCACGCCCGCGGCCTCGCGCACGCTCACGACGTGCGCGTCGGCCACGTGGGCGTCGTGGACGAACAGCTTGCGGCCACGCAGGCGGCCGGGGATCGTGGCGCGGAGCGCGACAGCGTCGGCGTCCCAGACGCCCTCGTCTTCCACGAGCGCCGGCGTGACGATGCGCTCGCCGGTGGCCAGCGCCGGCAGCCAGCGCTTGCGCTGCTCGGGGCCGGCGGCCGCCAGGAGCAGCGACGTCGCCACGACCGCGCTCGGCACGAACGGGCCCGGCAGCGCCGCCCGTCCCATCTCCTCCACGAGCACGACCACGTCCAGCAGCGAGCCGTCGCTGCCGCCGAGCTCCGAGGGAATGAGCAGCCCGGGCCAGCCCAGCTCGGCGAGCTGGCGCCAGAGCCCGGGGTCGAGACCGCGCGCGTCGAGCGCGACTCGCTGCGCGACCTCGGGCGGGCAGTGCTTGCGAAGCATCTCGCGCGCGGTCGCGGCCAGGAGCTGCTGGGCGGGCGTGGGACGGAAGTCCACGTCAGGCGCTCCGCGGGCCGGCCGGCAGGCCGAGGCCGCGCGTGGCCACCGTCGTGCGCAGCACCTCGGCCGTGCCGCCCGCGATCGTGTGGCCCAGGCTCGTCAGGTACGCGTGCGAGAGCTCGCCGCCCAGACGCGCCTGGCGCGAGCCCCGGCGCAGCGGCCCGAAGGGACCCAGCAGGTCCATGCCGAGGCGCGCCAGCTTCTGGCCCGACTCGTCGGCGTAGATCTTGGCGACGGCGGTCTCGTAGGTGAGCGGCGCGCCGTCGCGCATGAGGCAGGCGGCGCGATAGAACATCAGGCGCAGCGCGGCCAGCTCGGTCGCCATCGCGGCCAGCCGCCGCCGCACGACGGGATCGCGCGCGAGCGGGGCGCCGCCCACGGTCGTCGTGTTGGCGTACTGCACGAGCGTGCCCAGCACGCGGCGCAGCGCGGGCGCCTTGTAGAAGCGGCCCCAGAAGCGGTCGGAGTCCAGGCCGTTGAGCAGCGCGATGAACCCCTCGCCCTCGGGGCCGAGCATCATGTCTGCCGGCACGCGCACGTCGTCGAGGAAGACCTCGTAGTGATAGACGTCGCCGGTCAGGCTGCGAATGGGCCGGATGTCCATGCCCGGCGTGCCGTTGGGCACCACGAACATGCTGAAGCCGCGGCTGCGCCGGGGCTCGCGGCTGGTGCGCGTGAAGACGAGGCCGAAGTTGGAGATGCCGGCGTGGCTCGACCAGATCTTGTGGCCGCGGATGACCCAGTGCTGGCCGTCGCGCTTGGCCTCAGTGGTCAGCGAGAGCAGGTCGGAGCCCGCGCCCGGCTCGCTGTAGCCCTGCCAGAACGTCGCCTCGCCCCGCGCGATGGCGGGCAGCACGTCGCGCCGCAGCCGCTCGGTGCCGTACTCGATGATGGCGTCCGCCGTCTGCCACGAGCCGGCGAGCGGGCCGAACGGGGCGCCGGCCAGGGCCAGCTCCTCGAAGAGCACGAGCTTGAAGAACATCGGGCGCTCGAGCCCGCCGCGGCGCTTCGGCCAGCACATGCTGAGCCAGCCCTGCTCGCCGAGCGCGTGCATGAACGCGCGCGAGTGCGCGCCCGAGCCGTAGCCGGCGTCGACGCCGTCGAGGGGATAGCGCTCGGGTGGATGCGCGGCGAGGAAGGCGCGGACGTCGCGTGCGAAGGCCTGCTCGTCGGCGGTGAACGCGAACTCCATCCGCCTTCAGCGCCGGGCCGCGATCGAGCCGTCCTTGACGACCAGGCGCACGCGCGCGGGATCGGCGATGGCCTTCAGGTCGGCCAGCGCGTCGCCGTCGACGACCACGACGTCGGCCCGCTTGCCCTTCTCGAGCGTGCCGATCTCGCGCTCCAGGCCCACGCACGCCGCGGCCCAGCCGGTGGCGGCCTGGATGGCCTGCATCGGCGTGAGGCCGGCCGCCACCAGCAGCGGCAGCTCGCCGGCGTTGGGGGGATGGCCATGGCCGCCGGCATCGGTGCCGGCCACCACGCGCACGCCGGCCGCCAGCGCGCGGCGGATGGACTCGCGATGGTGCTCGCGCAGCGCGCGCGAGCGCTCGCGCACGTGCGGGGCCTTCGACTCGCTGTGGTACTCGTACACGAGCAGCGTGGGCGTGAAGAACGTGGAGTGCGCGGCCATCATCGGGATCAGCTCGGGGTCCTCGTCGAGGTAGCAGCCGTGCTCGACGGAGTCCACGCCGGCCTCCAGCGCCACGCGCAAGCCGGGGCCGCCGAGGGCATGGCACATCACCTTGCGGCCCTGCGCGTGCGCCTCGTCACAGAGCGCGCGCATCTCGTCCAGCGTGAACGCCGGATCCTTGGGCCCGTGGCCGGCGCGCGAGGAGGCGCCGCCGGTGGTCGCGCACTTGATGACGTCGGCGCCGGCGCGAATCATCGTGCGCACCACGCGGCGCACGTCCTCGACGCCGTTGGCGACGCCGCGCGGCAGCGCCGGATCGTTCGGGATCAGGCACGCCTCGTGCCCCGACGGGCTCACGCGGTCGCCGATGCCGCCCACCGGCGAGATGATGGCCACCGCGGTGAGCAGGCGCGGTCCGCTGATGAGGCCCTCGTCGATGGCCGCGCGAAAGCCCGCGTCGAGGCCGCCGGCGTCGCGGATCGTCGTGTAGCCGGCGCGCAGCGTCTGCTCGATCACGCGCGCGGTGCGCAGGTGGCGCGTGCTGCTCTGCTCGTTGAGCTCCCAGCGTGCGGACAGCTCGTAGCCGTGGAACGCCAGGTGGTCGTGGCAGTCGATGAGGCCCGGCAGGATCGTGGCGCCCTGGACGTCGACGACCTCGGCGCCCGGCGGCCAGTTGGCCGCGGGGCCCGTGACGACCGCCTCCACGCGGCCGTCGTTGAGGACGAGGCTCGCGTCCCGCACCGGCGGCCGGCCGGTGCCGTCGACCAGCGTGCCGCCGCGCAGGACGAGCACGTCAGGCTCCGAAGCCGTAGAGCGCGGCGGCGTTGTCGCAGACGATCTTCCGCCGCGTGGCGGCGGGCAGCTGACCGAGCTCGCGGTCGATGTACTCCTTCGAATCGGGCCACACGCCGTCGGGATGCGGGAAGTCCGAGCCCCACATGATCTTGTCGGCGCCCAGCTCGTCGAGCAGCTTCACGCCGATCGGATCGGTCTGGTACGTCGCCCAGCACTGGCGCTTCCAGTACTCGCTGGGCGGCATCGTGAGCGCGAGGTCCTTGAACTGGTCCTCCCACTCGGCGTCCATGCGCCACAGCACGTACGGAATCCAGCCGATGCCCGACTCGCCCAGCACGAGGCGGATGCGCGGATAGTGCTCGAGCACGCCGCCGAAGATCATCGAGGTCAGCACGTTGGCCATGTTGAGCTGGAACGCCGTGATGTTCACCGCGAAGGCGGCGCGCGCCACCGGCAGCGGCACGTCCGGCGCGTCGGGCAGCGACGCGCGCGTGGGATCGGAGCCGATCAGCACGATCTTGCGGATGTGGTCGGGCACGTAGCCGCCCACCGTGTGGAAGTGCAGCGGCAGGCCGGAGGCGTTGATGACCTCCCACAGCGGATTCCAGTACGGATCCCACAGGGGCTTGAGATCGGGCGAGTTGGCGATGTCCAGGCCGCGGACGGCGCCGCGCTTGGCCACGCGCTCGACCTCGGCGATGGCGGCGTCGATCGGGTTGTTCGGAATCGACGCGAGGCCGCCGAAGCGCCCGGGCTTGGCCGCGCAGAAGTCGGCCAACCACTCGTTGTAGACGCGCATCACTTCCACGGCGGCCTCGGGATCGTTGAGCCGGCTGCTGGCGCCGAGCACGCCGTAGAGGACCTCGGCCTGCACGCCGTCGCGGTCCTGGTCCTTCACGCGCAGCTCGGGATCGGTGAGGCGGCGGATGCCCTTCTTGCCGTCGTCGTAGAGCCCGGTGGCCGCCATGCGATCGGCGCGATGGATCTTGCCCGGCACGTACTCGCGCCCGGCCGAGCCCATGCCGTTGACGCGACCGAGATTGGCGCCGGCCTTCGTCGTCCACATCGGCCCCTTGGGTCCGTCGACGACGTAGGGCATGCGCTCGCGCAGCGTCGGCGAGGCGTTCTGCACGAAGAGGTCGGGCGGGAGCCAGCAGAGATCGACGTGACAGTCGGCCGAGATCAGCTCGTAACGCATGGGGCCTGTCCTCCGGGTGGCGAGCAGAGTAACCCCGCTCGCCACCCGCGTGCAAACCGGCGCGCTACCGCCCCGTGAAGTGCGGCATCACTTCCTTGCCCAGCCACGCGAGCTGCTCGAGCATCACGGCCTTGGGCGTGCCCATGCTGTTGCTCAGGTGCACGTACTCCAGACCCGGGTACTTCGTCTCGAGCGTGCGCAGGTAGGCGCTCAGCTCCTCCGGCGGTCCCGCGAACCACGCGCCCACCTTCATGTAGTCCTCGACCGTCGGCACGCCGGCCGCGCCCCACCCGCCGCGCCTGGTGGAGGCCTCGAGCTGGGCGGGCGTGATGCCGGGCACGAAGCCGAGCGGGCCGAACATCTTCACGTGCTCCTCGTAGAACGGCGTGATCTCGCGCACGGCGCGCTCGCGCGAGTCGGCCAGGTAATAGAAGATGCCGAGGCTCAGCCCCTCGCCGAGCCTGTAGTGGAGGCCGGCGCGGTCCGAGGCCTCCTTGAACGCGAAGATCGACTTCTCGGCCATGGTGGCGGCGCCGCCGCCGATGAGCCCCTTGATCCGGTGCTTCATCATGAAGTCGAGCCCGCGCGCGCCGGCGCTGACGACCGGCTGCCACGTCTCCACCGGCCGCCGCAGCGGCCGCGGCACCAGCGTCAGATCCTTCAGCGCGTAGCCGCGATAGGGCACCTCCGGCGGCAGCGTGTAGTGCTTGCCCCGGTGCGAGAAGCGCTCCGCGTGGAAGGCCTTCATGACGATCTCGACCTGCTCCTCGAAGAGCTCGCGGTTGGCGTCCTGGTCCAGCATGGGCGCGCCGAACGTCTCCACCTCGCGCGTGTGATAGCCACGGCCCACGCCGAACACGGTACGCCCCTTGGTGAGGATGTCGGCCGTCGCGAAGTCCTCGGCCAGCCGTAGTGGATGCCACATGGGCGTGATGTTGAAGCCACAGCCGATGCGCAGCCGCTCGGTCAGGTGAGCGAGGTGCACGGCCGTCATGAGAATGTTCGGCAAGCACTCGTAGCCCTCGTGCTGGAAATGGTGCTCGGCCAGCCACAGCGTGTGGAAACCGTGGTCGTCCATGCACTGCGCGATGGCCTCGGTCTTGTCGAACACCGTGGCCAGGTGCTCGTTGGAGTACCGCCGCTCGTTGGCCGGCGTGGCGTGTTGGCCCATGTCGGGCAGGTCGACGTGGCCGGCGTAG
Source organism: Candidatus Rokuibacteriota bacterium (assembly GCA_003220265.1). Classification (GTDB taxonomy): domain Bacteria; phylum Methylomirabilota; class Methylomirabilia; order Rokubacteriales; family CSP1-6; genus AR5. The sequence continues at coordinate 68 of QHRW01000118.1, read as the reverse complement.
ACGTTGGAGAACTTCGTGATCATGGGGCGGCCTCCTGGGCGCGCCGGGCGCCGGACGTCACTATACTT